>JAHEBQ010000043.1 GCA_024642205.1 Planctomycetaceae bacterium | reverse complement strand
CCACAAACCTTGATGTGGGTCGCCTGAACCGGGATCCGGCTGGCCGTTTTTGACGGCTTGACGATTTCGGGTTTCGCGCCCAACGCCCGCTTGAGCGCCTGACCGGTATACGATTGGGGACACGCCGCAACCTCTTCCGGCGTACCGGCACAAACCACGCGTCCACCTCCCGAACCGCCCTCGGGACCGATGTCGACAATCCAATCCGCCGTCTTGATCACGTCGAGGTTGTGTTCGACGACAAGTACCGTATTGCCCGCGTTGACAAAATTTTGCAGCACCTGCAGGAGCAACGAGATATCCGCAAAATGCAAACCGGTCGTCGGCTCGTCCAGGAGGTAAATTGTTTTCCCCGTGCTCCGCTTGACCAGTTCACGGGCAAGTTTGATTCGCTGGGCTTCGCCGCCCGAGAGGGTCGGGGAGGGTTGCCCGATTTTCAAGTAATCCAGACCCACCGCATGAAGTGTTTCGAGTTTGGTAAAGACTTTCGGAATGTTCTCGAAAAACGTCATCGCTTCCTGGATGTCCATGTCCAGCACTTCGGCGATCGACTTGTCCCGAAACTTGACCTGCAAGGTCTCGCGGTTGAACCGTTGACCCATGCAGACCGGGCAAGTAACCCAAACGTCGGCCAGGAAGTCCATTTCGAGTTTGTTCGAACCGTTGCCCTCACACGCCTCGCAACGCCCCCCTTTGACGTTAAAGCTGAATCGCCCTGGCGAATAGCCGCGTGTCTTGGCTTCCGGGAGCTGCGTGTAAAGGCTTCGAATCTCATCAAACAACTTGATGTACGTGCCGGGATTGGAGCGGGGAGTACGACCGATCGGTGATTGATCAATCGCGATCATTTTATCCATCTGTTCAACTCCCTCGAGGGAATCATATTCACCTGCTTCGCTGATTCCGCCGTTGAGTATTTCGCGCAACTCCTCCTTGATGATATCGTTGACGAGTGAACTTTTACCGCTGCCGCTGACACCCGTGATGCAGACGAACTTGCCCAATGGAATCTCGACGTCGATATCCTTCAGGTTGTTGTGGCGGGCACCTTTGATTCGAAGGACCCGTTCCTTTTCAAATGCGCGTCGGGTTTCGGGAATTTCGATGACAAGATCACCGGAAAGGTACCGGGCTGTCAGACTTTTCTTGCACTTGATGATTTCAGACGGATGGCCCTCGACGACCACCTCGCCGCCCCGAACTCCGGGTCCGGGACCGAAATCGATCAAGTAGTCGGCAGCCCGCATCGTGTCTTCATCATGTTCCACAACAACCACGGTATTCCCGAGGTCGCGTAGATGCTGAAGCGTATTGACCAACCGGTCGTTGTCGCGCGGGTGGAGTCCAATGGAAGGCTCATCGAGAATATAAAGGACGCCCACGAGGCCCGCGCCAATTTGCCCGGCCAGACGAATCCGCTGACTCTCACCTCCCGAAAGCGTCGGCGCCGTCCGATTCAACATCAAGTATTCCAGTCCCACATTGAGCAGGAAGCCAAGTCGATTGCGGATTTCCTTGAGTGGTTCGGTCGCCACAAACTGTTTCGTCTCGTCCAGCACCAATCCGGAGAAAAATTCATGGGCAGCCGCAATGGATAGCTCACAAACTTCGGGGAGAGACAAACTCGGCTTGGTCGAAAACCGGGGGCTGGCCGACTCCAACCGGAAATGGCGTGCCTGTTGGTTGAGTCGATCTCCTTCGCATTCGATACAATGTACTTCCGCCATGTATTCTTCGAGCTTGCGAATTCGGGACGCGCCGTTGGTGTTCCGGTATTTTTCGTCCAGCTCCGAGACGACCCCTGCAAACTTGCCACCGTATTTCATCGGCGAACTTCCGCCACGCCAGGTATACGTGATGTGCAGATCGCCGGTACCGTAAAGCCAGATGTCCTGCTGCTCCTCGGTCAGGTCTTCCCAGGCGGTCTCCAACATCGTACCCGGTTCAAGCCCTCTCTCCCGCTCAATCGTGTCGGCAACCCCTTGATAGATGTGACATCGCCAGCGCCCCAGATCTTTCCATTTTCCCAAAAGTTCGAAGCAACCCTGTTGAAAAGATTTCTCCGTATCGGTCACCAGTTTGTCACGTTCGAAAGTGAAGACTTCTCCGAGTCCGTCGCAACTGGGACACATGCCCTGCGGGCTGTTAAAGCTGAACATCTGGGGTGTTGGCGGTGAAAAGCTGATTCCGCAAGCGGAACAGGCATATTCAGCGGAATAGACACGATCCCCCTCGACCGCCTGGCGACGCGTCGCCCGAGGTTTTCTGGAGTCATCCGGATCCGCGTCCGGATTGGTCGGCGCTTCGGGATTCGAGGGTGCCATCGTGCCATCGTCGTCCCTTGCAATGACCAGGGTACCCTTCCCGATCTTGAGAGCTGTTTCGACCGCTTCCGCCAATCGCGAGCGAATCCCCGACTTGGCGGTAATCCGATCGATGACAACGTCGACATGGTGACGTTTGGTGCGATCGAGATTGATTTCCGAGCTGAGTGAAACGATCTCTCCATCGACCCTGGCGCGAACAAATCCCTTTTTCAGCAAATCGCTAAACAGGTCCCGGTGTTCACCCTTTTGCCCACGCACCACGGGTGCCAGGACGATGTATTTGGATCCCGCGTTCATCTGCAGGATGCTTCCAATGATCTGATCTCTCGTTTGAGCCGAAATGGGCTGGTCGCACTTCGGACAGTATCCCTGGCCAACCCGTGCGTAGAGAATCCTCAGGAAATCGTAAATCTCGGTTATCGTTCCGACGGTACTCCGCGGATTACTTCCCGAAGATTTCTGCGAGATGGAAATCGACGGGCTCAATCCCGAAATCAAATCGACATCCGGCTTGGGCATTTGACCAAGAAACTGCCTTGCGAAACTTGAAAGGCTTTCGACATAGCGACGTTGTCCTTCTGCAAACACGGTATCGAACGCAAACGAACTCTTGCCACTGCCGCTGACACCCGTCAGACAGATAAGCTGGTTCCGAGGGAGTACAAGATTGACGTCACGAAGGTTATGTTCGCGAGCACCTTTGACGACGATATCCGAAGAAGGCATAAGGCGACGATCTGATCCAATTGAGCGTTAAAATTCGAACCACTCATTCTAGGGTCTGAATTCGAATTGCCCAACCGCCAACCCAAGGTTACGTTTGTCGGTTTTTTCCGACTGTTTGGTCTTGACAAATTCACTGGTCGCTGATCCAAAACCCAGCGTGTCAAATGGTGAAAATCCCGAATTGACTCATCCACGCAAACGTCGTCCACGAAGGTTCGGCCCACTTGTGACGGTTACATCCGTTTTATCGGAATTCCCGTTCCGATACCCACCAATCTGGATGGGACCGGCCTGCCATGTCTGGCTTTTCAGAGAATTTCCTCACCCGGGTCTCACCTTCGACCTAGTGTTCTCCTGTTACGTGCATTAACTCAGGCCGGTTTGCGCCACTTTTCCTAACCTTTTAACACACTCAATTCGCGGACCTCCAATGAAAAACAAACCCGGATGGTTATTCGTCATCCTGATTTCATCGGTTCAACTTGCGCTCCTTTTGATCGCGGTGATGATGATGTTTTCCTGGTTCCTGAATCAGATCGAAGAAACGGTCGGACGGCAAGCTTGCGGTGACAACCGGGTTTTGACACAGCAAATTGTCGGCGCGATTGAAACCGATGAAATTCGCGAGATCCGCGACAACGAGCCAGACCACGACAAACTTCAAAGCATCCTGTCACGAATCCAGATCCCCAATGATGGATTTGCATGCATCATCAACGCCCAATCGGGCAAGACTCTGTTTCAGAACCCGGCCGCATCGCCAAAATTGATCAGCAGTTTTGACAAGGTCATGCTGAAACCGCTGGCCAGAAATTCGAACCTGAGAATACCTCTCCTCGAATCTGTTTCGAGTCAACCCGGTTTACGCCACTTCGACGGTCGCGTGGTTCTGGATCATAGTGAGCACTTTGCCAGTGGGGAATTCCTCCCGCAGCTCAATTCCATTCTGCTGATCGGTCAACCGACGAAAACATCGATGGCCGACATGTCGAGTCTGATCAAATATGCCAAACAATTCGCGTTCGCGATGACATTGTTGATGGGGCTGGTTTGCACGTGTTTGATTGCCGTGATCCTGAACCGGATGTCCACCGATGTCGAAATCAAGAACCAGGGATTGGAGCAACAGGTTTCTCAGCGTGAGCAGGAATTAGTGAGGACACAAAATGCGGTGATCTTCGGTCTGGCCAAACTGGCGGAATCACGCGACAACGATACCGGCGAGCACCTGGAGCGAATTCGATCCTACGTAACGATTCTTGCCACCGACCTTTCGCAGCGAATCCCCGAGCTCGATCAGGAATGGGTACACAACCTCGGCCTCGCATCCTCATTGCACGATATCGGAAAAGTCGGAATTCCTGATTCGATTCTGCTCAAACCCGGGCGCCTCTCGAAAGAAGAACGTGAAGTCATGGAGCTTCACACGTTGATTGGCGGCGAGTGCCTCGAAGCCATCCAAAGCCGACTGGGCAACAACCTGTTCATGCATACTGCGAAACAAGTGGCCTACTACCATCATGAGCGTTGGGACGGTAAAGGTTATCCGCATGGCCTGGCCGAATCCGAGATTCCGCTGGTTGCACGGATCGTGGCTGTCGCGGACGTCTATGACGCCCTGACTTCCAAACGCCCCTACAAAGAGCCGATGGGTCACCTCGAAAGCAAGTCGATCATCCTTTCCGGGTCGGGTTCTCAATTCGATCCAGAAGTTGTTGACGCATTCCTGCGCCATGAAGAAGAATTCCAGTACATTTCATGCGCACAGCTTCAGCTGACGGATGAAGATGTGACAAGCGACTTTTATTTGCTGTGTGAACGGGCGAAAAACTCGAAAGAGAGCCCGGTCGTCACATGACATCTGGCGGCCCGTCTCCGATTGGCGCATGGTCGACGACCCGAGCTTCCATCGCAGTTCGTGATCGAAGGAGTCCAATCCGGGACTACCGGATCCTGCCAAGCCTGCATTCATGGGCAACGCTCGAACAGCGAATCCGGATTCACGATCGCCCCGGGCGGATGGCTTCGGCTATTTCGGGATTTCAAACTCAAGCTCGACCATTGGCGTCGATTCCGGCGATTCCGTCTTTTCGAACAAATCAACGTCGAACGGACGACCGATGCTGTTTCCTGAATTGTCTTCCAAGTCCTTGCTCACACTGATCTTGTACGACCCCGGTTTCCAATTCTGGATGGGCAACAAGCTCCATTTCTTTTCCTGTTCGGAAACGGTTACCACGCCCATGACATCGTTCGACCCGGAATCGACAACATTGATCGCGAGAAACAGCATGGCGTGATCGAGTGGGCCGGGAAACAGAATCTGCAGCGGCTCGCGAGAACCGACCGTCGGCACCGCGATTTTCCAGGTTGCTGGATCGGGCTGTGTGTGGTCTTCCGCGATGACCTGAAACCGTTTCGCAAACTCCTTTCCAAGCTCGTGGCCGCTCGCATCCGTCCAATTTTGATCAATAATCAGTTCATAAGTCTTTCCCGCAGCCAGAACAGGCCCCATCTCTTCGCGGGGTTTCAGGCCCCGTTTGATTCGTCCGGGGTCAAGGAGCAGCGTTAGCCGTTTTGAATCACGGCTCCAGAACTCCTGTTCAATTTCGAGAAACGGAAGCTCAACGTCCTTACCGCCGACTTCTTTCAATCGGATGTAGCGATAAATGTCGCCCTTTTGCATCGGGGCGGAAAATTGGACATAGAATCTGAGCGTGTTTTCAGGTAACTGGTCTGCAGAAGGAAAAAAATTGACGACTTCCGTCCTCAGTTCGGATTCCCCCGGGATCACAATTCGGAAAGAGCGCGGTTCCGCATCCGGATCCGGCTGGACAAGTATCACGTACTCGGCACCCAGCTGGACCGGAAACCGCGGAGTAAACACCAACTCGCCACTGTCAACGGAGCTGGCTCCCAGGATCGACGGACTGGTTTCAATGTTGGAATCGGAGTGCCACACCCGAACCCTGGCCGCCGACGGATCCTGCAGGTTCTGGACGACGAAACAGTTGCCATCGGCACGCGCCTCGACCACAGCCTGAATCCTGTTCCCAGAAGATGATACTTGGCCAGATACCCGCGGACACATTTGATTCAAACAGGCAACCAACACCAGCATGCAAATCTGAAATGCAGAAACGCTGCGAGTTGCCGGCCGCAAATTCAGGACTGCGATTCGCGTCATGGGCGTCATCTGTTTCAATTCCATCATGGAAGGATGATAGTTTTCAAGTGTTCTTTTCCACTTTCATCGCGAATCAGGACAACACCCTGGGTCGGGCTGAGCCCGTCCAATTGCATGACACCCGTCAAATCCTTGATGGTCTCGTAGGGCAGGCCCTCGGTTCCATCAATTTTCGTCGTGATCGCGGCTTGCGTTCCCGCATTGGAAAGATCAATCTTCATTACACCACGCGCGCTGTTGGCCATCAGTGCGTAGTCTTTCTTGTCTTTCTTGTAAACGACCATATCCAGTGGTCGATTTCGGTTTCCCAATTCCGCGATCGTCGTCCCCTTGACCTTGGTCTCGGGTTGAAGTTGTCCGACGGGAATCCGGACCAGCGGCGTGCATGTGTAGGCAGCCAACAGGTTGACTTCGTCATCAACGGTCATCGCTGCAAAGGTTCGAATCGGAGACCGAGTTTCAAATTTGCCGTGAGCACCATGGTAGATTTCAATGCTGCTACCGCTGTCGGTATTGTTGAATGGATAGGAGATGGCCCGCAAGTTTGAAGCAAACTCTTCGTTCGAGAGCCCGGCCACAAAAACCTGACCATCGACGAATGCCATATCGGTAATCGCTTCCAATCGCTGATTAACGCCACGTGCCTGTTTACTTTCAGCGGCATTTGGCAGGATCGTCCTGGTGGATTTTTTTCCGGCGAAATCAAACTCGTTGAACGAATTTGATTTTGGATCGATTGTCAGAATTGTCGAGATTTCGGCCGTGCCACTACCACGTGACACAGACAGGTAGACGGTTCCGTTGACTGGATTAATCGCCAAGTCATTGATCCGAACGTCGTCGGACTTCGCCCCCATCAGGGATGCGACTTTGCCGCGGACATCCTCAACGTCAATGTTCACGCCTTCAACCGTTCCCTTTGTGTCACCCGTCTCGATGGCATAGATCGTGGCCTGCATCGGATCGCTAACCAGCAGCAATCCCCCGGGGCCAAACGCGATCGGCCCAGCCGATGTCAATTTGACGTCATCGGCAGCCTCCGACCGATTACAATTCAATCCGATCGCCAGGGCGATCATAACGCCCAGCAAACACTGCATGGAAAAGTACTTCATCGCCTTGCTCCCGGTAAAAATGGTTACTGACATCCGGGGAATCAATCGACAACATCTTGTATCACGTCGATCGGAATCCCGGTTCGAGATTCTGCATTCCCGTTTTCATCTTCCGTAGGTCAACAGTATCTGGAAAAATATCAATCATCTCAAGTTCCCAGGCAACTTGTTTTCAAATTAGAACTACTCAAAACCCGGTTTCGCCAACGACCATTAACTTGGTTTGTACGAAGCTTAACAGCCGATGAACCGCAAAGCCCAACATGCAGAACATTCTTATCGAAAAACCGTACCGATTTACTCCCCCGATCACCTGGTATTGGCCCCAGCGGATTTTGACCAAACTTGGAATGTTCCAGGTGCTGTTGCGGAGGGAGTATGGCGTTGTTGATCACGAATGCAGAAATGTTGACCGGCTGCGCGACTCGATCAAAGCTGGACACGGGATCATGCTCACGCCGAATCACCCAAGAACCGCTGATCCGGTCGCGATGTATTATCTTTGCCGCGAAACACCGGTATCGCTGTACACCATGGCCAGTTGGCACCTGTTCAATCAATCCAGGTTTTCCACGTTCATGGTTCGCTTGATGGGGGCGTTCAGCGTTAACCGTGAAGGATTGGATCGGGCGGCTGTCGATTACGCGATCGAAGTGCTGACAAAGGCGGAGCGTCCATTACTGATTTTTCCAGCCGGCTCAACCAGTCGAACCAACGATCGTTTGATGGCGCTGATGGAAGGGCCGGCCTTCATCGCGCGAACCGCCGCCAAGCGCCGAGCCAAAGACGGGGGCAAAGTTGTCGTGCATCCAATCGGAATCAAATATCTTTACAAGGGTGATATCGAGGAAACCGGAAACGAAGTTCTAACGGAACTTGAAACTCAGTTGAGTTGGATACCCAATCCGTCGATTCCTCTGATCGACCGGATCGTAAAAGTCGGAACTGCGCTGTTAACGTTAAAGGAATTGGAATACGACCAGCAATCGACGCCAGGAACCACGCTTCGCCAACGACAAACCAACATGGTAAACCGGTTACTCTGCCCACTGGAAAACGAATGGCTGGGATCTGAACAACAGGGCGGTATTCAGTCCCGGGTCAAGAACTTGCGAATGAAGATCTTTCCGGAAATGAGTCGCGACGAAGTTGATGCGACGGAACGTGCCCGCCGTTGGCAACATCTGGAACAGACCTACCTGGCCCAGCAAATCGATTGTTACCCGGAAAAATACGTTACTGAGTTTCCATCAGTGGATCGATTGCTCGAAACCCTGGAAAAATTTGAGGAAGACCTGAACGGCAAATGTCGAATCCACGGACAACTTAAAGTCATCATTGACGTTGGCGAAGCAATCGAAGTCCCGGTCAAGCGCGATCGTTCCGCCGAAACCGACCCCTTGATGTTGAGCATTCGCCAGTGGCTGGAATCGAAACTGGCAGAACTGCAAACCGAATCGCAAATGTATGCGAAAAAAGAGGCAAACAACCGTTAGACGATCGGATATTCCCAAGGCGTTTCCGAAACGGCTTGGGGTAACAGAGACTTCATCCTGAACCAGGAAAACGCCGACCGGGACTGAAAGACGGGAGCGCCGCTCAACAGAGCACTGTTTAATTAACAGAGCGCTGTTTAATTAACAGAGCGCCGCAGCTCAGGCGCCCCTGGCAGGCTCGACCCCAAACGACGTCGTTTGGGGAGAAAGCGCGCGTTTATTCATACTTCCATTTGATGATCCAGGGGTCATCCAGTTCCTTCTGCATCGACTTCATCTTCTCCTGGTAAGTGTTCAAGAGCTCTGCAAATTCCGGCTTGTCGGCAAGATTGTATACCTCGTGGGGGTCATTCCTGAGATCAAACAACTCAAACCTGGAACGATGGAGGTATTGGCCAACCGTTTTTTGACCATAGGGTGCGTCTTCGCCTTTTTGGAACTGGGATTGCCAGCTGGAAGCTGCCCAGAGGTCCGATGCGAACGGATAATCCAGCTTGTGCGCGATGTTCCAAATGAGCTTGTACCGTTTGTCCTGGACGACTCTCATCGGATAGTACATTTGAATTTCATGAAACGTATGCGAGGCGAAAATGGAATCCCAATGCTGGACTTCCGGATCGGAAAGCGTCTTGAGCCACGACTTGCCGTGGTAACTCCTGAACTGGTTACCACCATCCCGGTTGTCTCGCGAAAACAACTCTTTCTCTTTCCAGTACCTGTCCGGATCGACCCAATTTTTTGGCCCGTTGACTTCTGGATCCAGGCCACCCGCAAAATCCAGGAGTGAAGGCGTGATGTCGATGTGACTGATCATCGCGTCGGTGCTGAATCCGCGTTTGGTTTCGTATGGATTACGGACAATAAACGGCACGCGCAGTCCCGGCTGGTAGACCGTCGTTTTGGCACCAGAGAACGCCATTCCATGATCGGAGGTGAATACGACCAGTGTTTTGTCATAGACCCCCGATTCTTTCAGGATTTCTACCAGTCTGGCAAATCCCTGATCGATCCGGGAACACGCTTGATAATATTGCGCAATCTCCGAACGGGTTTCCGGCGTATCGGGAAGAAAGTCGGGCACGGCAACTTTTTCCGGATCAAAAAAGACTTCCCGGACACCGGGATACGCTTGACGATTGGGTTTGTTGCCAAATAAATCAGGTTTCAGTTCCAACGGAGAGTTTTTGTCAATGCCCCCGCCGCGATGAGGATCGGATGTACCGAAATACAAAAAGAAGGGTCGATCATCCGAACGATTGTTGATAAACCCACGACACGCTTCGGCCATTTCGACGGTACTCCGGGCATTGCCCTTGAGATAGGTTTCGAAGCGGTAAACCGCTTCTGGCCCGACGTGGTATTTGCCGATTTGCCCCGTTCGATAACCCGCATTGGCAAGGACTCGCGGCAGTGCCAAAGCAATCACATTGGGATAGGAACCGAATTTGTGAAAGTGGTGCTGATGCCCGTACTGGCCGTTCTTGTGGTTGTGCAACCCCGACATCACAACGGACCGGCTGGCACTGCAACTGGCGGTCGTAGCAAAGGCGTTATTAAACAACACACCGTCCCGGGCCAGTGCATCGATGCCGGGACTGACCGCAGTCTTGTCGCCGTAACACCCCAGCGTCGCGCCTTCGTCGTCGGTGATAAAAAAGACGATATTCCTCTCCGCCGCAAACGTCATTGTGCCCGTCGAGATTTGCAATGCGACACAGCAAACCGTCAACAACGCAACGTTGACTCGGTTTGGCAATCCCATCAATGGCTCCTTTTTCAAGAATCTCTTACGACAAATACAAACCGCTTGCCACGAATAAATCGGGGCTGTTCTCCGAAGGTTTATCTTAAACCAAAAACCAGCGCTTCGGTTGGAAATGTTGATTCGAGTCTGTTATGATTTTTTCGCACAACGGGATCGCTTCGCGAAACGAAAGGTACAATCATGTCGGATGATCAAGGGTTCAAACTTCCCGAGCCAGGCCCAAAGCACGAATTGCTTCGGCCCTTCGAGGGGACGTTTGACGCAGAAGTAAAAATGTGGATGGGCCCCGGGGACCCGATGATGAGCACCGGGAGAATTGTCAATTCATTCCAGCTCAACGGTTTGTACTTGCACCAGGACTACCAGGGCAACAGCCTGGGGGCGATTCCCGGCTTCGTCGGTCAGGGCTTTTGGGGCTTCAATTCAACATCCGGCAGGTATGAGGGATTCTGGATCGATAATGCGTCAACGGCAATGCAGCTGGAAACCGGGAGCGTGGACCAATCCGGCAAAATATTTGAGATGCATGGTGAATTTGTGATGCCGGGGACCGGCGTCACGATGAAAAAGCGGTCAATTTTCACCGTCGTCAGCGACAACCACAACACGATGGAGTCGTTCGTTACGCCCCCAGATGCGCCAGAAGTAAGAAACATGATGATCGATTATAGACGGATTTGATTTCCGTGCAGTTTCCCGATTTTCAACCAGCATAACCAAAAGGAACAAACCCAATGCCGAAGCTCGACTGGAGTTATCATCGCCCCGGCTGAACGTCCTGTCGAAAAACGCAGGAGTTTCTTGCAAATGCGGGTGTGGTAGCGAGAACGGAAGTCAACGCCAAGAAAGAGACGTATCAAAAAGCGGAGGCGCTCAAACTGGTCAAGGCAGCCAGTCACTTGCTGGTCGCCAGGGGCAAGAAGGTCGTCGAATTTGATTTGAAAAAAGACAAACCGGACGAGGACGAAGTTCTAAAACTGATCCTCGGACCCACCGGCAACCTTCGAGCACCGACTCTCAGAGTCGGAAAAAAGCTTGTCGTGGGGTTTGACGATGCAATGTACGCCCGCGTCTTCGCCTAGACTACCTTTGTTTTTTCAATCGTCTTCATGACCATGCCGATCAACAATCCCATTACGGCAAAGCCGAGAATGGCATTGACCAAACCGATCAAATTGACGGCTGTTGGAAACCATTCCGGTTGTTTTGGGTACATGAAATACAGCACCACGATTGCGATGCTGCACAGGATCGCCACCACGATGGCGGCAGTCCAGGTTGTCATCGCGGGCTTGGCCAATTGGGCGACCTCTTTGGACCGAATGTTCTTCCCGACCCGACGAAAATACGAGATGAAGAAAAACATACTGGAAAGAGCCAGGACACAGGAGAACGCAACAACCAGCAAAAACGGCAGTCCGATGACAGCCACTGCGGATTTTCCGATACCTGTACTTCCGGCAACCCCGATTTCAAACGCACCGATGAAAAATCCGACCACGGGAAGGATCACGGCGGCGACAAAGGTTCCGACGGCCAGGCCGGCAAACAACTTCTCGTCTTTGATGGGAGCGGCGATGCAGATGATCTGTCCGATCAGCACCATTGCCAACGAAAGAAACATGAGACCCAGAATTACCCATGACAGTCCAAAATAGACTGTGCTTTGAAACATCTTGCCAATCGAGTCGGGAGCCAGTCGACCCAGCCAGTCAAGCACATATATTAACACCATGCACGCCAGAAGCGTCGTCCATGAAATGAAGAACATCCACATCCCGACGCGTGCCGCCGCATAGGTTTTGAAATCGATATCGGGCAGATTCGATTTCCGGCTGTTTTTTTTGCCGCCACTCGCGTACGGATTGGAGAGAATGGCCTCCATACCGCTGGGCCCTCCTTCTTCCTCCCGCACTTCCTGTCGCGCTCGTTCGACATCTGCAAACCCAGGATCTGTGAGCACGAAATTACCCAGCGGATTGGCTCGCGGGGACGGGGGCGGTGCAGCAAAAATGTCGGCCTGCCGTTTCAGTCGACCTTCGATTCCGTACCGAGCCAACTCCTGGTCACTGGCTTGCGGCTTCGCATTTTCGCTTGCAGGCGGCGGCGAAGCCTGTGACCGGCCCTGGGGAGCCTGAGCGCGAAATCCTGCCCCACACTTCTGACACTTGATTGGCTTTCCCAGCGCGCCGTCCGGCAACTGGTATTTGGTCTGGCATTTTGGACAAGCTATCGTAACGGGCATGAACAACCACAATTGGAAAGAGCAACAGGAAGCTGGAAACGGGAAGTGACACGGCAGCATACCGAGCCGCGTCCTTAAATTGTAATTCGATTCGCGAACAGTGCATGTCCCCGGCCATCGATCCGGCCCGAAATCAGATCCGCGGCCGAATTGGGGTTATCGTGATTCCAGCCTCCGAACTGGAGTTGCGATCGGCGCGAATCACGCTCGAATTCCGATGCCTTCAGGTACGAATTAGCACGATTACTTTGATTTTTGCCCTCCGATCGATTTTTCCCGCCGATTTGCATAGGGATTTCCCCTGGCCACATCCGGGAGCCCCGGTCGCCTGCAGTATGTTCGACGGGTTTGACTTGATTCGTTCCAACTGGGGACGCGCACCATGATCGTACCGACGATCATTCAGAATAATCGTTATCAGCCGATCCAAGTTGCATTCAGTTCCAGTCGCCTGCTCGGCTGACCTTAAACGGCGGTCGCCCCAAACCCGATCCCGAAGAGATCTGCAAAAACTTGTCGAATCCATTCAAAATTTTCATTTGTGCGATGGAAACGCTGGGCTCAATTCGATAACTTGTGATAATTCGGATACATGCAAGACAACCCTTGGGGGTTGTTAACGGGAGCAGGCTTTCTGACAGGACGATCTGTATTGAAATGCGTTGCCCGACGAGAGCATTTAAATTTTTGAACAGCCCTTTCATGCGTCAATTCACTCGCTCGAAGATCGTTGTTCCGTCTGTATATTCAGGGACGAATCCCCGCCTGTGACGATGATCGGCATTGAGTAATGAACGTATTTAGTCGAGCCTATATCGACAGTCTTTTTGACGACTACCAACAAGACCCGAGTTCGCTACCGCCCGAATGGCAAGCGTATTTTGAGAGTTTTGACCCGGCGACCAGCCAGATTGATTTTGCTTCTCTGCCCGCCACATCCGGGGCACTTGTCCCCTTGTCGAACCATGACAATCAATCAAGTCGAAGTGTCGCACAGTTGCAGGACCGTGTGGACCAGCTGATTCGTGGTTACCGTGTTCGTGGACACCTCGAAGCGCACATCGATCCACTGGGTCGCCCACGCGAGACGAACAACGAATTGAACCTCGAGTCCTACGGGCTGCTTCCCTCCGATTTTCCGAAAAAGTTTTCGGCCAGAACGGTCGACGGACAAAACTTTCGCAGTCTGGAAGAAATCGTCGACTTGATGCGGCAGACGTATTGCCGCTCGATCGGTGTTCAGTTCATGCACATCGACGACCATCATGTGCGCAACTGGTTGCAATCCCGGATGGAGGGTTCACGTAACCGGATGCAACTTCATCGGAAAACGCAGCTACGAATCCTGACAAAACTGACCGACGCCGTCATTTTTGAAGAGTTCATGCGAAAAAAATTCCTCGGCGCAAAAACATTTTCGCTGGAAGGGGCCGAAACGTTGATCCCACTGCTTGACCTGGCATTGGAAAAGGCCGGCGACCACGGTGTCAAGCAGGTCGTATTGGGGATGGCCCACCGCGGTCGGCTCAATGTATTGGCCAATATCATGGGAAAGCGGGCCCAGAATATTTTTTGGGGATTCGATGACCCGGACCCCGAGCAACATCGCGGCGGAGGTGACGTGCTGTATCACTTGGGGCACAGCAATGACTGGACGACCAGCAAAGGAAAATCGGTTCACATTTCCCTGTGCTTCAACCCCAGCCATCTGGAATTCGTCAACCCGGTCGCGATGGGCAGGTGTCGCAGCAAACAGGATCGTGCCCGGGATGTCGGCCAATCCGAAATGATGACGGTCCTGATCCACGGAGATGCAGCGTTTGCCGGTGAAGGCGTGGTGCAGGAAACACTGAACATGAGCCAGCTTGAAGGCTACAAGATTGGCGGAACGCTGCATGTCATTGTGAACAACCAGGTCGGTTTTACAACTGACACACAGGACAGTCGCTCGACGACCTACGCCAGCGATGTCGCAAAGATGTTACAGATTCCGATTTTTCACGTTAATGGTGAAGACCCCGAGGCTGTCGCGCAAGTCGTCAACCTGGCAATGGAATTTCGAAGGGAGTTTCAACGCGACGTTGTGATTGACATGTATTGCTACCGTCGCCTGGGGCATAACGAGAGTGATGAACCGCGTTTCACCCAGCCGCTGATGTACAAGACCATCGATAGCCGGCCCACGATTCGGGACAGCTACCTGAAACGGTTGCTGAAAATGCATGGCGTGACGCAGGAGGAAGCTGATCAAATCGCGGAACAACGATCCGCCAGGCTGCAGGAGGAGTTTGAATCGACCAAAGTCGCTGGCTACACGCCCGATACCCAGACGCTCGAAGGGCTCTGGACCGGGTATTACGGTGGCAAAGAACGTTCCAACGATGAAACCGACACCGGTGTTTCGGAAGATGTACTCACCGAAGTGATTCGCAACTCGGCGACCGTCCCGGCAGAATTCAATCTGCACCGAAAACTGAAACATGTGCTTGAAAGTCGCGTCGAGGCGGCCAACGGCTTGCGCCCGATTGACTGGCCAACGGCGGAATTGGCAGCGTTTGGGACGCTCGCAGTCGAAGGGCATCCGGTTCGGCTGTCAGGTCAGGATTGTGGCCGGGGAACGTTCAGTCAACGTCATGCGGTATTGCATGACACCGAAACGGCCGAGTACTACACGCCCTTGGCTCACCTCGCTTCCGACCAGGCACCTGTCAAAATCATCAACAGCCCGCTCAGTGAAGCTGGCGTGCTGGGATTCGATTACGGTTACAGCCTCGATGCTCCTGACAGCCTGATCATCTGGGAGGCGCAGTTCGGAGACTTTTTCAATGCGGCACAAGTGATCGTTGACCAGTTCATCTGCAGTGCCGAAGACAAGTGGGATCGCTTGAGCGGAATGACGATGCTGTTGCCACATGGGTTCGAGGGTGCCGGACCCGAACATTGCAGTGCCCGCCTGGAACGATTTCTGACATCAACGGCCGAACACAACATTCAAATCGCGATTCCGACTTCGGCAGCCCAGTACTTTCACCTGCTCCGGCGACAGGTCAAACGCGGCTGGAGAAAACCATTGGTTGTCCTGACGCCCAAGAGCCTGTTGCGCGAGCCTTATATGATGTCACCGATCCAGGAATTTACCTCCGGGCGGTTCCAACGCGTACTGCTGGATGAAGCGGTTCGCGGCAATTCAACACCTCAACGCGTCTTGTTGAGCGCCGGCAAGATTGGTGTCGAACTTCTGAAGGCCCGTGAACAGTCTGAGCGAAATGACTTTGCGGTTATCCGGATCGAACAACTCTACCCGCTGCCGCACAAGGAGATCGAAGCCTGCCTGAGTCAATACGCGTCCGGCACGCCGATTTTTTGGGTTCAGGAAGAGCCCCGTAACATGGGTGGCTGGTATTTCATGAAGGTCAAATGGGACGAATTCGGTTTGGAGGACAAATGGCCACTCCAGGTCATTTGCCGCCCTGAGTCGGCCAGCCCTTCAACCGGTTCCAAAAAAGCCCATAAAATTGAACAGGAAGAGATCATGCAGGCGGCCATGGGTTCGCCCAGGACAGCCAACGTCTGACCCGCGTTTGTTCCAGAGTCAATTCGAATCCGTTTTGTTCTCCAAACCAATTGTTCATCCGAGAATCATCCGATCATGCTTGAAATCAAAGTCCCCGAATTCGGCGAATCCATCCAGGAAGTCCAAGTCGCCGCTTGGCTAAAACAGCCAGGTGATTGGATCGAAAAGGATGAGGATATCGTCGAACTGGAATCTGAGAAAGCTTCGCAGGCACTCAGTTCGCAAACCGCCGGAATTCTGGAAGAGATCAAAGTCGCCGCCGGCGAATTCGCTCAGGTTGGAGACGTATTATGTACCGTCAAACAGGGTGACCGTCCCGCCAGCGCAGCAACCGGCGGGGTAACAACAGCGGCGGTCGGCGGCGGTGCCCCGACTGCCGTCGTCGCTGCACCGGTTTCGACCCCTGCTCCGGCTGACTGGATCATGCCGGCTGCCGAACGCGTTCTCACCGAGTATCAAATTTCGGCCGACGCGATCACGCCCACCGGCCCCGGGGGTCGGTTATTGAAAGAAGACGTGCTGAACTTTGTCCGACAAAAGGGGCTCAAGCCAGGTGCATTGAATCCTGTGGCCGATCCCCCGCCGATTGCACCGGCGGTCGTCGCGCCTCAACCCGATGCTCCGGGAAAGGCTCCAGTTCCCGCGAGCAACTGGAGTCCGACTCCGTCCGGCGAGCGCGAAGAAAAATCGGTCCCGATGAGCATGATTCGAAGGACAATTGCCAAGCGACTGGTTCAAGCTCAACAGACTGCGGCGTTACTGACAACGTTTAATGAAATTGATATGTTGCCGGTCATGGAATTGCGTTCCAGATACAAGGAGGCTTTCCTTCAAAAACACGGGGTCAAGCTCGGCTTCATGTCGTTTTTTGCCAAGGCTGTGGTTGAAGGATTAAAACGGTTTCCCGCCATCAATTCGGAAATCCGGGGCGACAACATCATCGTCAAGAATTTTCATGACATCGGGATCGCGATCGGCGGCGGCAAGGGATTGGTCGTGCCGATTCTACGAAGTGTCGAGAACATGAGTTTTGCGACCGTTGAACGCCAGATCGGTGAATTCGCAAGCCTCGCCCAGGACAACAAGATCGTCCCGGATGATTTGAAGGGCGGCACCTTCACGATTAGCAACGGGGGTGTTTACGGTTCGTTGCTGTCGACGCCAATCGTCAATCCTCCGCAAAGCGGAATCCTCGGACTGCACACGATTCAGGATCGGCCAATTGCTCTCAATGGCGAGGTCGTCATTCGCCCCATGATGTACGTTGCTTTGACGTACGACCATCGAATCGTCGATGGCAAAGAGGCGGTTGGCTTCTTGAAGACGATCAAGGAAGTCCTGGAGGAACCGGCTCGTCTGTTTCTGGAAGTCTAAGCCGGCTGTTCAAATCCAAACGAAACGTTGACAATTTCGCGCAGGTCCCATGTCGGACCTGCTTATTTTTTGCACACTCACAAGACACAATTTTCGAACTTAAACTGTTGAATCATGGCTGATCAAAATTTCGATCTCGTAATCATTGGCGGTGGACCGGGTGGGTATGTCGCCGCCATTCGCGGTGCCCAACTCGGACTCAAGACTGCTGTCATCGACGAACATCCTCAATTCGGAGGAACCTGTCTGCGCGTCGGATGCATCCCCAGCAAAGCGTTACTTGAATCAAGCCATTTGCTGGTCGAAGCCCGCGACCACATGATCGACCACGGAATCACGGCGACCAAACTGACCGTCGATCTGGCAGCGATGATGAAGCGGAAATCGAAAATCGTTGACACGTTGACCGGCGGCATCAACATGCTGCTGAAGCGCAACAAAGTCACCACGTATGTGGGGCGAGGCACACTGGCCGGAAATGGCCAGGTCACGGTTTCCACAGGTGATACGTTGACTTCCAGTCACATTATCCTGGCCACCGGAAGCGTCCCCCTGCGATTACCCGGTATCGACTTCGATGGCGAAATGATCGGAGACAGTACCAGCGCATTGAGTTACCCGAATGTTCCCAAAACTCTCGTCGTCATCGGCGGCGGCTACATCGGTTTGGAATTGGGTTCTGTTTGGAGCCGTTTGGGATCGAAAGTGATCATTCTCGAAGGCATGGATCATGTGCTGCCAGGTCTGGATCGGGAAATAGCCCAGATCGCAAAACGAACGATGGAAAAGCAGGGACTTGAATTCCACACGAGCATGTGGGTCACAAGCGCTACCCGTAACGGTCGGGTTTGCGAGGTCAAATGCAAAGGCGCTGATCCAATCCAATGTGATCGGGTCCTTGTTTCTGCCGGTCGTTCACCCAATACGAAAAACATCGGCCTGGAACATGCGGGGGTCAAAGTTGACAAACATGGGTTCGTGGAAGTTGATAGCCATCTTCAAACTTCAGTCCCGGGGATTTTTGCAATTGGCGATTGTATTGGTGGGGCAATGCTGGCTCACAAAGCTTCCGAGGAAGGCGTCGCCTGCGTTGAGAGAATCGTGACCGGAGCCGGCCATGTCAACTACGATGCGATTCCAGCGATCGTTTATACCCACCCTGAAATCGCAATGGTTGGCAAAACGGAAGAACAACTGAAACAGTCGGAGATCGAGTATCGCAAAGGATCCTGCCCCTATGGAGCCAACGGGCGAGCCCGCGCGCTGGGTGATGTCGATGGTAAGATCAAAATCCTTGCCGACGCCAAAACTGATCGAATTCTCGGCGTCCATGCGATTGGTGCGAGAGCAGGCGACCTGATCGCAGAAGCGGCGGTTGCCATGAATTTTGGAGCGTCCAGTGAAGACCTAGCCCGCTGCTGCCACGCGCATCCGACGCTTTCCGAAATCATGCAGGAGGCCGCGCTCGCCGTGGATGGCCGCGCGATTCACACCTGAATCCTGGCATGTCGCAAGGCCGGGGATTTTTCAGATTATGTGGAATCTGGCAGCAACGCGGCAATCTGAACCGGTGATTTTCCGATCCTTCGAACCAAGAAATCGACTCGAATTGTCTCGGCAGTTTTCAGGGTATTCCAACTCCCCGCCGAATCATGGTTGGCAAAAACTCGTTTCTGAGAGCCCGGTTCCCGACCCGCCACGGGGAGACGGAAACAATGTTCGGCTGGCCGCGAAGGACCGGAAAGTAACGCCGCGCCACCCCATGCCGCGAGTCTCTGAACGCCATCACTGTTTGCAGTCTCTTGCGTGCTAGCATGTTGTCATCTGGACGTACGTGACTTGTTTTTCTACTCTTCGCCGAATCATTCAAATCACCCAAGGCGAGAGTTCGATGAACAACCGGCGAGCAGCTAGACTGGTTTTAAGCATCTTGAGCATCACCGGACTGGGGCTGGTTCCATTGCCGACCCTGAGATGCGCCAATGGACAGGAATTCAGAATTGAATCGCAGGTTTACACCTCTGAATCGAACCTGCCTGTGTCGCAAAACACCACGCTATTTTCCCAGGGACTGGTTTACGACTTCCAGCTTTCCAACGACGCACAACCCAAGCCGCTTGAAATAGTCATTTTCGACACGCGAAGTCGCACGATTGTCCTGCTCGATACACAACGGAAAATTCGAATCGAAATACCGGATCTGCAACTCTTGAAAATTGTTGATGGCGTCCGGCGAGAAACGGCACAAGATCAACGTTCGAGCTTTCTGGTCGACGACTCATTCGATGAAGACATTGACTGGTCAACCAATTGGGTCACGCTTTCGAGTCCTCAGATCGAATACCGTTACCGGGGAAGTCAACCGAAGGATGTTTCGATCATCTCACAGTACAATAACTTTCTCGATCATTTCACCATGCTGATCGCCTCCGATCCAACCAAAATTCCACCGTTCGCCCGGATGAAGTTAAACCAATCAATCAAACGGCTTGGTTGGATCCCGACGGAAGTCCAGATTTCGGTCAAACAAAACAGCTTGTTCCGACAGGCCTTCAGCGCAAAATCCACGCATGTCGTGATCAATCAACTCTCGGACAATGATCGTTCGCGGATTGCGATGGCAAAACAGAATTGGATCCAGTTTGAACCTGTCCAACTCGAAGAATACCGGGGCCTGAACAAACAACCGATCCTTGGTCTGCCGAAAATTGCCAAAGCCGCTTACGAAGAAGCAATCAACAAGGTACCGGCAACAAAAGACGCCAACAAAAAACAAAATAGCGACAACGAGTCGCCTTGAACCCGTCTGCTCAGGTTGTATTCCGGCATACGCTGGCTCGGAAGTGAACAGAGACCTACTTGGGGAGTTGACGCGAATGAACGCAAGCGAATCGTCTCAATTGCCCGGTTAGGAAGAATGGGTCGCTTTTCCCGAGGCCCGGCGGGCAACAAGGGAAGGCACGCGGCCTTTAGAGTCCACCAGTTGGTCACAATCTGACAATTTGCTTGCTTTGGGATCAAAGTAGTTTGATAATTGATGAGCAGGAATCTGAGGCAAAAAGAATAATCCTAAGATCCCATTGGGTTATACGAAACTCATAGGGGCAAATGGTTGTTTATTAACAGTGAAGATACGTGACAAATGATGGATGGGATTTGCGTTTCGCAACCATCTTCAAATGCCTGACGAGACGACGTAACAGGGTTGCAGGGTCAACGTGCAATCTCGCGTAAGATCGACCTATCTTTGACCCTTGGAGATGTTGATGGTACAGATTAAGCACAAGACCTCTGGAAAAGTCCTCTTGAAGGCCAAGAACGAATCGATTCGTGGCTGTGTGCTATCGGGTCACGATTTGACGGGTGCAGATTTTTCCGGTCAGGATCTTTCGGGATGTAAGTTTACCGGCTGTAACCTATGCGATTCGGATTTTTCTGGAGCAAATCTGTCTTTCTCCAAAATCGACAACTGCGTCCTGCGAAGAGCCGATTTGTCTGACTCAACTCTCACCAAAGCAGATTTCTCGGACAGCGTTCTGGATGTCGCCAACCTATCACGCTGCATGGCTGTCGGAACTCTTTTTCGCCACAGTAAAATAAACGGTGCGGATTTATCCAGGGGAAATTTCAGTGACGCCGATTTCTTTTTTGCCGAAGCCCGTAGCAAATTCGACCATGCGATTTTGGTTAACGCCAATTTGTTTGGGGCCGATTTGACCACGGCCGATTTCACGCAAGCTGATTTGCGCAAGGCGGATATGACGGATGCCAAGATCGCGAGGGCGACGTTCACTTACGCCAAAATGGAAGGCAGCATCGGTACCAATGGACGACCTTGGGGATTCACGGTGAAACCAGCCCACGAGAAAAAGGCCTGGTGGAAAGTCTGGGATAATGCAGCGCTCTGATTCAGCGTTCTAAAGCACTTCTCCGTCATACGATTCCACATCGCCGATCGTGGGCCGTTCGCAATTCTTGAGCGCGAAGGTGACAGTTCGATTCCTCACATTCGTCGCGCCTTTGGCAGCAGACCGAATTCAAGAATCGCTGTCCAGTTTCCGATGCAAGCAACCCGTTGATGGACATGGCAGTCCCCTCCAGGTTTAGCTCGCCTGGCGCTCCTGATCTCCCGGGCCTCAAGTTGAAACGACGGGTCGCTGATCCAGCACAGATTCGCCACGTCCATATTGCGTGGACGCGTTTGCGTACATCAAATTCGCTTCGTCTTTCAAAGCCGTCAAGTCATGTGCTCGCCGGCTGTCGGCCGGGTGGGTTGACATGAACTCTGGCAATTCCCCACCTTGTTTCTGGCTTCCAAATCGAGTCCAAAAACCTGGAGCAACGTTGGGATCATATCCCGCTTGGGCCATCAATGTCAGACCGATGTGGTCCGCCTCGGATTCCTGTTTCCGGCTGTAGGGCAACAGAACCCCGTATTTCGAACCAACTCCATATGCCCGCATCAAAATCTCTTTATTTTCCGGGGCGTAGGATCCGGCAAATCTCTCGGCGATTTGTCTGGCTCGGTCGACCGCCATATTCTGGCTGATTCGCTCACCACCGTGTCGAGCGAGGGCATGGGCAATTTCATGGGACATGACGACGGCCAAACCTGCTTCGTCTTCGCAGACCGACAGAATTCCGTCGTAAATCGCTACTTTTCCGCCCGGCAGACAAAAAGCGTTTTGGGTTGGGTTGGCAAAAAGCCGAAACTCCCATTGATAATCGTCTCGATCGGCAACGCTGGCAATTCGTTGGCCAACGCGGTTCACCAAACTCGATAATCGGGTATTCTGGGAGGGGGCTTCGTCGACGAGCGTCTCCTGAAACGCTTGCGCGCCGAGTAAAATCTCTTGAGCTTCCGACATTACCAAGAGTTGTGGTCGACCGGTAACGGGTGCCGTACGACAACCACTACCCAGGCAACAGCCGATTCCAAGGTATCCCAATTGTCTTAAAACGCTACGTCGATCTGGTTTCATCGTGGTGCCCGGCAAGTACAAAAAACGAGTCGAATAGGGTAAGCTTTGTATCGAACATTCGGGTTATCGAGAGTAGATAAATTGCAGTAATCTGCCCAAGCGTTCCCACACCGACCTCGAATACGGCGTGCTTTGGCAATCCAGGTAGCCATCGCAGTTAGCACTTTCACGAGACGATGGGAAATTTGAGAGGCTGAGGGAAACATCGGTGAAAAAAGTTGAGTCTGAAAAATTGAGCGACCACCCCTTCGACCATCATGATGACGAAGACTTTGAGGAGATTTACCGTCACGATCACCCGATCGCCTGGTGGTTGGCACTTGTCGGACCGGTCGTCATTACCGCGGGAATCCTTGGCCTGGTTTACCTCTTTCAGGGCGCTGATGTGGTTTACAGCTATGTGGCAGCCGCAGCGACCGCATTTTTTATCCTCGGCCGATTCATCATCCTGATTGGAAAAGACGAACCCAATCCCGATGCGGCCTGGTTTGTCAAATACCTCGATGCGCAGAACCTGTTCGTAATGCTGACGTATCTCGACACGATTGTCGCAATGTTTGTAGCCTTTCACATGGGAATCGTTTTTCGAATTCCATGGATTGGACCTCGAATCAGGGACATCGTTTCTGACGGCCAGTTTATTTTGCGCAAACAACCCTGGATTCGTCGTACCGCGTTCTTGGGTCTGGTTTGTTTCGTGATCTTTCCCACGTCGACCACCGGAAGTGTCGGTGGTTCGATTTTTGGTCGGTTGCTGGGAATGAAGCGTTTGCGCGTGGTTGTGGCAATTCTACTTGGGAGTATTCTTGGCAATGGATTGATGCTCTTGTTTTCCGAACAGATTTCGCGATACGTCAAGAATGACAGCTGGACGCTGCGGATCACGGGGGTCGCGGCGATGATCATTGCATTATTTCTGTTTGAACGAAAATTTCGACAGATCAAGAACGAACATCTCGCCCAGGAAGAATTGAATCGCAGGCAGTGGACCGCATCTGCCGAATCCAGGTCTTCCCATGGAACCCCGGAGAAGTCCGCATCTTCCGAAGTCACTCATCTCTAGGCTGATGTAATTGAGCAAAGCGCGCTGGAATCAACTTGCTGCTCAAGTCAAACGGTGTCGGCACTGCCCGCGTCTGATTGAGCACTGCCGAACGGTCGCGGCCGTCAAACGCAAAGCGTATCGGCATGAAAAATACTGGGGCAGACCCGTACCCAACCTGGGTGCTCCCGACGTCGGGTTGTTGGTGGTTGGACTGGCTCCCGGGGCTCACGGCGCTAACCGGACCGGGAGAATGTTTACGGGGGATCGCAGTGGTGACTGGCTTTACCGGGCCCTCCACCGCGCCGGATTCGCCAACCAGCCCAAGTCCGAATCCCGTCGAGACGGACTTGAATTGATTGACACGACGGTCACGAACATCTGCCGCTGCGCGCCGCCTGACAACAAACCGACTCGCGAAGAACTGTCCAATTGCCGTCCTTTTTTTTCTGAAACGTTGCAACTCTGCAACCCAATCGTCGTATTGGCGCTCGGAGCCCTGGCCTGGAAGGCAACCGTGCGGGAGGTTATCGAACTAGGCTGGCTGGGGCCACTCGCGACGAGCCCCGGGTTTTTCCACGGTGCAGCGGTTAAACTGAATAACCACCGTTGGCTGTTGGGAAGTTACCATCCCAGCCAGCAAAACACCTTCACGGGCCGATTAACCGAACCGATGTTGGATGATGTTTTCCAATCAGCCAGAAAATTGATCAAGCAGCGACGAACTCTGAGTTAGCAATCCCTATCCTGCCTTTTTGGAATGATACCGTAGCCTGGAACACTCAAGGGCCAACATTTGCAATTGAATTCACACATCCGATCCCGAAGGGCCCAATATCCAACCGAATATGACAAGATAGGAAGTTCCGACACATGTCATACAATTTATGACGGATCAGCATTTCGGACTGTCGCCATTTTGAATTCTCAAAAGGAAAATTGTGTTTCCCCCTAACCCCTCTCCACCGCCCAACGATGATCCGCACGTCCTGCTACCTCAATATGCCGCTCCCGCCGCGAACGAATCTGACATGTCCGACATCGTTGTCGCGGAATTGATCAAGATCCAGCCGTATCGGCTCTCGCCATCGGGATACCTGTCGTGGGGCTTCGTGATTGCGATTTCCGGGTTGTTGTTTTCGATGGTGGGATATTCGCAGATCTTCACTGAGCCTTCAGTCGGAGGCAACGCGAGCTCAACTGATCTGGTTCAGATTCAGTTTCAGGGCAAAGCCCTGGTGGGTCAAAGACGCTTTTTGGAGTCGCAAGGCCAGCCGATTCCCGAGAGCGTTGAAACGGTACCCGCCGAACTTGATACGGGTTCCTACGAGCAGCGACTGTGTTATGCGATACTGCTGAGTGAAATTGAAGGACCTGCGGTCGCCCTGGACTACCTCGAAACACTCGACCAGTCCGTGGTCGATTCGGATCTTGAGTTGACGGATGATCAGCGGCGACTTCGAACGATAATCGAAAACCTGAACCGACAGTACGAGAGCGGCGTTCTGGACCCGCAGGGGATTCCGTTAGAAGACCGTGAACTGGTCGAGAGCCGCCTTCAGTGGCTGGGCAGGCTGGCGTTTCTTCCCCCTGGCTCCCCCAACCAGGTCGAGCGGCAAAAGGAGGTCTCGGAAGCGACGACAATTCTCCTGGCCGGAGGTCTCGGGGTGATCGCCGGAATTATCTTCGGCCTGATCGGTCTCGCTCTGGCCGTCCTGTTTGTCGTCTTGTTAATCAACCGAAAGTTAAGACCGGGATTCCAAACTCGAGCCTACGATCACAACATTTACATCGAAACGTTTGCAATCTGGATGGCGTTGTTTTTTGGAATTTCGATTCTGCTGGGATTGGTCGGAGTGGAAGATCCCCAACTGGGAATGCTGATTCAGCCGTTTATCTTTTTTGGTTCATTGATCACAATCGGCTGGCCAATCATCCGGGGGATCCCTTTTGCTCAAGTCCGGCGCGATATCGGGTGGACATCGGAGAACCCAGCCTTGGATGCCGCGTCCGCGATACCGACCTACCTGGCGACGCTCCCGTTCCTGGTTCCAGGTGTGATTCTACTTTCGATTTTGACCTCCATTGTCGCGGGCTTTCAAGAACCCCATGAATTCGCCCGTCAGTTCGCGCCGACGCATCCCGTTCAAGACTACATTGCGTCGGGAGGATGGATGATGATCCTTCTGGTATTTTTGACTGCGTGCGTTGCCGCGCCCATCGTTGAAGAGACCATGTTCCGAGGCGTGCTCTATCGGCACTTGCGAGACTGCAGTGCGGGCTGGCAGCGTTGGGCCAGCATCGGTTTTGCGGCAATCGTCAATGGACTGATTTTTGCCTCGATCCACCCCCAGGGAATTTTTGGAATTCCGGTTCTGGCGACCCTGGCAATTGGTTTTTCGCTGGCCCGCGAATGGCGAGGATCCCTGTTCAGTTGCATCGTCATGCATGGCATTCATAACACGGTGATCACTTGTGTCTCGCTGTTAATTTTGTGATCATGAAGGTGTCGAATTCGAACAGCCGAAAAACCTTGTAAAATGCTGGCGACGATTGGCGACACCTCCAACTCAGACTCGGAAAAGAAACTCGATGGCACGTATCAACGAAAACTATTTGAAACTTCAGGCAGGTTACCTGTTTCCGGAAATCGCCCGGCGTGTTAACGCGTTTTGCGAAATTCATCCGGATGCCGCCGTTATCAAGATGGGGATCGGCGATGTCACCCAGCCATTGTGCCAGGCAGTTGTAAAAGCCATGCACGACGCCGTTGACGAGATGGCGGTCAAGGAAACGTTTCGTGGCTATGGTCCTGAGCAGGGATACGGTTTTCTCCGCGACGCCATCGCTCGTAATGATTATCAAGACCGGGGAATTGACATCAGCGCTGACGAGATCTTTGTTTCCGACGGTTCCAAATGTGACTCTGGCAACCTGCTCGACATCTTTGGTGACGACAACGTGATCGCGGTACTCGATCCGGTGTACCCCGTTTACGTCGACACCAACGTGATGGCAGGACACACGGGAACGGCGAACGAACAGGGCCGTTACGGCAGGCTGGTCTATATGCCGGTGACCGCCGAGACAAACTTTGAGCCGGCCATTCCCAGCGAACATGTCGATTTGATTTACCTTTGTTATCCCAACAACCCGACAGGCACCGTTACATCACATGAGATGCTGGAAAAGTGGGTGTCATACGCAAAGGAACATCAATCGATCATTTTCTACGATGCGGCCTACGAAGCCTTTATTTCCGAAGACAACGTGCCACGTTCCATCTTCGAAATCGAAGGGGCACGAGACGTGGCGATTGAGCTTCGCAGTTTCAGCAAAACGGCGGGTTTCACTGGAACGAGGTGTGCCTTTACGGTGATTCCCAAGTCGCTCAGCGGAACAACCAAAGATGGTCGAGTCCAGCCCATTCATGCGCTTTGGAATCGACGACATTGCACTAAATTCAACGGAGTTTCGTATCCGGTCCAGCGGGGTGCAGCAGCCGCCTATTCCGATGAGGGAAAGCAGCAGATTGCCCAGTTGATTGCGTTTTACATGAACAACGCAAGACTGCTTCGCGAAGGATTGACCGCCGCCGGATTCCAGGTTTTCGGTGGCGTGAATGCTCCCTACGTCTGGCTCAAGACCCCTGGTGAAACTTCCAGCTGGGATTTTTTTGATCAACTACTTGAGCAATCGCACATTGTTGGAACACCCGGCAGCGGATTTGGCGCGGCAGGGGAGGGCTATTTCCGGCTAAGTGCTTTCAACAGCCTTGAAAACACTGAGACAGCGATCGAGCGAATTCAAAAGTCCGTGGCCGCCAACGTGGAAATTTGACGCCCACGGTCCGGATTTTCTGACACCCTGTCGTCCGGGTAAACTTGGGCCCGGCATGTCATCCTGACTGAGTGGACCAAATCAAGCGGCTTTGCAAGCCAGAGGGACAAACAACTCAGACCTAAATCGAGACCTTCGACTGAGCGTTTCCTGCCGAGTATGGTTGATAATTCAAACGCCTCACTTCATCGTGCCGTGTTACTTCATATGTGATCCCACGCCATTTGATTCGTTTCAACAACAATGCCTGTGCACAGGAGAACCCATAGATCAGGTGGCCAATGGGTACCGTCGAAAGCACTCCGAAGAACCGGGAGATTCCCATCGGTGGTAATACCTCGCCCCGCATCCGGCAGCTCCGGGAAACACATTTTCGAGATGAAATGTACGCCAGCGAGCACAACCCGCCGCTGACGATCAAGGCAAACAGACTTACTCCGATCCCAAGTCGGTGACCCATCGCGATTGCAATAAAGAGCACCCCAAAGTTTGAAAGCATGACAAAGTTACTGAAAACGGCATGAATCACCGACAGGAAGAACGTTTTCTCATAGAGTCTTGACCAGGTCAGCATTCTGGTCACCCAACGATTCGCATAAACCAACGTGCAGGGCTCCCGGTTGATCATGATCAACGATGGCGCGAATTCGATCCTGAGTCCAATGTCGTTGATCGCCTTTTGAATCGGCCCGTCATCGACGACTGAGCAGCTCCAGATTTCAGCCAATCCGGAGTCCTCCAAATCGCTGGCCCGCATCGCAAAGCTTCCTGCCCACGGATTGGAAAAATAAATAGTAGGCACCAATGCGCCGGCGTTCCAGGCACTACGCGTCAATGATCCTATCCCGGCCGGGGCCTGTGGTTCAAACCACTGATTGCCGGTCACGCCCCCAATCGCCGGATCACACAAAGGCCCCGTCAATTCGGCCAGCCAGGTTTTGTGGGGTGTCACGTCGGCGTCAAGCAACGCAACGTACTTGGCCTGCCGTGGAATCTCCCTCAGGGCCTGGACGATTGAATGGCATTTCAAACTGCAGGTTACCGGAGGATCCTGCATTTCGTGAATGGTCAAAACACTGCGTCGATCAAGTTTCGACTTGATTTCCTGCGCCAGATCCCAGGCCAAATCAACCTGGTGGTCGACGACAAGATGGACTTCGTAGTTCTCATATTCCTGATCCAGAATCCCCGCCAGTGAATCTCGTAGTGTCGGATCGCAGCCCCGGACACTCATGATCACGACGGCGAGTTCCTGCTGCTCCGGTGGCAGCAGGATCCGCCTCTTCCCGGCAAACCAGCGTCCAAATGAGATCGCAATCGAGCTCTGTACCAGCGCAGCACCAATAAGCAGCTGAGCAGCGATCATTACGATGGTGGTGAACATGGAATCAGCCTACCGTCAGGTTGAGCAGCAGTCGCATGAACCGCGGGATATCTGCCCAGAATCCTGGGTTGATCAAAAGCGGCGGCTCACGTTTCAGTCCGGCGCCGGTCAACCGCCAATTCGCCGTCGAGCCGGACAGGTAATGCCGCCCGCCGGCCAGCCTGCGATTTGTCTCGGCTTCGGCGCCCGTCACATAACAACTGAATCGACTGGCCGACAGATGGGAATAATCATGGGCCTGATGAATTGCCGTAACGAAGTCCGAAATCTTGACAACCGGCAGTTGTTTCACCTTGGCAGAGTGGATCATCCAATTGTCCCAATTGCCACGGCCAATCGCAAACGGCGGGACGTCCCGGTACAGCTCACGGTTAAATACGAAATATTCTTTGCAGACATTTGAACTGCGGATGCCACTTTGTCTGCAGTCTTCCAACAGCCATTCGACTTGAGCTTGCTCATGGAAATCAATTTGGCGATCGACTTTCAAATCTGTTCGCTGACCAAAGGCGACAAATTGACGAAACATCGAATTCTGGTTAACCAGCGCGATGGCCTTCACAAAGTCTCTCATCAAGATCACATCGCTGTTGCAATAGGCCAGAAATGGCGAATCGGATTCTCGGCGGGCGATCTCAAACGCAGAATTAACCAGCGGGGTACCCTGCGCATTGAATTTGATCCCGCCAGCATGCCGGACGCCCAGTTCCCGGGCCGTTTCGGCAATTCCAGCGTCGTCTCCAATTAAGAGCACATCGACTTCGGGTTGCAGACGCTCCCACGAGCGGATCGCGTTGCGTTGGATCAGGTCAGTGTTTCGGCCAAACGGCTTCGGCAGGGCAAAAATCGTAATTAGCGGCGTCGATGCTGCGGCAGTTTCTGGCTCTGGTGTGCGGTTCGTCGGGGCCGGCGATATTGCCGGCCTTGTCATTTTGGAGTTGTGTTGCATCATGGGTCGAGCGTCTCGTTTGCGCCCCAGGCAAATATCGAGCGGGCCTTTCGGTAGTTGACGACCCACTTTCGAATCCAGTAAACCGCCTTCAGGTCCCACCACCGTTTCAGACTGAACTTGGGTTTTTCCGGCCGCCAACCGGCCCAAGCGGTTTGATCGAGCCTTTCATAAAAGCTTTCCCGCAGGGGATGGAAGGGCTGAAACTCCCATGGCTTGAACTCTGTCGTGAAATGAACCAAGGCGGGATCGTCTCGCATCTGGACAAATTCTTCAGGATCAATCGGACTATGGGTGTCATCGGGAAATTCAAATACGTGGACACCCTGGTTCCAGCGGGCGGGGAGTTTACCCCAGTGCCCGGCGAACACGACATTCAACGCGTATTGATCCCAGCACCAAACATGCGACGCGTTGTCTCGCAAACAGGCCAGAAGTTTCTTATCGATCGATTCAGCTCGCCAACGGGCCAGGTTGAGCACCATCACACCGCTGTTGAAGTACGACGCTGAGCCGTCAAGTTTGAGTTGGCGCCAGTTGGGAATCGGTGAAATCGCTGCCAGGTGAGGAATGGCCTTCCTGTAACGGCGATTTTTTGCTTGAGCCTGGTACGCATCCACAAATGGACATGCAATATCGACCGCGGCCAGACAATAGTGGTTACCGACGTCGAGATTCCACAACTCGGTCAAATCACTTTTCACCAAAACGTCCGAATCGAGATAAATCACTTTGTCGACCGAGTCGGGAAGCAGTCGCGCGGCGAGCAATCGGAAGTATGCGGCATGGGTAATGTGATGCGAAGTGACAAGATCACTGATCTCCTGACGGTTCGGGCGCAGCACGTGAACACTAATGGGCAAATCCAGTAGCGTTTCGCGAAGCCCTGACCAGCTCGATTCGCTAATCCCGCCATCCATCAAAACAACATGCAAGTGGTTCCCGGCTCTCAGCGACGTCGCCGCCGAATGCAGCGTTACCGCAAGTGGTTTGACGTAATTGTCATCCGAAGCGCACAACACGATCGGGTCCGTCGTCGAGACAGAGCGCAGCACGTTAGATTGGCACAATTCCTGGATCATCTTTTCCGTCTGTCGTTTGAGCATTCGCACCTGGATCAGCAGCCGTCAACATTATGACACGTCGTAACGGATTCTCATGAATTCAGCCGCGAATCTGGCTGTGAATCGACAGGTTTCGTAACGTTCGCCGGACAAGTTGCATCAAGTTTGTTTTTTCGTTTTCGTATTGCAGCCATTAAATCGAGCATCTTCCGTCGAATGCGAACAACCGGGCCGGCAATCGGGTGTTTTTCGATTTGTTCAAATATTTGATGGGCTTGATCCAGCTCCGACTGGATCTGTGCCAACTCCCGTTGAAGATGGGAAATCTCGCGGCGCGCATGCGAAAGTTCGACCTGCAGCACGGTCTTGTCATCCACAAAGAACTCGGCGGCATTTCCAAAGACACGTGAGTGATCCAACTCCCCTCGCAGTGGCGCTGGGGAGTCGAGTATCTGAGCAGGAAACGACAGCCCGCCCTTCGCATCTGCCTGTCCGCTGGCAACCTGCTCGCCTGCAATCAGTAGCATTTGACTGGCAAGATCCACCAACCGACGACTGGCGCTACTCTGAGTAAACAGCGCATCTGCGAGCTGATTTTCCTGGAACATCATTCGCGTGGGAGAACGCTCGTACATTTGAGTCAATATCGTTCCAATGTGCTCGCGGGAACAAATATCCCAACCCGTGGAGACATAATGTGGGCAATTGTGGTAATCAAGAACGGCGGTCGGAAGATCCATAAGCATGGCTTCCAGGATCGCCGTCGATGGAGTCGAAATAACCGCGTCAACCGTGAGCAGCAATTCCGCCAATTCTCCGCCAGTCAGATTGGACAAGTGGTTATCCACTCCGATTTCACCAGCAAGGCCAGCGGTCAGTCGCCAGACGAATTCTGTTCTCGTGGTCTGGTCGGGCTCGCCCGGCCCGCGTTGATCGGTAATCGTCGGATTTGCGGTTTGCCATTGTTTCAAGTCAATCAGACTTTGTCGCGTTGTTTGAATTTGCTGCGGAGTGAAGCCCGGCGTTTTCGCGGTCATCACGAGAACCCGAAACGTACCGTTCGTATGATCACGAGAGGATCGCATTTCCGGATATCCATCAAGTCGCGGAATCCCTACGACTTCGGTTTTGCCCACGTTTCCCCAAGCATCAAGCGCTCGCTGTTGGGACGGTCCGATACACGCGACCTTGTGGGACAATACAGGTCTCATCGTATAAGGACAGGCAACCTCCTCGGGACAATTCTCCCAGGCGTTCCGCCATTCGAGGATTCCGTCGATCAAGTAGAGCGTGGCAACATTTCGCTGATTCAACCGAAGGCAGCAAGCGCGAAACCTGTCGAAATGTTCGGAGTAAAAAATCGCCAGATCACCCGGCCTGGCTTGCTCAAGAACATCATGCGGTTCAGCGATGACGACGTTCAACGCTTGCTGAAATGGAGCTGCGTGGTGAGCCACTTCATGGGGTTGACCAACAAAAAAGACTGACGGTTGTTGCATGACCGAGAAGATTCGTGAATGGATGGGCTGACGGAGTCGTCTATTCAAGCATCACGGTCAAGCCGTCGTTGCGAGAGCAGAGTCGATACAACGTTTCTTCATCGGTATGAATCGGCAGCGAATGCACGCTTCCATCGCCGAACACAAAATTGACGACGGCAGGATGCCCGCTACCAAAGATCGGGTACTCTCCAGGAGAAAGGACCAGCGTTCGGGCAACCGCCAGTCCCATTGCATAACCGCCGATACGCATGAAGGTCTCGGGCTGATCACCATTGTAAATCGAGCTGTCACCCCAGCCTTCCGGCTGCAATTCCCCAAAGGAGCTGACATATTTTTCGCCGATGAAGATTGTGTGGGAAGTGCCATCGCTGATGTCCTTATGCCCGTAACGGCCTCGTTCCGGGCCGACCAGTTCTCCCTTGACGACTTCGTTTTGACTGGAAAATCCGGAATTGAAAACGCCGTCGACAGGGTCTTCAAATTTGGCCCAAACATCAAACGGAAAGTACCTGGTTGTTCCTGCGTTACCTGCGTAATCACCGACGGCCCCCACAGGGCCACGGGATTCACTTATACTGACGTTTTGGTCTCGCTGACGCGATGGGCAAAGCATTACCGGCATTGGCAATTTGACGACCTCAGGGTCTTGAAACTGGTATTTTTTTCTCAGCTCAAGTCGGTCGTGAACATTTCCCATTTCCAAATATGGCATCAGGAAGACCGGCCAGGCCAGAAACTCGTCTGCCGCCCGTGACGGGGGATAAAAGTTTCTGGAGTTTTCATAGTTGAGTGTCGCCAACCCGATCTGGTGCAGGTTGTTCTGGCAAGCCGTGCGGCGGGCGGCTTCGCGAACCATTTGAACAGCAGGCAGCGTCATACTGATCAGTATTCCGATCACGGCAACTACGATCAGTAATTCAACTAACGTAAAACCCTGCTTGCGGTTCATTTGAATGCCTCAGAAAAACGACGAGCTGCACGCTGCAGTATTATGACGCGCCACCGGGAACATCTGTTCCAACAAGAGTAGCTCCTGGCTTGACGATCGCCAACTATTCTCGGGATGTCGTCCAAAACTCAGCCCGAAAACAGCCTATTTTCCGTGAAGAAGTACCCGTTTTAACTGGGAATAGGTTTGCTGGTCCGAAAATCCGGACTGAGACAGTTTTGTGGCAACGGCTTGCAGGCCGGGAAGAAGATTGACGTCATTGGCTAGTCGCAGTAGTTGTTCCTGGAATTCGCCTGCCGTTGCGCAAATCAGGCAGGCAGGAAGAACCGCGGATGGCATTCCCTCGCTCCCATGAAGCGTCGTCAACACCGGCTTGCCAAACCCGATGGCTTCGCAGCTCTTGATTTTCAAGCCAGTTCCAAACTCAACGGGGTTAACAATGACGTCAACTCGATCGTAAAACGAATGCAGCTCTTCCACTCGTCCCAGCATTACAACGTTTGTCATTGCAACCCGACCAGGGGAGTTGGGTCGGTTCAGCCATTCGCAAATCCCGCCGGCGATGACCAGCTCGATTTGATCTGCGGACCGGGTTCGTTGCAGTTGACTCCAGACATGATCCAGAAACGATTCAATTGCTTGTGCATTGGACGCGTTAGCGGAAGCGAGGTAGCCGATCGTCAGCGAGTTTTCTCGCGGGACGCGATGTGTTGGCAAGACCACCGGTTCGACGGCATGGCCACAGATAATTGTGCGGCTGTCCGGCGCCATTTCGCGAAACAGGTTGGCTTCATTCGGTTGGATGGCCAAAATTGTATCAAACTTGGCCAACGACATCGCTTCTTCTTCGCGGCTGATCTCGATCCAGTGCCGAAATCCTCGCTCACGAAACTGTCGGGCCCGCAAATGCAGAACGTCGTGCGTGTCGACCAGACAATGAATGTCATTACGCTGTCGATACGACAGCGCTTCGAGCAGGTAATCAAGCTTGATATACTGGATGATAATTGAGTCTGGTCGGAACCCGTCAATGGACTCGCGAAACGCGTCGATCGCCCAGGGCCATCGATACTCCTTCAAGGTGGGTCCGGTGGTGGATAAGGCCCTCTCGAGAGTCGTGTCTTTTTCGTCATTCCGTCGACTGGACCATTGCTGGAGCTGTAGCTTCGTCGCCTCAGCATACCAGCTCAATTTTTTCCGCAACTGCCGGGGGGGTTGGTCGGAAGCACGCTGTTCGACGTCGAATCCCGAGGAGTCAATCAGATCGCGGTCGCGAAGGGTGAATTGATCCGTTCCGGTTTGGCCAAGATAAAATGTCCGGACCTTGCAGCAATCGCCAGCCAGGAAGCGAACCAGCGAAGCCATTCGTTGTTCTGCTCCCGTCGACCTCCGCCAAAACGGAAGGTCGGTCGCCATCAATACGCGGTGTTGTTTCAATCGTTTAATGGAGCTTTATAGCGAAACAGTCGGGCGGATCTATCAGCTGTAAGTTTATCGCCAGATGACATCGTTAACAACTTGGTAGTTATTCAGTGAAGGTGGCTTGTCAAGTCGCATGTTCGCCTGAAAATACACGTTGACCCAACCCATTCCGAAATGCTTGAGTGAACCGTGACGAAATACGAACCTGACACGCACCGATATGACGGGCGAATGCAATACCGAAGGTGTGGCCGATCCGGTCTCAAGCTGCCAGCGATTACGCTTGGCTGCTGGCACAATTTTGGCGGGGGAGAGCCAACGAAAATCCAGCGGCAAATGATCCATACGGCATTTGACGCCGGAATTACACATTTTGATTTGGCCAACAACTATGGCCCACCCTACGGGAGTGCCGAAGTCAACGTCGGAAAAATACTCAAGGATTTGCCTCGTGACGAAATACTTATTTCTTCCAAGGCCGGATACGACATGTGGCCGGGTCCTTACGGTGAGTGGGGCTCGCGAAAATATCTGCTTGCAAGTCTCGACCAGTCGCTCAAACGGGTCGACGTTGATTACTTTGATCTTTTTTACAGCCATCGTTTTGATCCCGAGACGCCCTTGGAGGAAACGCTCGGGGCACTCAACACGGCTGTCCAGCAAGGCAAATCACTCTATTCCGGGATCAGCAGTTACTCGACCGAGCAAACGCGGCAAGCAGTGGAAATCTGTCGAAAAAACAGCTGGGCCAATGTCCTGATCCACCAGCCGAATTATTCCCTGTTCAATCGCTGGATCGAAGAACGATTGACGGCTGAGTGCGAAGGACTGGGAGTTGGGATCATCGCGTTCTGTCCGCTGTACCAGGGGCTGTTGACCAACAAATATTTATCTGAAATTCCGGCAGGTTCGCGGGCGGACCAATCTCCAGTAACATTACGACCGGAGGAGTTGACCGATGCCGTCCTCGATATCGTGCGTTCGTTGAATGGGATCGCCGAAAGCCGAGGCCAAAGCCTGGCTCAAATGGCGATTGCATGGATCCTTCGATTGCCCCAGGTAACCAGTGTGTTGTGTGGGGCCAGTCGTCCTGAACAAATCCTGGAAAACTGCGCAGCACTGAAAAACCTTGAATTTTCTGACGCGGAATTGGCTGAAATTGATCGTCTGACACATTCGGTTCAACTCCCCTCATCCCTGTGGTCCAAAGAAAATGACGCTTGATTCAGTCCACATCGTGATTGACACGGATGATTGACACGCGTCAACCCATTTTTTTCGAGTAAGTCGGAGACATTTGTGATGGAAGAAAAACCCATGGTAAGACTATTAGTCGTTGAATCGGATGTCGAAGCGAATTTTTTTAAAGGCGCCCTGGAGGACAACGGAATCAACGCGATGGTCAAAGGACTGGATGGATCCGCGTTTGGTGCGGCACTTGATGGTCCGGATGCAATTGAAGTCTACGTGTATTCGGACGACATCGAGGAGTCCAAAGCGATCATCATGGACTTGTTGGACGAAGATGGAGACGAGATCCCCGCTTGGACGTGTGCCTGTGGTGAAGACGTCGACGAAGGTTTTGGTGTTTGCTGGGCATGCGGTGCCGACTATGATGCTTCCGGCTCAGTCGAATCTGAATCTGAATAAAGTTTGAGCAGAAAAACGAATAGCTACCATTTCTACCAGTTCCTGATTGCGCCTCAATGCCATGTCCAAGTCGACGCAGAAACGAAAAAATCGCGGGTTCCCACCGGCTCACGCTCCGAAGAGCCCCGTTTCCAAACCCGCTTCCAAGCCCGCTCATTCGGAAAAACGACCGATTCGCTGGGGCTTGATTGCGTTGTTTCTTACGATTTCAGTCGGTGGAACTTATTTGGCCATCTGGATGCGACAGCAGGATGTCGCACCGAGATTCACTTACAAGCTGATCAAAAAGTATCCTCACGACGAGAATGCTTTTACGCAAGGTTTATTGGTCGACGGAGGTTTTCTCTGGGAAAGCACTGGCCGATACGGACAATCGACGATTCGCAAAGTCGATCTGGAAACGGGTGAAGTACTAAACAGTCATTCACTGGATGATGATCTGTTTGGTGAAGGGCTCGCCATGTTCGACAACCAGTTGTTTCAACTGACCTGGAAAGCCGGGAAAGCGCTCGTTTACGACCGCGAGTTGAAACCGATGAAGGAGTTTGACTACCCCGGTCAAGGGTGGGGACTCACGACCGATGGAAACGATCTCATCCTCAGCGATGGAAGCCAATACTTGAAGTTTATTGACCCCAAGACTTTCGAAATCCGGCGTACAGTGAAAGTACTCCGTAAAGGCGGAAAGCCTGTCGGGCAACTCAACGAATTGGAGTACGTGGGTGGGAAGGTGTACGCCAATTGTTATCAAACCGATCTCGTTTTTGAAATCGAGCCGAAGTTTGGGGATGTGACAGGTGTTATCGATCTGTCAGGACTATGGCCAAATCGTGAGCGGCCAGCCGATGGACTTCTCAACGGTATTGCCGTCGTGCCCGGGACTCGGCGAATGCTGGTCGCTGGCAAGCTGTGTCCCTGGATCTACGAGATTGAACTGGTTCCCGAATCGGATCGTTAGGACTGGCACGATGCTCCCGGCTGCCCTGATATCGGTGGCGGGTTGTCGGCATCGATCACGTGAACCCGTCGCTGCTCGACGAACTGGATTCAGGTTGCTGCGACTGACTTTCTAGTACCCTGGTTGCCGCGTGAACATCTGCCGCCAAACAAGTTGTGGAAAAATCCAGGCGTCTTTCGCGTAACGTTTCACCAGTCGATTTGGCTGACGGCACATTCGGTGAATCCACTCCATCCCGCTTTTCTGCATCCAGACCGGCGCTCTTTTTTGTTCGCCTGCCAGAAAGTCGATTGTGGCCCCGACACACAACGCTGCTTTCGCGTTGATTTGTTTGTGAAAACGGTGCACCCAGATTTCCTGTTTTGGGGCGCCAAGCCCAACGATCAGCAAATCGGGGCGGCAGAGGGCGATCCGGCCCAGGATAAGATTGCACTCGTCTGGGTCGTTTTCAAACCCCAGAGGTGGGCTATAAACACCGACGGTCTCGATGTTCGGCCATTGTTGTTTCATGTTTGCCGCCGCGGTGGCACCCACGCCAGGCTTGGCTCCCAGCAGGAAGACTCTCAGTCTGTTGCCCTTGTCGCGGTACGAATCGTTAAAGGAATCGAACAGCGCGGGTACGAGTTCCGACCCGGGAACGCGTTCGGGAAGGGGTTGTCGCAACAGTCGCGATGCCCAAACGATCGGGTGTCCATCGGCAAGTATCAAATGTGCATCTTCATACGACTTGCAGAGCCGAATATCTTCCTGCAACAGAACCGTATGGTCAACGTTCGGAGTCACGACGTATCGACAGACGTTATTCGACTCGCGGATCCATTGGCGCACACTGGCGACGGCTTCGTTCATTCGAACGGCATCAATCTTGATTCCAAACAGATGGCGTTTGACAGACATTTTCTACTCCGCGTCGTTTGCAGTCAAAAAAAGAGAACCTGAGCATCGCCTTTAAGTACCAGCAGACGAATTGCCAGGAAACCTTACGTTGGAATATGGAATGCCAACGCCCCGCGGGAATGGTGAATACCGCTGGAGCAAAAGACGATTTGGGATAGCGCGATTATTCGGGTTAGTCATTTGAATTAATTGCCAGATAACCATGGACGATCCCAATTGGTGACCAACACTTGTCATGATTCACTGAAATCCAGTTTTCCAGACTATGGACTTTCCATACTTTTCAGGTCACCTCATCATGATGTCTCCGTGGAACTCAAAACTCATCGACACTTACCGACTGATGTCGTGGCCCTATCGACTGCTGCAATATCAGCAGATGATCAAGTCCGGTTCGGTGCCGATCCTGACATTGTTTTACCACCGGATCGCCAACTATCCGACCAACGATTGGACGATCAGTTGTTCGCAGTTCCAGGAACAGATTGACTGGTTGGAACAGCGTTTCGAGATTGTCGACCTGGAAGAGTGCCAACGCCGCATTCGCAGTGGATTCAACACCCGGCCCACGATCTCGATCACATTTGATGATGGCTACGCCGAGAATTGCGAATTCGCCTTGCCGCTTCTGATTGAGCGGCGAATCCCCGTGACCTACTTTGTCACGACGTATCATACGACCGAGCAGCAGCCCTTCCCGCACGACCGGGAACTCAACATGCCGTTGCCGACCAACACGATCGAGTCTCTGCGGGCATTGGACATGGCTGGCGTCGAAATTGGTGGACATACACGAACCCATGTTGATCTTGGCAAAATCACAAGTGAACAGGTGCTGGTGGACGAAGTCATTGGCGCGACTCGCGAACTGGAACAGGCAATCGGTCGCAACGTCCGCTATTTCGCCTTTCCCTATGGTCAACACGCCAACCTAAACCCAACCGTTTTCGCGATGTTGAAGGAGGCTGGATTCCTGGGGGCCTGTTCAGCGTATCAGGGTTGGAACGAAATCGGTGGTGATGATTTCCATCTTCAGAGAATCCATGGCGATGCAAATTTTTCGCGATTGAGGAACTGGTTAACCTACGATCCTCGGATGGCGAAAGTCGATCGGTTTGACTATTCGAAAGGCAGTTTTGATAGAGAGAAACTGAGTTTTCCGGAACAAAACGCGAGCCTGTTTCCTCCGTTCGCAGTCGATTCTGCGCCATGCCACCGCGTACAAGACCCATGGTCCTGAAATATTTCTGACTTGGATCTTTGTAATGACACGATACGACCAACCACTCGAACCAGTTCTTCCATGTTAAAAAAGCTCGATCCCCAACCGCTCCGTGTCATGTTCCTGTTGACCAGTATGCCAATCGGAGGAGCCGAAACACTGCTGGTCAACCTCGTGCGACGGTTTGATCGCCAGCGAATTGAGCCACTGATTGGCTGCTTGAAGCAAAAAGGGACTCTTGGCGAACAACTGGAATCAGAACTCCCGGTCTTCGAAAAACTGTTATCTCACAAGTACGACGTGTCCGTTACTGGGCGACTGGCAAATCTGTTCCGCGACCAGCAGGTTGATGCAGTGATTACTGTCGGTGCCGGAGACAAAATGTTCTGGGGTCGACTGGCTGCCCGTCGGGCCCGCGTTCCGGTTGTGCTTGCGGCGTTGCATTCCACGGGCTGGCCGGACGGTGTAGGTCGACTTAACCGGATGCTGACGGGCATCACCGATGGTTTTATTGCTGTCGCCAGGCAGCATGCTGAATACCAGGTCAGACAGGAAAAGTTCCCCCAGCACAAGGTCTTTCTGATTCCCAACGGGGTCGACACCGATCGATTCGTTTTCGACGAATCCAGCCGCCAACGGTGGCGCGCCGAAACAGGCATCTCAGCCAAGGCGCCGGTTGTTGGAATCGTCGCCGCGCTGCGCCCCGAAAAAAACCACGACCTCTTCCTGGATGTAGCGAAACGGGTGTCGCTGTCGATCCCAGACACCCGATTCGTAATTGTAGGTGACGGCCCAGAGGGTGAACGTCTCCGGCGACTGGCACGAGACTCCGGAATCGGAGACCAGGTTTATTTTCTTGGTTCAAGCCAGGACGTCCCGGGTGTACTTTCGATGTTGGATTTGTTCGCGTTAACTTCCCACAACGAAGCGAGTCCGGTTTCGATCATGGAATCACTTTCGTGTCAGCGTCCGGTTGTGGCAACGGATGTTGGTTCGATCAACGAATCCGTGCTGGAAGGCAAAACCGGCTTTCTGGTTCCCGCCGGCGACGCTTCCCGGATGGCCAGGCGATGGTTAGAACTGCTTGGTGATCGCAAACTTCGCCAACAATTTGGCCAACAAGGCCGTCAGCACATTATCGAAAACAGTTCGATCACCAGGATGACCGAGGGCTACACAACACTCATCGAAGACCTGTTCTACCAAAAGCGACAGCAGCCAGCCTCCGCAGGCAATGGACTTGTGAGCTGGAATCACGCCCTGCCGCACGGCAATCCAGTACATTAGCCGTTGCGGCCTGATTCAAGGCAGGCTTGAAAAGCGGACTTTGGCAAATGAACCTGGTGTCGCGCCTTGAAATGCCTGTGAACTTGAGAACAATATCGATTCCACAGTTGTCATTGTCTTTAATCTCCTGTTGACTGGTCACTTGAATGAAGCAGATCACGGTTCCGGTTCTTGCCGCGATCGCCAAAATACTCAGCGGCGCAACTGTGCGCTGGATTGATTGTGAGCCGGACACCTGTCAGCGAATTTACTTTGCCAATCATACCAGCCACCTCGACGCGCTGGTGTTGTGGGCTTCGCTACCCAAGAGAATCCGCAACTTGACGCGCCCCGTGGCTGCCGTCGACTATTGGCAAAGCGGTCCGGTGCGTCGATACATGGCGACGGTTTTCAACGTGCTGTTGATCGATCGAAAAAAAATCAAGGTCCACAACAGCCCGATCGATATGATGCTTCGCGAGATTGGGAATACCAATTCTTTGATCGTATTTCCAGAGGGGAGCCGAAATCCCTCCGGGCCGATGGGGGAGTTCAAAAGCGGATTGTTTCACTTGGCCAAGAAAAGGCCTGATCTTGAGCTGGTACCCGTCTATATCGACAACCTGAATCGCGTCATGCCCAAGGGCGAGTTTCTGCCTGTCCCTTTGCTGAGTTGCATATCGATTGGTGCGCCGATTTGGCTTGAGTCAGGTGAAAGCAAAGCCGAGTTTCTCAATCGAGCCCGTGAGTCGGTGCTGAAAATGAAAGAATCCTGAATTCTTTCGGTCCCTGGCGGTCGACTCCCTATCAAAGAAGTGACGTCGTTCGCATAATCTAGGGGAGTCAGGCGTAGGCATCCGTCCCAAGGTCAGGGACAATTCAACGACGGTTCGGATCCATCGAAAGACGGAAGCTTGAGTCGGGACTCTGTCGACCACGGGACGTCGACGCTTCCTCCGATGTGAGTAAAATCGCCAGGCCGCTTCGGCCTGCGTCCCCGCGAATGATCAGCAAAAGCAACCTGTGATCCAAGTTCAACTAACTAACTTCCTCGCTAAGCTACCGACCAGCCAGTTGGACAAGATGACCATTGCGCTGGTCTTGATCGTTCTGGTATCGCTGGCGATTTTGTTGTTCGCCGGGCAAATATTGAAACGCCAGCCGGAATCGCACGTTGATCCGGCGATCCTGCGAAACTTCAATAAACGCGTCACATCCTGGTTGACGATCTGCGTGATGCTGGTTGTCGCATTGATGCTTCACAAAGTCGTCACCGTGATCTTGTTCGGCTTTGTTTCGTTCTGGGCCCTGCGGGAATTCATTACGATGACCCCCACGCGTCTCGGCGATCACCGAACCTTGTTCTGGGTTTTCCTTGGATTCACGCCGCTTCAATACGTTCTGGTGGGACTGGACCTTTACGAGTTATACACGATCGTGATTCCGGTTTATGCTTCGCTGTTTATTCCTGCACGAATCGCTTTTGCGGGTGACCACAAACGGTTCCTGGAGCGGACGGCGAAAATCCAGTTCGGTTTGCTGATCTGCGTCTACTCTCTCAGTCACGCCGCAGCTCTCTTGAATCTGGATCTGGCCCAATGGGATTCAAGCCGTTCTGAATGGCAGCCCTGGCTCGGTTCGACGGCCGGACTATTGTTCTTCTTTATCGTCACTGTCCAGGTCAGCGACATGCTGCATTTTGTCTGGGACCGGTTATTTGGAAAGCATATTATTGCAGCGGCGGTGAACGCCACGAAAACCTGGGAAGGCCTGATCGGGGCCGCCTGTTGCGCCTCGCTGGTTGGGATGCTGATTCAGGTTGTCTTGGGCGTGACTCCGTTCACCTGGTATGGAGCAGGATTCATGGCATTGATCATCAGCGTCATGGCTTCTTCGGGAAGCATGACGATGTCAGCGATCAAACGGGATCGTGGAGTGAAGGAATACGGGACCCTGGTGCTGGGTCATGCGGGCGTGCTGGACCGGATCGACTCGGTCTGTTTTGCGGCTCCCATCTTTTTTCATTTGACCCGATTTTTTACGGACGCCAAAAGCCGACTGAGTGGAAATGCGGTTATTGAAAACATGGCTCAAGTTGCTGCCGATGTGACCGTTGCTGCTGGAGCGGGATGGTTTTAATGTCGCGTTCTGGCCGCCTCGAAGCCGTCGCAGAATTCCGCAATGCCTTGGAGGCCCATTCGGTGCGAATCCTGCTGGAAGCCAACGGAATTCCTGCTGTTGTTGTGGGTGACGCGATCAGCGAAATGGGGCTGGAGCCAATCATTGTTTACGTGCATGGCAACAATCTTGAGCTGGCACAAACCGTGATTTTCGATATTCCAGCAGCCGCCGAGGTTTTGATCCCGGAATGGATATGCAATTGTGGCGAACCAGTCGATGCTGGATTCAATACCTGTTGGTCGTGCGGTAATCCGATGGAATCGTCGCTGGGGGATTCGGACCACGAAGGATAAGCCATCCGACGGCATCCTTTGAAGTTGACACCGGTGTTTCATGGACATCGATTGAAACGACGACTGTCTCAAGCCTTTCCGTCGGCAGGCAATGTGCTAAGGTAATCACTTCCCGTTGATCCGTCCGCTTTTTTCTGTGAAAACAACCTGTGGCCAGTCTCAAGAAAACAATTGAAATGTATGAGTTGGAAGTTCCCAACGAAGCGTATCCACGGCTCAAACACTATTGCCAGGCACTTTGGGAAATCAATCAGGATCTTAACTTGACGCGACATACGAATTATGAGTTGTTCGTCACCCGTGATCTGCTTGATACGATTGAATTGTCCAAGCTTATCCCCGCCGGCAAGGAAGTGCTCGATGTCGGTTCCGGCGGTGGAGTCCCTGGACTGGTTTTGTCCATTCTGCGGCCTGACTTGAAAGTATCCCTGACTGATTCGGTTGGCAAAAAAGCTGCCGCCCTTGGAGACATTGCAGAATCCGTAAACGCCAGCGTTGAAATCTATCATTGCCGGGCAGAAGAGTTACTGGAAGATTTTCGGTTTGACTACACCGTTGCTCGGGCGGTCGGCCCCCTGAAGAAAATGGGGATCTGGTTTGCGGAATGCTGGCCGTCCCTGGGACGACTGTTGGCCGTCAAGGGTCCAAAATGGGTGGAAGAAAAAGTCGAAGCTGATGAACTCGGTTTGTTCTCCAAGGTCGATATCCGTGTATTGACAGAATACGATGTCCCCGGCGTGGAATGGAAAAGCGTGATTCTTCAGTTGAAGGCCAGAAAGTAGCCGACTTCCGTGAGCCAATTCCAATTGACATCGATGCACCTCACCCGGGATTGGCAACGCCAGCGGTGCACCGCCCACGCGGTTGCCTGGAAACCGTTTACATACCGCGACCGCCTGCACCGGCGAACAAGACAAAAATAAACACGATGAAGCCAACGGTCAGAACGAAAACGACCATGACTAAAATCGTCATGATCATGCCGATGATCATCCCGGCCTGGGTCATTCCTCGGCCTTCAGGATCCATACTTCCTGCATTCATTTGCTTCAAATCTGCACTCCCCAGAACCCAAGCCAGAAGTCCCGGCACGCCTGCGACATTAAAAACGACAGACAGGATTCCCAGTGCGAGAATCATGCCACCTCGATGGGCAGAGAGGTAGGCCCGTCCAGCGACTCCTCCCGCTGGAAGGACCGTCTCTGGCCCGATGGCATAGGGATTGTCAACGCCGTAGGTGCCTTGCATCGCTTCGACAGGGGCGGGCTGAACAACATTGAGACTCTGGCACTTGGGGCAGCGAGCCTGTTTGCCCATATGTTCGTCCGGGACCCGTAGCGTCGTTCCGCAACTCTTACAATCAAATTCGATTGGCACAAGCTACCTCGATTCAAGCAACGATTTGAAAACTCCCAACCGGTCCTGCCGCAACCCATGCAAACGGATGTCCCTGTCCAGTGATTCCTTGCCACCAACACCACTGTAATTTGACACCGGATCAGCTCCGATCACCTGAACCTGTTTATACCGCCAATTGATTCGGTGAAGTAGCCATACCATTGGGTAATTCATGCCTCAATTGGATTTGGTTGAAGCCATCGTTCTGCAACATTTGGTAACGTATCGAAAACCGGTTCTGTGCATTGCAGCTTTCGTTCCGAAAATTTTCAGGTAAAATCTGGAGCTTCGGTTACCTTCAACTGGCGATCGAGCATTCGTCCAAACCAGAATCCTTACGTTTCCAAGCCATTATGAAGATTAAAGCTGCTGACTCCTGCCGTTTCGATATCCTGTCCCTTGGCGAGGTCATGCTTCGTCTCGATCCGGGTGAAGGACGTGTGCGAACCGCGAGACGATTCGACGTCTGGGAAGGCGGCGGTGAATACAATGTCGCTCGTGGCTTGCGGCGTTGTTTTGGAATGCGGGCTGGTTTGGTTTCTGCGTTTGCCAGAAACGAGGTCGGGCGACTGCTCGAAGATCTGCTGCTCACCGGCGGCGTTGACATCGAGTTTGTCAAATGGATTGACTTTGACGGTGTCGGACGCGCTTGCCGTAACGGATTGAACTTTACGGAGCGAGGATTCGGCGTTCGCGCAGCGCTCGGCACTTCCGATCGCGGGCATACTGCCGCATCTCAACTCAAACCGGGTGACATTGACTGGGAACACATTTTTGGAGACCTCGGTGTTCGCTGGTTTCATACCGGTGGGATTTTTGCTGCGCTTTCAGCCACGACTCCGGGAGTGATCGCCGAAGCACTTCAAGCCGCGAAAAAGCACGGAACCATTACGTCATACGATTTGAATTTCCGCAGCTCACTTTGGTCTGCCTTTGGCGGAAAAGAAAATTGCCAAAAGGTGAACCGCTCGCTTGCTCCATTCGTCGATGTGATGATCGGAAACGAAGAAGACTTCACGGCCTGTCTCGGGCTACACGTCGAGGGGTTGGACGACCAGATGAAAGAACTCCCGATTGAAGGCTACAAAAAAATGATCTCGCAGGCGATCGCCGAATTCCCGAATTTCCAGGCAATCGCCACGACGCTGAGAACGGTCAAATCGGCGACGATTAACGACTGGGGGTCGTTGTGCTGGGCTGACGGGGAACTCTACCAGGCGACCTACCGCGAGGACCTTGAAATATTCGACCGGGTCGGAGGAGGCGACAGTTTTGCGTCCGGTTTGATTTATGGCCTCCTGACAACAGGCGATCCTCAAAAAGCTGTCGATTACGGTGCGGCGCACGGAGCCCTCGCGATGACAACCCAGGGCGACACGACAATGGCCAGCGTCGAGGAAGTCGAGGCGCTAATGGCCGGGGACAGCGCCCGGGTGAAGCGCTAGAAGGCCGCCAACATGGTCGTTCAACGGCGACCCGGTAAAGGATGTGTCATCCTGATGGGAACAGAGCCGACCGACGGACCGGGCTCACGCTGGAATGTGACAGGATGAGGACAGTCGATGCCTGCCTACTCAATCGAGTCCTCTCGCGTTACGCTTGAACATTGTGTTCCAGAACGATACTTGCCACTCTGCGACGAGGCAACAAATTGAAACGATATCAAGGACTAATGCGTGATACCTGGTGGGCCTGGCTCACGATCCTGGCCTTCGGGATCATTGGTGGAACACTCTTGTCAAAAATTTTTCTGTCTGCCATTCCGATTGGCGTTTTCGCATTTTTCTATTTCGGAATGATGCGTTACGACGAAAACGGTAATGCGAAAGAAATGTAGGATCCCATGTCCGAGAAAACATTTGGTGAAGACCTCGAGTTCCTTCAGCGCCACGTAAAGACGATTGTGCTTTCAAATGATGAGGGTGCACAGCTCGCTGTGGTTGCCGCCTACCAGGGGCGTACGATGACCTCGACTTCGCAGGGAACCGGTGGAACGAGCTACGGCTATATCAACTACGATGCGATTACCAATGTTGAACCTGATCCGCAGATCAATCTTTACGGCGGCGAAGATCGGATGTGGATTTCACCCGAAGGCGGGCAGTATTCCCTGTTTTTCGATCCCGGTGTTGAGATGGTGTATGCGAATTGGAGGACGCCCGCCTGTTTGGACACGGAGCCCTTCGAGGTCGTCAGCCAAAGTGAGAATTCCGCGGCTTTTACTCGTCACGCGACGCTAACCAACTGGAGTAAGTTCGACTTTCACGTCCGGATGGACCGTGTTGTAGCACTATTGAATCGTCAAGCGGCAGAACGGCATCTTGGTGTTTCTCTCGAAGGATTGAGCCTGGTTGCCCACGAAAGCCGTAACACGCTTACCAATCTGGGTAACAGCGCGTGGGAACCCGAAACCGGGTTGATCGGAATCTGGATGCTGTGCATGAACAAACCCTCTCCCAAAGCGACATTGCTGGTGCCTTTTAAAACGGGCCCCGTGGATTCGATGGGGCCGGTTGTCAACGCCGATTATTTTGGCCAACTGGACGAAAGCCGATTGCGAGTCGACAAGAAAACCGGGTTGATCTATTTTCTTGGCGATGGCAACATGCGAAGCAAGCTTGGCTTGACATTCAGCCGAGTCCAATCGTACGTCGGAAGCTGGGACAAAGAGCGAGGCGTGCTTTCGATCGTGCAATTCAACTTGCCGGATTCCGCACCCCACGGATACAACAACAACCTCTGGCAATTCCAGAAAAATCCTTATGAAGGTGACGTGATCAACGGTTACAACGACGGCCCGAATGAATCGGGCGGGCAACTGGGCGGTTTTTTTGAGCTGGAAACGATCAGTCCCGCCCTCGCTCTTGCACCGGGCGACTCGTATACCCACGTTCACCGTACGATTCGAATGGAAGGCGATCGTGGACTTCTGTCACTCATTTCAAGCAGAGTATTCGGCGTAACTTTGGACGAGATCGAACGCAAATTCGGTTAGCCAGAAAAAACTCCGAACGACCCGATTCCCGTTATTTCTTTTTGCCCTTTCGGGCTTCCTGCTCCTTTCGGCGCTGTTGTTGCTTTTGCTGCTCCGCGGCTTTGCGTTGTTGATCCTCTTGGGCGCGGCGTGCCTGATCGGTTCGCCTCTGTTGTTCCCGGGCACGGTTCTGGGCCTCTCGTTGAGCTTTGTCGTTCGCCATTTTCGCCTGTTGTTGGGCTCTACGCACTTGATCTAATTTCGCACGGACCGCATTGGCTTGCGCCTCACGGGCTGCTTTGTCTCTGGCTGCCTGAATCTGTTCGTCCCTGGCCCGCCGAGCCAATTCCTGTTGCTGCCGGGACTCACGACTTTTCGCTTCCCGTGCGGCATTATCGAGGGCCGCTTTGGCCTGTGCTTCGCGGGCCGCGTTGTCACGAACCACTTGTGCTTCTTTCGCCCGCCGAGCCGCTTCCTGTTGCTGCCGGAATTCTCGACTTTTCGCTTCCCGCGCGGCATTATCGAGGGCCGCTTTGGCCTGTGCTTCGCGGACCACGTTGTCACGAACCACTTGTGCTTCCTTCGCCCGCCGAGCCGCTTCCTGTTGCTGCCGGAATTCTCGACTTTTCGCTTCCCGCGCGGCATTATCGCGGGCCGCTTTGGCCTGTGCTTCGCGGACCCCGTTGTCACGAACCACTTGTGCCTCCTTCGCTCGCCGAGCCGCTTCCTGTTGCTGCCGGGACTCTCGGGCTTTCGCCTCTTTTTGCATGTTTTCTTTCTCCCGCCCGGCTTGCAGACCACTTTCCGGTTTTTCCACGACCTGGGTGCGTTTGAGTTCACCCTGATGGCGTAGAGCCTGTTGTCGCTGAGTCTCTAACCGGGATTGTTCGTTTGTTTGCTGCGTTATCCTGGCTCGTGAAACTGCGTCTCGAGCTCGTTGATCCGTCAGCCGATTCCGGGGAATTTGTGAACGTTCTGAAGGCGGTTGTTCTCGCCGGGCTTCTTTTCCCGATGCTCTTTGACGCGATTCTTCAAGTTCCGTTCGAATTACGGACAGGTTCGGTTGGCTGGCCAACGCCCGCGGGTTGTCGCGATTGCCGTTATTGCGATCGTTAGCGTTACCGTCTGTCTCGCTGTTTCGCGGTTCTCGGAATGCGCTCTGTTGTCGTATTTTTTTCTCCTCCGAATTCTGTTTCGAAACGCCACCAGGTCGACGCGTCAAAGGTCCTTTTCCCGGTAAATGATCCGGTCCAATCCGATCGCTTGATCGGATATTTTGGTTTCGTTCAGACTGTCTGCGCAACTCGGCAATTTCACGATTATGTTTCTGCAGCGAATCGGTTCGACGTTGATCGTCTTCGTCGACCCGAATATGATTTCGAACCGGTCGACTCCCGTTCAACTCGCTGGGGGGTCGATTACCATGGCTGCCTTGCGGTTGGCGTCCGTTATTGACATAGCGATCGGCCAGCGTTGCTCGGCGAAGGTAATCATTTTGCTGGTGGTCGTGACCCGAACTTTTCGTCCTGATATGGACATTCAACGTAACACCAGGGCGAACTTCTCGATGGCTGGCGTAGTAGCGATGTTGATTGTTGACCCAGGTCAGCAATTGAACGCCGTCGTGCCGGTAGCGACTGCAGCCGTAATGAGCTAACAAGGGGTCGTAGTTGCGATAATGACTTTGTTGATTGATCCATGGTCGATAAGGAGTCGGCAGTTGATTGGCTCCATACCAGTCACCATAAAAGTAATGGTTGCCGTTGGACCGGACGAACATGTGAACGAGAAAGTCGGCGCCAGTGTTAACACAGTAGGCAGGCCGAAACTCGAAGCCGACAGACTGATAAATTGGCTGCGAAAAAGAGACCGGCGCAAAAACGGTTCCTCGGTCGTTAAATTCGTAATCCCAGTACCCGTTCCGGTAAATACATCCTCGCGGGGTCCAAACGTAACGTGGGGGAATCCAGACCCAGTTCTCGACATTTGGTTGCCAATAGCCGGTGCGCCAGACATAGCTTTCGGTTCGGTATTCCCAGCTCCCGGGGCAATAGAAATAGTTTTCGTCAGGCGCGGCAATCGAAGGACCCTGTTCGAGGTCGGCCGGTGGCTCTGGCAGATAATTTAATTGCTGCGGTGATTCGCGTGTCCAGAATCCGGAAACCCAGCGATATCCATGCTCCTCCTGCTCCCAATATCCTGACACCCAATGTTGCCCCGGAGGTACGTCACGCCAGACGCCACTGACCCAGATGTAATCCGATTGGATTTCGTCCCATGCCCAGTATCCGGAAATCCATTGAACATTTTCCCCTTCCGGCCTGAATTCCGGCGGAAGTTCGTTGATCGATTCTGGCGGGGCGGATTCGACGATCGGGTTCGGTTGGGGATTGGCTTGAAAGGCATCGGCAAAGGCTTCGTGTAGCGGTCCACGCATCAAGACTTCGGGTTCGACGTTCAGTTGGGACTTGAGCGCTTCCACGGACTGGTTTTGTTGTGGCTTATCGGAATCCGTTATGGTGAATGATTGACCGAGTGCTTGCGCTGGCTGAAGCTCCGAAATGGTGGACGGTTGAGGCTTCAAGGCCGTATTATCTTGGGCAGAAACAAGCGGTGTCAGCAAAACCGCCAGAGTTGCCACCACCCCAAAGCAAACCGTATCCGATTTACGACAACTTGTAGTCAGATTGATCATGATCTTCATTCTTTGAAAATTCCTGTACGGTCAAGATCCGGTCAATTTCCTCGGTTTTGTTCGGCTCCATGCCTTTCTGCACCGAATGGCCAATTTGGCTCACCGGGCAGACGAAACCAAGAACTGCGAATATCGTGCCAAGCTGTTGCAGTTCGAATCTTTGTAAGCTTGGGTGGAGAGGATGGTTCATTTCAATTGAACATGGTCTGGCGGCTAAACGAAACCGCCAAGTTCGAGGGGCGTTGATCCAAGGTCAAACAGCAGACATATGCCGTTCACCTTACGCCCACCTTCAAACTGGCCGGGCACGCAAACGATCGTCGGCACCTTCGTGATGATGTCGTATGTCGTCCATTTCTGGCTGTGTCCGTGATCGGCCAAGTAGTCGACCGGTTCGGAAGCAAAAATCACGATTGAGCGTTTGGCGCATGCTGTCTCTTTAAACCGGACAAGATCTCGCCGATCTCTTCATAGATCATTGTCACATTGGCGAATCAGAAAGCCCGCTGACGGTGAGCTGTTGTTCGGTTGGAATCCGTGGATAACCAGCGATTCCAGAAAAACGGGCTCCACGACCGAACCGGGAATTCCCGTGGCGACGAGCGATTCAGATTGACACCATGCTTTGGAAAGTCCGACACCCGGATGACAACACTTATTGGTGTGATCGGCGTAACTGCGGAATCCGGCTAGCCGTTTCTTACCAGAGGCAATCTGTCAAATGTCGTCATGTCGAGAGTCGCCATTGATGGGATGTACCCCTGGGGTTTTCTCTGCCAACTCCATTTCTTCCTGTCTATCCCTCTGGCTGCGGCGGCCGCCCGAACGGGGAATTCTAGGGTCGAAAATGGCATTTACCTCGTAGATAATCCACGGTAATGCTCTCCGAATTAGCCAGCTCGCCAGTCTTGCTGTCGAACGACTGGAAATTGACCTGGGGTTGAGGGTAAGCAACCAGGCGTTTTTCGCCAACATTTGCGACGTGTTAAACACGTTGTTGAACTGGACGATACAGAAATGCGGATAGAGTCGTTCGAGTCGAAGCAGTCCAGGCAGGATACAGCTGCCCCAGCGAATATCACACGGTCGTGGTCCAAACTGGAATTTGCCAGCTTCCAGCCGATCCATTTCGTCGTCCCGGGAAACATGATTGGCACGGTGGTGCAGTCCGCAGCAAGATCTCCAGATGTTGTCGTTGACCTTGATCGCGCAGCGTTGGTGCACATCTCCCGTCATGACAAACACCTTCTCGCGAGTCTTTCCCGACTCGTTGAATAACAGCGCTTGATTATCAACAAATGCGGCCCAGGCTCCTTCCTTGTTTCCGGCGGTTTGAATGCCTCCTGCCTACGGTGAGGTATCATGAACCGGACACCGTAAACGACAAACAAGCAGCCTGCATCACTTACCCGCAACGTTTTGGGCAGCCAATCTCGCTGTTGAATCCCGAGTATCGAGATGCCTTGCTTGTCCCGCTGGGTTACATCGTGCATGTCGCGGGCGCTGCGCATGTCAATCAGAAAACACTCGAATTGGCGACTCTGAATTTTCTGAACGACAGTCGCCCGACGGAATCACTGACTTCATCGGTGATCCAGCGGGCATCTGCAGTTCATGCGTGTGCCTGACGACGACATTCGAAATGTCGTAAACATGAAAGTTCTCGCACGCCAATTCAATGCCGTTTTGCATGTCGACGACGCTCGCCTGCGGTGTGCCCCAATGTACTGGCAGGTGGAGCATCCGGTCGAGGAGAAGTGAGTGAAATCGGCGTTGCTGGATAACTCAGTGCTGGGAGACGTTCGAAACAAGCCGGGTAACCCATGCGGTCCATCGTTGGTCCAAATCCGGTATTTATTGATACCGGGTACCTGGTTGAACTCGGGTCAGTTCCGGAAATCGGTGTTGTCGTTCTCAATGCTGTTAGTTGCCGGTTGGCTGGTTTGGTCAAGGTTGTCCGCACGAATCCCAAACTTGACCTTGAACTGGCCCGGATCAGACGTTCGACCCGAGACCCGAACCGAGTTGTCGGTCAGATGATTCGACAAGGTTCATCGGCGAGGATGTTTCAATTGAATTCCTGTGGACAGGCAAGTCCATGAAGGACCGCGGGTTGGATGCGATGGCCGATTGTCGGTGGGATTTCCAGGACAACGGTTTGCATTTTCGGCCACATTGCCGGTAAACTGAATTCCCAGACGCATTGACCACCTCAGGAAATCAAACATGTTTCGAACTCTTGGATTACTGATTTTTGCAACGCTATCGATTGTCTCGCCGGGCGCACTCGCTCACGGACAGGAAGATGGATTCAAGCCAATCTTCGATGGCAAGTCTCTGGATGGATGGAAAGGAAACGAAACATTTTGGAAAGTTGAGAACGGCGCGATCGTCGGCGAATCAACCGAAGAAAACAAAGTCGATGTGAACCGGTTTCTTGTCTGGGACCAGGGCGAAGTCGACGATTTTGAATTGAAGTTGAAATTCAGGATCTCCGGCACCGAAAAAGCCAACAGCGGCGTTCAATACCGCAGTTCCCTGTTCGAGGGCGTGTCGGATCGTTTAAGTGGATACCAGGCCGACATTGATCGCTCCGGAAAATTCATTGGCATTACCTACTCCGAAAGAACTGGACGGGGCATCCTCTGCCAGCGTGGCGAAAAAGTTACGCTTCGAGGCAAGAAAGATAAAGATGTTTTGAAGGTATCCGATCCGGACGAATTGCTTGACAAGATCGACCTGGACGGTTGGAACGAAATGCAAATCATCGCTCAGGGGAATCACCTGGTTACCAAAATCAATGGCAACGTGACCTCTGAAGTGATCGACGAGGATACCTCAGAGATCAAAAACAAGGGCTTGCTCGGTTTTCAAATTCACGTCGGACCGCCGATGAAGATCGAGTTCAAGGACATTCTCCTTAAGCGCTTGGCGCTTAATGAGGGCACGAAAAAAATCGTGTTTATCGCTGGCATGCCAAGTCATGGCTACGGAGCCCACGAACACAACGCGGGCTGCCTGTTGTTGGCGAAGGCGCTCGACACTGCTGCCTCCGAAGAAAATCTGCCGGTCGTGACAACGGTATACAGAAACGGATGGCCCGCAGACCCAACAGCCCTGGATAACGCTGACACGGTGATCGTATATTGCGACGGCGGTGGTCGCCATTTTCTGCATGAACATGGCGAAGCATTCGAAGACATCATGCGAA
>JAHEBQ010000098.1 GCA_024642205.1 Planctomycetaceae bacterium | reverse complement strand
TACCCGGCCGATTCATGAATAGAACATTTTGACCTATCCCGCTGAAATCCGCCATCAGGCAGTGGTGGGCAAACGGTTGCACGATGTCCGGCGGAAAACCGACATCGAAACACGTTCCATTTGATTTAGTCCCACCCTGGTCAACCTCAGGTCAGGTCCACTTCGCTTTCGGAATCGTCGTCCGCCGACTCGGTCGTTTCTGGAACGGGTACCGGTTCCTGGACCTGGGGGATACCGTGTTCGTCCGACCTCAAGGGTGGCAGATCGTAAGTTCGCTGCTCATCGACTACGTAAATCTCGTCCGTCTCCGTCTCATCAACATCCTTGCGAAGCAGCAAATAAATCGCCGAGGCCATACACCAGAACAGCCCGTAAACGAACGCGGCCGCAAGCGTTTTGAATAACGCGTTCCAGAGTCCAATCAAGCTTTGACCACTATTGACCAACGCCTTCGATCCACCTTCCGGAACCGGCAGGATTCCCTGGATCGTCTGGATGCGGTCACCGGAAACAACATTCGCTCCCCAAGATGAAGACCAAAATGCCAGATCAACCACACCATTCGCCAAATTGGAAACGATCAGCCAGCAAAACCCGCCGAACAGAATCGCAATCACCATATAGAACGCATAGTGAAGCGGACGCTGAAACGTGTAAGCGTATGCACGAGTCATCGCGTCAAACGAATTCTGCCCCTCGCATGCCACACTGGCAACCATCAAAGGCCAGCCAAACATCAAACCAAACAGCAGCAACCCCATTACCAGGGCGCATGCCAGGATGGCAAACCAGAGCACCCCCGCAATCACGACGCCCAAATCAAAACCCATCAACAAACCGATGACGAAACCGGGGATGCACAGCAGCGCCACCGCAATCAATGGAATACCGATGGCGCCGGCGGTTGCCAACCATTTGTCCATCGCAAATTCAAATGCGTCGTCAATTCCGGATTGTTCGTTGCGAGTCAGTCTTAGCAGGCATATCCTGGCAATCGCCAGACCAACGAAGGACCAGACAACAATTGACCAACAACAGCCGACCAGAAAATACAGAAACTCCCGCAGACCGCGGCCTGAACTGAACAGGTATTCAAACGGCCTCACGAACTGTCGAAAAACCATCCGCGGACCGCTCAGCGGAGCGCCCAACACTTCTATCGAATCGGCGTTTGATTCCGTTGCCAGAAATACGCCGCGATAGGGACTGCGATTCACCTGAACGATCCGCATCAATTCCGTATCCTGTTTCAAATCCTTGTTGATAAACACTGTCTCGCTCAACAGCCACCCCATCGGCGACAATACGACGCCGAGCAAAGCGAAAACCAGCACGCTGATGCTCGATGCGACTGGCAACGTTTTGAAGACCAATGTCCACGGGCAGAGATTACCCCACGAGATTTTTTGAACGATTACAGGTTGCTCAGCCATTGAAGATGATTCCAGGAATTTATTTCAGGTCGATCGGCGAAATTGCATTGACAATTGCGGTTGGCCGATTCGGCGATTGGGCCCAATTATAAATAAGTCGACGATCTTTAGAACCGCCAGAACAATCGAATTTCCGCGGGGTGGCGTTCTGCAAGAATTGGAAAAAACACCCTGTTTGCCGTGGGTGTCTGACACATACCTGCCCCAGCCACCGCTTGAGATCAACGTTCCAAGTCCGGGCTTTTATCCCGGTCTGAACACTGAAGAAGTTGATACCCGAACACGAACAGTTGCCGCGGCCTGAACCAGATGACATTGTCTTCAATCATCTTCACCCTGGACACCGTAGCTGTCGAGAGACGATTCACCTTCGTGGGGCAACCCATAGGACTCATTGAGCCACATACCAAGATCGATTTGCTGGCAGCGCTTGCTGCAAAATGGCATATGTCGTGAGTCTGCCCGGTCAAACGACTGACCGCAGTAAGAGCAGGTGTGCCGGGCGGATTTCGGAGCCAGAGAGGACGGGGCCGCAGACCCGTCCGGGGAGGACGAACCAGGCTCGACCGATCTCGGTTTGCGACGCAAGGGCGGATTAGAGTTGCTGGATTCTGAACCGCTCATCGAATCACCGCCTTCAAATTCACTGGAGTGTTCGTAACTCATCGTATCAACGTGTCAAATCCTGGCATAAACGGCGTACTGAAAAACCCGCTGATTCGCGGTGCCGCGAAGAATGTCAATTTCCATCTCATGCCGCGACCATTCCAATTTGACGGGTTCGATTCCAATTTTCAAGCTGTCGTCAGCTAGCAAGCTGGATATTCGTCTGTTGGGAACTCCTGATAAATGTTAGTTTTCGCGTCAAAAACAAGGCAATTCGTCAGATTTCCTGCCTGATCCATTCCCTTCACCCAATTCCCATTCGACCGTGTCAAACTTCAAGGTATACATCTTGAATCGGTTCGCTCGTACCAGCAGCAATTATGCGAGCTGGATGACGAACTGTCCCTTTGAATGCGAAGTCGTCGAGTCTTATGCCCCCGACTGGCAGGTTCCATCGGACGCCGGCTTGGTGGTAACGCATATGCACTATCGCTGGGAAGAGATTTCAGCGCTTCGGCGGATCTATGAAACGACGCGGGTTCCAATTCTCATACTTGCCGATGGTGTCCTCGAATATCGAAACACGTGGGAGAATCCTACGGTCGCCGACGGTTCCCTTTTTCAACCGTTGATCGGACACAAGTTGGCCTGCATTGGTAGTGCACAGGCCAGAACGATTGAATCCTGGGGCAACGTCGGCAAGTGCGAGGTTGTCGGAATGCCCAGGTTCGATTCCCATGCCAACAGTGAATGTCTTCCTGTCCAAAAAAATGGCGCTTTTCGAATCCTGATCGCAACGGCAAACTCACCGGCGTTCACACCTGCCCAGCGCGAAAAAGTGCTCGAGTCGTTGTATCTGTTGCGCCTTCGGTTTGACGTCAACCACACGGTCAATGGAAGACCGGTAGAATTGACCTGGAGATTGACGGATGGCCTGGATCGAGAACTGGGCACTCCGGGTAAAATGGAATTCGAGAACCAGCCCTGGCCCTTATCTGACGCAATCGAAATGGCCGACGCGGTGATCACAACCCCCTCAACGTTGTACCTTGAAAGCGTCCTCAAGCGTCGACCGACAGCCGTCCTGGACTTCAACAACGCTCCGGCTTATGTACCATCGGCCTGGACTATTACGGCACCGGCACATTTCAATCCGGTGATCAGTGAACTCGAAAACCCGCCGGCGGCCAAAATGCTTTTCCAGCGTTCGGTCCTGCATGATCAGTTACAACTTGAGCAACCGGCCTGCTCACGACTTTATTACTTGATCAATACGATGGTTGAAAACGGGGCCCAAGCCCGTCAGGACGAAAAACCCCTGGAAATGCCGATGCGAATCCTGCCGGGTTTTCATCGTGAACTCCCACCGGGAGCAGCGGAATTCGATCCGATTTTACTTTACCCGGACAACCCGGTGTTTCAGGTATCCGAAGTCCATCGACTCCAACTGGAATTGAATCAGGCGATCGCCAGACTGGACCAGCTCCCTCGGGACCTCGAACAAAAGGACCAGGACATCCTGTCAAAGAACTCGGATATCGCGCGCAAGGACGCCTGCATTGAGCAACTCACGACGGAATTGCAGGAACTGCTGGCAAAGAAGAATGCGGACATCGAAAAGAAGAATCAACACATCGAATCATTACGGGAACTTTTCGAATCCACCAACGCGCGCGTCAAACAGCTTCGTCAACGTCATGTCGAACAAGCCGAGTTGTTGTTGCAGATGCGACAACAAATGTACCAGAATACTGCCAAAGCGAATAACGACCCGTCTTCTCGAAGAGCCGCCTGACGGACCACATCTGCTGTGGAACGGCGTCTGACTGGATCACTTTGCCTGGTGTTCCGACTCATATTTTTCCAGCAATTCGCCAGCCCGTATGATGTGGGCGTTGGACCGAGTAACACTGTCCATCGCTTCGTTCATGTATCCATCAGCCGCCGCTGACCAGGTACGGTTCAAGAATCGTTCGCCACTGGCAAACTGAGTCATGATTTCGGCGAAAGCCCGCAAGCCGTAACGCTGGATCAACGCGTTTCGGGCATCGGCGAAATCCGTAAACGGATCAACGCAGGTTTCATCGATGAATTCGACCACATCCTGCGGTGCCAGTTTTTCGAGATTTGCTGCCAGCTCCCCAATTCGCAGTTGCAGATCCGTCAAACTGCGGGTCACGATCGAGAATTCTTCTGCCACACGGGACGATTCCGTTTCTTTGGACTTCGATGTTTTTCGCAACAATACGACGCCCCCAATTCCCAGAATCATCGATAGGCCGTACCACAGCCAGTTGACGGTGGGCCATTTGTTCTCAATCAACGACGTACGCTTGGAGATGAATTCCTTCTTGCCAAATGACTTGGCGGATTTCTTGGGTTCCTCTGCATTCTCGCCGAACGTGCCCGCTTTCTGTTTGGCCTCATCGACGGCGCGCGCGAGCGACTGCTCCTTCAAAACCGGAATGACGAAGCTGACGTACTCATCCAACTCTTCAGGCGTTAGATCGGCCACGGGTTTGTTGGTGAGTCGACCAAATCTCTTCGCGTCGTCGGCTCGCTTGGCAAGAATTGGAGCCACGACATTGCACAGGGTCTCCAGTTCTTCCGACGAAAGCTCCTCAATGGTTGCGGCAGAATGCTGCTGAAGTTCGCTTGCCGAAATCGAAGCACCGTCCACCAGCTTGGACAACGACACTTTTTCCAGGTCCGGCAAAAAGTCATATTCTTTTTGACTGCAGGCCGCAAGCGCGGCCGACAAAAATCCCAGCCACAACAGGATCTGACCGACAAACCGAAGACCGTTCATAATCTTGCTTTCCAAACGTTGAACTGCTTTTTCAAAACACCATCACCAGGGCATAACCGACGCCCACCAGCGCTTCTCCCACGATTAGCCCGGCAGCAATCGGAATCCCGACATCGTGGCTGAACTTTTTCCCAAGCCAGCGATCCGAGGCGATTCGGAGAATGTTTCCGACGGTGTAGGTCATGACGATATTGAAAGGCATGTAAAATCCCAATCCGACCAACACACCAATTCCGCCAAGACCGCTGAAGGCCAGCAACAACCCGAGTCCGGCTCCCGCGGCGTAGCGATAGCTGGGAACATCATCGCTCATGATTCCGTCCACCACTGATGCGAGCGCCGTCGCCTGAGGCGCAGGAAGTTTATCGCTTCCAATTTCATATTGCTCATTCAGCAGCAGCATCAGAAAGACCACGATGCATGGCCCCAACCAGCAACCAATGTACTGGGCCATTTGCTGCCTCCTGGGCACTGCCCCCACCAGATACCCCGATTTCAGGTCCAGCATCATGTCACTGGCCTGGGACACCGCCAGACAAATTGCCACGCCGACAATCATTGAACTGATCACAGCTGCCGGATCTGACATGCCCGCTTTGGCAATCATTACCACGATGGTCACCGCGATCAGCGTCATGCCCGACAAGGGAGACCAGTTCGTCCGACCAACGCATTCGGAGACGATCACGCCCGCCACCCAGACCCAAAGCGTCCCCAGGACTGCCATCAATGCAGCCCGCCACAGTGTCATTTCTTCCGAAGACATGAACGCGATCGCGATCAAGGCAACCGTCCCGGCAACAATGGCCCCATACAGTAACCGGATGGGCATTTCATCGTTCTGCGAAGCAAGATCAGTCGAGACTTCCTTGCTGGCCGCGTGCATCGAATGTATCGCGCTGCGAATCAAGGGAAACGCCGCGACGATTCCCCCAACAGCAGCGCCAATCAGCATCCCAATTCCTGTCGGGCGATAAAGCTGCAATCGCATGGCGTTGGGATTGGTAACGATCTCCTGAACGCTGTCGGACCCCACATACTGCAGCACCGGGGAAAGCACGAAGTAGCAGATAAAACCCCCGGCACCAAACCAGAATCCACCCTTTCCAGACAGGTATCCAACACCAATCGTCATGATCGAAATATAAAACACAATGTTCAACATGGATGGCAATGCAAATTGCGCACCCGCCTGCCAATCGTGGTCTTCTCCCATCGTGATCAATACCACCAGGTGGATCATTCCTGAAATGATCGCACCAGACATCAAAAACATCGCTTTCTTCAACCCGGCCCCTGGCGATTTCAGAATCGTCGCGACTGCAATCCCCCCAGGAAAAGCCAGACGGTCAAAATCGATCATCTGCTTGCGAAGGGGTATAACGAACGCGAGCCCCAGGACACATCCGGTGATCGAGGCAAAAATAATGAGTAATATCAGGTTCAAGTCAAAATCATCGACCGTTTCCAAACCCTCCGTACGGGCCAGGATGAACAGCGCCGGAACAGTAAACATGATTCCGGACGACGCACCGTTAACAGCGGAAGCGATCGTCTGGTTGATATTGTTTTCAACGATGCTGGAGCGGCGCATCACACCGCGCAACACTCCCCAACCAAGAATCGCCGCCAATTCGGATCCCTCGATCGAAAAGCCCAGGATCAAGGCCGCATATGCAATCGAGACTGCAATCAGTCCGCCGATTCCCCAACCCACAAAAACGGCCACCCAGGTCAACTCTGGATACGGACCATGTTGGATGGTGATCTCGCCCAAATCCGTTTTCTTGCCCGTTGCCATGATGATCCCGATTTTAGAAATTTCACAACGGTTCAGCACGCGATGGCACTGGCCCAATGCCACTAAAGTATTGGATCAGGCGAACGGACACAAGTTAGCTGACGGTCTCCTGGCCGCCATCCAAAAATCGCTTCGCAGCGCTGGAACGAGAACTCACGGGGCAGGTTGAAGGACCGACTGAACCAGAAACCGTGAACGCATCCCGGGATACGGCACGCACGATAACAACCCGGTTTTTCCGGCAGGAACCGAATTTGCACTTGGCTTGGTTGTTTTCCATAAATCTGAAACAATGATGGCTGGATGAAATTCAAATCGAGGTTGAGATGCGTACAGACCCAAAATCCGAAATCGACCGGTTGGCGATCGCTCGAGACTGGCTGCCCAGGTACACGGGGATGCCCATCGATCGTTTTGGCGATTACATCCTGTTGACGAATTTTGATTACTACGTCAGGCAATTCGCGGCAAGATTCAACTGCGATATTTACGGTGAAGGCAAGCCGATGCAGGCTGCCACGAACACGTCCGGGTTGACCATCATCAATTTTGGCATCGGTTCGGCCAATGCGGCGACCATCATGGACTTGCTTTCGGCCCGCAATCCGGAAGGGGCTTTGTTTCTCGGCAAATGCGGGGGCCTAAAAGACTCGACGGAAATTGGCCATTTCATCCTGCCAATCGCGGCGGTCCGTGGCGAGGGGACCAGTTCCGACTATTTTCCCCCCGAAGTCCCGGCGCTCCCGTCGTTCAAGCTTCACAAGTTCGTGTCCGAGTGCCTTGTGAAACGACAAATTGAATATCGAACAGGAGTCATCTACACCACCAATCGGCGACTTTGGGAACACGACCGCGATTTCCGAAAAAATCTTGAAAAACTAACCTGCATCGGAATCGATATGGAAACCGCCACCTTGTTTATTGTCGGCCATTACAACGCGATTTCGCGCGGTGCCCTGTTACTTGTCTCCGATGTGCCGACGACGCCCGAAGGCGTCAAGACCGAAGCGTCCGACAGGGAAGTGACGAGCAACTGGGTTGACAAGCATCTGGACATCGGAATCGAAGCCATGACCGAAATTGGCGTTCGCGGCGAGCAGATTCGACACTTCCGGTATTGAGTCGCGCCAACCCCTCGTGAACCCGTGTCAGCCCATTTTCCTTGCTGTCCTGTCGTGCAGATTTCCCGGTAGCTGGAATCGCAATTTTCTCGCCTGCAAGACATTGAACCTGCCCAACGCGGGAGGATTCCGGCACACCGGCGAGTGACGGTTGTCAACACCTGATGGGTATCGACGAACCGCGTACGACTACAGCGTTGACCTCTGTCGACGCACGCCGGGCTTGCCTGCGCCGGTCATTTGACGCGCTAATCGAAAATATTCCCGTAGCGATGCACCGTTTCGGAAATCGACTGCTCTTTCAGGTAGTTCAGCAATTCAATCCGCCCGTTGGCCAGCGCGATGGGCGCGATGATGGGAAGATTTCCGATTTCGGCAGGGGCATACTTGAGCGCCTCGTAGTCACCAAAAATCCTGATTGTTCCACCCTTCATCGTTTTCAGCCGAAAGACCAGGTCATCATCCGATTCGATCTGAAGTTTCGCGCCGGTCGATTTGGCAAACTTCGCAATCGTTTCGTGGGCTTCTGAAATACTGACCAATAATGAAGTGCCAACCGTCTGGCAGGCCAATGAGATCAACGCGGCAGCCTCAAGCTCAGCGTTGCTGCCCATTGCCTGGAATCGAATCAGGTGCCACGGCCTCGCGCGGTAACGAAAATGATTCGTCTCTCCGTGAATCTGGGAAGGGTCATGTTCGATAGAGAACTCCCTGTCCCACCAATAGGCGTAGCTTTCGGCTGCCGCGTTCAGACGGATCTCACGATCTCGACCGACCAATGATCGCAGTCGGCTGAGCACTGATCGGGTTTCCGCAGCCGGTTTCGCAGCCCTGGATGGCAAACCTGTCTCGGTCCAGTCACAGAAAGTCGCCACGTAGTTTGGACCACCGGCCTTCGGGCCGGGACCAACGCAGGAATCTTTCCAACCGCCAAAGGGCTGACGGCGAACGATTGCCCCTGTGGTTGTGCGATTGATATAGGCGTTTCCGACTTCCACGCACTCGCGCCAGCGGTCGATCTCTTTCGGATCAAGCGAATGGAGCCCTCCGGTCAAACCGAATTCACTGCTGTTCTGGATGTTGATGGCTTCTTCAAAATTCTCGACACGAATCAACCCGAGTACGGGGCCAAAACACTCGGTCGCGTGGTACCAGCTACCTGGCCGAACGCCCAGACGAATTCCGGGACTCCAATGGCATTCGTTGCCGTCAATCAGTCTGGGCTCAATCAACCAGGTTTCGCCTGCTTCGAGTTGCGTCAACCCTTGCTCAAGGTACTGGTCCGGTTTCCGAATCACCGGCGTAACCGTTGCCGAGGGATTCCAGGAACCGCCGACTGTCAAACTCTCGGCCGCGTCCTTGAGTTGCTGCATGAATTTCGGGTTGTCGTAAACTTCTTTTTCTACCAGCGCAAGGCTCGTCGCGGAACACTTTTGGCCAGAGTGACCGAACGCACCGCGGACCAGATCTTTGACGGCAAGATCGAGGTCGGCAGCTGCGGTGATGATCAGGCTGTTCTTGCCACTGGTCTCTGCATACAACCGCAAATCAGGGCGCCATCCCTGAAACAACTTGGCCGTAAAAATACTGCCCGTCAGAATCACAGCTCCCACCCGCGGGTCAGCAACAAGTGCTTTTCCGGTTTCGCCATCGACAGTGGGTATGAATTGCAGCACCTTTCGGGGAACTCCGGCCTCCCATAGTTGTTGAACCAGCATCCAGGCGACCAACACGGATTCGCGAGCCGGTTTCAGAATCACGGAGTTGCCCGCCATGAGGGCTGCCAGGACGCCGCCTGCCGGAATGGCGTAAGGAAAGTTCCACGGCGGCGTAACGACGACAACACCGCATGAATTCCCGCGCGTGCCATCGGTCCAGCCGGAATCGTCGAGACTCCTGGCGTAGTAGCTGGCGAAGTCAATGGCTTCACTGATTTCGACGTCGGCTTCCCGAATGTTCTTTCCGGCATCCAGGAGCATGGCACCGATCGTGTCGCCACGCTGAGCCGCCAATACACTTGCCGCGCGGCGCAGGATCTCACTACGTCCTGCGACGCCGAGGCCTTCCCAGTCCGACTGGGCATCCACTGCCGTGACCAGGGCCAACTCAACATCGGACTTGTCGGCCTGGCAGAACTGATAGGCTCGATACGCCGGTCGCGACGGGTCCCTGCCCGCGCCAGTCAGCTTTTCCAACCGAAGTTCACCGCCGACCTGAATCGGTATCGGGTCGAGTTCCATTCCTTTCCATTTCTCGATGATCTGATGCGCCCATTCGCGGTTCGCCGGCAGGGAAAAATCGGTATTGGGCTCGTTGTGAAAAGGCACGTCCGCGGGCTCTGGCTCCGGCTTCTCGGTCAACCGGTTCTGACATCGGTTGGCGCCGGAATCGAGTGCCGGATCACGGGAGAGTTCCACCGCTGCAAAGAAAGCTTCGCATTGCTGCTTCCATTCCGGCGTGCCTTCCTCCAACGCGAACAGGGCACCCAGAAAACTACCTGGCGCCGTGTTCTCGTCCAAGCGGCGAACCAGGTACGCAATTGCCGCTTCAAATTCCGCGTCCAGCACAACCGGGGCATAGACCAGCATTCCACCTGTACGTTCGCGAACTTCCTCGGATTGGGCGTTGGCCATGCCTTCCAGCATTTCGAATTCGACCCGGGATTCAACGCCATAGTGTTTGCGCAGCAACATGGCGTACGCGATATCGAAGAGGTTGTGACTGCCGACCCCGATACGAACCGCGTCCGCGTTTTCGGGCCGACAAGCAAATTCGAGCATCCGTTTGTAATTGGCGTCGACTTCCAGTTTGCTATGGTATGGAGCCTGCGGCCAATCTTCGAGCGAGGCCTCCACCTGCTCCATGGCCAGGTTTGCACCTTTGACCAATCGAATCTTGATGCCGGTGCCGGACCGCTGCTTCCGCATGCGAGCCCATTGGGTCAGGTCCTGCAGAACCAGGTACGAGTCGGGCAGGTACGCCTGCAACACAATGCCGGCTTCAAAGGCTTCAAACTCAGTCTCATCCAATACTGACTTGAATACGTCGACGGTCAAATGAAGATCGCGATACTCCTCCATGTCGAGGTTGACGAATTTTGGGGCCTGGGCACCACCACCTTCGATCGCGGCTCGATAAATTGATCGCAAACGGGGTTTGATTTCATCAATCGTCTGCTGGTAACCGGTCAAACTGATCTGGCTGACGATAGCAGAGAGTTTAATCGAAATGTAGTCTACACCGGGTTCGATCAGTCGCTGGATGTTATCACGCAGTCGCCGATCCGCTTCGTGGTCACCCAGCACGGCTTCGCCCAGTTGATTGAAATTCACACGGACTTGCGATTTCTTGCGATCCGCGAGGTACTGGGCAAACTCGTTGTCTTCCGCCGAAATAATGACGTGACGTGAATCCTCACGAACCTTGCTGGTGACCTTGGGCATCACAATGTTCGGAAACCAATGGGCCAATTCGTTTCCAATTCGCAACGCCATTTGATCCATGCCGGAAAAGTACTTCGGTACACCGTAGTCTTTCAACAGGCTGTTCATTCGGTCGGCGGCGCGGGCAGGGCGTTTGATCCGCAAAACCTGATCCGCCATCGCAATCGTAAATTTCTTGCCGGGCGCGTCACGCATCATGCGGGCCATCATCGCCGAACGTGCGCGCTCCTGGGAGCTTTCATTCTCGCGGGAGGCGCCGAGGATTTCGGCAGCCAGATCAACCGCCTGCCGGGCCAGTTTGTTGAAATCGAGGTTGGTTGAATCAGCCATGAATGTGCCTGCGATTGTCCTGAAAGGAGGTACTCAGCGTCCAAATTATCGCAATTTGGCACGCCGGACGATTGTAAAAACCCTTTTCTGAAAAGTTGTTTTTTGACAAAAAGCCAACTCGCTCCAAACGGCCCGAGCACTGCCCACCGTCGCACGTGGGGAGCCTACACACCCTGCCGCCCATTTCGATTGGACGTGAATGTCCGACGAATACAGTAAATCCGGTTCGTCACTGGCTTCAACCGCCCCTAAAATGGAACCAGACAACGTCTCTTGAAAACCGGCTAGTCTACGATCCAATGCCAAATTCACAGGAATGAAAATTTTCCCACCGAGCCGGGATTTCAGGTCGCGGATCCGTCCGAGGTACGACTTGCCATTTCACTCCTTGAAGCTGCGTTTAATTACGGATTCAACAACCGCACCGCAGACTCGCCCCGCCACGATTTGTAATCCTAGGCATCGACTGCATGCGCTTTCAGATCTTCCAGGGAAGCGAATTCGATCGCGGACATATGCGTAGCTTCAAGAACAACTTGAGGAGCACAACCGTTTTCCAAAGCCTCTTTCCAGCGCAACATGCACAAGCACCATTGATCACCCGGCTGGAGTCCGGGAAAACCATACTCCTCCATCGGCGTCGAAAGATCATTTCCGACTTGTTGACTGAATGACAGAAACTCCTCGGTCATCACGCAACAAACGATGTGCAAGCCAACATCGCTTTTCCCAGTCCGGCAGTAACCATCGCGATAGAAACCGGTCATCGGAGAGGTACAGCACGATTTGAGTTCAGTGCCCAGCACGTTTTTTGGAAGCGGCATTTCAGATCGCCAGGGACAGGAGTTATTTTCAAGCGTGTCAGCCAGGTGACTGGTGTCAATTCTTCAGGGCCCCGATTTTCACAGAACCGGCACCGAATTGTCAAGCAAACCAGGATCAAAACAAGCCCGTGATCTCACCTTGCTCGTCGATGTCGATGCTCTCGGAAGCAGGCGTCTCCGGCAGGCCCGGCATCCGCATCATGTCGCCAGTGATCGGGATCAGGAAACCGGCTCCCGCCGCAATTTCAATTTCGCGAACCGTTACATCAAACCCCGTCGGACGCCCGATCTTTGTGGGATCATCCGATAGCGATTTTTGTGTCTTGGCCATACAAATCGGTAAACCCTCCAAGCCCAATTTTTTGATCGACCGTAAATCCCGTTTGGCCACCGACGAGTATTCGACCTTGTCTGCCCCATAAACCTTTTGACAGATGGTGTTGATTTTCTCTTTGACCGGCCGCGACCAATCATAAAGCGGCTTGAAAGAATTCTTCGAGGACTCGATCCTGCTGACGACGGTCGAAGCCAGGTCTTCGGCTCCTTGACCGCCGTTCCCCCAAACGTCGGCGACAACGGCCGGGAACCCGAGTTCTTCGCAACGTTGCCGGACAACTTCGATCTCTTCTTCGGTATCCGATGTGAACCGATTGATCGCCACGACAGTGTCAACATGGTAAAGCTGCGAATTCTCAAGATGTTTTTCCAAATTGACCAAACCTTGCGCCACCGCGGATTTGTTTGGTTGAGTCAATTTCGAAAGTTCGACACCGCCGTGGTACTTGAGTGCTCGAATCGTCGCGACCAATACCATCGCACTAGGCGACAGCCCGGCTCCCGCACACTTGATATCGAAAAACTTCTCCGCTCCCAGATCCGAACCAAATCCAGCTTCTGTCACGACGTAATCCGACAGAGACATCCCCATCCGGGTGGCGATGACGCTGTTCGTTCCCTGCGCAATATTCGCAAACGGTCCGCCATGGATGATGGCCGGGGTCCCCTCGATTGTCTGTACCAGATTGGGTTTGATCGCGTCCTTCAACAGCGCCGCCATCGCACCGTTGGCTTTGAGGTCGCGAGCAAAAATCGGTTTTCGATCGGACGTAAATCCGACGAAGATATTGCCCAGTCGCTCCTTTAAATCGGTCAGGTTATTGCTGAGACAAAAGATCGCCATGATCTCCGAAGCCGCGGTGATATCGAATCCGGTTTCGCGCGGAATCCCGTTTCCCGTCCCACCCAGTCCAACGACAATGTCGCGCAACGCCCGGTCGTTCATGTCAAATACGCGTTTCCAGCGAACGGTTCGCGGATCGATACCAAGTGACCTGGTGTTACTTTGCAGGTTGTTATCGATCAAAGCTGAAAGCAGATTGTGAGCTTTTTCAATCGCGGCGAAATCACCGGTGAAGTGCAGGTTGATATCCTCCATCGGGAGAACCTGCGACCAACCGCCACCCGTCGCGCCGCCCTTGATGCCGAAAACCGGCCCCAACGAAGGCTCCCTCAATACGACCGTGGTCTGCTTGCCAATTCGATTGAGCCCCTGGGTCAACCCAATTGACATCGTCGTTTTTCCTTCGCCGGCGGGCGTGGGTGAAATCGCCGAGACCAGAATCAACTTGCATCGGGCAAGCTTGTCCGGATCAATCAACGACAAAGGCAACTTGGCCTTGTACCGACCATACGGCTCGATCAAATCTGGCGATATTCCGAGCTGCTCGGCAATGTCAGTGACTGGTTTCAAGGTACACTTGCGGGCAATGTCGATGTCAGTAGGCATTATGAAAAGTCCGAAGAAGTTGTTTGAGCTGACGTAGCGCATTTTCAAAGCGTGAATGATGCACGATTCGTGACAAAATGAACACCCGAATCAACCTCGGCGTGTCCATTTGATGGACGAGGGTACCGACGCTCCATGCCAAACTCCCAGGTCTTTTCAGAAGCTTGGGACCCATTGGTTTTGTACAACCTGTCAAAAGATGATTTCGCAGCCCGCGGATGCACGTTGTCACCTAGACCAGTTTCTTCAAACTGACGACCGTCGAGTGAAACGCCTGTTGCCCGGTGATGGGATCTGGCGAAATCGGCAGGATCCGGTTCTGGTTCCAACCATTTCCTGTGTTTTGCTGCCATTTGGCTGGGTCGCCAGCTGATTGGTCCTCCCACCACATATTGCGCTCCCAATCCGGATCACGATACGTTGCGGAATCGCTTCCCTGGTCAATCGGTC
>JAHEBQ010000150.1 GCA_024642205.1 Planctomycetaceae bacterium | reverse complement strand
TGATTCATCGTGATTTGAAACCGTCCAATGTCTTGGTTGAGCTGCACGACGTGCACCCGGTTCCCAAAGTGATTGATTTCGGAGTTGCCAAAGCGACCAATCAGTCGTTGACCGAACGGACGCTCCATACGGGATTTTCGCAGATGATTGGAACGCCGACGTACATGAGTCCCGAACAAGCCCAGTTGAGCGGCTTGGACGTCGACACGCGCAGCGATGTCTATTCGTTGGGAGTGATTTTGTACGAGCTTCTTACCGGAGAGACGCCGTTCGATCGTGACACGCTTCGTCAAGTTGGATTCGATGAAATGCGTCGTATTATTCGAGAGGACGAGCCTCTCCGACCAAGTCATCGAGTTAACACCCTCTCAGCCAAGGAATCGTCTACGGTATCCGAACGGCGCCGGACGGATCCTCGAAAATTGTCGGCCACCGTCCGCGGTGAACTCGACTGGATTGTGATGAAGTCACTTGAGAAGGATCGAATTCGTCGTTACGAGTCAGCAAGTCAAATGGCAGCGGACATCCAAAGGTATCTCGATGGGGAACCGGTAGAAGCATGCCCACGTTCATTTTGGTATGGAATTTCAAAAACGCTGGCCCGAAATCGTGGATTCGTGATCGCCACGAGCGCTGTCTTGCTCAGCCTCTCTGTTGGGCTCGGCTTGGCTTTATGGCAGCTCAACCGGGCGAATCAGGCGGAAGCCTCGATCGCCGATGCGCTCAATCAGACCAGGCATCAACGTGACATCGCAGAAGCAAGGCTGGCTTTTGCTGAAACCGCGATCAATGACATGTACACGGAAGTCGCACAAAAGTGGCTTTCGCAACAGCCAGGTTTGAAACAAGTCCAGCGAGAATTTCTGGAAAAAGCACTCGTGGCCTATGAACAATTATCAAAAATCGATGATTCCGATCCCGTTCCTCGGATGGCGACGGTCGCTGCACTGGGGCGAGTTGCAACCATTAACGCAACGTTGGGTCACAGCGAAAAATCAGTTGCTGCATTCCAGCGTTGCATCGATGCGGCAGAGAGACGATTACGAATAGATCCAGACGAAAGGGTGACGCAAATCAGTTTGGCGCGGGCCCAATCGGGCTTGTCGAGGGTTTTCGCCGGAATTGGCAAACCGTCGGAAAAGCTGGAATGGGGAAAGAAGGCCACCGAGACGCTGCTTCAAATTGACTACGCCGGGCTAACCGACCATGGGATGTTGGATATGTATTGCGCCGCGGCACGACATCTTTCGGGAGCGCTGACTCCCGAGGTAAGCATGAAAGTGGAAGCCGAGAAAGTTGCCTCGTTATGTGTCGATGCAGGACGATTGCTGGTTGAAAGAATGCCGGAAAATCAAGAATATCAGAATACGCTTGCACATTGCCTTCGCGTGCAAGGAACCCAGTTGCTTTGGTGGGGTCTCGACAATCAACAATGCGCGAAAGTTTTTGAGGAAAGCCTTGCACTGTATGAGGCCACCATCTCGAAAGATCCGGATAACTTCGACTTTCAAGACGACTTTCCTGTCTTGTTACAAAACCTGGCTGTCATTTATTGGCGATTGGATCGTCATGCGGAGATTGAACCAATCAATGACAGACGAGTGGAAATACTGGAATCGCTGGCGGAGCGATTTCCCGACGTGCCAAATAATCAAGAGATGCTTGCTAATGCCCTTCGCTCAAAAGGAATAGGCTTGGCGGGAAAGGGGAAACATTCCGAAAAAGATGCGATCTTCGATAAAATGACCCGGATCGCCAAACAAGGCGCGGAACGATTCCCTGATCGAGTTCGAGCTCACCTGGTGCTGTTGAATTGCTTGCATACCGTCGGCGAGGATTTGCGTGAAACCGGTAAACGGGATGAGTCGCGACGCGCGTTTAAAGAGATGAGGAATATCGCCGAAGAGGCCAACCGTCGATTTCCCAACAGTGCCGACGTCTATTTTCGGTGGGTCGTCGCCTATTGGTTGCCCGCTTTGATGTCTCTACACGACGAAGATTATCATTCAGCCCATGAGCTGTTGCGCAAACTCAAAGAAATAATTCCCGCGCAGCAGGCGGCGTTGAAGCAAATGGAGAATCGCCTCCAACCGGAGACAATTTTTAATTGGGCCATTGAGTCCTACCATCTGGAGAAGTTCTACGAACTAGCCATCAATCTTGCGATCGATGACAACACGTTGAGTCCTGAAAACCGAGCGAGCGTGCTTCATGAGCTTCGCGAGTCTAAGGAATTTTGGACTGTCTATTCGCTGGAATTGACGGAGGCTTGGTCCGCAAGTGTCTTGGATAGCGAGTCGCCACTGGGCGAAGTCGTGCGCGACATGGATATCCACGGCCCGGAGGCGAGCGCTTATCTCGCGGATCGTCGCATTGAAGCAATTTCTGCCACTACCGTCAAATTGGAAGCAGACACAGAAAGTGATGTGATTAAGGTCATTGCGATAGAATCAATGTTTTCAAATCTTGCTTCCGAGTTCAAAGAAAACGATTACCATGGCAGAGACCTCGCAGGTTTTTCCTTGCTGGCTTCCTCGTTGCCACGATTCAGCCAGGATCCTTCGCTGCCGGGTTGGTTCGCGGATCAATATCTGATGGAATCTCCAAATGACGATGTGGGAAAGCAAGCCAAAGCCTGGGCCGACTTTCGGATGGGAGAATTTGATCGCTGCCGTCAATGTCTGAATAGCTTGCCATTCAGGGAGAACCACGAAAACGATATGATTCGCGCGATATGCGAGTTCAAATCAGGCGACACACAGGAGGCGATGCGCCTTTACAGATCGGGCTCGGATTGGCTCATGGGCGAGGCAAAGTCGCTTGGTCGCTTAACCTCGCAGGATCCAGGGGCCTCCCGTCCCAGTTTCCGCGCCCTCTCTCGTCTCCAGCTGGAGGCGGGACAGTTGCTCGAAGTTGACTCCTCCATGTCCCCAATCCCCTCAGTCCAATAAACGGTAAAGCGGGTTGAGCACACTCAAATTCCGAGCTCCCTCCTGTTTTTGAGATTCCGCGAACTTCCTGAGCCACTTTGTGATCGGAATACGCACTGTAGGTATGGGGTCGAGCAGCCAGACGAATTCGCTGCCAAACCTGGAGAATGTTTACATTCCCGATATCAACGAAATCAATGGCAGGAGAAAAGAAATGTCGCGACTAAATCAACTGGCCAAATCGATTCCTTGGGCGATACTGTTCGCCCTACTTTCAACACAACTTGCCAACGCCCAAGCTTATCACCTGGAACAGCTGCCGATTCCTGAAGGCTGGTACGTGAACGACTTCAATAATCAGGGATTCGTCGTCGGACATTCACGGTTCACCGACGGTGAAACAGTGGTCCTCTATGACCACCAGGGAGTGTTGGGGACAGCAGGGAAGACTTGGTCGCTGGATGAGTTGATTACTCTGCAGGGAGAATATACGAGCGTTTCGATATTGGACATCAACAATCTTGGACAGTTTGTCGCCTATTTGTTACCGGATGTCGGACCCCGCAAGAGTATTCTCGTTGATCTATTCGACTCAGGAGGTAATTTCGATCCCACCTGGAAATACCTAAACCTGCCAGCATCGAGTGGGTTGGCTTACGCGATGCGAGTCAACGATTTCGGCCAGGTGTTGGGGAAATTCGTCGATGATACGTCGGGTGACACTTATGCATTTTTGCTGGATTCGACCGACCCCGGCGCGACCCCGGAGGTTTTGACCGATCCCACGACAGGTCAACCGATCTACATAAATCATTCAGAAACTTTGCGTCTCAATAATCTGGGCCAAGTAGCTGGAAACACGGTCGTTGAAACCGATTTTGGATACGGGCTGGCACCCGGGGGCTTCCGATGGACGCCCGGTCCTGCCGGGCCAGGGCTTC
>JAHEBQ010000149.1 GCA_024642205.1 Planctomycetaceae bacterium | reverse complement strand
CGTTTCTTGCATGCGGCGCCGCCCCCTAAAATCAGCTTGACCGTAAATACGTTCTCGGGATGAATTCGTACTATCACAAAGTAAAATCGCTAGCACTGTCGCCGAGGAAGATAGCGGTGACATAAGCCCGGTCCCCAATTCCGAATTGCCCGTCCAGCTCCCGATTGAATCCACCATGAATTCCCAATCCACGACTGAAAGCCCGTCAACGAACCCGGGTGGGATAATGCCATGGCTCCGTTTGCTTCGAATCTCGGCGCTGCCGTCGGCGGTATCCAATATCTTGATGGCATTTCTGTTGGTTCATGAATCCTGGAAACCAACCCTCGACCTGGTTCTTCTGGTGCTTGCCTCCTCATCGTTCTATTTGGCAGGAATGGTGCTGAACGACGTATTTGACTTTTCGATCGACCTCAAGCAACGCCCGCAACGCCCGCTTCCCTCTGGCCAGATTTCAAGATCAACAGCGAGCAAGGTCGGGTTTGGATTATTGATCGCCGGCGTGATTTTCGCTTGCGCAGCGGGCTGGCATGGAGGCGGGGTTCGTGGAATCGGATTTGACAGCACGCTGTTACGAACGGGTGCAATCTCAATCCTGCTGGCAATCTGTATCGTTCTGTACGACTGTGTTTTCAAACGGACGATTGTTGCCCCTGTCCTAATGGGGAGCTGTCGAGCATTGAACATTCTGTTGGGGGCCAGCACTTTTATTCCGATTGCAACCGGACTGGAGCACTATAGGACGGCCGGGTTTCTGGGATTACCGATTGTTGTGTGGTGGATCGCATTTGCGATCGGCACGTTGATCACAGGCGCAACGTTGTTGGGCCGAAAGGAAGCGGCTGAAGACCAGAACCGCCTGCCGCTGATAATTTCAGGCCTCCTGATTGCGTCCGGCCTGGTGGGACTGGCGATGGTGGTTTATTGTCCCACGTCTTTTGCAATCTCGGATCAGCTCGAACGCGTATTTCCACTGTTCATTGGAATTATTTCATTGACTATTCTGCGGCGAATTGTCGAGGCGATGATTGTCGCAAAACCCAGGCCGATTCAGGCTGGCGTGGTTTCGGTCCTTCGTAGCCTGATTGTCCTTGACGCGGCGATTTGTTATTTGACGGTTCCAAGCCAACTTGGATATGCGTTCAGCGTGTTGGCGCTGTTGATTCCTACCTTGCTGTTGAGTCGCTATATCGCCTCAACTTGAGTTGGCTCCGTCGCTTTCCGTCATCGGCGGATCATGATATCGTGAATCACTTACCTGTCGGCAAAACCCACCCGCGTCGCTTTGAATGATCATCGGTTACAATACAAACGGACTCTCCAACCACAATGCATTCGACGGATTGGCTTTGCTCGCCAAGACAGGTTACAAAAGCGTCGCGATTACGATTGACCATGGGTGGATCAGTCCACGTGACCCGAACCATAATGTCCAGCTTCAGCGGATCAAGCATTTCCTGAACGAAAACGAACTTGCCAACGTCATTGAAACCGGCGCCCGATTTTTGCTAGATCCAGAACACAAACATGCTCCGACGCTGCTGGCAGCAGAAAAGTCGGAGGTCCAGCGACGAATCGATTTTTTGAAATACTGCATCGACGTCGCGGTCGAATTGAAAAGCGATTGTGTTTCGATTTGGTCGGGTGTCAAACCGGCCGATTTGACCTTCAATACGGCTCTGGAGCGTCTGGTCGACAACCTTGCCGTTATCCTGGACTACGCAGAAGAACGAAATGTGGATATCGGTTTCGAACCTGAGCCGGGGATGTTGATCGACAACACGGGGCGGTTCGAGAGACTAACACACCTGATCGACTCGCCTCGATTGAAAATGACGCTCGATATCGGTCACTTGTTTTGCCTCAGTGAAATTCCAATCGCGAATTACATTGAGAAATTTGCCGATCGATTGATCAATGTCCACATCGAAGACATGAAATCCGGAATCCATGAACATCTGATGTTTGGTGAAGGTCAAATCTATTTTCCACCGGTGATCGAGTCGCTCAGGAATGCGGGATACCATCGTGGTGTGCACGTTGAATTGAGCCGCCATAGCCACAACGCCGCACAGGCGGTTAGACAGTCATTCGAGTTCCTCAACCCAATCATCCAGGACGTCATGATGAACGACAATTCCACTCCAGATTAGAGGGCATTTCAGAACCTGGGCGCCATACTCGGGCTGGCTTCATAGCCGGAAACATCATGCTGCCGAATTGGCCTGGGCACTGAGGCCTGGGCCTGACGCCTTCGACCCACGAGTAGATTGAAAAACAGGTTTTGAAATGCCTTCGAGCCAAACCCGACCTGGCAGCAAAATCAGCGCTGAGTCACCAGTATCCAGAGGAATCTATTACAGGAAAGCATGTGGCCCGAGTTTGCGTGATTAATGTTGTTGGATTGACGCCACGTCTGCTGAAGCACGCGCCGCGATTGGCAGCGATCGGCCAAGCGACCCCCTGGAAAAGCCCAATTCCAGCAGTGACGTCCACAGCGCAGGCGACCATGTTGACGGGATTGGCTCCCCGGGACCACGGGATTGTCGCCAACGGATGGTACTATCGTGAAACGCAGGAAATTCGATTCTGGCAGCAGGCCAATTCTCTGGTGCAGGGTGGCAAGCTCTACGACAACGTCGAAACAGCCAAGATGTTCTGGTGGTTCAACCAGTCCTCCGGTGTCCGTTACAGTGCGACCCCAAAACCGCATTACGGCTGCGATGGCTCGAAAGTATTTGACATACTGGATTTCACCGAGTGTCAACTGACCAAGAAACTTGGACCTTTTCCGTTTTTCAGTTTCTGGGGTCCAAACGCCGGCTTGCCGAGTTCCCGCTGGATTGCCGATGCGACCGCGATCGTTATCCGTGCAAAACAGCCACAGCTCACGCTCGCGTATCTCCCCCACCTCGATTACGATTTTCAACGGTTCACAGAACATGATCCGGCCCGTATCAGGGAGGTTGACCTCTGTGCGGCGACGATCATCGATGCGGCGGAAGAAACAGGCGCGCAGGTTGTCGTCGTATCGGAATACGGTCTGGTTCCAGTCAACCGCCCTGTGCATCTCAACCGGATGTTGCGAAACGCCGGCCTCCTTCACATTCGATCCGGACCATTCGGCGAACAATTGATTCCCGGCGAATCAGACGCTTTCGCAGTCGTCGATCACCAACTGGCTCACGTATACGTTCGCAATGGGCAACGCATCGCTGAGATTCGCAAATTGCTGGAGAACACCCCCGGCGTGGGAAATGTGGTTGAGCCTGCCGAGATCGATTTGGATCACCCTAGAAGTGGAGAACTCATTGCGATGGCTGAACCAGGTTCATGGTTCACATATTACTACTGGCTCAACGATGAACTGGCGCCTGATTTTGCCCGCACCGTCGATATCCACCGCAAGCCAGGTTATGACCCCTGTGAACTATTCATCACATCGAAATTCCGCGCAATCCGAAATGTCATCCGGAAGAAGCTCGGATTTCGGTATTCAATGGACGTAATCCCGCTTGACGCGTCGCTGGTCAAAGGGAGCCACGGTTTGCAGACAGATGCAGAATCCGGCCCGCTGATAATCGGGCCGGGCGAACTGCCTGACGACATGCGCGGGTTCCGGGCTTACATTGAAACACGGTTGAAAAACTGAATTGCGCGTGAACCATGGATCACGCTTCGAAATCCAGACTCTCGCTTGAACCTTCGGCAGCCATCGGGCGAATCCCTTGCGTCGACAACGTCGTGAAAGACGCCAACCGCACCCTAGGCTCTATCCCTTAATCCCAGTTTATGATCATTCTTGCGATTGCGATGTGCACCATCGCGAGGTAGTTGTCGATGATTTTTTCGTATCGAGTGGAGATTCTTCGGTTTTCTTTGAT
>JAHEBQ010000097.1 GCA_024642205.1 Planctomycetaceae bacterium | reverse complement strand
AAACCACTCCCGCCACTGCTGCTCAGAATATCGTGTCGCCATCTCGAAACTCCAAAAATTTGAAGTTTACTATCGAAGTCAACATGTGCTTCATCGTGCGCTTACTTCGGGTAAATGTTGATCGGTGCTACTTCCGTAAAACCCCTCTATCGAAAGGCAGTCATGAAACCAGAACAAACACCGATTTCTCGTCGGACGCTCCTGGGCACCGGAGTAGCCGCGATGGCAGCAACTGCGGCAATCGCATCCGGGCGTCCACATCAAGATGAAGACGTAACACCCATTCGCCAGGCTATGATTGATGGAATGGCGGATGGCTTTCTGGCATTGGGCGAGAGCGACTTCGCGAAGGTCAATTCCGCCGATGATACGTGGACCTTTGACGGTGACGCGATCAAATGCACGGGTCAACCGACCAGTGTCATCCGCACGAAAAAGCAATACACAAACTTCGAACTGGTCGTTCAGTGGATGCACCACAAACCCGCCGGAAACAGCGGCGTCTTCGTTTGGGCAACCCCCGACTCGATCGAGCGACTTGCCAAAGCTGGTAAACCGGGTCTCCCGCAGGGCATCGAAGTCCAGGTCCTCGACCTTGCCTACGGGCAGCCAACGCCTGAGAACTGGTATACCAGTCATGGCGACGTGTTTCCCGTCGGCGTGAAAATGCAACCATTTCCTCCTGTGTCCCCGAACGGCCAACGAAGCTTTCCAAGCAAGAACCGATCCAGGGGACATGGCCAATGGAACCATTACTATATACGGGCCATCAACGGGGAAGTACGACTTTGGGTCAATGGCGAGGAAGTCTCGGGAGGAACAAACTGCGATCCGCGAACCGGATTCCTTTGTCTTGAATCTGAGGGCAGCCCTGTCACTTTCCGCGGCCTCCGCATCCGAGAAGTTGCCTGAACTCACAACATGGCCAGCTTCGCTTCGGTCTACCCGTTTTACGATTGGCGGACGCGCGCGGACGTAGTTCCATTGAAGTGCTGTTTTCGTTTCATCAAACGCGCCTCAGATGAGAGTGCAGCAATCCGAAAGTCCCATTTGGTAAAAGCAACAAAGGTTGGGCAACGTGAGGCCGCCAGCCGCCCAAAGAAGCGCGTAATTCACAGCGGTTGCTCCGCCGTGTTCGAAAATCGAACCGTGAGCCAATCGCAACTTACAGGTCCAGTACGCCGTTGCGAACCGAATGAGCCTTTCCTGTTTCGTCCTGACCACCGCGGAAACTGACCTGACAACGGAACCGCCGGAATCGTGGACAATGTTGATCTGATCGCAAACTCCATCGGTTACCATGAACCATCGGCTGATCCAAATCGGGTCGGTTTTTGGCTGGTTTTCTTGGATCGTTTCAGCCCAGAAATGAGCCGGTTCGTTACCGATTCTAGATATCCAGGAATGGCTGAGAATTTCTTGCCTTCCATCATTGAGCATCCCCAACGATCAAAATTCCATTTTCCGTCAACCGAGCATTTGTTGACGCAACTCGCGATGATATCTGAGATGCCCATGTCATCTAACTGCGTTTCGTGAATCCAATTTCTGCAATTCAAAATACTCATAGTGGTTGGAATGGAGTTTATTCGACGAAAAATGATTGAACTTCAACAACTAGAGACGAATTGCCTGATTCGTCGACTGCCTGGGCCAGAATGTTGTACTCTCCGATCGGCAAAGACAACATCAAGCCCCAGTCGTTGTGATTGTCTGGGTGGGTCACGAGAGGAGCCTCCGTTTCCTGAAATCCTTCGTTGTTCCAATAATAGTTCGTTTGCTTGTCCCGGATGGTTATTTGAACCTCGTGTACCTTAAGATCGTCCGTGGCGGTGCCTTGAAATAAAGCGGGACCGAAAAATCGTTGATCGTTGGAAGGGGAATTCAGACGCAATTCCGGAGCGGATTCGTCGAATTTGAATAACGCCAGTGTGGGGGGCGTCTGATGGAATTCTTCATCAAAGGCCCACGCCCAGGCTGCGACCTGTCCCGAAACGGCGTTGGCGCCGTTTGGCATCGCCGAGTAATTCCAAAATGTGATCTGTCCGTTGGGATTCTCCAACTCCGTATTCACTTGCGTGAAGGAATCCTGCCAGGTTGTTCCATTCCAATAACGATTGGAATCAATATCGCAGATCGCCAGCAAAACACGTTTGACGCCCAGAGAGTCTTCCGCTAATCCCCGGAGGCTCGCCCAGCTGGCAATCGTCTGATTACGAAGATGGGGGATTGAAAATCGGGCTTTCGAAGGCTGGCTTGGATTCTTCAGGATTCTCAACCACCACGCAAAAAACTCCTGATGCAATGGTGCCAGCTCCTCATATGTATTGTTGACCTGTTGAGGGTCCGTTTTGAGGTCATAGTAGTCCTTATCTCCATTAGCCCATTCGGTGTAGACGGAGTCAGGCATTCGCAATGTTGTTGATGCACCAAATGACGGAGTTCCGAACTCAATCAGTGTTGACCAGTTTTCTACCAGCATCGCCTGTTTGAAGGCTGGGAAGTCATGGATTCCCTCTGGCGACAACAGATGAATGAACGATCTGCCGTCTACAAAATCCGGAGTCGTCCCTTTGGCCAATGCAACAAATGTCGGAGCCAGATCGATGTGTGCGATCAGTTGATCGGCCTTCCTGCCAGCCGGGACTCCAGGTCCCATCACGAAGCATGGAACGCGGGTGCAACGATCGACCGGAGTACCTTTCCCCAACGTTCGATTGTGGCCGTTTGAAAAGCCGTTATCGGATGTAATAAAGATAAATGTGTTTTCGTCGAGCCCAAGATTGGCAAGCGTGTTCCTGATTTTCCCTACCATGTCGTCGCAAGAGTTGGTTGCCAACGCTCGATCTCGATAATAGAAATGCGTAAATAATCGCCCTGCGTCCTTTATCCGGGGGAGTCCGCGGAAATGACCCCGTTTGTCGTCAATGTCGAATTCATCAAAGGCAAGCGAATAGGGTTGCGACATTCTTGTCCACCAGTCCCGTTTGTGTGCCTCAACCATTTCCGGAAATCTCGAATCCCCAAGGTGGGGACCAATGGGGTTGATATTCAAAAAGAATGGTTGCTGGTCGCCCCTGGCCGCGTGCGCCTGCAACAACCGGACGGCGTCGTCGGCTTCCGCGTTCGTGCGATACACACCTTCCTCAAGTTGGTTCCACGAACCTGCTGCCGTATGTTCATTCGTGAAACGCCAGGTTTCATAGTATCGACCGCCTAGATAGGAATGAAAATCGTCCCAACCTGGAGGAACCCATGGCTCGAATTCGTGGTGTAGGAACTTTCCAACCATCATGGTGCGATAGCCGGAATCTTTCATCCAGATACTCAAGTCGTCGTCGAAGTAGCCTTGTTCGCGATAGTACTTGAAGCCGCCGTTGAAATTATGCGAGTCTTTGAGCCCCGGTTCATTGACGCAAATTTTGGTATTGTGAGTGTACTGGCCGCGATAGAGGCAGGCCCTGGATGGCCCGCAAAACGGCGTCGACACATGCAGATTCGTAAACGAGATCCCGGCTTTTGCGACCGCCATAATATTGGGATAAAGCTGGTCCGCAAAACTCAATTCGAACATCGTGGCGTCTGCGTCATCCAGATTGATCAATATGATATTGGGTTTGGACTGTCCATTGGTTCGTTGAGTCAAAAAAATCGACATCACTGCCACGGTGAGCATCGCGCATTTGTGGAAAAACGGCTTGCTTGCGATAGCCGTTTTCTCGTCAATACAAACGATGCCCCGAAATTTTGATGAAAATTGAACGAGATTTGACATGAGGATAACTTGCTTGAGTGAAATGCGTTAATTCAGTGAGAAGCACGAATTCGGGATAAAGAATCGAGCGACACCTCCAGTGCGTGAACTGCGTCGGAAACATGCCAAACAAAAAAAATTTCGGGCATCAAGCTGCCGCGGTATTTCAGCGACTTTTGGACGACGGGATCGCACCGGCACCAGACGACGCACATTTATCCAATTGATAGATCTACCCGATGACGCAAACATGGGTCGATTTCGCTCGTGAATCTCAGTCGCGTGAACTGGGTGGTGTTATTGCCGGATTTCTGTCTGGACCTTCCGTCTGGATACACGCAATCCCCTGTTGCGACAGCAGGTTGGCTTGTTTCTGCCGGGGCAGGCGCATCAATCGCACGAAAGCACGGTTCCGGTATCTGAAGATATTTCAACCAACCTTGGATTGATGAGATAGGATTAAGCTTAACGCCGAATCGACGATCGAGCGTCCCAGAATCCTGAACCAGATATTGCCCGACCAGGGTTTAAGCGATCCACAAATGGCAATACGTTCCGCGACACATGTCATTCATGGGTCGTTTCCTAATCGTAGATAAAACAATTGACATTGCGTAAGAGTCAGAGGGCCATCGGTGCTGGAATTCCAGGCTGCCAGACAACGTATGTGAAAAACACCTAGAACTCGATCAAGTCAAACCAAAACTGCCAGTCGCCGTCGTTGCCTTGCGTTGTTCTAACTCGAATTTGACCAGTCGCGTAACGGTTTTCGTATTCAATATCGAACTCTGTCAAATTGTCGTCTTCGGCTTTTCCTGTCATCCCGGTTCCGTCTATTCTGCAACCGGCATCAAGAATCATTTTTTCGATAATCTGGCGAATCGCTTCGAGTGCAATCGATTGGGTAGTTCCGTCCACCTTCTGGCAGGATACAAGATAGTTCGTTGAAACAAATTTAGACCGCGAGCTTCCACCCCCGCCGGTTCGTCCGCGAGAGGCAATTCCAAGATCGCTCATTGCAAGATCAACAATCGAGTTTGCGTCGAACGAATCGGAAAAGGGTGTTGGCGTAAAACGTCGTTGATTGGCATAAAGAGCAATGAGACTGGAGACCGCGATGACAACCAGAAAGAACTCACGAATTGAAAATTGCCAGGATTTAGTCGCGGCGGATGATTGCATCATTTTGTGAACCAATGGTAAGTGAAAAAGACCAATTCCAAACAGTGTTCCGTTGCTTACGTCACAGGTCCAGGAACTTCCCGCCGCCGGTTCAAAAAGCCATCTATTCCAATAACTCGGTGCCGTGAGTGAACGCATTCAAGTTTGCGACATCACCTGGAGCGCGAGCGCCGTAGCACATGGTTCCGTCGGGAATGGTGTGAAGACAAGACCGGGACCAGACCGGTGGCTCATCGCCCGTGCCTGGTCGTCGATTATCCGGTAGAAAAATCCGGTGTTTCACGGTTGAAACGGAACAGATGACCGTTGATATTAAACACTCCAGGGCCCACGTGGTCAATCAAGTGGGGCTATGTTGTTCCGGATCAAACCGTACGTCCGGCAGAGCGTCGGCGAAAAGCCGGCAGTTAATCGAGCGACCCAGGGTTGGTTCTGAGTCACTCCACCGCGACAACGGCCCAATCCTGAACGGTGCGGTCACGCGAATTGCGCTAAGCGTCGCTCGCGGCGCACTAGCGACTGAGCCCGACGCGACGTCGGGCGAGCAGACAAGCGTCGCCGGCGACCTCAAAGTCCGCGCAGTTCTTCGGTCGGGTATCGTAGTGGCGACAACGATACGGAGTCGCCATCGTGCCATCCCCGTCGAGCGCAACGCAAGTGCCGCCGGGGCGCGGAACGACATGCTCGTCGTTATGCAGTTGCACGAGTTCCGGATGCAACTTCCGAAACGGGTCGCGTGCAGAGACGGCCAACAAATCGAAACCCTCACGGCAGCACGCACCGCAGGGAGCGCAGTCGTCGGCAGTTAACTTCTGCTCCCAACGTTCGCACGCCTGCTCATCCGAACAAACGGTGGGCGCATTTCTGCTTGGTGGCTTGTGCTGACGACATCGCAGGCCCGACTTTCCAGAAACGGACCAGGCGCACGATCCGCAGCGCAAATCCTCAGAGCTGGACAAAAGTGAGCCCAAGCGGTGACGGGAGCACGTCACGCTCCAAAGCGAAGGTGCCCGCGCCATACTTCGAATTGCATCAGCAATCGCCGCCGTGGCAGACAGGCTGCGCGTCAAAACTGAATCAAAGGGCGGCAGTCGAGCCAGATGAAAACCGGCTTGAGCAACCGCGATTGCCGGATCGTCACCGTCTCTGAGAGGATCCTCGGGCAGCGCGTCCCAATATGGTCGCCAGTCAGTGGTGACAGCCATGAACGCGCGCAATCCGAACGGGGTCGAGAGCGCCGCCTGCAATCGATGGCAGGCATGTTCATAAACCAGATCACGATCGTCCGTATTGCAAAGTCCCCAGTCGGGGAGGTGCTTGCTACGGACCCCCGCCACCAGCCAGTGGCAGATTTCATGAAATATCATCTGGGCCAGCGAGTCGTCAGCATCGAAATGAGAGGCATCAGTGATTGTAAGCGTCCCCTTCCCATCGTAGGCGGCGAACACCTCCGCCGAGCGCTGAATCTCCAATCCCAGGTCCGCGGCAGCATGAAGCCAAATCAAATCGACGGGGTCGTCGTAACGATGAACAACGGGTCGCTCGAACATAAAAAGCCTATTTGTATTAATCCGTTTGCAGGCAACTTGCTTTTATGGCACGGTTCTGATTTTCAGGATAGTCGAAATACAGCTTGCGATCGCCATTCAAGGGGGCGCGCACTGATGTTCGCCAGCGTGGGTAGAAAGTGAATCGTTTTATGTCATGAATATTTAGAACTGGAAGATCCCCATAGCGGAATCGGAAACGACTGTTCGCTCCGATGGGAACAATTGCCTCGCCGACGAGGACTTTTTTCTGCAGTATTGACTCTGCAAAATTCTCGCCATTTCAAATCTACCGGCAGGACGATTCAATCGACGTCGTCATCTTCACCGTCCCAGCCGGCGGCCCAGTTGGGATACGGCACCGATGTCCCTTTCATCGAGCGCCAAAGGATGCGGTTTAAGATGTCCTCGGGAGCACGATCCACTTCAGCAAAATTCAATTGAGATGAAACAATGGCGTCTTCACGTAACTGGGGGTCGCTGATCCCTTTCGGGTCGGGATTCATTTGATCCAGAGGTACCTTGTTCGCTACCGATTCGAACGCCGTCAGATCCAAGTTGTCGGAAAAGCAATCCAACATCGGAGTGGCGCTGGCGTCAAACTGATTCATCGGCGGCAAACCCAGAATCTGCTCGATCGTTCGCAGGACACTGGTCGTATTGAATCGTGTTTGCACCAAAGCTCCCCGCTTTGCATACGGACTGATCACATATGCCGTTGTTCGATACCCACTGACATGATCCCAACCCGCTTGCGGGTCATCCTCGATTCCGAAGATCGCCATCTGCGGCCAAAACTGCGTATGGCTGAGCGCTTCGACAATTCGTCCGAATGCCAGATCGTTGTCGGCCAGGCAGGCCGCCGGCGTCGGACAACCCGGCCGCGTACCGCTGGCATGGTCATTGGGAAGACAGATGATCGTCAGCTGCGGAAATTCCCCGCGGCGGTCAAAGTCCTTTACTTCGTTGACAATGAAGTCCGCTCGGAATTGGTCCGGAACAGACATTTCCCAACCCACGTATTCGGTCGGCGAGAACTTTCGGATACTTTCAATTCCGGGCTCGCTTTCAAAGATAACTTCCTGGGAGTCCCCTTTCCATGTCCGAAAACAGGATAGGAAATCGGGGGTTCCTTTTCGAGCCGGATCTCGGTAGCGAACGCGAGGTATCATGAACTCGCCGTAGTTTCGAATGGAGATCCCGTGAGCGACGGCATTGTCCCAGATGAAGCCCTGGGGTGAATACGCCAACGCATCGACATCGTCAGCTCCCATCCCGTCGGGATAACTTCGCGGGAATCCGGCGAAGCTTTTTTCCATATAGTCTGTGCTGATCGCGGTCGTACTCCATTGATGCCCATCGGCACTGAGAATTCCCGCACAGTAGGTGTTATCCAACAACACAAATTCATCGACCATTTTGTGTTGATTGGGAGTAATGTCTCGCCCGAAAATACAGAGGTCAGCGTGTCCCCGACCTCGCTCGTGTGCGCCTAAAACCTGATCGTAAGTGCGGTTTTCCTTGATGACATAAACGACGTGTTTGATCAAACTGGGTTCACCAATGCGCTCCGGAATGACGCGCGGAGGCTGGTTGGGGCGGGGCTTTTGCAACGCGAGTTTGATTTGTTCGGAACGCATGTTTCTCGCGACGGCTTCCGATAACTCGTTCAATTTCTCCTGTGGCGGAATTGCAAACAAAGACAAACTGCCACTATAGTGATGGGTGTTGAAGCCTTCGGCACCGGTCGCCGGTTCTTGCCTGGCCTGCCTGGAAATTCCTTTGATGTTGGCTACGCAGATTGAATTGCGATCATCGTCAACGACAATTGCTCCCGGATACCAACCAACCGGAACGAGGCCAACCAGCCTTGAATCTTTCAAATCGTCTGCATCGAATTGAATCACTCCAATCGCGTTCTGCGATCCGTTTGCGACGAACAGTTTGTCTCCGGTTGCATTAAATGCCAGCGCATTGGGGCCAGCGCCAAACAAGTCGGCTGGACTGGGTTTGACCCAGATCGAATGGGCAAGCTGTTGGGTTTGCACGTCGATCACGGAAAGAAAATCATCCGCCGCATTAGCACAGACGACGTGACGCATGTCCGAGGATACGGCCAGGGCGGATGCATGTCGACCAGTGACGATTTCCTTGAGCAGCTTGCCTGACTTCAGATCGATCAGGCTGACGGATCCTTCGCTGGCAACAAATTGCGTCGAATCGACTCGCACGGTGGTTCCTTTGCCAGCGGGTCCTACCGTTGAATTCTGATCAGGTCGTCGACCTCCCCAATTGCTGACGACTGCAATGTCACCCGCCAGGACTACATCATAAGGCGCCACACCCACCGGCCACGATTGCGTCATTTCACCGGTCGCGATCTCTATTTCAAGTAACCGATTGGATAGATTGCCGCAAACGTACAGTTGTTTTCCATCCCTGGACGTTACTAACCCGCTTGGGATTTCCCCTTCGCGGCGCGGAGCGTTGGCGGCCGGTAAGGGGATCGAGCGGGTCGCCGTGACGGTTCCTTCATCATCAACGGAAAAAACCTTGATCGAACCGTTGACATCGCTTAGGTAGATTTGTCGATCATCCGGAGAAAAGATCAGGCCGGTGTAACTGACTTGAGCCCTGGTATCAATATTGCCCCGACCGTCATTGTCCATTCCCGGCATGGGAATGGTCTGCAGCACTTCGCCTTGCACCGGATCAACAATCAGCAGTTTGTTTGTTTTACCGGAAACGGCCAACCGCTGACCGTTGTGGGAAATAGCGAGCGCTTGCGGTCGCATTCCCGGAACGTCCAATTGCCTCCCATAGGGCGTGAGCGTTTGATTGACGGGCGTCTGGACCTGGCCATTTTGTTGATGGCCAACTCGCACCATATCGTCCAATTCGTCCTGGGATGAAACTGAAGTTTGAGCCAGCGAAATGCTCGCAAGGAGGAATACAGAAAAAAGACTCACAGGCAGTGCCGTACGATCTGATCCGGGGCAATATCTCATTGGTGTTTCCATGTCCAACACGGGCGTTTGAAAATCTTTGGAGCTCGCATTATAGAGTTATTTGGCGACGAGTGTTTGCGAAGATTTGAGACGACTTCGAAATTGAAGTCGCGCACCCGAGATAGCGCGTCGCGACGGCCGCATGGCCTCGGCTGGACAAGATCGCTCTGCGTACGCCGAGCAACGGACACTTCTCAGATGCCTTGACTTACGTCCGCGCAGCCAGGAATGCCGGACCGGGAAGCAAGTCGACAATTCAGGTTCCAGCAGGTTACCGCTCCGTCGGCCGTTCGAACAACGACCCGAGCGGCCGTTCGAAATTCGGTCGATTCTGCATGGTTACTTGACAAGGTTGAGTTGAACGCACTAGCTGACCCGTGTTGCGAACCGCATTAATTGGAGCCGTACTTGTTTCCGTTGTGGCCGAGCATGACAGATGTGTGGCCATTCGCCTCTGTGCATGAGCCCTGTTTCACATTGAGACATGCCACATGATTTTCCCTTGTCGATCCTCCATTGGATCACCAGTCGGTGTCCGAAAAACAATAGAACGACGCACACAGGCATCGCAAAACCAGGCAAATTTTGTGCTGGTCGTTTTTATGTCGAAACGAGGAAGTTGACGCCATGGACTCATTGCGATCTTCCCATGCGTAACTAATGCAAGTCCCCTTGGGCACACGCCGACGTCTCACAATAAATCGACAAACAGGTTATTAAATGCCCGCTTTTTTTGACATTGCTTTCTTTTGACGGGATCCTTTTAATCGGGTGAAGTCAACCGTCGAATTTCATCATCGAGTCCGGTCATCTCCCAGCGAACCAGTGCAATGGGAATGCTGTCGATCGCGTTCAGTCGATCAAAGAACGTTCTGAGCTCAAACTTCTCGTCTCGCTCTTCCAGTTTCTTGGCATAGTCAGCCAATGTTCGTTCCAGCAGGTATTTTCCGGTGATGTAGCTGGTGCCGTAACCAGGTTGGCGCAGATAGAGATGCTGTTCGAAGAGTAACAGTTCTTTTTCAGTTTTCATCCAGCCGCGTGGCGTCCATTCCATGTGCACGCGGCCGGCCTGCTCCATGGTCATCTCGTTTGCGTGCGCATAAAGCGAGCCCAACCCACGGGCCGCCCGTTGCGCAATCAGGATCCACACGAGCTCACGGGACCGGGGGCTATCATCGTAGAGACCCGCGTGCATGAACATTTCTTCAACTCCGGTTGCGGTGCCTTCGTTACGGCTGTCGAAAATATTGTAAAGCAGGGCCCCGCGACGCACCGGACTGTGATGCGGTTGACGATCCATACGGGCCAATTCAAACCAGTGATAAAAATGTGTGTATAATGGAAGTGGATCATAATGGGCAACGATCCAGAAAAAGTTGCGCTTTTCCTCCGGCACGAATCGGCCCAAATGCTGGCGAAGCGCCGGCTCCATGTAGGTTGTGACCGTGACGATCTCCTGCTTTCGAAGAAACGTCATGAATCGGGTCGCGGCCTGGTCCGCTTTGGCGTCGTAATCTGCAGGAGATGACGCTGTGACGAGGACTGGCAGATGCCGGTTGCGATGTTCCTCCAGTTTCAGGGACGACCAGGCTCGGTCCAGTTCCCGTTTCAAGAGTTGTACTTCTTCTTCCCAGGTCATCGGTACGAGGTGTACGTTTTGCTGGTACCACGTATAGTTCTGTTTGCCGATTCCGGACGGACCGTCTTTGTGCGGCGCCTCTGATTCGAGCCATTCAATGAACCTGTCGGTTGCGACTTTACATTCGTTGATAACGGCCAGTAGTTCCTTGCTCGCCCGGGAGCCAATCTGCCGGCTGATTACGTCGAGGTAGGAACGTTGGGACCGGATGTTCCTGATTCCGGCAATCCACAGCTCTCGCGCGTTGCCGGTCAAGTTCATTTGCGCTTGATGCATCAATGGTGGTATCACGCTCAGGTCGCTGATCAGCCGCTGTTGCTCGGACTCCGTAAGTGGGAACTTGTAGGTCCAGAGTTCCGTGATCGCATGGTGAGTCGGACCCTCGTGTGCCGGGACGTCGCTACGCTCCATCCAGATGGACTGGTAAAAGGCGGGATCTCGAACCCAGGGTTTGAGTACGCGATGGTTAAAGTCGAAGCCGTTCATCTCAGCCCGAACGATGTGCCAGTCGACCTGTTGTTCGACGGTCCAGCCGGTCGAGTCCAGGGAGTCGAACCGGGCCCGCAGCTTCAAGTAGTCCTTGTAACGGGCGTCGAAAGTCGCCGCGGTATAGTCCGGTGCGCCGTCGCGCATGGCCGGTTGTTCAAAGTTGCGCCAGGCTTTGTATAACGTCAGCAGATCGCTGTAGTCTTCCATTGCGCGCGCCGTTTCCAGACCCGAGCCGGCCAATACGAACAGTAGGCCGGCGATTGTCAACCGGTAGAGACCGATTACGACACGATTTGATGGTTTCATTTCAACAATTCCTGTCAGCGAGAAAGTTGCCGGGAGTGTAACCCCAGTGGACGTAAGAGGTCAACTGTCATGAGGCTGTTCTTGTTTCCAATACCTGTCATCCTGCGGATGGCGAAAAATTTTGGGTCACCAGGCCGCCCTGTTCCCTGCGTGATGGCCCACCGGCAACGTTGGCGATCGAGCCAAGTCGACAAACAGCTTGCATCAGGTGATGAAGTCGATAAGTTGAAACTGATTTCGTTACTGGATATTGTTCCGACCAGAATCCCATTCCTTGTTTCCGTGCGAAGGAAGACCTTCATGCCTCATATAACAACGGGTCGCCGGATCCACCTCTCGTGTGAGATCATCGTACTGGCCATTTTGCTCGCGCCTGTCACCAGTGCGAGCCAAGAATCTGGGCTGACCCTCGATCGCATAGTCGCACAGCCTTCGATCACCGGAATATCGCCGTCCGATCCGGCTTGGTCGCCTGACAGCTCCCAACTTGCGTTTCTCTGGAACGACTCTGCCCTGCCACGTCGTGAGATCTGGATCGTCGAAGGCGACGGTACAAGACTGCGCCGGGTAACGCGTGAAACGGAAGGCACGGTCGGGGTGAGCCAATTTGTTTGGACTCCTGATGGAGCCGCTCTTGTCTACATTCGTGCGGGTGATGTTTGGCGAGTCGCTGCGCAAGGTGGAGCCGGGGTGCGTCTCACTGGGACTGGCGGCGGCAAATCGAACCTGGGTATCTCACCGGACGGCCGGTACGCGTCCTTCCTCCAGGAGGGAGACCTTTGGCTCCTGGAACTGAATAGCAAGTTGCTGTCCCAAGCCACCGACGTGGGAGTCCCCTCCATCTCCAGCGTACCGCTTGGACGCTACGATCGCCCCGACGTCGAGATTGGACCCTATGTGTGGGGAGGACCCACGTATCGGTGGGCACCAGACAGTCGCACCATTGCAGTGCACTATGTCGATCGTCGGCAGATGCGCATTGTGCCGTTCCCCTACTATCTCGGCGACGAGACTCTGTTCAACAACCACCGACGGGGATATCCAGGTGATCCGAACGAGCATCGCACTGTCGGATTCTACGAGATCGAGAGTGGTAAATTGACCCTGCTGGATCTGCCGGACCCTACCAGCAACCGGGTCGTCGACTTCTCCTGGTCGCCAAGCGGGACCCTGCTCATCGATCAAGAGTCGGATACCGCGGTCGATCGTTGGTTTCACAAGGCCAACCCCGCCAACGGCCGCATCGAGAAGGTTTGGCACGACAGCCGTAAGACACGGATATACACGGCTATCGCATCGGCATGGCATACGGACGGCAAGCGCATCGTGTTCCTTAGCGACCTCAACGATCGATACGGACTCTACCTGTTGGATCCCGGGATTGGTGCACCAAAGTTGCTCACCAGCGAACGATTCGACGTTACGAGTCCCCCCATGGGCAATTCCGCTACCGGGACGATTTTCTTCCAGTCCAACGAACCGAGTCCCTACGAGAGACATGTGTTTCGAATTCCGGACGAAGGCGGCACAGCGACGCGCATCAGTAGGCTGCCGGGGCAACATCAACCCTTTCCGTCTCCCGACGGCTCCAAAGTGGCACTCCTCCACAGCGATGACGTGAGTCCGACAGAGCTCTATCTGGTGGTGGCCGATGGAAATTCCGCAGAGCACAAAGTCACCACGTCACCGCCCGCCGAGTTTGGCCAAAGAACCTGGGCCCGTGCGCGATACGTGACGTTTCCCAGCCGGATCGACGACTACACCCTGCACGCGCGGGTCTTGGAGCCCGTCAACCTCGATCGTCGAAAGCGATATCCTGTCGTGTTCGGGCCCGTATATTCCAATACCGTACGAAATCGCTGGGATGGCAGAAACGCCACGTTACATCAGCTGTTGGTGGAACGCGGCTACATCGTGGTGCAAGTGGACGTGCGGGGCAGCACGGGCTATGGACGTGACTTCCGCGAGGAGTTCCTGATGGATTTCGGCGGAAAGGACATCGAGGATTTGCATAGCACCGTCGAGTATCTGGCCACGCTACCGTATGTGGACCCCGAACGCATTGGCATCTGGGGCAGCAGCTACGGCGGAACACTTACGGTCTACTCGCTCTTCAAGAAGCCGGGCGTATTCAAAGCCGGGGTGGCTTGCGCCGCGGCGGTGGACCCGTATTTCTTTGGCACCGACGACGTGGCCATCGTCCGGCGTCCCAATAGCCATCCCGCAGCGTTCACACGAGGGGCGGCGCAATATGCCGGTAATCTCCAGGATCACCTGTTAATCGTTCATGGTATGCAGGACGATGTGGTGCCGTTTAAGACGACGGTGATGTTGGCCGAGGAGCTGATGCGTCTGGGCAAGGACTTCGACTTCGCCTTTGCACCTGGTGCCACCCATGGTTGGACCCAAAAGCCACACCATGCCCGATATCTGCTAGGAAAGGTCGTGGCACACTTCGACCGATACCTCGGGGTGGGACCTCGGGATAAGTAGATGTCTGGTACGGGTCAACCGCAAGACCGTCGCCGCGCGGGTCGCGATCATCCGCACGCCACCTGGCTATTGCTGCATGTCGCCCCCTGTGATTTGCAATAATTGTCAACAAGCGTCATGCCGTCTGAGAACAGGACTGGATGACTCACCGTCCAACGATTGCACGTCGCCAGAGTTGAAAATTTGCCAGATTCCATGATTCAATGATTCAATGATTCAATGATTCAAATTCCAATTTGACTGCGCCCTTTTCTCGGTTTGCTCAAATTCCGCTCGATTGATTCGAATAAAAGAATGGTGTTGATCATGGGGACAAGAAAGCCTCCGCTTGAACCTGCCAACTCGTAAAATGGACCTATCCCGATCTTGTTCCCTTTCTTGTTCGATCTGGGAACATTGGCCGACGAAACACCGGTCCGTGGTCGCGCCGCTACCGGTCTGCAATGGCGGCGGGGC
>JAHEBQ010000042.1 GCA_024642205.1 Planctomycetaceae bacterium | reverse complement strand
CTCTTCATTGGGCGGATGGATTGAGGCTGACTTGGCGTTGTCGTCAGACAAGAAATCGCAACAATTTTCGAAATCAAATCGAAACTTTAAAACTTTTTTTTGTTAGCTGAGAAAGCAGTCGTTTCAATGTGAAACCGTTTTCAAGCTTGGAAATATAGAGATTCCAGCGAGTATTACCAACCGGATTGGACTCTGATTTGGACCCGTAATCCAGTTTTCAAGGCGAAAAAAGTTTCGTTAGCTTCGAAACCTTTGGTACGATCGGCAATGGCTGAGAATCGACAACTGGCGACTCAAGATTGGGTTTTACCGTTTTTTGGGAGTTTCCCATCCCCGACGGGCCATTTGAGGTACCAAGCCGAAAAAGTCAGATCATTTTTATTCGTTGTTTATTAAGGACATTGTATGAAAAAGACTCCCTTACGGACTGCATTCACGCTGGTCGAATTATTGGTGGTGATTGCAATTATTGGAATTCTGATCGGAATGCTATTGCCTGCTGTTCAGCAAGTGCGAGAGGCCGCTCGACGCACAACCTGCATGAATAACAGCCGCCAGATTACGTTGGCGATGCTCAACTATGAAAGTTCGTTTCAGGAATTTCCTCCCGGCATGAATGCAAACGCTAATGCCAGCTGGGTTCGGGGTGGACCCGTGCTTCCACGACCTGCCAACCAGAATAACGGACGGGCGTTTGGTTGGGGAGCAATTATTCTTCCTTTCATGGAGCAGAACAACCTGCACGAACTGTTGAAGAACGAAACGAACCGATGGAATGACAATTGGTGGTTAAAGGTTGGACCCGATGGTCAAGCGATCGCTTCAACGATCGTCCCTGCGTACATTTGCGTCAGCGACTCGAGTCCCGATGGCGACTACAACCGAAACTGGACACACAAGGATATTATCGCTGCCGGCGGCACTCCGTATGCCAAGTCCAACTATGTTGCTGCTGTTGGAGCTTGTTCGGTCAATCAATCCGGCGATCCCGACTTGGCCTCCGCCTGGGGAATCTTTAGTCGAAACTCGCGGACTTCGTTTGGGAAAATTACCGACGGATCCAGCAATGTGATTGCGATTGGTGAGCGTGCCAGTCGAACTGAAATTGACTCAGGGAGCACGGCCGCCAATCCAAATGTTTCATATGGTGCGATTTGGCCAGGATCCATTTCCAAGGCCAATAGTTACGCCAACGACGCACCCAATAGTCTGGAGCGATCGGTAATTCAGGCAGTTCTCGGTCGTTTGGCAACTGGCACCAACGCGAGGGCGTGGGGCGTCAATGGTTTCCGAACACCCTCGAATTTGGTCTCGAGTTATCATGTGGGTGGTGGAACCGTTGCTTTTGCCGATGGATCGACTCATTATTTGAGTGATAATCTGTCCTTTACCACTCTTAAGCAGTTGGCAGGAATGCAAGATGGCGTTGTGACGGGCAAGTTTTGAACGTTCAGATGTCAAACCGAAGATAATACGTGACAAGGTCCGCCGGGTGTCGGCTGGACCTTGTTTTTTTCTCGAATTCGAATGTAGATGCTGAAAAAGGTGATGACGAACAATGGTACTTTATACACGGTTGGCGGTAGTGTTGATTGCAATGGCTTCGCTGTCGCTCCTTGGTTGTGGTGGCAACAATTTCTCCAACGTTGAGGTTTCTGGAAAGGTGACCTCCGGGGGTGCGCCGGTTGCCGGGATCCGAGTCGTTTTCACACCTGAGCCCATTAATGGGAATAACAATCCAGGGCCTTGGGCGATGGGTCTGACCAATGAACAAGGCGAATACTCTCTCACGGATCGGTATAAGCACATCGGAGCAGTGGCTGGCCCCCATGGCGTTTCTTTTTCTTACGATGATGTGAGCGAAGACGCGGACGACGAGATCGCGGCAGATCTTGCGGAGGCCAAGGGAGAAGATGGATCCAAAGCGGCACTGGCGGAGGCCAAACAACAACTGGCTGAGCTGAATCAAAAGAGGAAAGGACGTCCGCGGGTGTCCGATGATTTTACGATTCCGTTTGTCGTTCCGGCTGGCGGAACCACCGAGGCGAATTTTGACCTGCCGGCGAGGTAAATCTTACCAGGAGGTTTCGGAGGGATTTATTGTCTCGAAGCGATTCGATCGTGACGCAGGTCGCCCCACCCGAAATCGATAAAGGCGGCGCAAGATCGATGCAGCTACTGGGCGACCGGAGCTTTCCGGTCGATCAACCTGGGCGGCACGTCTTTAAGGATGTCGTCCAGAATCGGCTGTAATCGACTGCGCTGGGCTTCCCCTTCGGGTCCGGTAACCGGTGATTTTTCCAACCAATCATTCGGCACGTTGAACAACGAACCGTCGGCGTAAAGCTTCCAGTTTGCGTCCCGGACGAAACAACGGTAGGGCGCCGTACCGGGACCGTCTTTGGAATAGGATTGAAACAGCCAGCCACGCGCCCGCGATGTGTCCCCCATTGCCAGGGGCAAGAAGCTCTGTCCGTCGATTCCCTGCGGTGCCACAGACCCGGTGACTTCAGCAATCGTTGGAAGTACATCCGTAAACCCGACCGGAGAATCGACAATCGTCCCTGGCTTGATCGTACCCGACCAGTTGGCAACGAACGCGACCCGGTTGCCAGCGTCCTGCATCGTACCTTTGCCGCCCTGGATGACTCCCCTGGACGGGAACGGCGAGGTGAGACTGCGGTTGGTTCCGTTATCGCCTGTCACGATGATCAACGTATTGTCGCGCAGGCCAGTTTCATCGAGTTTATTGACAATTTTTCCAATCATTTTGTCCATGTAATTGACCATCTCGCGAAAATGTTCGATCGGCTTGCGCGTCGGGTCTTTCTTGATCCAATCGACGCTGTCGGGTGTCGGTTCGAACGGGTTGTGCGTCAGGATCATCGGGTAGTAGACGACGAACGGCTCGCCTTTCTTGCGCTCAATGAAGTCGCAAATGAAATCGGAGACGAGATCCGGTCCGTATTTGTCCTGGGTGTCTGGTACCCGTTTGCCATTTTTGAATAGCGTTGGTGATTTGTAACGGGAGCCTTTGTTCTTGAATGGTTCCGGCAGCGCATCCTGTCCGCCGACGCCAGCAGAAAAGTGCCAGAGGCAATATTCATCGAAACCGACTTTACGAGGCCCGTCCAGGTCGCCAGCCGACAATTGCCATTTGCCCGCAATTGCTGTCGCATAACCGCTGGCTTTCACCATTGTGGCGAAGGTTGGTTGTGCGAGATCAAGTTCACCGAATTGGACATAGTTTCTGAAATTATACCGGCCAGTCATGATCTTGACTCGCGACGGCGTGCAGATTGGCTGTGAATAGGCTTGAACAAACTCCGCCCCCGTCGCTGCCAGGCGGTCGATATTCGGAGTCTTGTAAAACTCGCTTCCTTTGTGGCTGTAGCATTCAAACCCGATGTCGTCCGCCATGATGACGATAACATTTGGTTTCACCTGAGCATTCAGAAAAGACGCACTCAAAGTCAATGTGATTGCCAAGGTTATTTGAAATGTTTGCATGATTTGCGTATTCCTTGTTTTCGGGGTACGGACAGGTTGTCTTGGCAAGATCAATCTTCGACGAAACGTGTGCAAACCGATTTTGTAACCTGTTCCTCGGTTTTTCAACAAATGTTGCTGAACATTTTTGGCTTCGAAACCGGAAAGACCATCGACCATCGCCAAAGTGTCTGCCGGGTTGTAACCCATTTCTTTCATCGACTCAGTATCTGTAATGAAGATGACGTTGATAAGCAAGGCTGGCAACCAGGTGCCATGAAAGTATAATCTTTCCAGGTTTCCCGTCGGGATTCCATTTGCAATTTATCTGTACACGGGCGTAACAATGAAAAAAGCCGGCCACTCCATGGTTTCGTTGATGGCGGCGATACTGGTTGTCGTCGCGGCGATTCTCACCACTCTGCAACTGACGGTCGGGATCGATCAATTGTTCGCGTCGGCCCAGGAGCCTGTATCAACCGTTCCACGCGCCGACGATCTTTCGGTCGCCACGGAAGGTCCCGGGAAACAGCGAGTCGAAGCGCTTCTGCGGATCACGGACGGGCGATTTTCACGGGAAGAAGTTGTCCCGGTTCTGGCCCGTGCAACAAGTAACGGCAACGAATTGATACGCGCTGCGGGCGAGGTGGGAATCCAGCGAATTGGAAAAAGCGCGGTTCCGGTCTTGGTAACCATGGTTGGAGGAGGCTACCTCGAATCCAAGGATTTCGCGTCTGTCTGCGGCGCGGCGCGTGTTCTTGGAGCCGACGCTGTCGAATTGTTTCCGGAATTCCAGAAAGCCCTGGAAAGCGAAGAAGCGCCAACCCAGAAGATGGCGCTATTTGCCATGCAAAACCTGGGTGACGAAAACGCCAAAGCAATGGACCGAATGATAGAGCTGTTGGACAGCGAAGATCTGAACGTGCAGATCGCCGTTTGCAGAGTGCTGGAGCAACTTGGTCCCAAGGCAGCTCCCGCAATCGACAAACTGGTGGAGCTGTTTGAAAGTGGCACCGTATCGGCACGATCGTGGTCATCGATCGTACTTGGGGCAATCGGAGAATCGGACAAACACGATATCCTCGCGCTGCTGACGGAACGCCTGAGTGCTTTCACGTTGGTGGAAAAAGAGCGGGCCATGATCGGACTCGGTCATATGGGGGCCAAGGCGCAGCCGGCGATCGAGAAAATAACCCAGCTGATGATGGATCCCACGCGAAGCTGTCAACCGCAGGCTGCCGTCGCGATTTGGCAAATCACCGGCAAGTCGGAAGTAAGTCTCAAGGTACTCAAGGAGCTGTTGACGACGGTTGATTACAAAATGACGGTGTTGGAACAACTGGCAAACATGGGACCCGTCGCTGCGCCGCTGACGGCCGCAATCTGCAAGGAACTTAAATCTGACGACGTTGGTGTTCGCGAGCAGGCAGCCGTTGCGCTGGGAAAAATTGGTCCCGGCGCGAAGTCAGCCGTGCCACAGTTGAAGGCCCTACTCAAGGATGAAGACGCTTTGTTGCGCCAGGCTGTGACCGACGCGATAACCGCCATCGAAAAAGTGACAGAATAACCGTCATCGCGGGTAAAGTGGACGGCTGGTTTCGGACAAATCACTGGGCCAGAAGCCATTACCTGCAACCCGATGTCCGGTATCCGGCGGTTGCCTCCGGTTTTTCATGAACCCCAGTTTGCGTTCCGGACTCGCATCAATTCGGGGTATTGTTCATCCCGATCGCCGTACTCATTTTTGAGTTCCAATAACCGTTGTTTCAGTCGTTTCGTCTCGGACGCGTACTCGGGTTTACCATACACGTTGTTCTTCTCTTGCGGATCCGCTTCGAGATCGTACAACTCCCAACCGGCGGTAGTCGGCTCGAAAATGCCGTTACCAAGGCTCGCGTCGAGTGGAAGTCCGTAGAAGAAAGCCAGTTTATAGCGCCCATCGCGAATGCCATAATGGGAAGGAATGTGGTGGTGAGCCAGGTGCATCCAGTAGCGATAGTAAACCGCGTCGCGCCATTGTTGGGGGGGGCTTCCCGTCAGAATCGGCAACAGGCTCTTGCCTTGCATTTTGGCAATTTCCGGTGAATCGACTTCGGCAAACTCAAGCAGCGTTTGTGCGAAATCGAGATTGGAACAGAGATGGTCTTCATCGTTTGATCCGGCGTTGATCCTACCCGGCAGTCGCGCGATGAACGGCATCCGAAAACACTCTTCGTAAATCCAGCGCTTGTCAAAATAATCGTGTTCTCCCAGGAACATACCCTGATCGGCGGTATAAACGACCAGAGTATTTTCTGCGAGTCCGGTGTGGTCCAGGTAATCGAGTACGCGACCGGTGTTTTCATCGACTGCCTTGACGCAGGCCAGATATTGATGAAGGTACTTCTGATAGGCGGCCTGTCCCTGTTCTTTTTCCGACAGTCCGGCCATGTCTACCGGACCACCGTACCAATTTGGTTTTTGCACATCTGCAACCATCGTTCGTCTTCCGGCAAGCCGGCCGGTTATGGAAGTGCCCATGTGGATCGTGGCCGGCGAACGGTGTGAGAAGTCTTCCCACAGCGTGGCCGGTTCGGGAATGTTGACATCGGCCAGGTAGTCCCTATGGCGATCGGCGGGTTCCCATTTGCCATGGGGAGCCTTGTTGTGCAGCATCAGGAAGAATGGCTTGTCGCGGTCTCGTTTTTCCAGCCAGTCAATCGCGAAATCGGTGACCAGGTCGGTATAATAGCCGCGGATCGGTATTGCGTCCTTGGCCGGCTGCGGTTTGTATTCAACGTCATCGGTCGAAGAAACGAAGAATGGATCGTGGTATCTCCCCTGCCCCGGCCCGATTTTCCAGTAGTCAAATCCCCACGGCGGCGAACGCAAATGCCATTTTCCAATCAATGCAGTCTGGTATCCGGAGCGGCGAAGTATTTCGGCAACATTGGGGGTTCCGGAATCGGAACCCGGGAAAGCGTCAACCAGTGTCCTGACGCCGTTCAAGTGTGAATGTTGGCCCGAAAGGATTACGGCACGGCTGGGTGTACAAATTGAATTGGTGACAAAACACTTGCCTAACCGAATTCCCTCCCGCGCGATGCGATCAATGTTTGGCGTCGGGGCGACTTCGGCAAGCCGACCACCGTAGGAACTGATCGCATTGCAGGCATGGTCATCCGACATGATGAACAGAATATTGGTTCGTCCGTTGTTTCGAGTATCTGGCTTCTGACGATCTTCCGCCGCGAAGCCACCTGCAGTTGAAAGACCGATCAGGAACATTGCGTTACAGAGGCGGAACAGATTCTGCTTCACGGATTTGGCTTTCTTAATTGGCGCAAATGAGCATGTCAGGGAAGGAAACCAAGCCCGACACCGTCAACGACGTACGAGTTATTGTCGGACTAATTGAACAAAAATAGTTGTAGCAAATGGAATGGATTCGATCACCACCCTGTGATCATATCCGGGACGATCGAAAAGTTATTCCGAAAGAAAATGGGGGAAAAACGAATGTCGCGGAACGCTCAGGTATATTAGTCTACATCATTCCGTTTTCTCTTTCGCAAACTCCAATTATGGATGCACGTATGTCCTTGAATTCCATCGGCCGAACTTTCACTTTGCGGTCGAACATTTGTCGCTGCTTCTGTTTGTGGCTGTTGTTGGCGACGGGTTCAGTTTTTTCGCAGGACGGCGAGTTTGAAATCCTGTTCAACGGGCAGGACCTTTCGGGTTGGAAAGGCATCGAGAAATTCTGGTCGGTCGAGGACAACGCGATCGTCGGGCAAACGACGTCAGAGAATCCAACCAGCGGCAATACCTTTCTCGTCTGGCAAGGCGGGGAACTCGGGGATTTTGATTTTCGCTGCAAAGTCCGTTTTTCGGGCAACAATTCGGGAGTTCAATACCGCAGTCAAGTGGTTGATTCAGGTGGTTTTGTGCTCCATGGAAACCAGGCGGACCTTCACCCGCGTCAGGATTATTTTGGAATGTTGTATGGTGAAGGAACGCGAGGCATCGTTGCAACCCGCGGACAACGGATCGAAATTTTGACCGACGGGAAAACGAAGATCGTTGGGCAGGTTGGAGATGACACTGAGCTCACGGGTGACCAATGGAATGATCTGCGGATCGTTGCAGTTGGAAATCGACTGATCCATCAAGTCAACGGTAGGACGACCGTTGATATTACGGACAATCACCCTGAAGCAGAACGGACTGGAGTGATCGGACTCCAGTTGCACGCAGGTGCGCCGATGAAAGTCGAGTTTCGGAACTTGCTGATAAAACGACTGAGTGGTGAAGCTGGTCAACAGTTGGTCGGTTCGATCGATGCCATTCAACGGCTTGTTGATTCCGCCGCAGGGAAGAAGGCCAGCCAAATGCCGAACTTCATCGAAGGCGGAGAATGGCTGACGGAGAAACCGAAAGCTCGGTGGATTTGGAAAGCGAAGTCAACCGACGAACAGCAACTCTGGTTTCGTCGCTCGTTCAACCTCGATTTCAAACCTGTTGTATCGGCAATCTATGCGACTTGTGACAACGAATTCACACTTTGGATCAACGGTACCCGGATCGCGAGTAGCTCTCAATGGCAAGACCCGATTCAACAGGACGTTTCCAGATTTCTGGTTGTCGGAAAAAACGTAATTGCCGTCGAGGCTCAGAATCATGGAGGCCCTGCGGGGTTTGTTTTCAAACTGGCGATGGAACGAGCGGAAGGCGACGGAAAAGGGAAAATCAAATCCATTCAGTCCCACCCCAGTTCGTGGAAAATGAATGAAAGGAAACTCGACGGTTGGAATCACGTTGCGTTTGACGATTCCGGTTGGCCAGCCGCGGAAAGCACTGGAACATTGGGCGATGGACCATGGGCCATACCGAAATACACGGGTACATCGGGAGAGGGCAATCCGCTTGATCCCAAGAATATTATCGCGCCGCCAGGATTCGTGGTTGATCACGTTTACACCGTTCCCCAATCCCAGGGGAGCTGGGTTTCGATGACAACCGATCCGCAGGGACGAATTTATGCCTGTGACCAAGGTGCCGCCGGACTTTATCGACTCACGATTCGGGAAAATGAATCGCCGCTCGTCGAAAAGGTCTCAGTCGATGCCATGGCGCAACTTTCCGGTGCCCAGGGGCTTTTATGGGCGTTTGACGGTCTCTGGTTTCACAGAAATGGGGGGCACCTGTATCGGCTTACCGATACAGATAACGATGATCAACTGGATAAAATGGAAGAAATCCCCAGTACAACCGGTGGTGGCGAACATGGCAACCACGCGCTGATTCTGACCGAAGACAAACTGGGAATCTATGTCGACAGCGGAAATCACTCACCCATGGCCCAACACACTGGTTCACGAGTCCAAAGTTGGGATGAAGATCTGCTGTTGCCCCGCATGAGCGATTCCAATGGACATGCCAACGGCATCATGGCTCCTGGTGGTTTCGTCATGCGGCTTGACCCGGAAACCAAGACACAGACAGTTCACACCATTGGATTTCGCAATCAATATGACATTACGCTCAATTGTCACGGTGACATGTTCACCTACGATGCCGACATGGAATACGACATGGGTTCACCCTGGTATCGGCCAACCCGAATCTGTCACGTAGTCAGTGGTGCGGACTATGGTTGGCGAAACGGGTCAGGCAAATGGCCGGCTTACTATGAAGACAGTCTGCCGTCGGTAGTGGATATCGGCCCCGGTTCCCCAACGGGCGTCGTGTCTGGCCAGGGAACCCACTTTCCGACGCGTTACCAGGACGCAATCTTCGCACTCGATTGGACCTTCGGGACAATTTACAGCATTCATCTCAAGGAAGCGGGAGCCGGATACACCGGTCAGGCCGAACCGTTTGTTTACAGTTCGCCGTTGCCGGTAACCGACGCAATTGTCGGCCACGACGGGGCACTCTATTTTGCGGTTGGTGGGCGGGGGACGCAGTCGGCTGTGTTTCGAGTTCGGTATATCGGAAACGAGTCACTTGACGCCCCGTCCGGCGGAGCTTCGACGCTCCGCGACCAGCGTCGAATGCTTGAATCATTTCACGGGGTTGCGGACAAACGAGCGATCCATGCCGCCTGGCCGATGCTTTCAAGCCCGGATCGTTTCATGCGCCATGCGGCTCGGGTTGCCGTTGAGAGCCAACCGGTCGAGCAATGGGCCAGTCGAGTTTTCTCCGAATCGAATCCTCAAGCCCGCATTACTGGGGCCGTTGCCCTCGCGCGAATGGGTAGCCAGTCTCATCACGATCCGTTGCTCGATAGCCTGATCCAGTTGAACGCCGCGGAACTCGAGACCGGGCCATTGCTGGGGTTGCTCCGGGCTTATTCCCTGACATTCATTCGACTTGGTCCACCCTCGGCCCGGCAGCGTGATCGAGTCGTCGCTCAACTCGATCCGTTGTTGCCAAACACCGACGACGATGCGAACACGGAGTTGATTCGGGTGTTGACTTATTTGCGGTCCAGGACAGTTACCGGTAAGGCAATGAAATTGATTGCGGACCGGAAACCGCCGGTGATCCCTGAATGGTCGAAATTGGCTTCTCGCAACAGTAATTACGGTGGCACGGTCGAAAGCATGATGGCTAACCATCCCCCGACTCGCGAACTGGGTTACGCGTTTATCCTCCGCAACCTTCGCGAGGGCTGGACGATTGAGCAACGGCGAGCGTATTTTTCGTTTTTGAATGAGGCAGCCAAAGCGGCCGGTGGTGCCAGTTATGCGAGGTACCTGACGCGCACGCGGGAAGAAGCCCTCGGGAATTGCAGTGATGCCGAACGCGTCGCTTTGGAGGACATCACGGGCGAGGATTTCAATCCTGTTCCGGATTTTGAAGTCACGAAACCCATCGGCCCGGGTCGGGGGTGGACCGTTGAAGAAGCGCTACGCGTGGTGAAAGGCAAATCCAGTTTTGAACGTGGCAGGTCACTTTTTTTTGGCGCCAACTGCGCTCAATGTCATCGGGTTCGCGGACTTGGCGGAAACATTGGACCTGATTTGACCGGTATCCCCAACCGCTTTGATCAACGATACGTAATGGAGACAATTATCCATCCGAGCAAACATATCTCTGATCAATATGGCTCCTCGATTGTCGCGTTGGCCGACGGTCGTTTGATCAACGGATTGGTTGTTCCCCAGGACGGTGGCAGGGTGACGATTTATCCTGGTGAAGTCGGAGCCGAGCCGATACTCGTGAGTCAGGACGATATCGATGAAATTCGTCCATCGACGGTTTCACAAATGCCCGAAAAACTGCTTGACAGTTTGAATGCCGAAGAAATCAATGACTTGATGGGTTACTTGATGTCAGGCGGCAACGCGAACGACAATCGCTTCAAGTAAAGCTTGCTTGTTGCAGGAATTTACAACCTTGAAAATTGCAAATGAAGCAACTCATCAGGGCCATCCATGGACGCCGGTAGGCATGATGAACCTGTGATGGTTGTCATTTATCCGACAAACAACCGGGATCGTTTGTCGCCCCCTGTCACGAGTCGCTTCCAGCCCAGGATGTTCACGCATTTGCTGTACGGTGGTTTCCATATTGTATCGCCCGCCTGCTCGGCAGGAATTTTAAGATTCGTGGTGAAGAAAATTCGTCGCGGTGGATGCCGGTCAGATCACGCACGAAGCCCATTTGATTTTGATGGCATCTGCAAGGTTTTGTTTCCAATGCCGTTGGCCTGTGACGACTTCGACGTTTCGTCATCCGCCGCCGTACCGGCGAACTCGCAGCCGTCTTTTTTGTTAATGGTGACGTCGCAGCCTTGCGACGGGAACACCTTGCCTTTGACTCGCGGACGTCCGGCCTCGGGATCCGTTCGCTTGGGTAGGTTCGGTAAACGCCGTCGCATGCCAAAACGAACGCTCTTATGGGGAACCAGTGCATTAAAGTCGATCGCAATCCACGCCTCAAATCCACGTTCGTAATGCGGCTTCGGCCTTCATCAGCATTGCATTGCTTGCTTCGATTAAGGGCAACCAGGATCGGCAAGACAAACGGGCGATGGGATTGGGCAAGTTGACGAAGATTGCCAGCACCGCCCACTGATGAACGTACCGGAAAACGATGTGTGAATTGGAGCTACGGCATCGTCGCGGCAGAGTGCTTTGCCATAATCGTTGTTGCCACGATGACCGCCGACGGTTTCGGCTCCGCAAATTCGCAAGACGTCAGAGTGCGCAAACCGATCCAGGACGAATGTCGCAAGCAGGAAAGCCAGGAGTCGGGATTGCCAACGGTGTTGAGAAAAGAGACGAAGGTAACTCGAAGGATTAGGCTTATCGACCTGACTCTATAATCGAAGCAAATTCGAGAAAGTTCGGTCGCCAACGGTTAAGATGGCGGTCACAAAAAAACAACATGAAACGGCGAGCTGTTACCGGGCAATGAAACGATTCAATCAGAGATTCAAGCAGCGAACTGTTGAGAAACGCGAATCATGAGGGCTTCCTTGCTGCTCGGGACTTGGTAGTGACAAGTAAAAAGCTTGGGCCAGGGAGACCCTTTTTTCCAGAGGAATGTTTTCGTCAATCTCCGGTCGTAAAAGCGAAAAAGTCGCCCTAACGGATGATGTTCTGCCCACGGTTCTCGGATTGGTGGATTGTCAGCGGCCAACCGGCGAACTGATTTGCCACCTGGCCGTCGGCCGCGTTGACCAGAAAACGAAATGCATCAAGCGTGTATGTTTTTTGTTGTGTGTCGATCGTCACCAATCCAAAACCGCTCCCCTTTTGATGCGCCAGTTCGTAGCGATTTTTCTTTTTACCGACTTCTGGATTTCCGACGGCATAAACGTAAACCCGGTTACCGAATCCGTCGATGAATTCTCCCGTATTCGGTTGACCGTGGTCGGGACGGTTGTGGTGCGGCATGTCAACGTCGTCGGGACGCCACCAGCGAGGATAGCCGGCTGAAATTGCCGGTGTGCAAAACACCCAATTGGAATCTCGCTGTTGATCGACGCCATATTGCGAAACGGTGGCCAAGTGTTGATCACCGCAAATATGCAGGGCCATCGACGGCCGGATGATCTTGATGGCGTTGTTCCGGGCCGTTTGCGGCCAGCCGCCGGAATCCAGATCTGCTTTCAGGTAGCCGTCGTATTTTCCATGATGTGTCGCCACGCCGGCAAACACGGTTTGGCTAAGCAGGACTTTCATTGCATGCCCACGCCAGTCGACACTCCATTTCCGCAGGAAATCTTCCTGCCGTTCGCCCAACAACACCAGTCCGGGTTGGTCCAGTGTGGTGGAGTCGAAATCGGGGTCGCTAACATGGTCGGCGCGGCCGCTTCCGGTCTCGACGCGTTCGGGGCCACTCTTCCACTGTCGGTCAGCGATAATTGCAAAGCTGACTCCGCCGTAGACCATTTCACCAAAATAGACACTGATCTCCTGTTTCGACGGCGCGGGATCGTAAACGTCCGGATGATGTGCGACACAGGTTTTGTGAACCGCGTTGACCATCCGGGCCGGTTCGCGATACCCCCCCTTTGAAGAGGCACCTTTTCCCAGGTCTTTCATCCTGGCGCCCCCTTCACCCCAGATGTTTCCCTGGAAGACATCGTGATCGTCCGGCAGGACAATCGTGGGTCGATCTTTCAGTACCTCCCGAAACGCCCATCCGAACTGGTAGTATTTACGCAGGTAGTTCAGGATCGCGGGTTCGGCCGGATCGCGAATGATACCGTAACCGCCATGATCTTCGTAAATCTGGTCGCCGGAAAAATACAACATGTCCGGGTCAAGTTTAATTAAATTGTCGACGACCGGCGCATAGGGAAACCCATAGTCCTTCTGACAGGTCAATGCACCAATACGTAATGGACGATTCGATGGGTTCGCTTGAATCATTCCCGACCACTCGGATTTCTCTTCCGATACGTCTCTGAGCTTTTCGCGGTAGACCAACCGATAGGGGATCTCCGATTTTTCGTCCCAATTCGGGATCCGAAACGTCGCCACCCAGGCGTCTGAATCGAGGATTGCTGATCCAGCGGATTTCCACTGGCCATTTTCTTGAATCTGAAGCTCGATTGAGGGAGCGTCCTGTTTGCCCATTGGACCCGTCAAGGCACTGATCTTCATTACGAATCCGTCGTCTCCACGGGAATCACTGAGCGAATACATGGACCAGAGGATGGGGCCAAACTTGTTCGTCTCGGTGACGGTAAACGCATCGCCTCCGACCGTCCAATCCCGGAACCGGTAACGTGATCCGTTTCCTTGCTTGACCGACATTCCAAAGTTGTTGACCAGGGCAACGTTGCCCAGTACGGCGTCGGGTGGAAATTCTGCCACGAGCGAGGCGATCACTTTTCCTTTCGAACTGGCGGTCAAGGTAAGTTCGTACAGGTCGTCTCGCGGGCCGCCGGAAAGCAACAGGTCGAATTCCCTTTCTCCAGGATCGACATCCAGTTTCTTTGCTTGTCGACCAATTCTCAGAAAGCCTCCAAAGATCCCCGCATCGATTCCGTTTTTGGCGAAACAGTTGCTGCGATATTCGTTGAGTTCGCTTTTCGTACCCACACGAAATCCGACGCCACCTTCCGTCTTGTTGTGCTCAACCCGTTTCGCGCAAATCGTCATGCCAAATCGTTTGCTCGCGTCGGTGACCTGATGGGTAAGCAAATGAATGCTCCGATCACCTCCCGTCGACTGGCATTCGGCCGCGCCGTCGACAATTCGCCAGTCTTCCATGGGGTTTGCCCAAAACGCTGCACCCAACCAGACCCGGTCGTGTGTGTTACGCCAACGACTGACTGGTTCAAGTTGTTCGTTTTGCGCGAGATCGCCTGCTCCGGCGTCGGCCTGCCGGTGGAATCCCAACAGAGCACTCAGTGGGAGAATTTTCAAAACGAACCGACGAGTGGTTTTTTGGATTGACATGTGGATCATTGGGTCAAGTCGAGGAAACGAAGGATGGGTAACCGGTGACCGGAAAATCGCGATTGTTGTTCAGCGGATTTTACTGGAGAAATTGTAATGGAATGAACCGGTCGCCGTGCATGGCCAGATCTCCGAAATCCCGGGATCCTCAGTCGACGCCTGAAAAAGACAAACCATCACGTAATCCGGGGAGCCACAGGAATCCAGGAGGAAAAATAATGGTTGGCTTATTCCTCTCGATTCACGGCTGTTATCTTTTACTGGCGTCGCCGCAAGACACTTGTTTCATGGTTGCTGATGAGTCCGGGATGGCTCGTGACCGGGTCCTTTTTCCGGTCCCGCAGCGGTGACCTGTTGGTTCATCGGTGGAAGAGGTGTTGATTTGAATTCCGACGGTTGCTCGAGAGTGCCCTCCGATATAATGATCCGCAGGCAAACGGTTGTTCAAGTGAATCATCGTTGAAAAGTGTTCGCTTTTGAAGGGAGCCAATCAGATGTTTCGACGAATTGCAAAAGCAGTGATTTTGCCAACTTTGCTTTGGCTTCCGGATCCCGGTCTTCCTGCCCGAGTGTCGGCACAAGATCGCATTTTCGTAACCGACAGTCGGTTGATTCTGGGAGTCGAACCAAACCTCTCGGCGTCAGTTCGGAGCGGTGATCTTGATGGGGACGGTCGACTGGACCTGGTGGTGGCCAATGGAAGACATTGGCCGCAACAGAATTTTGTTTTCTTCAACCAGGGTCGTGCAAGATTCAGCCTGATGCGCAGACTCGGCGAAGATCTGGCGACAACGTACGCTACCGAATTGGCAGATCTGGATGGGGACGGTGACCTGGACATTGTGGTGGGTAACGATACGGCTCCCAACCTAGTTTTCTTGAATGACGGAAAAGGTCGATTCAAGCTGCATGCCGAGTTCGGAAGCATCTCGAGCGTGCGGAGTTTGGCGCTGGCCGATATCGATCGTGATGGCGATGTTGATATTCTTGTGACCTGTCGGGGAAAGCAGAATCACTACTATCTGAATGACGGCCAAGCAAATTATGGTGAAGGCGTGCCGTTCGGCGGTCCGCGGGACTCGACAATCGCGGTTGCGATTGCCGATCTCAACAAGGACGGTCATCCCGACCTGGTACTGGCCAATCGAGACCGGCAGCAGAACTATGTCCTGTTAAACGGTGGCAGGACGGATTTTTATGATCGTATTCCTTTTGGGACCGGAACGGACGAAACCCGGGCCGTCGCAATCGGCGATTTGAATGGAGATGGCAACCTGGATCTGGTTGCGGCCAACATCGGTCAACCCAACGCCGTATTTCTGGGTGACGGCAAAGGCGGTTTCGGTGCGGCGGTGAATTTTGGTCGGACTGACGGCAACTCGTATGCACTTGAGATCGCCGATATGGATGGTGATTCGACGCTGGACCTGGTCGTTGGAAACGCCGGGCAGCCAAACACCGTTTTTTTCAATCTTGGCTCCGGAACGAAATTTCAGGAGGTCGACTTCGGAGGTGAGTCCGATGCCACGTACGGACTGGCGGTTGGAGACTTGGATGGCGACGGCAAGAACGACATCGCGGTTGCAAATTCCGAGGCGCTGAACTCTGTCTTTCTCAATCGGCCGAAACCCGGCAATCCGGAGTAGCGGGTTCCTCGACAACCGAGTCGGCTTGCCGTTTCCCCTAGAACCGTCAACCAAAGCCAATTCCGGCTTACCGGGAATGAGGTAAGCTTGCATTTCAACGTGAACAGCAAACGGAGTAACGGAGGCTGACCGATGGCAGTCGATGCCCGCCCAACCGACTCAATTTCGATGCCCCGTCAATAGCGGACCGAACAACGATCGGTGCCGTCAGCCAACAGTCTCGCGATAACATTGAGTCCGATGCGCAATTCACTTTCATGCCGCGCCGCGCCGAGGGCGATCCTGACGGCGTTGGGGTGGGGCGTTCCCGCTGGCGAAAATGCCGTGGCAGTGTAGAGGTTGACGCCGTTTTCGGTTGAGGCTCGTTCGAGTGTTTCGGCGGTCCAGGCATCTGGCAGGTTCAACCACATATGATTGCCATGGGGATCGCCCTGAAACCATTCCTTTTGCAGGACCTCGCGCGCGATCTGCTGGCGACGATGGGCGATGGCTCGCTGTTCGTGGAGAAGCTCGGTCGCCGTGTCATCGTTGATCCAGTTTGCAGCAATTTCACATAACAGCGGGGATGGGAAAAAATTTGTGGCGCGCATGTTGGCCATCATGTTCTGACGTAACGCATCAGGGACCCGGACAATTGCCAATCGCAGCCCTAGCGACAGCGTTTTCGCGAGTGAAGAAATCAGGATCGTCCGCTGGATCGCATAAGTTGCAAGCGGCGCCGGCGCGTTTTCAATCAGTTTTCCATAAACGTCATCTTCAATGATGCTCAGGTCACGCCTGTCAGCAATTTTTGCGATCTCCCGACGACGGCTCTTGGACATCGTCGCGGTAGTTGGATTCTGATTCGTGGGGATGCAGTAAAGTACATTTGAATTCCTGGCTGCCTGATCCAGTTCCGCGGGGATTATTCCCTGGTCGTCCATTTTGACCGCAACGAGTTCCAAATGCAGTAACTTCGCTGCTGCAATCAAACCCGGAAATGTCAACTCTTCGACCAGGATCGAATCCCCCGGATTCGTCAATGTCGCCAAAGCCGAAATCAGTGCATTTTGAGTTCCGCTGCAGATCAGAACGTCTTCTGATGAACAGGCAACCCGATCACTCAGCCATTTCGCCGCGGCCGCCCGATGCTGTTCAAAAGATTCGACCGGGGCATTACCGAAAAGCGTAACGATGTTACGGGAATTGGAGATTTGGGCCAGCGTTCGAGCCAACAAGTCGTCGTGTTCGGTTACCGGCGGCAGGTTAAGTCCCAGATCAATGACGTCCCCCCGGCTACCAAGTTCATTGGATCGGGATTCGAAAGACCTCACAAACGAGCCTCGCCCAACCTCCAACGAAATCAACCCCCGTTTTTCTGCCAGGGCATAGGCACGCCCAATGGTCCCTATGGTCACCGAAAGTCGCCTTGCCAGTTCGCGCTGCGGCGGGAGTTTCTGGCCCGGCGTCAAAGCGCCTGTCGAGACGTCTTCGGCAATCGCTTCGGCAATCGCTTCGTATTTGCTGGTGGTGGTTGAGGAGAGATCGGGAGTCCATATTGTCATGGTGACAATGATAATTACAAAATTAAAACAAATCAAGTAATATATGGGTTCAATGTGCGAATTGAGGTTAATTGTATTGATCACCAGAAAAAACATAGGAGAGAGCGATGGTTCAATTCAGATTCGTTTATGCCATGTCATTGATCACGGCGTTATTGCTGCAGCATTGGGTTCTCAACGCCATCGGTGCCCAGGAAGCCATCCCCGAAACTCCGGCCGGCACGTGCTTGTCGGGATTTCTGGATGCGGTAAACCATCCGGACGAGACAACTCGAATCGCCTTTCTACGCGAAGGCTTTGAAAAGAATGACGATGCGACGATCAAGAAACGCAAGATGCAAACGGAAATGATTCGATCCCAATTGGGAAAGTTGACGATCAAGAGAGTTGTCCGTACTTCGGAAAACGGAATTTCCGCAATCTGCGCGACATCCAATGGCGTCAATGTTGTACTGACGATCGGGGTTACGGACAAAGAGCCCTGCAAAATCAAATCGGTTCAAATGGAGTTGTCTGGCGATGATGAGGAAGGCAGCGTCGACGCGCCACTGGATGCAAACCTGAAATCGAATGTCATTGAGCGGCTGGCAGCGGAACTCCGTTCGAAATATGTCTACCCCGAGGTCGGCGAGGAGATGGCCAGCGCGTTGGAGAAGTCAATTTCCAGCGAACAATACGACGACGTCCAGGATGCTCCTGAATTCGCTTTACGGCTCTCCAAACAACTGCTTGAGATTTGCCATGACAAGCACCTGCGTGTGAGGGCGGGAAAGGCACGACAACCTGGAGGTAGCCCCGGTCGTCGGCCCGTCGATAATCACGGATTTGTAAAAGCGGAGATGCTGCCAAGTGGAATTGGGTATTTGAAATTCAACTACTTCTCTGGTGAGAAAGAAGCGCAGGCGACCGCGTCGGCGGCGATGAACTTTTTGGGTAACAGCAATACCCTGGTGTTCGATCTGCGAGACAACGGAGGTGGCTCTCCCGAGATGATTGCTTACTTGAGCAGCTACCTGTTCGACGAACCGGTTCATTTGAACAGTTTCTACAACCGACCGACAGATACAACGACAGAGACATGGACGCAGAAAGTGGTCCCGGGCAAAAAGTTCAGCCCCGAGACGCAGGTGTTTGTGTTAACCAGCTCGTATACGTTTTCGGGTGCTGAGGAATTTTCATACAACCTCAAGAACCTGAAGCGCGGCACCATCGTCGGCGAAACGACCGGAGGTGGGGCTCATCCCGTGATGCCGGTTTCGCTGGGTGAGCAGATGTATATCACGATGCCATTTGCAAGGGCGATCAATCCGATCACTGAAACCAACTGGGAAGGCGTTGGTGTCCAACCTGACGTGGAAGTGGCAGCCGACCAGGCTTTGGACAAGGCCATCGAGTTGGCCATGGCAAGGGCAGCGGAATTGGCGTTGAAACAGGCCGCTGAAATGGAAAAGACGGAAACGGCCGACATCGATGTTGCAGGCCTTGCCGAGGAAGCTGCCGAACTGATGGCCGAGATGTCCTACGGCAAGGCCGCCCAGGCGTTTGGCAAATTAACCGAACGGGTCCCGAATGATGGACGCGCCTGGCTCAATTACGGCTATTGCCTGCACGCCAATGGTGATTTGGACAAGGCAATCGAAATTCACAAGAAGGCTTCCGAGTTTGACCAATTTGCCGGAATCGCGACGTACAACCTGGCGTGCGCCTATTCACTGAAAAACCAGTTCGATGACGCTTTGGCTACCCTTGAGAAGGCCATTGAACTCGGCTTTGGAGACGTCGCGCAACTGAATGGTGATTCAGATTTTGACAATCTCCGAAAGGACAAGCGGTATGCCGAGATAATCGCCAAATTGAAGGGCGATCGATAACAGCCTTGGACCGGTCTCAAAGCGGGAGTACCGACAGGGAAACGGCATTCGTTTCCCTGTCATTTTGGAATTTCGTTGGCGATGCCCGAAGGTTTAGGTGTGGACGTTGGACCGGATTCAACCGGTCCGTTTATTTCCGGGAATGATCGGGCTTCAGTGATGGTAGGAAGAGATCTTCGTCAGTCTTGGATACCGGTCGGGCGTCCGTTGGGATCGTCTCGCTGGGCAGGTAATAGCTGTTCTCGGCCGGAGTGGGTCCGACCTCTCCATGTGCATTTTTCAAGGCTTTTTGAGCCGGAAGCGAGAAGGGTCCCGAGTGGCTGGTAAAGCGATTTTGGTAACTAATGTTCGACGGCTGGCATTCGACGCAACGACTGTTGCAGCACCGATCACAATCCCGTTCCTTTTTCCAGAAAGCCAGTTCTTCCTTGAGGCTTCGCGAACCGACGACGATTCGGTCGCCGGGTTGCAATTGGTAGTTTGTGGTTACGTCGCCGAGTTGCGTGATTTGTCGGTAGCATACCGGTAATACGACCCGGCAACTGTCTGGTGCCGTTGGACGGACAAGCACGACATCGCAGGGCGATGCTTTCGACGTTAAACCACCGGCCCGCAGGATCGCATCGAGGACATGTTCGTGCCCATCGATTGGGTAGGCCGCAGGAGAACCGACTTCGCCGAGAACGTAGACTTCGGCGGCATTGGATTCGACCAACTGGACGTTCATCGGTTCACGCTTGCCAAAAATTGCGATTTGGCTTTCGACGGCCCGTTCGATCTCTTCGACCGGCATTCCTGTCACGCGAATTCGTCCGAACTCGCCCAAATCAATGGAACCATCGACCTGGATTTTTTGATCGCCAAACGAACCGATTTCGGATTCGAGATCGATCGGCTCGATCAAGATTCGGTCGCCGGGTTCAACGAAGTAGCTTCGGACTTCCGTTTTGGCCAATTCGTTCGGCAATCCAGATGGAAGCGGAGACGCTGCCGCATATTCTCTGGTCTTGGAGAGCAGTTGAAATTGAGCAGGCCACCCGCTCAACCCGAGGCTACTGCAACCGCACATGCAACCTATCAAGACAAAGGATGTCACAATTGACAGCAGGCTGCGGGTGAAGGTGAACGGGGAATTCATGAATTCCTGGAGTGTGAACGGTTAAACTTTGCGCGACCGAAACAATGGCGGTATTCGGTGTTATCGGCACTTACCGTGGACCAATCAATTTCATCGCAACCAATGAGATCATGCTTTGCAATCGTCATATTTTGACTTGCTGGCATTCGCAGGGCACTGGCAATTATTCTGGATCGGTCGTCGTAGCAAGGATCCCCCTGCCAATGCTTTCGACGAACGCTTTGGCAGCGGTTTGACCGGGTTTTGTCTGAAAGACTGGCCGGGAGGAGCTGCCACCAACGTGGAGAAACACCGTGCGGTTGCGAATCAACTCGTTAAGCTGGTTGACCGCGGCAACTTGCGGGGCCGCGCCAATGAACAGTCTCTCGATCGCATTTTGCGTTAATCGCTGTTGAACGCTTCCTCCTGTCTGGACGATCAAGTTGAGGTCAAGCTTGGATCCGTCGATCGCGGCAATTCCGCTGGCAGCCAACAGGAAAGCCTTGCTGTTGACAATCAGATCCACGACTCGCATCTGGCCTTGTCCGATGCGTACGTCGAGCCGACCGTTTTCAATGTTAGTCGATGCGAATTGCACGAGCGGAACAAATCGATCAATGCTCGCAAGGAGTGGTATGCTGTTAACGTCGCCATTTTCAAATTCAATTTTCAGTCCTCCGGAGAGCGCACGAATTGATTCGATCTGACGGGAACCCAGCGTGAAAACGCCGTCGAAGGTCCCCGTTCCTCCCAGATTTTCGAATCCCATGGCTCGACCAAGTTGTTCCAGTTTACCTCGCGACACGGTCCCCGTCGTTTTCAGTGAGTATGCCGCTCCGCCGCGAATATCCAGTTTCGCGTCAAAGGTGCCACCCATGGCCGTACCATGCAGGTCTCGAGAGACAGCGCGGGAAAACTCGCCCCGTTCGGTGAACTCCGTGCGAAGATTACCTCGGGCGACTTGAAACGGGATCCCGAATAGTTTTCCTTTTTTTGCCGTGGCGCTGCCAACGAGTTGAACCCCGCGATGAAAGACGGCTTTACCCCGATAATCAATCGAGCCTTCGAAGTATTTTGCATACTTGGGGAACCCGAATGCTACCAGGCTGTTTGCGTCCAGGCGTTGAGTCACAAAGTCGATAGTGCCGGCGTCGAAAGTTGAAATGTCATCTTGATTGAGATCGACGTATCCCTCTGCTTCAATTCGACCGCCGGCGATACCGCCCGTCAGACGTTCAATCAACAGCCTATTCTTTGAATATTTCAGTTCGGCTGTAAGATCCCTCGCCAGGGTTTGTTTTTGGTGCATCACCAGCGGTGATTCGATCCTGCCTGCGACAACAAGATTGGAATTTGAAGTGGCGTCTGCACTCAATTCGATCGACAGCGATCCAGCGATTTTCCTGGCAAACTGACGGTCAAACAGAAGCCCGGCCAGTCGTTGTGCCCGTACGTTGGCGATTTTGATTTTTAATTGTGCAGGTATGGAACCCGGTCCAACATTGTCCTGGAGAATCGCCAGAGGCATTTTCAGTCCGGCGTTCGCGGAACCACCCAACAACTGACCTTCAACATTGGCTGTCACAAGTCCGTCGGCAAGGTCGCCGTCGAAGTTCAATTCACCCATGGGCTTACCTTGGAAGTTCAGGGTGGACAGGTTGCCGCGCAGTCGACATGTCATGTCGCTGGTCAAATCATCGACAGCGGCATTTTTTCTCAGCTCGAGCTCCATCGTCGTTACACCATCGAGGGAATTCAGCGGTTTTGGAAACATTCGCTCAACATAGGGTTTGAGAGGAAAATCATCGACGCGCAGGCGCAATAGATGTTCTCCCGTCTTGTCGCGCCTCAAACTGGCAGCCCCCGAAATTTGACCGTTTGGATCGAGCAACCGGAAACGTTCGATTCGATATTCAGATTGGTTAAACGATACTTCAGCAGCCTCGAGACTCAGCAGCCGCTCACCGACCCTGGCATTCGAATTGGAAAACTCTGCTTCACCCTGTTCGAGCCATTGGCTTGGAGAACCCGAAACGTCAAAAACGCCTTGCGCTTGTATCGAGATGGTTTCCGACGGTTCGCCGCCGATTTGGATGACGAAATCGTAATTCTCGAATTGCCCGATGGCTCGATATCCCCTTGGCGAGGTCGCGCGAATCGTGGAATCAGGCCGATTACCAAATTTCACCCTGATATTGGAAGCTGCCGATCCACTTCCCAGGTGAACATTCACGTTTCCAATCAACTCATCGGAGACCAGCTCCTTGTTCCATGACAACCTGGCGTCGCCGAGTCTGGCCTCGGCAACCTGGAGTTTGTTGACTTCCAGTAGTCCGCTCGATGACCAGTCTTCCCCATTGCCTGTGTCTTCCACCACGAAACGGAAGAGTCCTGATGCCTGTCCACTGACTTGCACTGGTAACTCAATGCCGTTCAGTTTCTCCAGCTGTAACGACTGGATTTCGAGATCGAGCCCTGACGGAACGCCACGACTCAGTTCATTCCAGCCACTCCATTTTGCGACTCCCGTGACGCTTCCACCAGCCACCTTTGCGGAAGCCATTTCGATCTGAATCCCTGCAGGCGAGTAATCTGCGACGATCACCAGTTCTTCCAGTGGTTGCGAACGAACGATCAGCGAGGCAGACTCGATGGTTGCGACAGCATGCGAGATTCCTTTGGAACTGTTCCCACTTATTTTTGCATCGAACCGCATCGAACCAGTCAATTGTTTCGACAATTCCGACTGCTTCCATTGCCGGAGCAACTCGCTGGAGTTAATGACTTCAGCGGCCAGCGAAAGTTCGAAGGGAAGTTCTGAATTGAGCAATCCCGTTCCAGCGATTCCCAGTTCCTGTTCGGCAACCTTCACCTGGCCATTCGAAATCTCCCATTTCCCATGCTCGAGTTTCAGCGTAGCTGATGCCTTGCTGCCGGATTCAATCCATGGCAGGGCAATTTCGTCGACAGCGACTTGCAAGATGGCTTTCCATTTTGACAAATCCGAAGCGTTCGCGATCGGAATCGATCCGATTATCGAAACCGAGCCCCCCGAGTTATGAATGTCAATCTCAAGTCCAAAGGACCGAAGTAAGGCATTCAAATCTATCGAATCGATTTTCGCTCTGACCTGGATTGCGGAACTGGACGCCGTCAGGATTTTTGCATTTGCGTTAACCAGACCAATGGGCAAGGCACCATCTTCAGCTCGCACCTCGCCAGCAACCTCGCCAACATACCAATTACCATCCGCATATCCGAATCGAATCCTGGCTTTCCTGACTAACCAGTGGTCAATTTTTAAATCTGGTGAGTTAACTTCCCCTTCAAGTTTATAGTTGCTGAAATCGAGCCAGCCTTTGGCGCTACGCTGAGCCCAGACCCAGCCCGACAATTCACCTTCAAGTTTGACGGGGATCCGGATGCCGACCCGGCTCAGCCAAGTCTGCAATGTCGTCACCGAGATTCTCGAAAAATCGTAATCGTAGGAACGATCCTGGCCGAGAGAGTTACGTGAAACGACGCCGGCCGGCCAGTCTTTGACATCGGTTTTCGAAATCTGACCAATCGAACACGTCGTCCAGGCGACGGAAATCGTCATCGCGAGAACGACGTTGAGAATGCGAGTTGTATATTCGAAAAGCATTGGCCTTGAGTGTTTTGCGCGCCGGCCGACGACGACCAGATGAAAGGAACGACGAGTTTTCAGGATTTACAATAAATATCGGCGATTGCGACAAAATGACTTAGAAAGAGGAAAACGAATCGGGTCCTGACGGGTACGTTGAGCGGCTTGGCACATTTCGTTGATCTTTTGGAAGAAACAGAATTTTGGGGACAATTCTGGCAGCATTCCGAGTTTGTTGGTGTTGTGTTTCCGTTCGAGCCAGCTACCGGGGTTCCGGATTTTCCTCCCTGGCGAGCCAGGATACTGGAAAAGCAACGCGCATCGCCGAATCGAGCCACCTCAAGATCTGGTCAATCAAGCCCCGTGTCTCCTATCGGAGACATCCCTGGTCGGATTGGCCTAAAATAGACCGGCGATACTGTGTTCACCCGAAAGAACTGACCGATGCCAATCCGTGTTTCATTTACTGTCGTATTGATCGTTGTCGTTTTCGGCAACAGAACCTCGTCGTGCATTATGGCTGACGAGAAACCGAACGTGTTGTTGATTCTGGCCGACGACTTAGGCTATGAAGACTTGGGGTTTCAAGGCTCCACCGAAATCCGATCACCCAACCTTGACCGAATTGCGGCTGATGGAATTCGGTTTACTGACGGACATGTGACGGCTTCGGTCTGTAGTCCTTCGAGGGCCGGATTGATGGCAGGGCGGTATCAGCAACGGTTTGGGCATGAAGCCAATGTGCCGCCACCCCCGCACGGAATGGATTTGGACGAAATCACGCTGGGGCAGAAATTGCAAAAGGCGGGATACCGAACCGGGATCATTGGGAAATGGCACTTAGGCGACCTGGATACCCAGTATCCGACATCCCGTGGATTTGATTATTTTTTTGGTCTCCGCGAAGGCAGCCGCAGCTACTTTTACAACGCCGGAAAAGACGACAAGCCCGGAAACCGGCATGGGATTGAAGAAAACGGAAAACAAGTCCGCTTCGATGGTTACTTGACCGATGTGATTGGGGATCAGGCGGTCAGGTTTATCCAACAGGATTCGGACAAACCGTTTTTTCTGTTTCTGTCCTTTACGGCGCCGCACGGCCCGTTGCAAGCAACCGCGGACGACATCGAGAGGTTCAATCAGTTCAAAGACCCAAAACGCCGTACCTACGCCGCCATGGTTTGGGCTATGGACCGGGCGATCGGCAGAGTCCTCGCGCAACTCGATGCTCGGGGTGTCACGGACAATACGCTGATTTGGTTCTTGAGTGACAACGGCGGAGCGACCGGCAACGCGTCGAGTAACCTGCCGCTGGCTGGGCACAAGGGAATCAAATTTGAAGGCGGAATTCGTGTCCCTTTTATCTTACAGTGGAAAAAAAAGTTCCCCGTCGCGCGACGCTACGCCCCGATGGTCAGTTCGTTCGACATCTTTCCTACCTGTGTCGCGGCCGCTGGCGGAGACGTTGCGAGCGCGCGACCCTTGGACGGCGTCAACTTGCTCCCGTTCCTCACGGGCGAAGACAAATCCGTTCCTCACACAAAATTGTACTGGCACAAGCTCTGGTTTTCCGCGATGCGCGAGGGACCCTGGAAGCTGATTTATGTTCAGGACTACGGATATGCACTGTACAACCTCGACGATGATCCGACCGAGCGGCATGATGTGGCGAAAACCAATCCGGACCGTGTAACGACCATGACCGCCGATTTGAACCGCTGGAAAAGTGAATTGGCTGAGCCGCAATGGCGCGAGGCCGACCAGTGGTTCAAGATTCATAGCCAGAATCACATCAGGATCATTGAAGCAAAAGATGGTCGCTAGGAATTTCCGGATGCCGCAACTGAACGCGGCCGTTCATGGATGACGTGTCACTTGACCCTGTCACCAAATAGCCAGGAGTGAATAACGGCAATTCGTCCTTCAGCGAATCGAAATCTTGACCTGAAAACAGCTCCGGAAGCACTCCATGTTTTCAACCAGTTGGTCGTGATTCAAGTTAGATCGACGAATAAAATAATTTTCGCGTTTGACCTGTTGGAACAAGGCGATTCATTTTCAGGAGAAGCCTCTAACCTGGTTGAAAACCGGGCGCAAATGAACTCTCTTGATCGATTTGTGCCTAAGCCGTGTCGTTCAACGCGGTAGCACCTGTCCAGTTTGAATTTCATGTTCGAACGGGCCTCCTGGATTGCAGGATGGCCGGTTTCGGAGGCTATTTGCATCATGCGAACGGTTGAGCACAGGCACATTTCCATGCAGAAGACTGGAATTCTCTGGCTTTGATCAAGTGTCCGTAACCGCTGGATATACTTGAACGGTTTGTTGCGATCAACCACTTCGCCAACGGGAAGGTTATTGAGTATTTTTCGATTCGTCAAAATGACGGTTAAACAAAAACGCCATCCATGACTTCCTGAAAAGCCGGCCCGGGATGCCTTGATAACGAATCGACTGGATACTCATAGTCAGCAAATGACTCGACGGAAGTTTCAGCAAGAAAAATACAAGACAATCTGAAAGCATGGACACGCTCGTGACCTCCAAGCCAGCTACAACGATCTACGAGTCGTGATGATCGCTTTCGTATGCGGGTCAAAGGGGCGAATGTCATTTTTCACGGTCGCCCTCAGCCACGCCGCAAATCTATGTTGGAGAGGCTACCCGGTCAAATCCAGGCGATCAGTTTCATTCGAATCCTTCGTTTCGGAACTCCCTGAACCTGAGGGAAGATCCCAATCCTGTCGTCCGTCCCCTTCGCGATCGGTTGTTTCCAGCGTATCGGAAATTGCGTCTTTGAACGCTGGATCAGACTGAATGTCCAGGTTTCTTCCGGACTGGACCGCTTCATAGGCAAGTGGCATGCCGGCAGTCCCGGAAATGCTTGTCGTGCCGGAAATGCTGTTCGAAGGATCGGTTGTCATTCTCAGTTCTCAGCGACGAATCGGAACGGGAGTAATGGGCTGTGCATCGCGTTGGTTGGAACGGTTGGCTGAACGGGTTATCGAAGAATCCAGGCGATTGGAAAATACCGGTTTGCCGCGAGGCTCAAACAACTGTCGAATCGAATCGTTCAATTGCGGCAGCACGTGCCGATGAGTTTGGGGATTTCCCAGGGTCCCGTCAACATTGATCCAGAGAATCTTCTGGCTGCTGGCGTGATAAAGCTCACTGAGTACCGGAACGTTGAATCGGTTTCTCCCCATGACTGAATAGAAATTCAAATCAATTTCAAAGTCCAGATTCATCCTGCCATTTCCGATCAAGGAAATGGCATCCCCCAGAAACTCCATGTAGCTGAGGTCGATGTTTTCGCCCTCAACGTCAAACATAATGATACCTGAATCAAATGCCGTTCGAGTAAGTTGTCGAATGTTGAGTATTTTCAACAGGGAAAGAAAAACCGGAAGTTCGTAGATTTTTGCATCACTTAGCTCGATGTAACCCTTGCCACGTTGTGAATGAATACCGGTGTAGTCGCCATTCAATTCGACTTCTGCCTTGATGTCTCCGTCAATGTTGTCCGTTTGATTCCCGTATTCGCGGCAGACCGTCGACAGGCATCCATTTTTCAAGGTCGCAAAGAGTTTGTATTCGTTATTCCCGCCAGAGTTCATGTTTGCGTCAAACGTGACTGCTCCATTGTGAAACTGGCCGGTGACTGACTCCATGTTCCTGTTTTGGTCTTCGATCGGACTGATGTTGGTGGTTGTGTTCCCGTATTCGCTGGGACAAAACGAACCTGCGGCAACGCGAAAGTTATCCAACCAAATGGGGCCCTGAATGTTTGTAATCTGTGCATCATAAATCGTCATCGAATCGATGTCCAAATCCCCCCGGCATTCGGTCAAGTTGCCATCGTAAAATCCAGCGAGCCTGACATTACCGAAGACGTTTTCAACCGGCACACCGATTAACATTTTGGCTTGCGTCATGTCGAATCGAACATCCCATGACAGGCTGTTGGTGGCGGGCTGATAAACGGGTATGGATGCGGGAATCCGTGACCCAAAATCGCCACTTGCCAGGTTGCTGGCTTGATGGGAAGCAACTTGTGTCGTCGATTGAATCGGAGGCTGGTTGCCGGAGCTGCCGGCAATCGTAACCTCTCCGTTTACACCGAGTAAACCCTGGTACTTGAGTTGCCGAATCGGTGGAGCCAAATCGCGGGGCACCGCCGCCAGGAGGTCTTCGTCCACCTTGAGCGAGGTGACGAGCAGGTTCTTCAAACTGACCGACCAGTCGTCGTCAGAGTAAATGCCTTTGCCCTGGCAAAATACTTTTGTTCGTTGGTGTTTGCCCTCGCAATCCTTTAACCAGATTTCGCCGTTGCCGATGTCCACCGTTCCGGTCAGGTGGTTGATTTCATAGGGAAACCAGACGGGATGGATGGATATATAATTGGCCGCGGTCTCGTCTTGTGATTTTTCCATCCAGGCCTTCACATTCAGATCGACTTCGGTGGCATTGATGGGCAGCTTCATGTCAATCCGCATGAAATCCAGGGTTCCTCGTGGCCGGAAGCCGTTCCAGATCTCACGCAGTTCTGGCTTCAAGGCGAAACGAAGTTGGTCGTTCAGCGGAATCGACTCGCACAGGAATCTCGCGAATAGTCCGTTGTCCGGATCCCAGTTTCCGTTACAGTTGACTTTGCCACTGCTGTTATTGCCGCTCAGGTCGGAAAAGGTATAGTTGTCGTTTTCGACGTGAATCAGACCTTCGACGTTGTGGATCGGGTAATCGAAACTGTCATGCCGAATAGAGCAACGTTTCAATCGAACGTCGAATGTTTTGCTGGCTTTTCCCTGCGGAGATCGTTTTTCGATTTTTCCGATGCCCCCGACTCGGCCGGTCGGATTGAATGCGTCAAGAACTTCCGCGAGTTTCGGTAGGACGCTGACTGCATCATGCATCTTTTGATCGATCGGTAGGTCACCGGGAACGGAAATGTTGATTTCATAGGTTGGATCCTGGCCGATCCCCTTTGCCACGCCTTTCAATTCGATCGCTTCTTTCGCAGAGAAAGAGCGCACGTTGAAGTCGCAAACATCTCCGAGCCAGTTGACGCGGCCGACGCAGTTATCGATTCGGTAAGGCAGATTGATGTAAGAGAAAGACATGTTGGTTAGATCGCCGACGATGTGTCGTTTCAACTCACGACCATCATGCGTCAGGTCAAATTTGATGTTGCTGGTGCCTGACGGCGAATATTCGGCGCAGAATTTCTTGCAGTACTCCGGCAACCATTGGCTGAGACGCGGGCTGTGGTCAAAATTGAATTGAGTCAAATTGCCATCGCAATGCCACTGCTGCCGTTCAAGAAAGCCGTGTTGCCAGTAGTTACCCGAAAAATCAGCCAAACCGAGGTTGCCGCGGGCACCGCTAACGGCGAAACCAGAGTTATTGATCTCGAAGTTTGCCGAAACATTTCGAATGGAAAGCGGAAGTCGCATGTCGTCGATGGTCAAGCGATCCACGTTACCTTCGATCGATATCGAAGGCAGCACATCGAACGACATCCGTCCCATCGCCATCGCGTTGAAGTTTATTTTGCCGGAAACCGATCGAAGTTCCTTGAGTTCAGCCCGGGCTGCCGGCGGCAATACGGCAATCAAATCACGAGAAAGACTCGCGTCGATGGCACCGATTTCTGCTCGCCAGGATTGAGTCTGTTGGTCCAGAAAAGTGGTAAATTCAATCTGCGAGATCGCGGGACTTTGGAACCCACCGTTGAGTTGCATCAGTACCCGTCCTTCATGCACAATTTGCTGCGCATAGAGATTAACATTGGATAACGTGATGGGAGCGACGGGCGAGTTGGATTGATCGACAATCCGGATTTCACAATCGGTCAACGAGATCGGAACTGGCGAATCGGACTTGAGACCGGCTAATGAACTGATGATCTGCTGGAAATCCCATTGTCCGTCCGGCTTGCGGACAACGGTCAGTTTCGCGCGGCGAATTTCAACTGCCAGGAGCTTCAACTCCGAGGCCACCAGTTGTGTCATGGTCTGCGGAGCATGGATAAATGCCTCGTAGATTTCGAGTTGAGAATGAAGGCCGGCCGATTCTGCAGTTGCGAGATCGAGCTGCAAGTCGTTCAGCTGGATCCCCTTCCCTTCGTGAAACCTGGCCTGGCCCAATCGTGCCCTCAAACCGGTTCCGCTGAGCGCATCAGAGATTTTTGCTTGCACGCGGTCGCGCAGTTGACTGTGGACAGTTTGTTGAAACAGCAACCAACCGCCGCAGCAAACGACCACGGCAACGATCACCAGCTCGCCCACTCCGTAGAGCTTGCGCGTCGCACGTTGGCGTCGATTCACGGTACGATTTGGTAACGGAGAAAACGGCAAAAACATCTCGGGTCTTGCAAGGATTGGACCGCGAATAGTAGTGTTTGCTCTGTTTTGTCGACAGATGTATTTTGATCCGAAAATTGGCCCATTTTGGCGCAAAAAAAAGAGGGCCTGAAATGGCCCCCATGAATTCGAAAATCTGGCAGATCAAAGATCAAGATGCCGTCGTTCGATCTGCTAGCGAAACAAATTAATGTCCATCACTGATGTGAACCGGTTTATATCCGCCCTTGCTCTTGAAGAATAACCACAATCCGACATAACAAAAGAGCATAAAGGCCGGGAAGACTGCCATATTTGCCAGTGCTTTTTGTGCGCTGCCTGCTTCGGCTTGGGTGATTGCGGCTCGAATTGTCTCTTGATTTGCCTCATCGGCCTTCATTACGAAATCCTCGACCGCGTCCTTATCAAGCGTCTTGTATTGGATAATCTCATAAATGCTCTTGTCGGTCAAAGCCGAAGAGGCGACTTCACCGGCCACGACCAGCCCTGGTGCAAGTGCTGCCTCCGCGACGGTCGCGACTGCTTCAATTTCTTTGTCAGCTTGCAATGCACCGATATAAGGAAATCCAAGCGTACCTACCGCTAACATGCCGATTCCGGAAATGGCGTTGAGCGTCATTGCACCACCCTTGGGTGTTTGTTCCGAAACGATACCCAACATCGTGGGCCAAAAGAATGTTTTACCGAGAGCATAAAGGGTTGCCGCTGCGAAAATGATCGCCACACCTTTCGCACCAGAAAGCGCCAACAGGCCAGCAATTGCCAGGAGGCAACTTAACATGAGAAGTCCCAGCGGCGAAAGTTTGTGAACAATGGGGCCGGCAAAAAATCGCAACACCATCATGATGACCGACGTGTAAACCAGAATCCAACCTGCATGGAATGTAACCGCGTTGGCCATGATTCCAGAAATCCAACCGTCGGTACCGATTTCTGTGGTCGCCAACGGCATCATGATCAGAATCAATATGAACATCAGCGGTCGTCCGAGGCTTTTTGTATATGCCCCAAATGCCAGGACCATCGCGATGCCAATGCCGATAAACAGGTACTTGTTGCCAGTTGGGAAAAAGTCCATCAGTTGGAGCGTCACGAGCAGTCCAACGACAGCGGCACCGAGAATTCCAAATTCGGACAACATGTCGCGGTAACTGACCCCCGCCGCGACTCGCTCCTGTGCTGGAAACTTGCATCCAACCAGCATCAAGAAGTAAATCAGTGCAGGAACCGCGATGATGCCCAGTTTGATTGTCCAGGGCAAACTAGCCATCAAGATTGTCAATACCCCCGCAATGACCAAGCCCCCCGGCCAGCCGGCATGCAGTATGTTGAGCCATTTTGTCTTGTCCCTGTCAAACATTGTCGCGACCACCGGGTTGATGAACGCTTCGACCGTCCCGTTGCCCAATGCCAGTACCAACCCCCCCCAAAAAATCAACCGACTGGCCATTTCCGGATCCGACCCGGCCATTCGAAGTGCGCTGATTCCCATGATTGCCCAGGCAAACTGGCAAACGAATGCGAAAATCATCGAAAACTTGTAGCCGACTTTGTCGATGATCAAGCTGAAGACAATGATGCTGATGGCAAACGGCCAAATCTGAATCCCTTTGAATCTCCCGACCTGCGCAGGGTCCAAATTGAGTAATGTTTCCGTGATCGCCGGATCATCGAGCAGAAACATACGAGTGATGAATCCAAACGCGGTCGTGATCAAAGCAATGAAGCAACCCCAGAACAAAAACATGTTTGTGTCTTCGTTGCTCTTTTTCGTGTAGTCGTCGGACATGCTCAATTACCTGCCTTTGAGAACTTGTGGAAGCGGGACCCGCAATTCGATTTTGATTGCGGTCAAGCTAAATTTTGGGTAACCCGAATGGTGGTATTCCAAAGACGGACAGTATAGCTACCGAAATTACGAAGTGAAACCAAAAACAGTCATGCGAGACCGATTGTTTCGCCAGACCGCCGGACTTTTCGGCATATTTCACCTTGCTTGCCAAAGTTTGCCATGAAAACTTGATGCGCCGTCGTCGGAACGCCGGGAATTCCATCGTTCCGGCGTCCTCCAAGGCTTCCAGCGCCAGGCTGATCAATCCTTGCGAAGATCAGAGAAAACGGCTTCCATTCCAGTTTTTTCCAGTCGAATCGAACACGGCAAATTAAGAACGACGTCTGCCTCGGATTGAAGCGACTGACCAATCGTCTGCCACCACTGAAATGTCATTGCCTGACGCGGCCATTCCTGTTTGACCCAGATCTGCACAATCCAACGGCGAATGACCAGCGGGTCGCACAATTGGATTTTCCTGCAATCAACAATCACCCTGCTCGCGGATTGCGTGGTCAAAGCATCGGCCAGTCCATTAGACTGCGTTAGCAGGAAACAGTCGAACTCTTGAGCCTGTTTACCGAGTCTTAAAATCGAATCGGCAACGGATTCACCGAAACGCGCCTTGAGTTCCGGGATTAGTCCATTCCGCAAGTAATTGCGGGCGTATTTGGAATCTGTGTTGGAACTGTCGAACCGAAATGGCTGATCGATTTCACGAAGGTAGTTTTCGATTGATTGGCGGGTGACCTCCAGTAACGGTCGAACGATCGTCACCGATTGACTGGCCAAACGCCTCGGCGGAATTCCTGCCAACCCACTGATTCCAGTTCCGCGAAAGATACGAAACAGAATGGTTTCAACCTGATCGTCGAGATTGTGACCGGTGACAATGTAACGAGACCCGGTCGTTTGAGCCAATTGGATCAGCCGGTCATAGCGAAGATTCCGTAGTGACTCCTCCGAGTGATCGAATTCCGTTGACGGAACTGCTTCCGACTGATGAAACTCCAGCCCCAGTTTTGCGGCCAGTTCTCCGACAAAACGGCCATCGTCTTCGGATTCCGCGCCCCGGACCGCGTGATTGACATGGGCCACCATCAAATTTCCAGCTTTCCATTGATTTGAAAACTGTGCAATGGCAACCATCGCCCGCAGAACCGCGACGCTGTCCGGGCCACCGGAGACGGCGATCAATGTTCGAACATTTGCCCAGTTTTCCGGCGGAAAGGCAGATTCGACTAGGTGTTCCAGATGTTTCAAGGGCGAATCGATCAAGTTAACAAGGTTTGATTGTGCTTTTCCGGGGTTTTGTTAAACTGGAAGTCATGAAGTCTGCCGAAGAGAAATCGGAAGCGGAATTTCGTGAGCGTAATTTTAACACCAGACTTTGTGACACAAGCCAAGTACGGGTCACAAGTCGGCAATGAGCAAAGAAAATTGAAACGTTGGTAACTTCATTTAGTTCCAGCACATTCTTCCCGGGTAAGCCATGGATTTGATTTACATCATCCTAAGCGTCTTCTTGCGGCTGTCACCAGCCGTGCGCAAGCTTTCCTGCGTCCCATCCAGCGACAAGATTCGCCGGTCGGAAACGCTGGACCTTGCATTCTGGCTTCCGTTGGTTGGATGGGTTTCTGTTTCGGTTCAACACCGCCCAGACGCCAAGTGGTTGGTCTGGCGGGTGCGGGAAGTGAATGGGATTCACTCTGCCGTATCGTTGAGTTCGCAGCAGAAACGAGGTTGGAGAGTTGACTCAGAGCGGCGATTTCCGGATTCACCCGGTAATGCTGGCCCCAACCGGGACCAGTAAACGTCGACAAAACGTCAGCAGCTACCGACTTTTTTCCTTGCCTCGGCTACCGATTTGTTTGACCGTCGTGGTTTGCCGTTACTCCAAATAAGGGAGCGGTGGTCGATGATAGGGATGACAACGCCGGAGTTGCTCTTGGGGGTCGGAGGATTGATCCTGGGAGCCGGAGCCGTTTTGATATATTCCATGGTCGTCGGTCGCGGCGCAAAGACCAAAGCCCAGTTGATTCTCGACGAAGCCCAGCGAAACGCCGAGTCCAAGCGGAGAGACGCGGAAGTCGCCATCAAAGAGATGGAGCTGAAACGGGAGGCCGAAGCTGAAAGGATGCTGAGCAAGTCGCGCGAAGAGATTCACCAACGCGAACGGTCGCTCGACAAACGTGAAACCAGCCTGCAACAACAAGGTGACGACCTCAAGAAACAGGAGCAGTTCATCGAGTCGTCCCAGAATCGCCTGAAGGTCAAACTTGAACAGATCGGCCAGACCGAAAAGGATCTGAACGACATCCTCGACAAACAGAGGAAAGAACTGCATCAAATGACCGGGTTGAGCAAGGAAGACGCCACGAAACGTCTGTTAAAGCTGCTTGAAGACGAACTCGAGGACGAAGTCGGTGGGCGAATTCTGAATCACGAGAAACGCATGCAGGAAATCTGCGAAGACAAGTCTCGCGATATCCTGATGATGACGACTCAACGGTTTGCCGCCAGCCATACTTCGGATCATACCACCAGCACAGTCGACATTCCCAATGACGACATGAAAGGCCGGATCATTGGTCGCGAAGGTCGCAATATTCGAGCATTCGAAAAAGAAACTGGCATCGATGTGATCATTGACGATACGCCCGGCGTGGTGATCGTCAGCGGGTTTGATCCGGTTCGACGGGAGGTCGCCCGGCTTTCCATGGACAAATTGATTGCCGATGGCCGAATTCACCCCTCGCGTATCGAAGAAGTTGTCAAGGAAACCCAAGCCGAAATGGATGCCTTGATCCGCAAAAAAGGTACCGAAGCGGCCCAGGAAGTCGACGTCGTCGGTTTGAAGAACCCGATCATCGATCTGTTGGGACGTCTTCATTTCCGTACCAGTTACAGCCAAAATGTGCTTCGTCACAGTATCGAAGTCGCGTTCATCGCGGGTTTGCTCGCCGAAATGATGGGGTTGGACGGTCGGTTAGCCAAACGCTGCGGGTTGCTGCACGATATTGGGAAAGCCGCCGATCATGACATGGAGGGCGGGCATCCAAAAATCGGTGCTGATTTGCTCAAGCGTCACGGCGAATGTGAGGAAGTCGTTCACGCTGCACTGGGACACCACGACGAAATCCTCGTCGAGTATCCCTATACCGTCGTCGTGGCAACCGCCGACGCCTGTAGTGCGTCACGTCCCGGGGCACGCCGGGAGTCACTGGATCGCTACATCAAACGCATGGAAGAACTTGAACAGATAGCCAAGGAATTCAAAGGCGTCCGCCAGGCATTTGCCGTGCAAGCCGGTCGTGAGGTCCGTGTCATTGCCGCCGCCAAAGATACCGACGACGCAAGAGCTGCAAAAATCTGTCGAGACATTGCCAAGGCCTACGAAGAAAGGCTTTCATACCCCGGAGAGGTCAAAGTCGTCGTGATTCGCGAATCACGGTTTACCGAATTGGCCCGATAGGTTCGAATGCGGCGGGTGGCTGTTATTCGTTCGGCGAATAACAGCCTTCGGTACGAGATCAACTGATTTGAATCTAACCCCACCCCTCCTACCATACTTCCATCGCTCCTGCCTAGAAAGTAGTTGATCCGTGCGAATTTTGTTCATTGGCGACATTGTTGGTAAACCTGGCGTTGATATTGTGACCCGAGCCTTGCCTGGTTTTCGTCGCCAGGAATCGATCGATTTGGTCATTGCCAACGGCGAGAATTCTGATAACGGTTCCGGAATCACGCCAGCTATCTACCGCAAACTGATCGCCGCCGGTGTCGATTGTGTCACGTTGGGTGACCATATCTATCGCAAAAAGGACATCATCACAATTCTCGAAAACCAGGACAACATCGTCAAACCTGCCAATTATCCCCCCGAAGCTCCCGGCAAAACCTGGGCAGTTGTCCGGGCAGAAAACGGGCGCGAAGTCGCCGTGTTCAGCTTGATGGGACGCGTCTTCATGAAGCCAGTTGATTGTCCGTTCACCAAAGCCGATCAGATTCTCAACGAGATTCCCGACAGTGTGAAGATTCGATTTTGTGACTTCCACGCCGAAGCCACCAGCGACAAACAACTGATGGGCCGCCATCTCGATGGCCGAGTGACGGCGGTTTGCGGAACACATACACATATTCCAACGGCGGACGAGCAGATCCTCCCCGGTGGAACTGCCTTTATTTCCGACGTGGGAATGACCGGGCCGCACGAGAGCATTCTCGGCCGCAGGATTGACAAAGTTCTGCAAGCGACAATTACGTTCCGCCCGATTCCTTTCGACGTCGCCACCGGCGATGTGCAGATCTCCGGCGTCGTGATCGATGTCGATCCAAAATCCGGCAAAGGCCAGGGTATCCGCCGGATCAAAATCAACGAAAAACAAGCCGAGCAATTGGAAGACGAGTTGGAAGACTGATCGTTGAACCCGGCTTGCTGTCATCCATTGGATGCTGTCAACGCTGTCATCTACCTGCTTCAAATGATCTTGTCGTTGTCCGGACGTCCCGCTAATCTCCCGCCGCATGAATATCGGCATTTTTCAACGGCGCGCCGTTGCGCGGTCAAACCAGAGGGTCCGGGATGAATACACCCACACAATATATGACGGGAATTCGGTTCGCCAAGTGCGTGTTACTGCTGGTGATTCCCTTGCTGCTGGTGACGACATCGACAGGTTGCATCAACCAGTTGGCTGGGTTGCTGTACGTGATCAAGGGACACAAGGTAGCCCCGAAATTTCAGGGCCTCGAAGGCAAACGCGTCGCCGTCCTGTGTCTTTCCGACGCCTCGGCCTATGGACCTGACACGTTGACTTACACCGTCTCGAAACACGTTGGGATCAAGATCGCCCAGGGTGTCAAGAATGTCGAAGTCGTTGGACCGGGCAAGATTGAATCCTGGATTGACGAAAATGGTTGGAAAGAATCGAAAGTCGTTGCGCTGGGAAAGGGTGTGAAGGCCGATATGGTGATCGTGATCGAGATTGGTTCCTACTCGATTCACGAAGGCGCGACGATGTACAAAGGCAACGCGGATCTTACGGTCACCGTCTATGACATCAAGAAGAACGGTCAGATTTCCTTTGCCGATGGTCCGGATCTTTTCTCGTTTCCGGAAAATGGTCGACCCGCCGTTCAAACCAGCGACCGCCAGTTCGAGTCCTTTTATCTGGCTCGCCTGACGGAGCACATTTCCAAACTGTTCGTCCCTTACGATAAAATGGAATCGTTCGCCGATGACGCGATGATGAACTGATTGGGCGTCAAGATTGACGACAGGATTGCCGTGATCAGGACGACTCGTTCTTGAAGATCAAATGTCCGGTACCTGTTGGTTTTTCAGGCCTTACAGCCTTGGCGGGGGTCTTTTCTGCTTGGGGATCGCGTTCACATTCGGCTGTGGCACCCTCGGCGTCGCATTGTTATTGTTGTTGTTTGGGCGGGGCTGTTGCGGCTGAGGTGGCGCGGTGTAGGTCTGGTCCCACTTCCATCCGATCGGGGTTGCCAGCTCCCTCTGAGCCAACATGGCCCAGGGTGTCTCTGGATGCTCGTCGATGACACGATTCAAATACATTTTCGCCTTCGTCAGCAATTTTGTATCTTGACTGCCTGTCTCAACCACATCCGCCGGAACGAGCAACCAGGTGTTGTTCTGAGGCGTTTTATCGTCGCGTGGCGGGTCGAATTTCAATTTCGTTTTGATCAGTGCCAGCATTGCATTGTACGATTCAGCACGAACCTTGGCTGCCATGGCGCGGCCCATCGCGAGGTCGTAGCCGGCCTTCCAGCGAAGCGAAAGTTCGTTAGGCCGGTCTTCCTCGCCTGCTTTCAACATCTCGTACAGCCGGTCGATTTGGGGCTCCACAATTGCCGCCGTTTGCTGCGCCCGGTTAACGGTTGCCACAAATCGTGCCTCGTCGAGTTTTTCAAAACGCAACACAGGAGACTCAAGCGTGCCGGTGGTTGTGAACATCGCCGCTTTGACCAGAGCGTCTCGCGCATGATTTGCTTTCAGGCGAGCAAAATAGGTTTGATTGGAGACGTAGTCAGGCTTATAGCGGCGCATGACATCGGGATCAAAAAAGCGTCGGAGGTAGGCTGAATAGGAGTTGGTTTCCCATTGGCGAACTTCGCGTTTCGTCGTTCGGTTCGGGTGAACGGCAAAGTAGATCCCTCCGGTTTCGTAGGCCAGCCGAGTCAAATGAAACGGACCAAACCCCGAATCGATCATTTCGAGGTCATCAAACGTGCCGGTTGAATCCAGTCGCAATCGCTCGGGCATGATCGACTCGGGCCCCTGGGAAACCACTGCCCATTGCGGTGACTGATCGAATTCCGGATCGGGATCAACCCATTTGACAAGTGTTTCCCCACGACCAAATGGTGCCGGGACGCCGACCACATACACCGGCATCTGATACTTGGTGCAAATCTGCACTGCTTCGTCGATTCGACCGACGTCATCCCCGGCTTCATCTGAAACGACGATCAACATCACGTTTTTTCCGGGTTGTCCGGTGGACCGGTCAATTCTACGAAACGACGCATGCTGTTTGGCCGCCGTCATGACGGCGTCCATTACGTTTTCGATTCCCGTCGAGTCCCGTTCGATGGATTGAATGGCCTCTTTGATGGTTGCCAGGCTGTCGGTAGGGTCGCGGATTAAGGGTTTTACCTTTGAACCGAAAGCATAGATCTGAGTCAATAGTGGCTGATCTCCACCGGAGGCAAAGGATCGATGTCCTGCTGCTTCAAGTACTCCAAGTTCTTCATAGATGCGGTCAAAACGTTCCAGGATTTCTTCGCGTTGACGCATCAAGCTGGCAGACTGGTCAAACATCCAAACCACAACGGTTTCCCGTTCCTGCATCGACATCAGTATTTCCTGAGTCAAACGGTCGACGGCGCCGGAGGCTGCTTTGACGGAATTGCCGACCGATCCCTTGACCGGCACAATCGCCAGTGTCTCAGCCGTGGCATCGACAGGATCATTGTCGGTGACCAATTCAGCCGTATCGCGAAGTTCCATATCAAGATCAATTGTGTCTTCCGAAGTGACCTCGATCATTGGTGCTTGCGCGGCAGCGGCCTCGAATCCATCATCACCATCGGCCCCAATATCCTCGGTGATCAATTCATCGAACTGAATTTCCAGCGGAACGTCTTCCTCTTTGATTTCCTCGATTGCTTCGTCGAGAGTCAAACTGACGGATTTCGACTCACGATCCGGCATCATGATCCGCGCAAGGAAGATAATCACGACAAGATGAAATGCCAAGCTTACAATCCAGAATGGCACTTCGCCGTCAATCGGCGTGTCCACCTTTCCCGTTTTTACTTGCCACCTGCGGCGAAAGCTGCGGATGCTCAACTCAGTCTCCGAATCTGGGGAGAAATGGGGCTCGGGTATTTCGAAAAGCCGCCGATGCTTCTATTTTCCGTCGGAATATCTGCTTAGGCAACCCAATTCCCGGAACAGGGCGTTTAAAAGTACGATTTCGGGTCGAGAATTCCCGGTCAGCCTGTCGTACGACCTCCTTTCCAAAGCAGATCAATATTCCTTGTCTGCAAGTTCGGACGTTGGAACCCTGGTCCGCAACTCCTGATGAAGTCACACCAATCGGAAAAATTACCTATAAACGGCCCGCTTGAATTGGCTAAAATCAACAGCTTGTCGTCGGGTCAGGTCGGGTCAGGTCGGGTCAGATCAGTTGACCGCAGTGTGGATTGAAATGCACAAGCTTCAAGAAGGAAAATCCCAGTTATGAATTCCAACGCACCGTATTGCAGGCCATGGGTCACCGCGTTCTTGATGAGCATTGGCATGCTGACAATGATGGCTTTATGCTCACGTCAACTGGCTGCCCAGGTTGAATCCAGGCAGAAGACAACCGAGGGTAAACCGCAACCGGCAAATCCTTTAACCGACGCGCAACAGCAAACCCAAACGCGGGCCGAGACAGTACCACAAACTCCGTCGAATCAACAGGAATCGAAAAAACAGATCCAGCGACCGGACAACCCCAAGGACCCAAAAAAGAAGGTTGAGATTCCGGCTCCGGAAAACTTGATCCTTGATACCGACGATGGCGTCCGGTTGAAGTGTACGTATTTTGCACCGCCGAAAACCGAAGGTGCAGAACCAAAACCTGTTTTGCCGTTTATTCTTTTGCATGATTGGGATGGCGACCGGAGGCAGTTGCTTGGCTACGCCTCTTTTTTACAGCGGGCTGGACACGCGGCAATCGTGCCGGACCTGCGCGGCCACGGCGAGAGTATCGAAGTCACCGGGGCTGCAAAAACGATCGACTTCAGGAAATTTCGCAAGTCCGATGTGATGTCCGCTCAGAAAGACATTGAGCGGTGCAAGAAGTTCCTGGTTCAACAACACAACAAGGGTGACTTGAATGTCGACCTGTTGTGTCTCGTCGCGGTGGGTGAGACGTCGGTTCTTGCCGTTCAGTGGACGTTGAATGACTGGTTCGCTTTTCCCGCAAAGAATCCTCAAGGCATCAAGCAAGGCCAGGACGTCAAGGCTTTGATGCTTATTTCACCCGTTCGAAAACTCGCCGGTATTTCCATGATTCCCAACTTGAGTCATCCGATGTTCTCCGGGGCCAATGGTCCGGCGATGCCGATGTTGGTAATGTGGGGAGCGAGTGAGGAATCGGCCAAAGAATCAGAGGCAATCGCGGAGATGCTGGAGAAAAGTCGGCCAAATGTTTCCGGCATCGAAAACCCTTCCGAACGAACGGAGCAAGCGACCTTTTTTCGCGTGCCGATCGAAAAGTACAGGTTCTCCGGACTGGAAATGATGGAAAGGGAACGAGTCGAGAACCTGTGGCCCTATGTCTCCAATCTCCTGTTTGAAAAGAAGGTCATCGCGCATGCCAAGGACTTTCCCTGGGTGTCGCGCGAGCCCAAATCGGACGAGGACCAGGAGTAAGCGATATCCCAGTCAAGCCAAGAGTCGCGGCGCTCCAGTTTGCGACTGGATAACGCTGGCCGATCACGAATACATGGAACAACGGGTCTTGAAATATCTCTAGTCGTAAATCGGAATTCGCAGTGCCGTCCCGGTTTCGATGTTTACCGGGTTTCTCAGTTTGCTTCGATTTGCGAGGTAGATGTCGAGATAGTAATCCGGGTCGCCAAAATAGCGTTTGGCAATTGACTGCAGCGTTTCCCCCGGTTGCACAACGTGGTCAACAAACCTGGTCGTGTTCAACTCCAACTGGGAACTGGCGCGCGACTTGATCGCGGCCAATTGTTGCCGACCCTGTTCGTTAAGCCCAAACGGCAGTTTGGCACTCAATGGAATCGATGGTGTGATTGGTTCGACGCCGGAAATCAGCACAGTTCCGTTGGCATGTTCATCATTCGATTCTGGCGGAATCGGTTCTCGTGAAACGACATGGTTGGAACGTCCGGGTATGACACCGTTTGCGTTGGCCGATAATTGAGATTCAGGTGCGGACATTATTGGTTCCCGAGTTTGCTCAACGTTGGGTGGATTGGACTTGAGCACAGCATTGACGGGCCGACCGTCCAGTAATTGAGGCGAAAAATCGTCGGCGGAAAATGCGGGCTGAGGCTGCATATTCCACGGGTTGGCCAGGTTGCTCTCGCGAGGCAAGGTTGCCGATTTGAATTCGCTGGCCAGATCTTTCAGGGGTGCATTTGCGTCGCGGCGCGGTTTGGCAATTGCCTGGGCCGACTGATTTTCCTTCGGACGTATGAGCTGCGGGTTGCTATTGAGCGGCTGTAGCGCAATGGGAGTTCCTTCCAACTCGTTCATGATTGACGAAAAGTCCGGGACGTCGCTTGCCTTCGCCGTTCGTGATGTTACCTCGGGAAAAGTCAGGTCATCCAACAACGTCTCTGTTTTGGGTGGCTCCGACCCCACCGAAATGTTCGGTTCGTTCCTCGCCAGCTGACTTGGCGGTGGCAATGGATTGGGGTCGGCTGGGGAAGGCGCGGAAGGTACCGAATTGGTTGAAGGCATCGAAAACCGTGGCTGAAGAGGCGCACGCATCGTTGCAATGGGAGCTGGCTGTTTCTTGATGAATTCAATCCCGCTCGTGAGCCGCGATTGAACATTACCGTCGGACGAATCCGAATCCGAATTGGTTGGCGTGACGGCCTTGGAACGATCCCCGGGTGGATGCGTGTTGACGTAATTGCCGAAAGCAAACGCCGCGACAAGACAAACGATACCAATTGAAATCTGTTGGAACGAACCCATCAAACACTCCATGCAAAAGCGATTTGTATTACCGGTACACTACCGAATACGAATCATTCAACGACGTTGAACAACTCAAACGCCAATCCATGGCTGGTGGTCCACAAAAAACCATGTAAATATTGCACATGGTGGACTCGAGATACGGAAATTGATCCGTATTGGTTCGTGAGTCATGTTTCCAATTTCCGGTTTTTTGGATGAGGTAAAGTCTGCTACCACAAGGGCGTCAAACATTGGCCCTTTGCAATCGGGATTATTTATCCAATCCGAAGAACTGTGTTCGTGTCCGATCAGAATCGTCGCAGGTCGATCCGTAGCGTTTGAGATACGAGGGGTTTAGTCACGTCCTTTTGTGTGCTATTGGTGGATATCCTGGATTTTTTCGATTTTCTTTTTACTCTTCCAGTTGGTTCGTCTCGATCGGTTCCAACCGGAAGCTCCTTTGTTCGCTGATCGGTCTCGGGATTTTCAAGAAACCGGTGATTTCGCTCTGGTTATTGATTGCTTGGCCATTGCAATGTGTTTACGCCAGTACCGACCATCGAAATCGGATTGGACGTGGTGCCGCTGGAGTAGAGGAAAGCCTGCGAGCCGCTCCGGTACGTGTCGGACCAGCCTGCAATCTGGCCAACGCGGTTGACGTCCAGGGCGGCACTTTCCCGTCCACCCAGCATTATCCAGCACCGACGTGGGTGAGGGTGGGTCGAACGGCCGCCAGGCAGATCCTCGCGAAGGATGGTCGAAGTTACCAGTTTCATCGGCAAACGACATTCCTACCACCCTCTGCCGCGAGTCAATCGAGTAACTGTCCTTGGCTCGACGTGTGGATTGACGGCAGCAATTGACGGCAGCCGGCCTTGATGCTTGATCATGGCGTCTCCTCGTCGCGAATGAGCTTCAACATTTCGTCAATCGTGGCGGAGTGCAAACACTTGCGATCAATCGAGGTCTCACAAGTCGGCAACTTCTGGAGCAGCGCGCCCAGCGAGTAGATGTCGCTGCGAGCGTCCATATCCAACAGGTTCAGCCCGGCCTGCTCGGGACTCATATACTCCAACGCGCTAACCACCTGGCCATTTGCGTTAACTTCGTTTGTTCGGCCAGACGCTGCTCAATCGCCTCGACCACTCCGAAATCGATGGTTTTTGGAGCGGCGCGATCGTCATACTCGGCTACCAGCACATTGGACGGATTGATGTCGCGATGGTTGATCCCCGTCTGATGCCCGTGCTGGACCGCATGGCAAACAGCGACGGATAGATCCAGCCGCTGGCGGAGGGTCAGAAGGTGCTCATCGCAATTCCTGGCTATCGGAACAACTTTGCGCAATGCCATCGCAAAAGAAGGTCGGCCGCTATCGGTCGTGCCGTCATCGATGGCATGGGCGATACCCGGGTGATTCATCGTAACCAGCGTCTGCCGCTCGGCTTCGAGCCTCGCGATTACATGCCGTGGGTCCATCCCCGGATGGATGGTTTCCAGAGTAACCCGCCGCTCGACCGCCTCAGTTTGCTCAGCGATATAGACCACGCCGATGCCTCCTTCGCCGATTGGCTGAAGCAGTTTGCAGGGGTCAACCTGGGTACCGGGCTCTTCGGTATCGGGCTGATCGATCGTCGGGCGAAGCTCGTCCGATGGTTTTTCTCGATGAGACTTGGGCCAAAACGAATATGACTCGCTTGCGTGGGCGCTCGATAAAGGGAACTCGGCTTGTCGAACATGTGCCTTCTGGTCACTGGATGACTACCACATTCCTTGCAGCGATCCGAGCCAGTGGTTGGGTCGCACCTCTGGTCGCCGTTGGTGCAATCAACGGAAAGTTATTCCTTGGCTGGGTCGAGCAGCATCTCACTCCGTTACTGCGGCCAGTCGATGTCGTAATCATGGACAACCTTGGCAACCACAAAGTCACAGGAATTGTTGATGCAATTGAATCAGTCAACGTACAAGTGCTATACCTGCCACCCTACAGCCCAGACTTCAATCCGATCGAGTTGGGCTTTTCCAAGCTCAAGAGGACTGATCCGGTCTGCAAAACAACGAGCCATCGAAGGGCCATGACATACCTGCGGAGAATCCCTCGACTGTTTCTCAGAATCAGAGTTCAGAAACTACTTCAAACACGCTGGCTACCGCTACATTTAAACGTAGTGCGCTCTAGTGGGCGCAAATTCCGAGCTACAATCTGGGTTTTGCTAAACTGACTCCCGGCCCAGAGGCTGTCGTTGCTTTGTCTTGACGGTGGCCAATCCGGTTTTTCGGCGGGTTGGGAAGCCCATCGTAAGAATTCTTGGGTGCCAGGGTCCTCACCCTGATCGAAAAGCCAGTTTTGCCGCGCGAGCGTGGGAAGCGACGTCGAATCCCAAACTCGGCGGTTAAAAGCTTGCGACAACAGGATAGTTTCACAGGCAATCAACGATCCAACTACGCCGTTTCCGGATCAACGTGCCCCGGGTTAAGCCCAACCGTGTTCATCAACCAGAGCAATGCGGGTGAAGCGATGAAGATCGAACTGTAAGTACCAACAACGACGCCAACGACGAGAGCGAAAGCGAATCCGTGAATCGCATCACCACCGAAACAATACAAAATGAACACCACGATAAAGGTCGTTAGGGAGGTCAAAATGGTACGGCTGAGGGTCTGCGAAATGCTGGCGTTGATCATGTCGGCTGTGATCTCGGTTCGCTTTCCTCGGACTTCGCGAATTCGATCAAAGACCACAATCGTGTCGTTTAGCGAATAACCGATAACCGTCAGCAATGCGGCGACGATTTCAAGGCTGATTTTGAATTCAACGATTCCCAGAAATCCAAATACTCCTGCCAACCAGTGACTGATCGCAATCGCCCCGAGGACTATCAAGACGTCGTGGATCAGCGCGATCACGGCGGCCAAACCGAAGGCGACATTTTGGAATCGAATCCAGACATAGGCAATGATCCCGAGCAGGCTGGTGATGATCGCACCAAGCGCCTGGAGCTGTGTTTTGCCGGCGATTTGTCCACCAACTTTGCTGGTTGTTGGAAAGTAGGGTTTTTCATTGAACAGCTCCGACCAGACTTTCAGGATCTGATCCGCTTCACTTTCCTTCGAAACGTCCATCGTGACGGTCCAGTCCTCGGAAACTGTCGACATGACCGATTCGTCTTCCTGGACATCGGGAGAAAAAACATGGATCTGCTCTTCTTCCAACGCCATGTTGCTGGTCTCGGAAGCATCGACGAGCAATGCAATCAGAGACTCTCCGGAAACGCCGGGCGTCACTTTCATGTTCCGAACGACCTTGATTTCTGTGTTCTTGAAATCAGACGGATCGTCATTGGTAGTTGGAAACTGGTTGTCATCCTGGCCGGCAACGGGTGTCTCCGTTTTCGTTTCGGTCGTTTTTGGCTCCGCAGTGTCGGCGGTATCCTGACCTGCTGCCGAAACCGCAGGGGTTTCAGCGGTCGCCGGTTGTGTCGTCTGCGGGTCCTGGCCGACAGGTTCATTTGATTCGGCCGCTGGATCCTGATACGTCAGCAGGGATGTTGCGAGGCCACCGATGGTTGGAATCAAGGGGTCGGCTTGCCATTTCATTCCGGTTTCGGGAGCGGCTTTCACGGCCGGAGTGCTCTCACCCGCATCCTGGGTTTCCGGAGGCACGTTGACGACATCGACGTGATGCAGTTTCAACCTGCCTTTGAAGACCTTGGCGAGAATGTCGGAAAGTTCATCGAACTTTTCCTCGGGAGGGCCTTCCCAGGCGGGAAGGTTACTGTCGACTTTGAAGACGCGGTTAGCCAATTCCGCCCCGTTCTGACTCCCGATACCAGTGACGGTGAACTCGACTTTTTCTCCGTCGTGGGTGAATTCATTTTTGTTCAGTTCGGCCCGGATTTGTTCCACGTTTTGGGGATCATTGAAAACCATCCGCACGGTTGAGCCACCTCGCAGGTCGTGGTCCAGGATTTTCTTGCCCAATATGACGACGCCGGACATGCCAGCGATGATCAGAGCGGCCGATAGAACTCCCGTGAAGCCGATCTTGTTCAGGAAGTTCCACTTTTTGCGCTCGAGAATTCGAGTCATCGTGAGCTGGGTCAGCCAACGTTTTCGCTCAAAGATATCGAAGATCAATCGTGTGACATAAATCGCCGTGAACATACTCATCAGAATTCCGAGGATCAAGGTAACAGAAAAGCCCTTGATCTGCTCGGTACCAATGACGTACAGCACGATCGCTGTAATCAACGTTGTCACGTTTGCATCGATAATGGTTGTTGTCGCTTTATCAAAACCATTTCGAATCGCCATCCTCAGGGCCGCGCCTCGATCCAGTTCTTCCCGAATTCTTTCAAAGATCAGCACATTCGCGTCGACCGACATACCGACGGTCAATACGAGACCTGCAAGACCTGTCAACGTGAGCGGTTGGTTGATTGCCATCACGAGTGCGAGAATCAACAGGAGGTTCATCAGCAAAGCCACCGTCGCCACGATTCCGGCGAATCGGTAATAAAACATCATGAAAATCAGCACGAGAAAGAGGGAAAAGCCGATCGCCCAATATCCTTTTTCTTTCAACTCTTTACCGAGATTGGACTCAATGTTGTTGCGGCTGATCGGAGCCTTGTTCAGGGCGACGTCAAGTTTTCCACTTTCGAGGTTGATGATCAGTTCCTTGACTTCTTCCGGAGTAAACTCACCGGTGATTCGACCGTTTTTGTAGATCGCCGACTCAATATTGGGAGCTGAGTGGAGTTGGCCGTCCAGGACAATTCCCATGGGGCGATCGATGTTCATTCGCGTCAGCATGCCCATTCTCGAACTGCCGACGTCGGTGGTCTTGAAGGCAACACTTCCGCGACCCCTTTCGTCAATCGTGGAACTGACACTGGCCAGGTGTTCACCTTCTACATTTTGATCGGGATCAGGCTGAATCACGAGAATCTGGGGTGTTCGAACGCCTTGTTCCTGACACCAAACTGCAAACGCACGTCCACGCTGTTCGTTTTCTCCCGAGAACTGGAAGCTGTTCAAGTTCAGGAGTTTGCCGGAGGCTTTGTCGCGGACAAGGTTATCGCGGCCCGGGACGAATTTGATCGGAACGACTTTTCTGACGATTCCATCGGCATCCGCGATGCGCGCCAACGCTACCCAAACGGCAACGATTTTTTCCTTTCCATCCGGGCCTTTATCCATGACGATGCGACTGCGATTGCCTTCCTCGGCCATTTTTCTGGCAGCTGCAATCTGCGTTGGAAAATCCGTGGGGTTGGCCAGAATTCGGAACTCAAGTTTTCCTGCTTCAACCAGGCGATTCCAGATTCCATCGGCTTCGGAGGGTTCAACGGTCGGAATCGTGACTTCGATCTTGTCGGTTCCCAATGGGCGAATCATGATCTCTTTGGTACCGGACGGGTTCACCCGGCGAATCAACGCAGGAATGATATCGGCGGCTTCGGGTCGTTTGCCTTGACCGTCTTCATCGAGAAACGCATCGAGATTCAACGAGCCAATCATATTGGTGCCGCCACTCAGGTCGACGCCCAGCTTGGGAGGCCATTTGGCCCAGATCATCAAGACCGCCACCAATAAGGCGATCAGCACAATGGACATGCGGACTCGATATTCGGAGACCTTCAATGCCGTTGTGATCGCTCTTGCACCAAACCAGCCCAAAGCGACGGCGGCGACGAGCAACAGAAAAACGAACCAGCCGGTTGCCCAAAACGAGACGGCGTTAACGGCAGGTTGGGCTGCTTGGCCAGCTTGTGCCAAAAGAGGGCTGTTGGAAATGGACTCTAACATCCGGAGATTCCTAAAGTTTAAATGGTTAGAAGTTTCGCGTGCTTAACCACTCATCGCCTGATTACGTTTGATCTGGATCTGCGTAACTGGCCAGTGAGTCTTAACTGTCTTTTTTTGCGTCTTCGTCTGACACCACGCGAACGATTGATTTGGCGAGAACCTGCATCCGGGAATTGTTTGAATCATCAATCCGTAAGGTGACGAATTCAGCGTCCGATCGATAATTTACGACCGTTCCCAGAATTCCCCCGGCCGTCACGACCTGGTCATTCTTTTTGAGGTTTGCCAACATTTCCGAAGTCTTGGCCTGGGCTTTGTCTTTGGGCCGAGCCGTCATCAGGAAATACAACAACATCACTGCCATCAACGCCGGGAACATGAATCCCATCGTGTCGAAGAACCCGCCCTTGGGCGCAGCTTCTTTGGCGGCTTCCCCAGCGGCTTCCCCGGCAGCACCAGCGCCACCGCTTCCAGCAACCTGGGTTTGGGCCAGCAGAAACCAGCAGATGTTATAAAGATTTACCATTTGACCTTACGCAGCCCGCGATTGCCCGGAATTGGTCCATGAACCAATTGGCCCGCTAATCAATCAATCACAGTATCGAGAAAACGCTTACCGCAGAGAATTACCCATGTAACTCCCTGTTATCGAACCCACTCATCGTCTATATCACCGGCGGTTTGAGGTGCCAAAGCATGACAGTCTCAACGCCGACATCGTTCACAGCGGAGCCCGAATTCAAGCCGATAATGATAAAACTTACATAGATAGCCAACAAGGCCAAGTGGAGCTGCAAAGGGCTGAATCCCCTTGAAATTATCGACCAAAGCTCCCTTGGCCACTCGTTTTGAGGCGTTGGTTGCGGTTCTTTGAGATAAGCATGGGGTTTTACAATGGCTTCGCCGTTAAGCCTCACCGTTCTGGCCTTTGCAGGGCTACCCGGTCTTGGAGCCCCAGCCGGCCATCCGTTCGCGGTAGAAATCCAAAAAACCATCGCTGCTGATTGCTTCCCTGGCCTGTCGCATGAGTCGTTGATAATACGCCAGGTTATGTAATGAGAGCAGAATTGGCCCCATCATTTCACGCGCTTGAAACAGGTGGCGAATGTAGGCGCGGCTGAGTAGGGCGTATTTGGTTTCCATGTCGGCCTGCAGTGGCCGCGGATCACGTTCATGGATCGCATTTCGCAACTTCAACTTTCCTGTGTCGGTGAATGCAGTTGCATTTCGCCCGTTTCGCGTCGGCATCACACAATCAAACATGTCGATTCCGCGACGCACACCCTCCAGGAGGTCCTCGGGAGTTCCGACACCCATCAAGTAACGTGGTTTTTCGGAAGGAAGTACAGGACAGGTAATATCGAGCATTTCGTACATTTGGCTGGGCGGTTCCCCCACGCTTAGACCACCAATCGCGTAGCCAGGGAAATCCAGTTCAATTAACTGCCGGGCACATTGGACCCGCAAGCCGGCATCCAGTCCACCTTGTACAATCGCAAATTGGACCTGTCCCTTTTTCGAGTGGGCGTTGCGCGAGCGCTCGGCCCAGCGAATCGTCCGCTCCATCGCGTCACGGATGTTTGCTCGATCGTTCGGCAAGGAAATCACGTGGTCCAGCACCATCGCAATGTCGGAGCCAAGCTCCTGTTGGATTTCGACACTTCGTTCGGGTGTGAGTTCGATTTCTGATCCGTCGATATGTGAACGAAACGTGGCGCCACGTTCGGTAATCCTGGTCAACTGCGCCAGGCTGAAAAGCTGAAACCCGCCACTGTCCGTCAGCATCGGGCCGTCCCATCCCATGAATGTCTGTAGTCCTCCCAGTTCCTGAATGACATCCGATCCGGGGCGCAGCGCGAGATGATAGGTGTTCCCCAGAATGATCTCGGCACCCGTCGATTTGACCAATCCGGTCGTCAGCCCTTTGACCGTCGCGCACGTACCAACGGGCATGAACGTTGGCAGTTCTATCTCCCCGCGCGGCGTGATCAGTTTTCCCCGCCGCGCGCCACAATGCCTGTCGACATGCGTAAGCTCGAATCGGAATCCAGGTTTGTTCATCGGGGATTCTTGTGGCAATGGAAGAAGGAGTAATCGGAAATCAGAATTCGTTGGTGACCATGCGAGGAGTTGAAAATGCGTCTCCCGCGACGAACCCTGTTGATCCAGGCATCGACAACGCGAGGTGCCCGGCAAAAAACAATCCAGTGTTCGCCCTTGTTATTGACATTAAAAAAAAGACCCGATTGCAATTGCCATCGGGCCGAAGTGTTTAGGGTTTGCGGGGAAATTCGCGTTATTCGCCGCGCAGGCTCAGGTTGACTTGAACCAGCTTTTCACGGACTTCCGTCAGGCTGGTCACGCCAAAATTTTTGCATTCCAGCAGATCATCCTGTGATTTCCGCACCAGCTCACCAATTGTCGCCAGCCCCAACCGCGTCATGCATTTGCGGGCCCGAACCGAAAGGTTGAGGTCGGAGATCGGTCGGTCAAGCAGAACTTGCGCTTCGGGGGACAAGTGACTGAGGTCAACCGGTTCTTCTTCAACATCTTTTTGGTGCGCGAACTGGCCGATCATCAATCCCTTGTTGGCCATCATTTCACGAATCTCGACCAGCGATGTTTCGCCAAAGTTCTTGCTGTTCAGAAGTTCCATTTCCGAGACTTTGCAAAGATCGCCAAGGGTCAGAATTCCCATTTTCTGCAGACAGTTTCGGCTGCGAACCGAAAGCTCGAACTGGGCAATCGGAATGCTCATCACACCTGCAATCTGCTGACGAACCTTTTCTCGATCGTGATCGTAATGCTCGTCCATCGAGGCGACCGAATCGGTGCGGTACAGCAACGCACGGCCGTGGGTCGGATGGGACTCAAGGATCCGGTCATAACATCGGGCTGCCCGTTCGTACTGATCATGGTCCTCGTAGATCAAGCCCAGGTTAAGCAATGCACCGACGCTCGTTGGAAACGAGGCTGCAGCACGTTGATAGAGCTCAATGGCCCGCTCGTCGTTGCCGCGACGATCATTTTCCAATGCCAACCCAAACAGGGCGCCGGGATGCGAATCTTCCAACTCGACGGCCCGTTCGTATAGCCTGCAAACTTCTTCCGGGTTTTCGCTCATTGCCGCGATCGTCGCACCACGTTGATAGAGGTACTCCGCGGTCTGTTCGACCGGTCCAAACATGTTGTCCAGAATTGCCATCGCTCCGGGTAAGTCTTTGGCCAGCCGTTTTGTTTCGGCGATCGCCAATTGACACAGGTCCGCATTGTATCCTGCCCGTTGAGCCGATTCGTAGCATTCGATAGCTTTATCAAAATTCTCTAGCGCGAAATGGGCTTTGCCCTGATAGAAATAGGCCAGCGCGCCACCGTCCGCATTTTCCAACGTCGCAATCGCGGCTTCATAGTTGCCGATCATGTATTGGCAAACACCCAGGCGAACCGATGTCGCAGGTGTTCGCTCAGGCTGCGACTCAAGCACACTGGTCACATCTTTGAGGTTGGGATACTGGGAATAGTCGTTGCAGACCTTCCTGAGAATGACGCTAATTTCGTTGGGACCAAACGAACTGTTGGACAGCAAGATGTCTCGTAATTCGATTTCCGGAACCTGAGCCATTAATTAACCTCGTGTAAGCGACAGATGTCAAAGCAAAATCCCAAGCACGTGAAAATCGCGATGAGGATCGAAAAACAGAAAAGAGGATCGGATCATCAATGCGTCCCATCCCCTGTTACAGTGCCCCATTTTGCCATTTTTGTCCCGAAAAAGCAACGGCCACCGGAACCAACTCGAGAACTCGATTACCGACTGTTTTGAAGCAAAAAAAGTGTCGCCCGGAACCAGACGGCAGTCGATGGGCCAAGGCTTGATCCCCTCTGGAGTCGGGACTGTGGCCAATCGGTGGTCGTTTTGACCCGACTCCGGACCCTGATTCGTTTTTGGGGCCTCAACCTCCCAGTTGCGGGATAGACCCCAGGGAAATCCCCAATAACCAACCCGGATGTTGTTCAATGTTGGCACGTCAACTTGAGACAAGAATACGGCGCCGCCCTGCACTTCCCTGCTTTCGTTCAATTTCCCGATGAACAACCATGATTGTCGCAAAAACCCGGTCTGGGCTCGTCCACCAACCGGAAACCCGGGAAATCAGAAAGCCACCGGAAAAGCCCTGGATTGCACATGTCTTACGACAGTTCTGAGTAAACCTTGATTGACCGCGGAATGCCAACTCATCGAGGCTTCAAACGAACGAGTGGTTCGCTAGAATTCGCAGGGTACTAATTTCAGTGCCGCTTTGGGTGCCTCGCCAAAGTGAACGGTCGAATCGGGTCGTTCGGGTTCTGCTCGGAAGGCACGGCGAAACAACCAGTTCTGTGTGAATTTGTTGAAGCGATACTGAATGAACCAGTTTTCCTGGCAACCACGTTGTCGAAGAGACTCGCGAAACGATAGCCTTTAACACTCCACCACGGAAGCATTCATCAAAATCTGGATACGTATCAATGTTTAGACTCCCGCGATCCTTTCGTGCCTGTCGCGTCGCATTCATCATTGCTGTCGCTTGGATAGTTGCGCTCGTGTGTTTTCTGGATCAATGGAAAACTGCATTAAGTACATCGTCGAGTTCGCGGACTTCAACGTTCATCTTGTTGGCGGCCGGTATCCTGGTTTCGTTGGGACTGTTGTTTTGGGTCGAAAACGTGAAGCCAGAGTCGCGATGGGGCCGAATCACGAGCTTCATCGAGTTGTTGCTTTTTAACGTCACGCTCAGCGTTGTCCTGTTGGAACTGTCGCTTCGAACCTATAGCCTTGTTACCAACAATCCGTTTACGCTTCCCAAGAACCTGAAGGATGTCGCTCTTGTCAATGAACGCCGTACGGAAAAAATGCAACAAATGCTGCTTGGTTTCCCGTTCAATTCTGACGGCTTCTTTGACACGGAATTTCGCCGACCCAAGCCCGACAATGTTTTCCGGATTGTGGTCTTGGGCGATTCGTTTGGAGTTGGCGCCGTTCCTTATTCGCATCACTATTTGACGTTGTTGGAGCAGGAGCTGGAAGACCTGGTACCCGGCAAGCAAATTGAGGTATGCAACCTGGGATTGAGCCGTACAGGACCGCAGCATTACCTTTCTCTGTTTCAACAGATTGGACATTCCCTCCAGCCCGATCTGGTTCTGGTGGGTTTCTTCCTGGGAAACGACTTCAATGCCGACGCTGTGGAGGATTCATTCAGTAGTCCCTGGGATGCACTGATGATTTACCGAGTTCCTACCCGAATCTATCGGATGTCCCAAGCGAACACCGATTATTTGGAGTGGGTTCCCACCGACGAAGAGCCCAAATTGATTGTTCCCGATTATGTCGGTGACTGGCGACTGGAAAAGCCAACGATGCCTCGTGACTATTTCCTCCAGGTACAATCCCAACGTGCGCGAATATTTGACAAGGCGCGAGACGATGCAATGTATGAAAACGCTTGCACGTACCTGAGACAGATCGCCCGAGAAGCCCGTACGATTACGGGCAAACCTTTGGTGCTGGTCATCATTCCTGATGAGAATCAGGTGAACGCTGCACTGCGAGCCGATGTCGATACTTGGATGCAAGAAAAGGCTTCCCAGGACTCTGCTCACGTCGCCTGGGACCTGGAGAAACCGAATCGCTTTCTTGCGAATAAATTTGACACCGATGAGATTGTCGTCGTTGACCTGTTGCCGGCACTCCGCCGAGCCGAAGCTGAGCTTGGGAGAACGTATCACTTACAAAATACCCATTGGAATGCCAATGGCAACCGAATTGCGGGTGAGGAACTGGGGCGTATCTTGATCGAAAAATGGCAACAGATCACAGATTGATTCCGAGTTGGTATCGGAGCCAAAAACCGCGTTATGCTGCTTGTTTACGTCCTTGCCGGAATGGATCGCTCGCCTTGGGAGACAGCCTGCCAAAGGTTCGGCACGGTGGAGTTGGGACCCAAGCCAGACCTGTCGGGTGCCGGCTCGAAGTCCTTCGGAGGCACCATGCCCGCCATTGATTCCGCGAACCACACTTTAAAACAGGGTGTAAATAAATGGGGCTGCTCCGGTGCCGCTTACGATCACCAACAGGGTGACACAACCTAGGACAATCAATATCGGTACCAGCCACCATTTCTTATTCTGTTTCAAGAAATAGAAAAACTCCCCGACGAGTGAGCTACGACGCTGGTCAGCACTTTGTTCAAACGAACTCTTATCGTGGTTCATGATGTTGCCTTTTTTGTCGGGAACTCTGCCCGCCAGCGCAAGACACGGATGGTCGAGTCTTGCGACATTTTGGTTAACGAATACTGTTTTCTTGAGGATTTTCGATTCATGGTAAATCCCGCTTGCCCAGTTGTCGTTCCGTCACGATTGACGAAAATAACTCTCCGCGTCCTTGGGCGATTTCTTCGGCATCCAATACGTCGTGGCGCCGGGATCGATTTGGCGCTGCAAGGCATCACGCCCGATACACCGAAACACCAAGCCGACTGGGACAAATACGGTGATGTAGATCAAAAGTATAATCAACTCGCTAACCACCAGGCCAATTGGAAATGCGAGGAGAGTCATGCCGATGAATACGGTTTTCAATGACCCCGGTCGCAACCAGGCCAATAAGCCCAGGATCAAACCGACCACTGCGCCTCCGATCATCACTGTCGGAGGCTCATTTATCCACGTCGAAATCGCCGGCGAACCCGAAAAAACCCATCCTATCACGGGGACAGCCGCCAACCCGATCAATCCGAATTGTCGAAGTTGACGGTCCGTTGGTTTCCAGTTGACACGAATGGCTGCCATGTTGGCTCTTTCCAGAAAATCGTAAGATCGTCGCTTGCTGAACGTCAGTCCAGTTGAAACTGGGCGAGATGCCGAGCCTTCGCTTCTTCAGCAATCTCATTCTGCTCCCGTTTGAGAACGACCACGCGTCCCAATACCAACGCATCCATGTTTGTCACCTGAAAACAATGGTAGGCATCTTCCGGCGTACAGACGATCGGTTCCCCTCGAACATTGAAACTGGTATTGATCAAAACGGGGCATCCAGTCCGCTCATAGAAGCACGACAGCAAGCGATGGAAAATCGGGTTTCGCTCAGCATCGACTGTCTGCACGCGAGCAGAATAATCGACATGGGTTATCGCCGGCAACGTCGACCTTTCGAAATTCAGTTTGTCGATGCCAAACGCCGTTTCAAAATCCGGCGGTGGAGCCTTGCGTATCGACTCGCGGACAGGCGCGACCTGAAGCATGTAGGGGCTGTCTTCCTCAGGGCGCATTTCAAAATAATCGCTAACATATTCCTGGAGAACCACAGGAGCGAACGGCCGGAATGATTCTCGAAACTTGATTTTCAAGTTCATGGTCGATTGCATGGCGGGACTGCGAGCGTCGCCGAGAATACTGCGTGCCCCCAGCGCGCGGGGACCAAACTCCATCGGACCTTGAAACCAGCCGACGACTTGTTCATGATCCAGTAATTCCGCCACTTCCTGGCACAATTCGTTGTCTGAGTCATAAACCGTGTACTTGGCGCCGACACGGTCAAGCGCGTCGGTTACCTCCCTTTCGCCGAATGACGGACCCAGTAATGAGCCGCGCTGCGAGTCTCGGCGGCGTACGGAACGGGGGTTATCCAACAGTTGATACCAGATCAGTAACGCCACGCCGAGCGCACCACCGGCGTCTCCAGCTGCTGGTTGGATCCAGATGTTTTCAAATGGGCCTTCGCGAAGAATACGCCCGTTTCCCACACAGTTCAGCGCAACACCACCGGCCAATACCAGGTTCGACATTCCGG
>JAHEBQ010000096.1 GCA_024642205.1 Planctomycetaceae bacterium | reverse complement strand
AATATGCTCCGGAAAAGCCGTTCACGACACTGGCCTATCTGATGGGATTGATGGTCCTGGGGACGCTTCTGCGCGGCGCCTTTTTGATGGGAAGCATGGTGCTGGTCGCGCGGGTTGGGCAGCGAACGATGCTTGACATGCAAAACCAGGTTTTCCAAAACGTATTGGACATGGAGGCCTCCGAACTGGGTGTCAAAGGGACGGGAGACCTGATCAGTCGAATTCGCGGAGAGACAGGGGCGATTTGCCAGGCGATCAATACGCTCTATGGCAAGACGACCCGCGAGCCTCTGAAAATGGCGGGCTGTTTGGTGGGAGCGGCGTTGGTCAATTGGCGGTTGTTGATGTTCTCGATGTTGGTCTGTCCACTTGCCGCGTTCTTGATGCTCAAACTAGCGCAGGTCACCAAACGCGCCAACCGGCGGGCAATGGAAGAATCTGCGAAGCTGCTCAATCGGCTTTACCAAGCGATTACGTACATGCGCGTCGTCAAGGCATTCACTAATGAAGACAATGAACGTCGACGATTTCAGCTGGTCGCTAACGACGTCTACAAAAAATCGATGCGGATTTCGTTCTTCGGCGCCTTGTCCCGCATTAACAACGAACTGCTCGGTGTAAGTATGATTTCACTGAGCGTTCTGGCAGGCGGATACCTGGTTCTCAATTCAACGAACTATCTGTTTGGAATCCGGATGTGCGATGCGCCGATGGGCTTTGGCAGCTTGATGATGTTCTTTGGATTCCTGATCGGAATTTCGGATCCCCTGAGAAAAATGGCGGATGTCTACAACATGATCCAGGGGGGAGTTGTCGCGGCCGATCGCGTATTTCCCTTGATTGACCAGGTGCCTGCAATTCAGGACCCGGCGCAACCGGTGGCAATCCCCAGTGGCCAATTGGAAATAAAGTTTGACCAGGTTCGATTTGAATATGACTCTGGCAGACCGGTTCTCCGAGGTATAACAGAACGGGTTCCCGCTGGAACGTCGCTGGCAATTGTGGGACACAATGGGTGCGGCAAAAGCACCCTGATCAACCTGATTCCCCGGTTTTTCGATACCAGCGGTGGTGACGGCGGGCAGCACGGTGCGATCCGAATCGGCGGCCATGACATTCGCGATTTCCGTGTCAAGGAACTTCGTCGAAGAATCGGCTACGTAACCCAGTTGACCATGCTCTTTAATGACTCGATCGCGCAGAACATCGCCTATGGTCGCGAGGCCGCGACGCGGGAAGAGGTGATTGCGGCGGCAAAAAAAGCCCATGCCCATGAATTCATCTCAGCCATGGAAGATGGCTACGACGCGATGATTGGCGAACACGGGGGAAAGCTGTCTGGCGGACAGCGTCAACGGCTCTCCCTGGCTCGAGCGATATTGAAAGATCCAGAAATTCTTATCCTGGACGAAGCGACCAGCCAGATTGACCCGGAAAGCGAACTGTTGATCCATGAAACGCTGGCCGAGTTTATCAAGGGCCGAACGACCGTCGTCATTACACACCGAATGTCGACGCTGGAACTGGTCGATCGAATCATGATCATGAAGGCTGGTAGCGTTGTTGATTGCGGCACACACCAACAACTCCTGGCACGCTGTCCTGATTACCAGCGAATGAGAAACCTTGATTTTGAGGAGGCCGCGTGATGAGAGCCCAAGCCTGGGATCGAAGTGAAACTTCTGCTGTCGAATTGCCATCCAGATCGACCCATTTCACCAAATTCGAACAATTGCGAATCGCAACCGATGTGATCAAGACAGAGGCCAGTGCACTGCAAAAGCTGTCGGCAGACCTTCCTGACGATTTTTGCGATGCGGTTGAGCTATTGCTCGAATGCCAAGGCTGCGTGATCGTAACAGGCGTTGGCAAAGCGGGCTGGATTGGCCAGAAAATCTCCGCGTCCCTGGCGTCCACGGGCACGCGGAGCCACTACCTGCACCCGGCCGAAGCAATCCATGGAGACCTCGGGCGAGTGGGTCCGGAAGACCTGATTCTGGTGTTTTCCAACAGTGGCGAAACAGAAGAAATTCTGAAATTAATTCCGACGTTTGAACAACTCGGGACGCCGCTGGTTTCCATTACCGGGAAACCCAAATCGACGTTGGCAAGCCATAGCACCGCTGTTTTAAATTACGGTCAAACCCAGGAAGCCTGTCACCTCGGCCTCGCTCCATCCACCAGCACCGCGCTAATGCTCGCGCTGGGCGATGCACTATCATTGGTTGTCTCGAAACTGAAGCGATTTGAAGCGTCGGACTTCGCAAAGTTTCATCCGGGTGGCTCACTGGGAAAACGATTGTCGCTGGTTGAGGACGTCATGAGGCCAATTTCCGAATGCCGGGTCGCCGCGGACACAGATACGGTTCGTGGGATCTATATCCGTCAAGGTGGACGAGATCGACGCTCCGGAGTCGTGTTGATTGTCGATCAAGATGCGAAACTGACTGGGATCTTTACCGACAGTGATTTGGCCAGACTCCTGGAAAGACAACAGGACGAGCTTTTTGACCAATCGATCCACAATGTGATGACGAAGAATCCCGTCACGGTGCCTGCAGGAAGCAAGACGATTGTTGCTATCGAAACGCTTGCGTGCCGGAACTTGAGTGAGCTACCGGTGGTTGACTCGTTTGGACGGGCGATTGGCCTGATCGATATCACGGACGTTGTTAACGTCTCAAACAATGGTTGATACACGTATTCCGTTGTTTGTCTGCAACCTCGGTGCGGTTGTTTGATTCTCAGGCGAGAATTATTCTGAATCGTAAACCGTCAGCTCCCGGCGCCCGATTCCAGTGGTTCGGTAGCCAACATGACTCGCCATCGATCGCCAGGTTTAGTCGACGAACCCAATCGTCGCGCGGTGTTTCTTGCTCGCGGGTCGGGCTACTGTCGGCATCGAATTGCAACAATTATGCTAAAGTGATACGAAATTCCAGGTCGGCGAACTTCGCCTGTACCATTTCCACCAAAATCAGGATGAAATCCAGCATGGACCAACCCAAAATCGCCGCTTGCTTCCCCAAACAAGTCGAAATTGAAGCCGGAAAAAAGTACGCTTACTGCACCTGCGGGCTTTCGGAAAACCAACCATTCTGCGACGGCAAACACAAAGGCTCCCAATTTACGCCGCTCGTTTTCGAAGCCAAGCAGTCCGAAACCGCTTACTATTGCCAATGCAAACATACGGGCAACGCGCCAAAATGCGATGGCACCCATAAGACGATCGGTCAAACCGAATCGGCCGATGACTCTCAGGAAATTTGATCGAGGGTTCGTTGATGTTGATTCCGGAGACGTGTCGATCATTGGGTTGGTAGGTGGATTTGGAAACCGGCATGACATCTAATCTTATCCGGGCCGGCAAGCTTGCTTTCTGGCTGTCGATGGGGCTGGTTGTCCTGTTCCTTTTCGTGCTCCCCCTGCTAACCGCATGGTTGGTCAAAGTCGGCCAGATGCCACCGGGCGGTTTCAAGTTACTGGCGTACATCGAAACGGTACAGACGTACTTGATGCGCGGCCTGGCGGCTGCCTGGCTGTTTTTCCTTGGTGGGTGTTTCGCCAGTTTCCTGAATGTCGTGGCCTGGCGAATCCCCAGGGGACGTGGCATCAATGGCTCGAGCATGTGCCCTTTCTGCGAGAGCAAGCTCCGGTTCAGTGACAACCTTCCGATTATTGGCTGGCTGAAAAACGGTGGACGATGTCGCACGTGTCACGCCCCGATTTCACCTCGGTACTTGATCGTTGAAGTTTTTCTTGGCTGTGTTTTCCTCCTGGTCAGCAGCGTCGAGATTCTAGCCGGTGGAGCAAACCTGCCCTTGCGCAAGGTAGAACGACTGCAGGGTTTTGAACACCTGGTGTTCTCGCCCAATTGGGAGTTGATTCAATTGACAGTCTATCATCTGACGTTGCTTTGTTTTTTGTTTGCGTTCGCGTTGATCCGCAGTGAACGGCTGAGAATTCCAATGTCGATTTTTCTTGCCGGGCTGATATTTGGAATTGGCCTGCCCATCATCTGGCCCTCGATGTCACTTGTCTCCTGGCACATCGGCGTCGACGAGCTGATGAAACTCGATCAGTTTTCGATAGATCAGTTCCTGACAATTTCATTCGGCCTGGTCGGCGGACTGGCTTGCGGGCTGTTGGTTTCCTGGTCGACATTCAATGGCGAACTGCTTGACAGGGACCGTAGGATGCAGTCCACGATTGAGCAGTTCAACTGTATTGATGACGCGGTTGCTGGCATGATGCTTATTGGCCTGTTTTTGGGGTGGCAATCGGCATTTTCCGTAACCCTGTTGATCTTTGTGATCAACATTCTGGCAAATGCCATCGTCCGGGCACCGTTCTCACGCACGTTGAACCTCGCTTCGCGAATGCTGTTGGCCACGTTAATTCACCTGCTGGTGTGGCGAATGTCCTCGTTGGTTTCTTTTTGGCCCAGCCCAACCTCGACGAGTCAGTTTATGATCGCCACCGTCGGAGTTCTCGTGTTGGTTGCGTCGGTCATCCGGATCGTGTATCCACCAAAGACCGTTGCCGTGTGACCATCATTTTTCCGATCGAGAGAAAATTCGCGGTCTTCACGCGGCATCAATCCTGAATTGGAAGCCCAGTGAGGGTTGATCGCCGTTCCAAGTAACCTGGGTGAGACAAACAGCGAAGCAGGAAAAATACAGCGATGAGTCTTTCCGAATGGTTCAAATGAATGATGTGCCACAACTTGGACTTGGCACAAAACCCAAAGCAGGACACAAACCTTTGTTCGTTTTTCATCCGTCAATTTGCAGACAGCGGAGAATCAGACGGTTAAACAATCGGGATGTTTTAGGTTGGAATGGTAATGCCAGACGGGCAGATGTCGCATCGATCTGGGAGGCAAGTCTTCGCTTAGTCGACTTCGCTCAACAAGCCCAGTTCGGCTTCAAGTGATTCATCGGTTTCGATTGCCGTCGCATCGATGCTGGGCAGAATACTCGGCATTGGAGCATAAATCGACTGTGGCGGATTATGGTATCCAGTAGGTACTTGATACGGTTCGCCTACCCAGGGATGAGTTTGCGACTGGCAACCGAACAGCCCGACAACCAACACCGATGCGATGATGGCTGTTATTATCATTGACATGTAACTTTTTGGACTCAATCGATGTCTACCTCATTCCCAAGCAATACAAACGGATCGACATTGCAGCATTTTGTCCGGAATATCGCAACATCAACTTTCACGACAGCATTCATTCGTCGTAATGCCGGCAGGCAAGGATCGGCCAAAGAAGACAGCACGCCCATTCGCTCTGGATTACTTTTTTCGGCTGGAACGTCGCAGCAAATAGTCGCCGATGGTTGGCGATAACTGGGCGATAGAAAAAAGGGCACGTGAATACCAGGGCAGAACCATCTCTGATTTCCTAAGTTCGCAGTATCGGACGATCCTCTGCGCGAGTTTTTCGGGCGCAATTCCTTTCAAATTAACTCCGGCTCCCGGTTTCGCGGCGACGGAATCCAGCCCTTCCGATTGGGAACGGTACCGAACCAACGCGTCAGAACGCTTGATCGGACCGGGACATACGAACAAGCAGTTGACGTTGGGGGGACCTTCGATTCGCATTTGATGGCTGAACGCGGCGAGCGCATGCTTACTGACAGAGTAGGGAGCAACGTGCGGCCAACCGGTTTTGGCAGCCAAAGAACCAATATTTACAACTTGACCCGACGTGGTGACCAGATGTTCCATCACGGCCAACGTGCAACGGACAGCGGAATAGAGATTGAACTCCATGAGTTCTTTGTATTGTTCAACGTCACATTCTTCGAACTTGATGCGCGTTGATTTACCCACATTGTTGACCCAGATATCGATCCGACCGTAGCGCCGGACGACTTCTTCAACGGCATTGGACACGCTTTGGTCGTTCGTGACATCGCAAACGATCCAGTCCACCTGCAGGCCTGACTCTTGCGCCGACTCACAAACATCCTGAAGAGAAGCTCCGTTTCGGGCCAAGAGCACCGATTGAGCACCCTGCTGAGCAAACGAGATTCCGATTGTTCGTCCGAGCCCTTCCGATCCACCGGTGACTACGACGACTTTGTTGTTCCAGCTTCCCATGGTTGGATTGATTCCGTGCTCTCAGATTCTCGCTGGTAATCTCGGCGGCCAGACACAATACGCTTGCGGCAGGCCAGGTTGCTGCCTGTTGAAGGCAATCAAGCGATGCTAGCAAGTCCAACAGTGAATTTGGCTTGGATTTCGATTCAAAACGACTTGTTTTCGTTTCTTTCGCGATTCAGTTTCAAATTGTTAAAGAATACGAATCAGTATGTCGATGCCGATTGTATCAGGTAGGGGGTCTGGGAAAAGTTTAATGCCTGTGTTTGCCATCAACCTTTTGCTGAAACAAAAACGGCTGGAACCATGATCTCAAAACACGCCCTCAAATTGACAATTCACTTCGGTTGTGCCTTCGTTTTGGGGACGTCGATCCTGACGTCAACTGGCTGTCTTGGAGGACTGGGACTGACCGGGGCGACACTGCCCACCGATCCGGTTTCTACGGAAGCCTCGAATCACTACCAGGTTGAAATGATGGGGGCCTTCACCAAGTCAGCCCCATTTGAAGGAGAAATTGACGGCCCGCTCACGGTTCAGGATGCGTTGGAAAGATCAGGTGCGATCAAAAAGTTCCGCAGTATGGACATCATGATTTACCGCGTGGTCGAGGAAACCGGCAGGGTCCTGAAAATGAAGGTCGAGTACACGCCGAGAACAAAAACCGTCAAGCCAGAGTTGAACTATGCGATTCACCCAAACGACCGAATCATGGTTCAGGCACGTTCCCTCAGCTCAATCGACAAGTTCGTCGATTCGCTCAGTCCGAACAATTGAGCGATATCAACTGGCCTGTGACATTTCCAAGGCAAATAAAAAAGCCAGCGACTTCAGCATAGCCTTCCGGTGAACTATCCACTGGGTTACGTTGTCCATAGAATAGTTCAGGAGTTGGTCAGGCGATCGCTGGTGAATTTATTCACGAGAGGAAAGTCCGGGCTCCGCAGGACAGGATGGTCGGTAACGCCGACCGGTCGCGAGATCAGGGAAAGTGCAACAGAAAACAAACCGCCCGTTTGATGGTTCGCCGTCATTCAGGTAAGGGTGAAAAGGTGGGGTAAGAGCCCACCAGCACTTGGGGTGACTCAAGTGGCTTGGTAAACCCCATCCGGAGCAAGGCCAAACAGAGAGCAGTGGCGGTCCGTCGCGTTATGACTTTCGGGTAGGCTGCTTGAGCGTGTCAGCAATGGCCCGCCTAGATGAATGATCGTCGCTGGTGCAAGCCAGTTACAAGACCCGGCTTACGACCAACTCTTTTTTTTTGCTTTCCGAGGTGAGCCAAACCTGCCGGGTGTTATCTGGTGGAGCGACGTTGTTCAAATCCGTTTAAACATGAAATTGGCCCACCACGTGTGGCGGGCTTGGAACGTATGGCCGAAGGCGACCACGGGAATTCAGGAATCAGATTAACGCGTAACCTCATCCGCTTCACCGCAGAGTCGACATTACCAATCGGTAACAACTTCACCACCATTGATTGTCAATAGACCCGACCAATTCCTGGAGTCCATGTTCAATCGAATTGAATGAACCGACCCATCGCCCAAGCCAACATTGGCGTGAGTCCGACTCCCCTCGATCAACTGAGCCGTCGGGTTCTGCAAGTCAACTTGCCAATCGACAGGCTTGGTCCATGGCACGGCATGTTCTGCGGCGACGGCAGCCAGCAGGATCGTGTTGCTCGATCCGTCCGTCAAGTCTCGGAATGTGACCTCAGTGGCCTGATTGAACATCAGCCCCTCGCCGGCGGCACCCAGGAAAATGGTCTTCCCGTCCTGATTATTTTGAAACGCGTTCGGCCCGGCGTCTCGAAAAATAGCCGGCATCTTTTTCACCAGTTTCAAATTGTGCTCGCTGTCCCAGGGCTCGTCGAGGTGAAATTCTTTGTAAAGGTCCCCCAGATCAAGGAACGGCAGGATCGCAACTCGCCAACTCAATTGTAGTTTTCCGTTGGCGTCGACATTCGCCTGAGTCGGAAAATGCTGGTGGGCGGATTCGTAGTTGTGACAGGCAAGCACCAACTGTCGAAGCGAATTGATTTGCTGATTCCTGGCCACCAACATTTGAGCCGATTTAATAGACGGGGACAGCATTTTTTTCAAACGTTCGCGGTCAGCCATGAGGCGGTCTGTTGAGATAACCACACGCGTCCCGGACTGATCAGGAGCGAGTCCCTCGAGCAACGTCGTCTTTAGTTCCGTCGGAATAAACTCGTCAGAGCCGGGAACCGACATGACGAATTTCATCGCGTCCCTTGCCAGCGCCGCGTACTTTTTCGCCGTCGCTTCGTCGTTGGTTGCGACAACCACTCTAGCGGCAATGCTTTTGTTTAATGACAGACTGACTCCCAACCAATTGGTTTGATCGGCTAGCAAGCCACCGGTCAAGGCGGAAAAGGGCTCTGGCAAGGAAGGCAACAGTTCACGGATCGCACGCCTTGAATCCTGGGAACCGATGACCAACAAACCAATCGAGCTTGCCCCCAACCCGCTGGCCACGTCATCCAGCGACCGTTTGTTTGCCGGCGCGCCCTGCTTCAAACGGGCCATCTGCTGTTGGTTGCCACAAGCCAATACCACGCCAGGTGCGGATTCGACCACGGAAAACGGGCTCGGCAAGTTGCCGAATTCCAGGCCCTTGACTGCCGCTGCAGCATTGGCGGCCCCTTTTCCAGTTTCGACGGGCAGCACCCAGGAAGTCGAATCCATCGTATCGAGGTCCGTCATTCGCAGCAGCCCGAACGCAGCGGTGACTCCTGCGGATTTCAGCTTTGCAATCTCAGAATTAATTTTCGGAGTGACGGCTACCAACTTGAACAACAACTCTTTCTTGCTGAATCCAATCGCGTCGGCAGCATCCATGGCTTGTTCCAGATCAAGATGCTGAAGATCAAAATATACCACCGCGACAACATCGTCAGTCACATAGGTCGATAAAACATCGGCATGTTTCTCAATAACGTTTTGCGCGTTTGCGATTGGGGTGAAAATTGCCAATGAAACAACGCACAATAGAACAGCGGCTGGAATGATCGTAGAGATTGATTTCATGGTAATTCGGTAATGGGTTATTTGATCTGTTTGAATTCGGTCGTGAGATTGCGGCTATTTTGAAAGCTTGATTTCGAATCGTTGTCGATAGTTGCCGTGGTCAACGTCGATGATGGCGGTGTCGCCAACAACGCGGTAAGGAAATGGTTCGTCAGTGTTGAGGTTTTTCCGAACCGGTAACTTTGTCTCGCTGAGATTCGCCGGTAGCTTGCCATGCGTGGCTACGTGATCACGAATCGCTTCGACAGCCATCAAAGCATTGATTTGTGTTTGGACTCGGATCTCAGCCGCGCGACATTGAGCAACGGCCGGCAGGACAATATTGGCCAGCATCAGCCCGGGGCGGGAAGGAGTCTCCTGACGGAGACCGTCTTCCACCTGGTTTAACCAATCACGACCCTGCGAGTAAGGAATATAATAGGTTTTTTCTACATCCTGACTGGCTCGCAGATACTCCCTGGCGGCGTCAATCAAGATGACTTGGGCAACCGCCATCTTTTCGACGGCTGATTCTTCCAATCCGGATTCGACCAGGCGTTGCTTTGCGCCCGGGTAGGCTGCCAATCCAATGCCTGACGCAATCAAGCCGGACCTGGCCGGGCCATTGGTGTTACCCGCCGAATCGCCCTGTCCGGACATGTACCCCGCCAACTCCCCGAACGAGTTCACCATGTCCGCGAGTATTTTTGACCATTGCTGAGGGGAATGCTGGGCCGTTTCCACATCAAGCAAATCGGGAAAGTACCTTAGCCCAAATGATACTTCCAGGCGAATCGAGTCCCGAATATTGATGATTGGCTGGGGGAGCTCCGCCAAGGCCCAATACATGTTGGGAGAGTCCTGGGCCGCGATCAGGTCGATCATCCCTTCGTTGGCAATTCCAATTTCCGCAATTCCAACGAGGTTGGCAACGAGACTCGGCATGCCACTTACATTTTGACCCAGTTGATAGGTCATTCTCAAATGGTCGATCGAATCGTCGAACCGACGATCAATGACGGCCAAACGGTTGCGTAAAGCCAGGGCTCGCGCCATCGAGCGTGTTTGCTGGATGCTCGGCAGCAAGAAACTGACGACTTCTTCTCCTCGCAGATCTTCCATCGCGATCCCCCAATCACTATTTCGGCACAAGGTTGCTCGTCGCAGGTGGTTGTCGACATAGGAGTCAAACAAAGAAGCTGCCTCACGGAGTTTGTCTTTGGGAATTTCGTTGGCTTTCGTCTCCAGTTGATACCAATCATGGACATCCATCCCGAATTTTTCGGTGGCGACCTTCCAGGGCGAGTCCAGAGAATTCTCTCCCAGCGACCTCAGATAGTGCGTGATCGCGTTACCCGGAATTGTTTTGTATGGCTCTATCGTCAGTCGATACTTCAGCGCCGGAACTGGTTCCGCCGCGGGTGTCACGCTCAAGCGATAAACCATCGTCATGCCGCGAGTGCTTTCATTGTCCTGCTCAACCACAACATCCGACCGAAGGGTGTTCGGGCAGAGCACTCCGAAGGTGAGCAATACTAACCAACAGGGGAAAAATTGATGGATCGATTCGTTTTTCATGGCAATGCTTTAAGTGATGGGAAATGGCAATTTCGTCAAATGGAACCTGAGAGATACTTAAGAATTCCCACCTGCTCGAAAAAGCGACCATTTACGCGTGCGTTCGGTTCGGTTCGGCAAAAGCTCATTCAACAATCGCTGCTGCGTCATTGGCGGAGCCAGGTTTTCAAACGATCGTGAAACTGGCGATTCAGCACCTGGCTCGGAATCAACTGGATAATGGGGGCCAACCAACATGCCAGCCTGAAGCGCTACGCCAGCTGGCAAATCCATTACCCGCTGCAGCAAATCCGGTGCAACGACGACATTCATCGGATCCGCTGGTTCCATTGGATGTGGTTCGGCGATCTCCACGTCGGAAGTGTCGACGTGTTGGGCAACTGCCATCTCAATCGCTTCCCGATTGAGGGATTGGTTCAACAAGACGGATCCGAACAGAATCGCCGCTGCGCTGGACAACACCGAGATGGCCGGCAACAGCCAATGGCGGCCGGTCGGCCCACCGATCGAACTGAATGGAGCCGCATGGTTGGAACTGGCAAACGCGGCTTCCCACCCCGATCGGTACATCAATTCGTCTCGATTCAATTGGCAATCGGGGAGTTCCAGCCTCGACAGCGATCGCTCCAGTTCCGTCAATTCCGGATTCAATTCCGTTTCGTCATACATTTCGACTCCAATTTTTTCTTCAATTTTTCCAGGGCCGCGACGTAATTGCGCTGCGCCGAACTGGTCGAAGTCCCGGTCAGTTCCGAAATTTCACTCCAACTCAATTCACTCCAAATTCGCAAAACGATCAATTCCCGATCACGCGGGTTCAATCGTCCCAACATGTCAAGCATCCGATTGCGTTCTTCGTCGAACTCTGACTTCTCGGCAGGGTCCGACCGACACAGGTCGGGCTTGGCCGCTTTTAGCTCACGTTTGCTTCGACGTCGAGTTGCCCGGTACTCGTTCAAAGCACGGTTTCTCACAACGCGAAAAAGCCAGGAAACTGGACTTTCAGGCAGCTTGGCCTGACCGGCCAACGCGACGAAAGCTTCTTGGACGCAATCCTCGGGAGCCGCAGTCCATTGCGAAGCGTAAAATGCCATTGATGCCCCGAACTGATCAAGCAAATCGGCAATCTCATGGGACTCGATAGGCTTGGTCAAACGAAAGACTCCAAGAGGCGTTTCATCAATAGGACACCGCAACTGCCTCAGCTTCCCAGCCGGAGAACAAAAAATCAATGATTTCCGGATTGTGGCGGTTCGCTCCGCGAACCTGCGCTCTTTCGCAGAGCGAAAAGCCACAATCGGCCACACATGGCCACAGACCGGCCCTGTACCATCCAGTTTCGGACCCTGGTCAATCGACTTGCTTCGACGCCATGCCTTCGGCTTCTTCGACCAGTTCTGTCTGCCAATCGTGGAGAATCCGGAGGGCATTGATCGGCGTCAAAGAATTTGCATCAAGTGCCCTGATTTTGTCGACGAGCGGATGATGGGCTGGGCCGAACAAAGTCATTTGGATCGCCCCACCTGTTTTCGTACTGCGGTCAGCCGACTGGATCGCCGATTTGTTGTTCTCGACATCCCCGCTGGATTCAAGCCTTTCGAGAATCTGCTCGGCTCGTCGATTGACCCACTGAGGAACGCCGGCCAGTCGAGCCACATGAATTCCGTAGCTCTTATCGGCTCCTCCCCGCACGATTTTGTGCAGGAAGACAATCTTCTCATCCCATTCGCGAACTGCGACATTGAAATTGGAAACGCCAGAAAAATCTTTCTCTAGTTCCGTGAGTTCGTGGTAATGGGTCGCGAACAAAGTGCGGCAGCCGACCTGATCGTGGAGGTATTCAACGATCGCCCAAGCGAGCGAAACGCCGTCGTATGTACTGGTACCGCGTCCAATCTCGTCCAGGATCACCAGGCTCCGGGATGTGGCGGTGTTGAGAATCCGGGCAGTTTCCGTCATTTCAACCATGAACGTCGACTGTCCGCGGGAAAGTTCGTCACTGGCTCCAACCCGGGCAAAGATTTTGTCGACCACCCCCAGCATCGCTTGTTTGGCGGGAACAAAGCTTCCAATCTGTCCGAGCAGACTGATCAGCGCAACTTGCCGAATGTATGTACTTTTTCCGGCCATATTGGGACCGGTAATCAGGTGAAGAAACCCGTTTTCTTCATCGACATACGTGTCATTGGGGACAAACGCACCAAGTGGCTCGATGATATCGAGCACGGGATGCCGACCCTCAACAATCTGGATCGAACTTTCCGGTACCATTTTTGGTCGGCAATAGTTTTGTTCAACAGCCAGTTGAGCCAAGCCAGCGATGGCATCGAGTGTTGCGATGATCTCGGCATTCGATTTCAGCCTCGCGGTCTGCGCCCGAACAAGTTGGCGCAATTCTTCAAACAACTTCAATTCAAGTTCATTGGCATTGGCGTCGGCCGAGAGGACTTTCTCCTCATACTCCTTCAGTTCGGGAGTAATATATCGTTCGGCATTCTTTAAAGTCTGTTTGCGGATGAAATCGGCCGGGACCTTGTCCCGGTGGGTATGGGTACATTCGAGGTAATATCCGAACACCGAATTAAACCCGACTTTCAGACTGGGAATCCCGGTTTTCTGGCAGATCTCCTGCTGATATTTGGCAATCCACTGCTTTCCTCCAGCAGCTAACTGGCGAAGTTCATCGAGTTTTCCATCGTAACCTGGCTTAATGAACCCGCCATCCTTGATTTGAGCCGGACAAGGATCGACCAAAGCCGAATCCAGCTCGTCTCGGAGGTCCACACACAAGTCGAGATCGGCCTCAAGCTGTTGCAACCATCGGCTTTTCCGCCCTGCCAGTTTCGATTTGAGCGCAGGGACTGCCGCCAGTGTTTTGGAAATACAACTCAGATCGCGTGGTGAAGACCGTCCGGAAGCAACTCGGGCCAGCAATCGCTGCAGGTCGAAAACACCTTTAAGGTACTCCCTCAAATCCGTTCGCAGGCTTTGCTGGGAACACAACTCCTCGACCGCGTCGTGACGATAATTGATCTCTTCGATATCTGTCAGAGGACAGGCAAGCCATTCCCCCAGCAAGCGGCTCCCCATCGGGGTCTTGCTGCGATCGATCACACCCAACAGCGATCCTTCACGTTGACCTTTGCGGATCGTTTGACCGATTTCCAGACTGCGCCATGTCGCCGCGTCGATTTCGACAAACCGGCTTTGGCGAAAGGCCTGGATTCGGTCAAAGTGATCCAAGGTCGCCCGCTGCGTTTCTCGCAAATATTCCAAAATCGCCCCTGCGGCTTCGATCGCCGCTGGGCCGAACTCGTCAAGTCCGAATCCATCGAGCGAGGCGACACCAAACTGCTTCATCAAGAGCTCTTTGGAAGTCTGAAATCCGAAGCTCCAATCGGGGCGACGAGTTATCATGGCAGCAGGAAAGACCTCTCGGTCGAACTCGCGAAAACGATCCGGAATCAGAATCTCGCTGGCCCCTAATCGCGCCAATAAATCAGCGAGCTGCTTTTTGTGTACTGACGCCACATAAAATCGACCCGTTGAGATTTCGGCCCATGCGACACCAAACAGTGGTTCGTCGACGACAGATTTTGAATCCTTCTTTTTCTTTGGCGTTATTGCGACTGAAAGGGCAACCAGGTAGTTACTGACAGCAGGATCAAGTAATGCCTGATCGGTGAGAGTCCCTGGAGAGACAATCTGCGAGATTTCACGTTTGACGAGCCCTTTGGCTGTCTTCGGATCTTCGACCTGGTCACAGACCGCGGCACGGAAGCCCTGTTTGATCAGTTTGCTCAAATAGGAATCAAGCTGGTGATGAGGGAAACCAGCCATCGGTATGGCATTGGATTTGTCACGACTGGTGAGCGTCAAACCGAGCACTTTTGCGGCGACCTTGGCGTCCTCATGGAAAAGTTCGTAAAAGTCGCCCATCCGAAAGAACAGGAGAGCATCGCCACACGCTTTTTTCGCCTCATCATATTGTCGCATCATCGGAGTCTTAGTCATACGCAAAATGTAGCAAGCTTGTCGCGTGGTTTCGAGTGGCTGTGAACAAGCGAATTCACGGAGAAAAGTCAACTTGAAGATATCGACCGCACCAACCGGAATATCAGGAACTTTTGCCTAATCGTTACCGTCCACCTTTTGAGAAAAGTCCACCTGGATGCTGGCACTCCTAAAGCCGGAATCCAGGCCCTATCCGGTTTTCTTCGCCTGATCGCTAGGCCGCGGTAACCTTGCTAAGTGTCAACTCTTCCAAAGCATCATATTGTGAAGGAAACCAGCGCATTATAGACGGAAAAAACCAATTGACTCGCAACATTGTTACTTGAGATTGACGAAGAAGTTGATATAGTGGGTTTTGATGAAGCCGACGATAAAGCTTGTCACAGAATCCCACTTATGATTTTC
>JAHEBQ010000041.1 GCA_024642205.1 Planctomycetaceae bacterium | reverse complement strand
AATACTGCGAACCGAGGGTTAGTAATTTTTTTCCAAACCAACATTATGAACCATTGGCCGTGGATACGCTAATCCTCGATTTTCATTCTGCCAAGGTATGCACGATTACAAATCTGGTTTACTGAGCTATCATATCCCTTTTGAAAACACCTCAACCCATTGAGCCACGCGATGAAAATTGCTCGCATTTCCGCTTATCAAGTCGACCTGCCCCTCAAAGAAGGTAGCTATAAATGGTCGGGCGGCAAGTCCGTAGACGTTTTTGACAGCACGGTTGTCGAGATCGAAACCGACACCGGCCTGGTGGGTTATGGCGAAGTCTGTCCATTGGGACCTTTCTATCTACCTGCCTATGGCTCTGGCGTTCGCGCGGGAATCAGCGAATTGGGTCCACATTTGATCGGCAGGCAAGCAACCGAACTGGGTCCGCTGAACCAGCTGATGGACGCTGCCCTCAAAGGGCACGCGTATGTCAAATCCGGAATCGACATGGCCTGCTGGGACCTGCTTGGGAAAGCGACCGGGGCCAGCGTTTGTGACTTGATGGGCGGGCGATTCGGCGAAGACTTTGTCTTGTATCGAGCGATTTCACAACAGTCACCGGAAGCAATGGCCGAGAATGTCGCTGGATATCGCAATCAGGGCTATCGACGTTTTCAACTGAAGGTCGGAGGGGATCCCGATACCGATATTCAGCGAATCAAAAAAGTGGCGGCCGAGCTCCATGCCGGTGAAAAGCTGGTGGCCGATGCCAACACGGGCTGGCTGATGCACGAAGCTGCCCGGGTCGTCCGCGCCGTCCGCGACATCGACGTCTACATTGAACAGCCCTGTTTATCCTATGAAGAATGTTTGTCCATTCGAAAACGGACCGACCATCCGTTTGTGCTCGATGAGTGCATTCACGGGATGCCCGAGCTGTTGCGGGCCAGCAATGATCAGGCCATGGATGTCGTGAACATCAAGATCAGCAAGTTCGGTGGCTTGACAAAGGCACGATTGGCGCGCGACTTGTGTGTTTCTCTGGGTGTTGCAATGACGATTGAAGATAGCTGGGGTGGCGACATTATCACGGCCGCAATCGCCTGTCTGGCCCACAGTACGCCCACCGAGTTGTTGTTCACGTCCACCGATTTCAATAGTTACGGAACCGTCAGCATCGCCGAAGGTGCGCCGCAACGAGACAACGGGCGACTGGCCGCCTCGACGCAACCCGGGTTGGGGATCACGCCACGGATGGATGTGTTGGGCAAGCGGGTTTTGGAGTTGAGTTGATGCCCAAAGCGGAAAGCAGAAAGTGAAATTCGGAGGTCGGAAACTCAAATTTCAGAATTGAAATCTGAAATTCTCGATCCAGAATATTGCCTCAGTCTTCGAATTCCACCGGGTCGATGTCGAAATACTCTTTGAGTAAATCGTACACGTCAGGCAGGTTCTCTTTCAGCCGCTGAGGTGAATCAAAAAAGCTCTCACCGGCAACCGCAAAAAACTCGGCGAGACTCGTCGTCGCGTAATCGTCAATCAATGGACGTCGATTCGAATCGAGGTCGCTCAGCAATTCGTGGTAGCGTCGTTTGAAGACCGTATTCCAGCGGTTACGAAGATCCTCTGATTCAATAATGGGGGTCCCGCCCATCTCCCCATCCAACCCATCGATGTGATGGATAAACTCGTGGATGACGACGTTGCGGCCATCGCCCGGTTGCCGCGAACCACGTAACGAATTTGGCCAAGAGAAAATCAACGGACCACCTTGCCAGGCCAAACCCGAATAGTAGGCTTCTTCATGACTGACCAGAAAGCCACGCGTCATTTGGCGATCTTTGATCGGCCCGGGATATACAATGATCGACTCCACCCGGTCGAAAAAAAATGGACTATCCAATCCCAATGTCAACAGAGCCGCCGTTGCCGAAATCGTGAGCTTTACCTCGTCGGTGGTTTCGAACCCGTTGACGCCCTCCCAGTTCTTTTCCGCCGCCATGATTTGAGCGCATTGGCGAACCCGATCCTGATGCGTATCGTTCAGCGAGCGGTATTGCCAAACGTTGCGAGAGATTATCTCAACCGATTGCTCCGGTAACGGTTGCGAGAGAATCCGTCGGCGGCGCCGGTTTTTGAAGAATGTAAACAAGAGAAAAACCGGGGTCAAAAAAAAGTAAATGTAAAAAGAACAATGTCCCTTCAGGGACTTTGATTGTCACTAAGCATACAAAATTGACAGTTCAAAAGCGCGGGAGATGCATGGGCAGAACAACGACCTGTTGATTTTTTCACGCCGAGCGAACTCAAGAATTGCTTGCCAATCGATCGATTTGTCAGGGTTGCCGGGATTGAGCCTGCATTTCCTGCAATCAACGCCGTTCCGACCGGATTTGAATTCCCCGTTTGACATCGCGGTCGTTGGATCGTCGACTTCGACCCTCGTTTTGCAGGCGATGTTGCTGAAATCGTCTGCGGCCTATGCTACGATAAGTTCACGCTTCGATCTCAATCCAGCATTCCAGCGAGTAAGAATATGAAATCGCCGATCTATTTGCCACCGCGACGCACTTTTCTCCGTCAATCGATCGTGGGAGCAACCGCGCTGGCCGGCGGCGCGTGGTTCACCCAACCGGGCTTGTTTGCCGATGAATTGCTCACGCCGTCGATGACTGAGGGGCCGTTCTATCCGGACAAGCTTCCGCTGGATACGGATAATGATTTGCTGGTGCTCAACGATACGATCACACCAGCCGTCGGAGAGATCACTCATTTAACCGGCAAGGTGATGGATCAAAAAGGCAACCCGATCCGTAACGCGCGTGTAGAGATTTGGCAGGTCGACGGCCAGGGGGTTTACCTGCATTCCAAGGGTGGTGACCGGAACAAGCAGGACAAGAATTTCCAGGGCTTCGGTCGATTCACAACTGGACTCAAGGGCGAATATTATTTCCGAACGGTGAAACCAGTTCCGTATCCTGGCCGAACGCCACACATCCATGTCGCGGTTTATGTAAAGAACAAACGCGTCCTGACGACGCAGTGTTTGATCAACGGCCATGCGCTCAACGGGCAAGACGGATTATTCAAACGGATCCAGGATCCCGCGCTCCGCAAGACATTGCTGGTCGATTTCAATCCGCTGGCCGGATCCAGGATCGGTGAACTGACCGCGAACTTTGACATGGTCGTCGGGTTGACCCCAGACGAAAGCTGAAAAGGGGACAGTTCCATTGAAGTCGTCAGGTCAATGAAAACTCGACTGACCTTCACCCCAAGTTGAGTCCACTTGGAGTGTGAGTTTTTCTTCTTCAGGTACTGCCCGTAGGCTGAGGCGTAGCCGAAGCCGGAGGGCAGTGGCAGTGCCTGGCTTCGCGTTCAAATGATCGCGGAAACTCCGGCCATTTTCGTGCAACTCACAACCTGAGACGCTCGGGCGAACGAGTCCCGGCTCGTTGGCGTGCGTAAGTCTCCATGTTGCATGCGGCTCAACTTGGGTTTGGGCCCAAGTCCCGTCCGTTATTGCGTCAGGTCAGAATTGAGATAGGCATGTCTCAAACACCAGTGATTTGCGAGCACGTGGAAGTGATCAAGATGGGAACTGCCAAAGGAGGGCTGGCAACCCAGTCCTGCAGCATGGGCATGAAGACGGTCCCGGCTGCGCCCCTTTAAAATTGATGTGGTTTAATTTCTCGGGCGAAAACAACGTGGCCGATTTCAATGGACCCAGTAGCGACGGACTCTGGACGCCGGGAGTTTACGACACACGAAACATGAAAACCGGAACCCACAACGGCTGGACGATCGCGATCGACCCACTGTGATCTGGCGATCATTGCTCCAACAGCTTGACGCTTTATCGTTTCGCGCAGGAAGGCCGGTCCCTGGCGGATCGGCCCATTCCTCGCTGCCTGTATGACTGTGCATTGCCCGCAAGCGACTCGACAATTTTGATTTTACGGCATGCGGCTGTTGGCGAATCACGTTTGGCAAAAAGGATGACAGGTAGGATTTACAGGATGTTGCACGTGAAATCCTGTTCATCCTGTCCAGACAAACCCTCTCATTGCTGAGCCAGGACAAACATTGGGAAACCCACCTGCTTCATGTTTTTGAATCCGTCGTCTTGAAATCTGTCTGCCCCCGACCGTATATTTTCGCGAACTTGAAAACGTCCCGATGGTCGACTTCTGGGACGCCATCGTGGGCTATTGATCCCGCTTCTGGTTTCCTCGATACCGGGAGATCTCCGACGTTTGGAATCGATTTGACAATCCTGCGTCGGCGTCGTGGAAGACCTTCGGACTGACCGTGGCCATCGTTTAAAAAAACTCATTTTTGCTTTCATCAGAAATCGGGACGTCACGATCGAGCCCCGGGCTACAGGGCAAAACCAAGCTTGCCGCTAAATTACTGGCGAAGAATAACGGCGTCGAAGCGGTGATTTCTCAAGATGCGCGCAAATTCAGGCAGGGAATTAGCAGAAATTGCCTGAAATGCTGTCTCGGCAAGCGATTGGTTGCGTGCTGGAACTAGAGAGTCTCGTTGGGACAGTAAATCAGTTCGGAGAGAAACAATGAAAAAAACAAGAATGATGATGTTTGCCACAGCGATCATGCTATGCCTGGCAGCAACGGTAATGGCTCAACCCCCAGGCGGAGGAAGAGGTGGACCGGGTCGTGGTGGTCCCGGAGGCCCGGGCGGTCCAGGTGGACCTGGAGGTCCGGGCGGTGACATGGGACGAATGTTTCAGATGATGCCCGTCCTGGCTGCTTTGGATGCCGACCATGACGGCGTGATCTCAAAACAGGAAATCGCCAACGCGTCGGTTGCCCTTGCGAAGCTTGACAAAAACGGTGATGGGGACTTGGATGCTGAAGAAATGCGTCCCAAGCGACCAGAAGGAGGTCCGCCTGAAGGAGGCCGACCGGTGCGAGGTGGTGACGCTGGTGCTCGCGGTGGTTCCGGGGCGATGGTCGAACGCATGATGGCGATGGACAAAAACGATGACGGCAAGATCAGCGAAGAAGAGGCCCCCGAGCGAATGAAGGCGATGTTCGGTCGAGTTGACAGCGACGGCGATGGATTCATGGACAAATCGGAAATCGAGGCTATGGCTGCTCGAATGGGAGGTGGCCCAGGTGGCCCAGGTGGCCCAGGTGGTGCCGGCCCGGGCGGAATCGGTCGTGGTGGCCCGGGCGGTGTTCGAGGAGGCCAGCGACCGAAACGCCCTTCGTCGGATCAGGACAAATAGCAACCCAGCGAAACCCTGATCGGAACTTCAAAACTCCAAGCGCGCCGAATCTACGTTCGGCGTTTTTTTATTGACGTTTCGGATCCAGGTCTGGAATGGCTATCGTTTTCTATCCCTGGGTCCACGGATCTGCCAGTCGACAAAGATCTTTGCTACAGTTCTGATTGATTCAATTTTCCATGGACAGAATTCTGGAGTTACCATGTCGCGATACGTCGGTTTGTCACCCATGCCGTTTTTTGTGCTGGTTTTCGCTCTCTGTCTCTTTGCGCAAATGGGCCATGATGATTGCCGTGCCCAAATACCGACGAATTCCATTGTTGATCGCAATACGAAACTGGAAACCGTATCAACGGAATTTGGAATGGCCGATGGACCCGCATGGGATGGATCTTCACTGATCATCCCTGATGTCAAAGGCGAGCGGCTTTTTCGTTACGTCCCGACCAGGCAAGAAATGCAAACGTTGGTTCCTGAGTCGGGACGAATCAGCGCGACTTTCTTCAACCATGGCAGGTTGTTTCTGTCGGACAATTCCCACGGCCAGATTGCGTTTCTGGATGGCAATAACGTTGTGGCGATCGCCACTCTCGACGGACTGAAACAGGAAAACGAGAAACCTTATCGGCCCAACGACCTGGTCGTCGATCAAACGGGCGGAATCTATGTGACGTTGACTCCGCAAAACAAGGTCATTTATATCGGAACCAACGGGCAACCGAGCGTGGCCGTCGCGGACATCAAGGCACCCAACGGGATTACGTTGTCACCGGACGAAAGCACGCTCTATATTTCTTCATTCGTGTCCAAGAAAATCTGGGCCTACGATATTTCCGAGCCAGGCAGGGCGACCCATGGTCGAGAAATTGCTGCGATGGATGATGGGCCTGCGAGGGGCGCGGACGGCATGACGATTGATCGCGCGGGAAATGTTTATTGTGCGGGGCCCACGGACATCTGGATTTGGAGTCCGAGCGGACGACTGGTCGACAAAATCCCGTGCCCGACCAAGCCGATCAATTGTGCGTTTGGCGATCAGGATCTGCGAACCCTCTATATCACCGGACCGGGCGGACTGTATCGTCAACGGATGAATGTCAGCGGAAAGTCCCCTGAACCGGATTCGGTTGAGCTTGCACCGGTTGCCAAAATCCTACGCAAAAAAAACGTCGCTCAACCCTCCACGAAAATTCCGGAGGAGGTAACTCCGCACCTCAATGTCGTGTACGCCAACTATGGCGAACGAAAACTCCTGGCTGATATTTTTGTTCCCAGGTCTGCAGGACCAGAGAACAGACGCCCGGCGGTCGTGGTGGTTCATGGCGGAGGCTGGAAACAGGGTGACAAAACCAGGTTTCGTGCGCTCGCGATCGAGTTGGCGCGGCGCGGATACGTGACGGCCGCGATCGAGTACCGGCTTAGTCATGAAGCCGCATTTCCGGCCGGGATGCATGATTGTAGCGCCGCAGTTCGATTTCTTCGGGCGAACTCCGAGGCGTACTTTTTGAATCCGGACAAAATTGGTGCCGTAGGTGGATCGGCCGGAGGTCACCTGGCCAGTCTGATGGCTTCCGGTGGAGGGAATCCGGAACTTCAAGGGAGTGGCGGCAACGCCGATCAGTCAGCTCGAATCCAGGCGTCGATTGTAATGGCCGGACCGATGGAAATGGTATCCGGTTCTGTCGCGGAACGATCCCGTACCGAAGGTTCCGATTCCAATTCGAATTTGTGGTTACGGAGCACGGTGGACGAGAACCCAAAACTCTATCGATTGGCAGATGCCCATGTTCAGATCGACGAACAAACATGCCCGATTCTGTTCCTCGTGGGTGAACTGGACAATCCTTCGCGGAACCAGCCGTCGCGTGATAAGTTAATATCACTGGGTATCGAAACTGGCCTCAAGACGTATCCCGGTGCCAAACATGGATGTTGGAATCGTCTCCCCTGGTTTGGCGAAATGGTGCAGGATATGGACCAGTTTCTGGCTAAACACTTGAAGTGACGGTCGTTGCCGGCGCATGGAGGCTGTCAGGGCGCTGCCCCCGGGGCAGGTGAAATGCGATGGGTCTGCTTGCCGGTTGCACCGGCATTCGACGGACATCCGTTGGCGTCGTACACTGGTTCGGCGGGCTACCACCATTCTTGTTGTTGCTCCAACTCCATTGGGTGAAGTGGGAGATGTGAACGGAAGATGAAGATTCGGAGTAGGCCGCTTCATCAAATCTACATCATTTAAACACAATACCTTAAACGCATCTTCAAATTGGATTGATAGATTCTGCTTCGTCGAAGACGCCGAAGTTTTCAAATTCCAATTGTTCTTAAGGTGAGGTTGTTTAAAAAAATGGTAGTCCGCAGAAAAGGTTTTACCCTGGTCGAGCTGTTAGTCGTGATCGCGATTATCGGTATTCTGATGGCGCTCTTGTTTCCGGCGTTCGCCGCCGTCCGAGGGGCTGCTCGCTCGACGCAGTGCAAAAGTAACTTGCGCCAGTTTGCGATCTGCTTGTTGGCAAAGGCAAGTAATTCGCCCAACGGCTCGTATTGTTCCGGTGCATTTGACAGCGTCAGGGATGGAGCATTCGATCAGTATTCATGGGTTTCGGATTGCGTATCGCAGGACGTTCTTCCCGGTTTCCTGCTGTGTCCTTCTTCGATCAACCTTGGTTCCGAGAAGTGGAATACCGCCAGTTCCAATGGCGCGGCGACTCCTCCCTCTCGAGTTGGTGTCCCCCTCAAGCAATCGGAACAGGCGACTGCCGAATCCGGGTACAATACGAACTATGCAACCAGTTGGCACTTGGTTCGTTCGGCTCCAGTTTTTGCCGATGGTCAAGTTACCAAGCCGGGTGGACTCAAGGATTGGTACAGCAAAACGGTACCTGGGGACAAGCTGTGCGTGGGGCCGTTGACCGTGAGAGCTTTGGACTCGGGCGATGTTCCCGCAAGTTCGTTGCCACTGATTGGTTGTGGAGCCCAGGGCGACTCGGCTGACGGCGTCACGGGTGACGGTATCCTGACCAACACCGTTTCCGAGAAATTGGGTTTGATTTCCGGTGCTCCACTGGCTGAAAGCTTCAACGATGGTCCTGCCTACGTTGATGGAAGTACCGGCGATGCAGTATTGTTGGTTCCCGACGGAACAGCGCGGTCTGCCATGAACGCACCGGCTGCCGGTTACCCGACGATCGGAGAACCTGGCGTGACCAATGTTGTCATGCAGGATACGCGCGACTGGTACGCCTGGCACTCCAAGACCGTCAATATCGTGTTCGCGGACGGAAGCGTTCGAGCGATCGAAGACGTCAATGGCGATGGCTTCATCAATCCTGGTTTTGGTGTTACGACAGGTGCCGGCGGAGCAACTGCTTTCAGTACCGGTTACACATCACCAGAAACCGAAGTCAATCCTTGGGACATGTTCCCGGGGGTCTTGCTCAAAGGTTCGTTCCCAACGAAAAAATTTGAGCAGTAATCCTGACGACGGTACATCAAAGACTAGCAGCATGCGACCCGACCCGCTTTGATGATAAATCAAAGCGGGTGTTTTTGTTTTTCACACCCAGCCATTCAGGACTCGAATCTCGGTTCATTTTGGCCTCCGCGAAAACTGCCGAGTCATCCGATACCCGTAGGTTCGCTTCCTGAACCTAACTGTTTTCATTGTCACTGCTGAACAGAATCTTCCCGGTCGATCACCAGCAGGGTGCTGAAAAAGTCCCAGATTTGATTTTTGGGTAGTGGACGAGGTTACGAGTTCTTTTTGATCAAGAAAACGCCAGGATTCGTCGTCTCGTCCACTACAACCAATCCTTATTCTTGGCTGTGACAGAATACTTGACTGCCGTGGATTGAACTGACTTAGGTCATAAACAGGATCAAACCCAATGAAAAACCACATGGTATTACCGGAGAAATTTCCGCGAAGACCCGGCCGACATCGCCGGGATATTCGAAGTGCTTTTTCTTTGACAGAACTGTTGGTCAGCATTTCCATTGTCGGGATTCTACTGGCGATTGCGTTTCCCGCAGCCCAGGCGGTGCGTCAAGCCGCGCGTCGGACCCATTGCCTTTCGAATTTGAAACAAGTCATGTTGGCGACTCTGGCGTATGAATCGAAAGGGATTGGTTTTCCGCCGGGCGACGATGGGCGCGGCCAGGGTTTTATTGTACCTCTTTTGCCATTTTTCGAGGAGCAGAAGTTGTCGGACCAGGCAAAAGACGACTGGGCGTCCGGTGAGACCTACGCCGATCGTTGGAGTCGGCTTTCCCGGCAACAAGTCGTTCAGCTGATCTGTCCAGCGGCTTCGCCGGAAGATTATCGTGCGACGCTGGCAGGTCAGGGTGAGTTCACGGGACACTATTACGGCGTGACCGGACCGATCGGTACTGCCCAGGATTCCGAAGGCTCACGGATTCACAGCTACCGTGATTTGGGTTTGCTCAAGAACGGTCCGATTGGGCTTCAAGGAATTTTTTCGCCACAAAAAAATGGAGTATTCGCATCTAAGCGGCCGCGGGACGTAACGGATGGGATTTCCAATACGATTGGAATCGGTGAAATTTCCCGATTCGAAGTCGTCGATGAAACCCGGGATCCCATGCGTTCCGGATGGGCTTTTGGGGCCGGTTATGATTCTGCCAAGAAAGTCACACGCCTGTTTGCCATCAAATCGATCAGCGGTCCGATCAATGCACCCGGAGTGACATTGAATGATACGCCCTTTGGCAGCAACCACCCGGGAGGAACCCATTTCGCGCTCCTCGATGGATCAGTACATCATGTCAGTCAAAACGTTTCGCTCGATGTGTTGAAAGCTTACGCGAGCATCAATGAGCGGGAGAAAGTTCAAAGCCTGGATGAATTGTAATTGCGTGGCTCCCGATCGTTCGGTCCTCAGTGCGACGGCTCGCGGGTTTTTTGGCTTTCGCGAGACATTTTGTTCGGAAAAGCCGTCTCCCAATCTCGTCGCGGTCAGTTGTAGTCATCGGCCAATCAAAATGGAATAAATCCGGATTCTGCTCAGCCCAATCCCGCTTGAAATGGGCGAGACCTGCGGCGGGAATCGTGGAAAGGGTTTGATCAAACCCCTGGTTCAGGATGCGAACTGTTCATGTGCCATCCGCCAGCCGAGGCCGGGCTACTCTCATCAGAGATATAATTGCTAGAATTGGTCTATTGGAATCGTCGGACTTGCGAGTCGATTCAGTAGGACCGTTCCGGGAATTCGTTTTTTGAGGCAACCATGATTCGGCCTGGTCGACTCACTCTTTCGATAAAAGATGTCTGGTTCGTCCAACGGACGTCGCTCCTGATGGTTTTGCTCGCGGTCGGACTTGGATGGACAGTTGACCTGTGCGCTCAACAACTGTTGGTTACCGATATTCCATCACCACGGCCCAATGGCTGGATCGTCGATCTGTCGGGCACCGTTTCCGAAGAGGCCGTCGAGAATATCAATCGGGTTTGCCAGGAAGTCAACGAACGGCTCGGGCGAGAAATGTGTGTCGTGGTCGTTCCCTCGACTCACGGCGTCGAGCATCGGGTCTTTGCCACGAATTTGTTTAATCATTGGGGTGTTGGAAAACCGGGTATCCCCGGCGCCCCGGGGATTTGGCGCGACAACGGGATCATGTTGTTTGTTGCAACGGACGATCGGCAAGCCTGGATCGCGCTCGGGGACGGGATCGATGGGCCAGAACAAACACGAATCGTTCAGCAGATCATCGATGACGTCGTCCTTCCCAACTACCGAGCAGGAGATGGTAATTCGGCGTTGTACGAGGGCATCCGGTCCTGCGCAACGCGGGTTTACTCGGTTTCCGATCTCGATGCGCCCGCCACGCTTCCGTCGGTATCAGGTGTCAGCGCGTCGAGGCCGGTCCGCAAGCATCGGCGAGGCGGCCCGATCACCTGGATCCCCTGGATGCTTGGTGGGGCTTTAATCGGGGGAGTCGGCTTGTTGGCGGCAGGGCGCTACTACATGCGATATCGTCCGCGGAAATGCCCGAAATGTTCAGGCGAAATGATCCTGTTGGAGGAAGAACATGACGACCAGTACCTGAACGAATCCGAGCAGACCGAGGAGCAGCTTGGTAGCGTCGACTACGATGTGTGGGCCTGTTTGAGTTGTGAGAATGTCCAGAAGATCCGCTATGGAAAACTCTTGACTCGCTATTCCAAGTGCCCGAAATGCTGGTACGTGACGGTCTTGAAAGTCGAAGACGTAATGGTCCGGGCCAACTACAACCATGGAGGCAAAGTCCGTGTCACGGAAGATTGCCAAAGCTGTGATTACCACCGGTCTTATACCTATCGAACTCCGAAGCGAGTCCAGTCAACAAGCAGTGGAAGCAGTTTTGGTGGCAGTAGCGGAGGCGGAGGCAGTAGCGGTTTCAGCGGTGGGAGTTCGTCCGGTGGTGGTGCCGGGGGTGGTTGGTAACGGTGGCGGCGATCATTTATCGCAGATATCGTTGTCACCAATGTTCTTGCGCAGCGCGATGCAATGGCGGGTTACCGGAAGTTTGACTCCATGTTTTCTCCAACCAAGCAACAACTCGTCGCCGCCATGTCGCTTTGCGGTTTTGAAAACTGGCGTCCGCAGGTGGATGTGCCGGAATTGAATCGCCCGCATTCGCGACCGCCGGAACTTCCGGGGACGGGCCGGGTCGCGGCGGTGATGATGCTGATTTACAGGGAGCCCGCGAACGGTGAATCGATACTTGTCTTGACCAAGCGCCACGCGAAACTGTCAAAACATGCCAGCCAAATCAGTTTCCCGGGTGGACGACAGGATCGGGGCGAATCGCTTTTACAAACGGCGATTCGCGAAACGAACGAAGAAATCGGGGTCGCGACAAGCAACATCGAAGTTCTCGGACAGCTTAACCCGGTCTATATTCCCCCCACGGATTTCCTGGTCACGCCGTTTGTCGGGTGGCACACCGGTCAGCCCGTTTTCGTTCGCTCCCAGCACGAAGTCGAACAAATCATCAAGACTCCGCTTTCGTATTTGATCGAGCCAACCACTCTGGTTGTTGGCGACGTCGTTCATTCAAACGGCCAGTCGCGTATCGTTCCGTTTTATCGAGTCGATCATCATAAAGTCTGGGGGGCAACCGCGATCATGTTGGGTGAACTGATTGAACGGCTTTCGCGTGTTGGACCCGGCACCGGTTAGGCCATCCTCGATGGCCATTCCGTTGGCACGGGCAGGACCGTCGAAGCAGGGATGAAACCATGAGGATTTGAATTCTCAAGGGTCCTGCTCCGATCGACTCCAGATGTCAGGCTGGCCTTCCGAATCGAATTCAACAAAAATGATGTTAGGGTGACAACAAACCGGGCAGTCTTCGACATACTCCTGTCGTTGCCCCTCGGAGAAATCAAGCGGAACGACAATCTCTTCGCCGCACGAATTACAGACGTAACTGGCTTCATCATTCATAGCCGAATGAGATTCCGTGTCATCCAGATCCTGATCGTCAAACTCGTTAGACATCGTCTTTCTCGATCCCGGATTTTTGCAAATTACCGCCGAACCATGATTGTCCGGTTGCGGCGGACAGCGTCAACCGTTGAACCGAAAACCGGCTCAAAGGAGTTGGAAAAATGATATCACCATTTCGGCGCACAACAATGATTGGGCCGATCCAGCAAGTTAGAGATTTTCGTTTTGCGGCCAGACGGGTCGTCGTCAAGGAATCAGTCCCGGCACGCAATCCTGAAGGAAATCACGAAGGCTGAAATTCATGGATACGGCCATTGACGAAGCGACGGATCGCGCTTTTACGGATTGAAATGCTGCCTTCCCCGTTAATCGCCCAACCAAACAACATGTGACTCAGATCTCTCGCCGTCGTACGCATTGACCACGACCTTGGTTCCCGGTTGGACATCAACCAGACCGCGGATGTGCACGATGCCGTCTTCGTCGCTTCGTGCTCCGCGAATGGATTTTCCGTCGGTGTCAGTAAAATAAATATCGGCGTTGGGAAGCGTCTTGATGCGCGGTAGTTTTCCATTTGGCCTGCGGCCGGTTTGGGTGGACGTTGTTTCCAATGGTCCGCCGCCGCGCGGAGCCTCCGTCGGAGGATCGACCAGGTTTCGGACTCGCAGCCCAATCTTCGGATCTGGATGAGCGGAATCGAACTCCATTTCCAGGAAATTCCAGTAGAACGGGTCACCAGTGGCGTGTTTGTCCTGGGATGGACTTGAGAACTGTGAGTGGTAGAGGGAATGGATTTCAACGTCCCGGTCGTCGACGTCTTTCATGGTTGGGCCGAATCCGGGAATCAGGGCCCGCCCGCCACTACGACCAATCGGTCCGAAACTACATTCGATGACACGATGATCGACGTTCTTCATGATGCAGCCATTGTGCACATCGCCATAAACTGTCGTTACTCCGTCGCGAGAACCCAGCAGTTCAAGCACGCGGTCCGCTCCGGCTTTGACCCAACCTGCGTAATCCGCGGTGACACGATCGCGTTGCTCGAAATTTTTTGGATGGTTCCGGCTTGCCGTTTCTCCGTTTTTGGCACCTGCCCAAATCGTATGCAATCCATTGATCCCGGTAATGCAGATCAGAGGCGACGAATCGGTCGAGAGCAATTCCTGGAGCCAACCGAATTGTTCTTCGCCCAGTAAACTTCGAGTCGGATCCGTGCGATCGTAGAGACTCTTGAACGCATTCCATCCCTGATCATCCCAGATGTCGACGTCCTGGCTGCTGCGCCAGAGCCGGGAATCAAGCACGACAAAAGTGAAATCGCGATTCGGCATTTTCCACGATCGCCACTTTTTTGGATTTCGGTAGGGATCGACTTCTTCGGCGCCCGTGGTCAAATGATGAACGATTTGAAAATTGCGACGCATGTAGGCTGGGTCCTGACCGAGACCCGAGGTCTTTCGAATGACGATTTGTTCCGGACCTTTGACATCGTCCATGCCGTAGTCATGATCGCCCGGATTGATCACATTCCAGTGCCGCATCATTTGCCAGCGACTGGTTGGACCGCAGATCGAAAGGGCCACGATTTTGTACGCGTCATCCGTACTCGGCGGGTACATTAACAGTTCCATGTACCAAACATCATCTTCCCAGACCATGACCTGAAAATCGTAGTCCTCAAGGTGTTTGTATGCCTCGACGGTCGGTTGATCACGCACCTGCCAAACGTCGCGACCGCCGGTTATCTGCCAGCCGTTTTCGGTTCGTGACTGCAAACCTGAATTGATTGCATGGCAACTCAGCCCACACAATTTGTACGGTGCCTTGAGTTGCGGCAGTCGGCCCAGGTAATTGCCGCCACCCGGCACATCGCCCACGAAACCGGTCCCTGGACCACATGCGTCGGTTCCCACACGACCGTCAGCGGTCACGTTCCGGCCATCTTTCCAGACCGTGTAAAATAGTGTCTTCTCGGAGGGACTGTCCGGTAATCGGACATCGATGATCGCGGTGTTTCGTCGCCATTGATTGTCAACGATCTTTCCTGTGCCACTGACGGGGACGCCTTCCCAGCCACCGTCGGGCGTCTCGGAATCAGAAACACGGATATCAATCGTAACGCCGTCGGACGCAAACATCCCGACGAAGCGAACGGTCCATTGACCGTCTTTCAACGCCAGCGTATCGCCCAGCGGATAGCAAACCAGGCAATCGGCGACCCCGATATTTCCCGGTTTGTTTTGGCCAGGGTCGACTTGGAACATGTTGACTTCAAAATCAATCAGCCCGCGCGATACGATCCCGACGAACCCCGCGGTTAATTCTTTCGGGACGACGTGACTGAGCGAACACGATTTGTTACCGGCCTGAAAACGGACGTCGATTCTGGATTCCTGGTCGGTTTCCGGGTTGACGGTGATGTCCAGTTGACATTCGTCGCCTGCCGACAGTTCCATGGCATCGGTTGACTTGACGACCTGGTCGAACGATTCGCCGGTACCGGCCTGGGATGTACGATTACCATTTTTGGAAGGGCCGATGACTTGCAGTTTCTGGTTGTCGGACCATCCTATCCGGATCAGGTTACCGACTTTGTTATAGCTTTCGAAAAGCGAACTTGAGCCAATCGCGACACCCATCAGCCCATAGCCGTCCTGGTACATTTTCCAGTTCGGATCGTCACCTTCCCCGGGATCCGGACGCGGGCCACGAAAAGTAAAACGGACGTTGAGTTTGAAGGCACCAGTCAGGTTCCATTGCGGTGCGTAAATAATCCCGCTGTCCAACGATGGATCGTATTCCGTTTTGAATTCAAAACCATGTGTTTGGGCATGAAACGGAAAACCGGTTCGACGCGCACGATCACCGTAGTTGGTCAATCGTCGCCGAAGCGCACCATTTTCGATTTTCCAATATCCCGGGTTGAGAGTTTGCCAATCGTGCCCGTGAAACATCGAATCCGGTCGGTCAAATACCAGCCGAGCAGGTGACGTCGTGTTGGCGGGCGTGGATAACGTTTTGGCCAGCAGCGATTCCGAAACAACCGACGCGGCGATTGCCGAACCGGTGACAGCCGCCGTTTTGCCGATGAACTCGCGGCGGTTGATTTCCAGAGGTGATGACTGGTTTTTGCCATGGTGTTTTTCGTAGCTCATGGGACTTCCTGCCGTTGTTCGGATGCCTGGTTTTGACCCAACAGATCAACCGCGAGTCGAAAGGGCCATGATCGCTGAATCGAAGGGCACTTACAATCAATACAACCCTCAGACAACAATCATTATGCCGGAATTTCGCGAATCAATCAGCTTATTCATGTCTTTTTTCGAACAGGAAAATTTGATTCTGATCGAAGTTGATTAGCATGGAAAATGAGCAGCTGTTCGGCTTGGATCGGGAGCCTTGGCATTCGATCGTCGCCATCAAAACAGGCTCGATATCCAAGTTGATTTCTTGAATTTTCGCGGCGACGGACCGAACCTGGACAAAGCCGCGAGCAATAGAGTTGTCAGCCTCAAAACGCGACGTTTCTACCTGATCAATTACAACTGGGAGAATTACACGATGAAATTTCGTAGCTCAATGATTGCGTTGGTTCCCTGCTTTTTTGCCCTAGCGCTGATTGTGCAAGCCTGGTTTGCCCAATCGTCCCGGGCGCAGGAACCGGAATGGTATCCCCGGGTTGTTGCGCGGGGAGCCGATCGGGCTAAAATCAAGAACACGCCGATGAATGATCGGCCGTACCGACCGATGCATTTTTACGGCAACACCGTACGTCGTAACCATTATCGAGGCAATCCAGCTCCGATGCCCAAGGACCTGTTCCGCACGACCACCTCACTTGTGTTTCGTCGGTAGTCAGGTTGGTTTAATCGGCATCATTCCAGTCCGCCGATCCCGGTGCGGGCAATAGCCAGCGGAATTTGATACCGCTGAAACCTGTCTTTCCATCCGGCTCCTGACGGTCGGTGTCTTGCCTCAGCCATCGCACGCACAGTCCCAGCTGTGCAACGAGGCTGCGGTCGAGGCCATGCATCGGGCCGTGAGTGGTAACCGCGTCCATGCTTCTGCCGCCGGTGTCTACGTCTTTCAGTGGAGCGCCGATCCTTCCAAACGCAAGAGTGAAGGTTCATTCGCGGCGACACGTACATCAAGAATCTCGGCAACATGCGCGTTGGATTGCCGCCCGCAAATGACTTTTCTTTTGTCATTTGATGCAGCCAAAGGCGTGACTTGACACGGTAAACTAGATTATCATCAATGCGACGCTGATCGATAACACGCCTCTCAACTGCAGCTGACGACCATGAAAAAAATCCTTGCGTTCCTGCTTGTCCTGGTGAGCACGTCGGTCTTTGCAGATGACCGGCCCAATATCCTCTGGCTGACTTGTGAAGACAACAACGTCAATTGGGTAGGCTGCTATGGAAACCCGTTTGCGGAGACACCGAATATCGACAAACTCGCGGAGCAAGGCGTGCAGTACATGCATTGCTACGCCAATGCTCCGGTCTGTGCGCCGATGCGGAGTACCTGGATCACAGGGGTTCACGCATTGTCGATGGGGACCTACCCGATGCGCAGTCGCTACCCGATTCCCCATGAGACGATCAAGTACTACCCGGATCTGCTCAAGAAAGCAGGCTATTACGTTGGCAACGCCAAAAAGACGGATTACAACATTGGCGGCCGCGACGACAAAAGCCCGTGGGATACCGATGAAGTCAACTGGAGCGAACTGAAACAACACCAACCGTTTTTCATGGTGATCAACAATACGAAATCACACGAGTCCAGGGCTTTCGGCGATGTCGATCACACCACGCATAGTCCCGACGATGTTCGTTTGGCCAGGTACCATCCGGACATTCCCGACATCCGCAAAAACTATGCGCACTATCATGACCAGGTGAAAAAGATGGATGCCGATATCGGGCTGGCCCTGGCGGAGCTGGAAAAAAGTGGCATGGCTGAAAATACAATCGTGATCCATAACTCGGATCATGGGGGAGTTCTCGCGCGGAGTAAACGATTCCTGTTCAATAGTGGAACACATTGTCCGTTGATTATTCGGATCCCGGAAAAATTCAAACATCTTCGCCCTGCCGAGCCAGGCAGCCAAGTCGATCAATTGGTCAGCTTCATCGATATGCCAAAAACCTGGCTCCAAATCTGTGGTGCCGAAACGCCCGATTATCTTCAGGGGAAGATCTTCCTGGGTCCCGAGACGGAAAAACGGGATTACCATGTCAGCTTCCGGGGGCGAATGGATGAACGTTGCGACAATGTCAGGGCCATCCGCGATACGAAATTGCTTTATATCAGAAACTACATGCCCTACGCCCCGTGGGGACAGCACTTGAATTACCTGTGGAAAATGAAAGCCACCCAGGCCTGGGAGCAATATTTCCTCGAAGGAAAAACGAACTCCGTCACGGGGCGGTTTTTTGGAACCAAGCCGATGGAGGAACTTTATGAGACTTCCATTGATCCCGACAACGTGAACAACCTGATCGATGATCCCCGGTATGCCAAGGACGTTGCTCGTCTGAGTGACGCGCTCGATCAGTGGCAGTTGGAGAAATTCGATTCGGGGTTGTTGCCAGAGAGCGAAGTCGTCAAGCGCTCGGAGGAATGCGGAAAGACCATCTACGAAATGGTCCGCGACCCGGCACTGTACGACTTGAAAGCGTATCAATCTGCCTCGGCAAAGGCGTTGGCGCAAGACCCGGCCAACCTTGCATGGTTTTATGACAACCTGAACGCGAACGATTCGGGCGTCCGTTACTGGGCCATCGAAGGGTGCTTCCACCTCCAGAACAGGACTTCTCTTGACATGCAGCTGATCAAAAAGTGTCTTGCAGATGAATCCCATCACGTTCGGGCCATGGCAGCCTGGATTCTCTATCGAGGCGATGACAAGGCAGCCGCCCAGGCGTGCTGGAATGAATTGTTGGCCAACAGCTCCTATGCGTCGCTAAAAATTCTCAACATTATCGATTGGATCGGCGATGGAATCGAGCCCTATTCCGCCGCCATCCATGCATGTGAATTCAGTCACCAGGGTTACGTGGCAGGCATGAAAGAGAATCTGGGCATCGCCGTAACCAGGCCTGCACCCAAAAAGAACAGGAACAGGAAGTAGGAATGGTTTATTCCAAGTATGAATGAGTCGCGAATTTCGCCGCGGTTGACATGTTCCGTTGCTGGAGACTCCGTGACATTGAGATACTGGTCCTTGCAATGAGAGTCAGACAAACTCAAATGACGTAAGCGAACCATGACCAATACAGTAGAAACACGCGCCCAACGAAATGAGTTTCGCCGATGAAGCACTCGACAACCAAACTGGTGCTCGCAGTGGCTGGATTTCTGTTGACTGTGCTGTTGACTGGTTTTGCGCATGCCAACGACCGCCCTCCCAACGTCGTCATCATTTTTTGCGATGACATGGGTTACGCTGATATCGGACCGTTTGGTGCCAAGGGATATGAAACGCCTCACCTGGAACGCATGGCGCGAGAGGGAAGGACGTTCACGGATTTTCACGTCGGTCGATCCGTTTGTTCGCCTTCCCGCGCGGCGCTACTGACCGGTTGTTATCCGGTTCGCGTTGGGGTTCCGGGAAATTTCGGACCGAACTCCAAAACCGGCCTCGATCCTGATGAGATTACGATCGCGGAAGTGGTCAAGCAAAGGGGGTACGCGACCGCGATGTTCGGCAAATGGCATCTGGGCCACCTACCCGGGTTTCTTCCAGTCAGACAGGGATTCGATCAGTGGTTCGGGCTGCCTTATTCGAACGACATGTGGCCGCATCATCCTGATCCGCGATACCATTTTCCGGACCTGCCGCTGATGAATGGTACCGAAGTTGTCAATCCGGCGATTGACGATGAAGTTCAGCGAAATCTAACGACGTGGTACACTGAGGGCGCCGTCAAGTTCATCGAGGAGAAAAAGGACCAGCCGTTTTTCATTTACCTGGCACATGCCCAGCCTCATGTCCCGCTGTTCGTTTCAGACCGTTTCAAGGGCACGACCCAACGTGGCCTTTTTGGGGATGTCGTAGCGGAACTCGATTGGGGAGTCGGCCAGATTCTCGATGCACTGAAGCGAACGAACGTCGACGAGAATACGCTCGTGGTTTTTACTTCTGACAATGGCCCATGGTTGTTGTATGGTGACCATGGCGGATCGGCAGGGCCACTTCGCGAGGGGAAAGGAACCAGCTTCGAAGGTGGGTTCCGCGTGCCCTGCGTGATGCGCTGGCCCGGTACGATCCCGGCGGGAACGACTTGTCGTCAGTTCGCCGCCACGATGGACTTGCTTCCTACCGTGGCCGGACTGGCAGGCGCTGACGTTCCTTCCGATCGAATCGTAGACGGCAAGGATATCCGAGCGTTGATGGTTGGAGAAAAGGATGCCCAATCTCCTCATGATGTTTTCTATTATTACGCCGGAAGAAACCTTCAGGCCGTACGCACCGGTCAATGGAAACTGCTCTTGCCGCACAGTTATTCGCATCCTGCGAAGCCTGGGACGGGTGGTATGAATGGCAAGGGCGGGTCCAGGCCGATCGGCCTGTCCCTGTTCGATCTCCAATCCGATGTCGGTGAAATGGTGAACGTCGCCGACGCGAATCCCGACGTTGTGCGTAAACTTCAAGCGTTGGCAGAACTGGCACGCGAAGATCTCGGTGACGGGAAACGCGCAGGGCAGGGGGTCAGGCGGTAATCCGGTCGGAAGATCGAAAGTAACGGGAAAAGGTATGAAAGAAGTCAATGATCAGCCGCACGGGTTTCATGGGGCCAGCATGGTTTTGGACATTTCTGGTTCGCCGCAGCGACGTCAATTCGATAACCACCCAATCCGCTTGCCAAAGCAATTGCTGGCAATGGCTTTTGTTGGGGCCTTGTTGGCGGGCGCGAGCCACGCTAACGCAATGTCCGGGTCGGACCGCGCCTCGATCAATCAGCCGAACATCGTTTTGATATTCGCCGACGATCAAGGTTGGAGAGACGTTGGCTATCAGAGCGACGGTATATTTCTGACGCCGAACATCGACCGGTTGGCGGCGGAAGGGATGGTCTTTACCGATGCGTATTCAGCCGCCGGGAACTGTGCTCCCAGCCGTGCATGCCTGTTGTCAGGTAACTACACTCCACGCCATCATGTCTATGCTGTTGGGAGCACTGAGCGGGGTCCGGCCAAGCTGCGGCGGTTGATACCCATTCCCAACCGAAGCGGCTTGGCCCCCAATGTGGTCACGCTGGCGGAGGCGCTCAAGGGTGCCGGTTATGTCACAGGGCATTTTGGAAAATGGCATCTCGCAGGCAAACAGGGCGCGCTTCCCACCCAGCAGGGATTCGACGAGACCTACGATTCATTCGGAGACGGAGAGCATCCGGAAGGCACAACCGGAAATAAAAAAGGACCGCCGGAAGACCCCAAGGGTGTTTTCACGCTAACACGAAAAGCCTGTGAATTTATCGAACGGAACAAAAATGGACCGTTCTTTTGCTACCTTCCGCATCACGCCATCCATGGACCGCTTCAATTGACGCCAACCACCAGGTCGTTGATGGAAAAACACTCCCGGGAAAAATTTCCCTCGACGGCCTACCTGGGTTGCACGTACGACTTGGACTCGAGTGTGGGCCTGTTGTTGGCCAAATTGAAGGAACTTGACCTCGAAAAAAACACACTCGTCATCTACACATCCGACAATGGCGCAACGCCGGGATCACTGCAGGAGCCGCTGCGCGGTAACAAGGGATGCTATTACGAAGGCGGCATCCGCGAACCGTTTGTCGTCCGCTGGCCGGGTGTTGTCGAGGCGGGAAGCAAGTCGTCGGTCCCAATCATCCTTGTCGATTTATTTCCGACGTTTCTCGCTGCCGCCGGGGTCCCGGTTCCTGATGGAAAGACGCTCGACGGCGAGAACCTGTTGCCGCTGTTCAAGCAGGAAGGCCACCTCGAACGCCAGGCGATTTTCTGGCATTTTCCCGGCTACCTGAACACTGCCGTTACCCGGGGTCGTGATCCGGTTTTTCGAACACGGCCCGTAAGTGTCATTCGGAAAGGAGACTGGAAACTTCACCTGTATCATGAAGAGTGGCAGTTGGATGGTGGACGTGAAGCGGCGGTGTCCAGCAATGCCGTCGAGCTGTACAACCTGGCTGACGATATCGGTGAGCGCAGCAACGTTGCGGCTACGGAGTCGGAAAAGCGCGATGAACTGATTGGTGATCTGTTGGCCTGGTTTGATTCGACCGGCGCGCGACTCCCGAATCAGCGGAACCCGAATTACGACGACGAAGCCCGCAGGGTGGCAGACAAGCAAGCGGCGGAAACGACACCGCGAAAGTAATCCCAGGAACCGACTCGAGGAAGGTTGTTCAGTGAAAAACAAATCCAGCACAACTCGGCGTTCCGTCCTAAAGGCGACCGTCGCAGCAATGGCGGTGCCCTGGATCGTGCCCGCTCATGTTTTGGGAGGACGGGGAGGCGTCGCGCCCAGCGACAGGATCGTGCTGGGAGGGATCGGGATTCGCAACCGGGGCACCAAGGTTCTCAACACGATGCTGCCCCAGCCCGACGTACAGTTTGTGGCAATCGCCGACGTCAGAGCTGATCAACGCCAGGCCGTCAAGCAGCTTGCTGACCAGCAAAACGGAGACACAGCCTGCAAAATGTATCGCGACTTCCGCGAGCTGCTTGCGCGCGACGATATTGATGCGGTGCTGATTGCAACGGGCGATCGTTGGCATGCACCGATGTCGATGTATGCCGCGGAAGCCGGCAAAGATGTTTATAGTGAAAAACCTTGTGCAATTTCGATAGAACTGGCGCAGCGACTTGCAGAAACGGTCAAACGAACGGGTTGCGTATTTCAATGCGGAACCCAGCGACGCAGTATTTCGAATTTTATTCACGCAATCAAACTCGCTCAGAACGGAAAACTTGGCAAATTGCAGACGTTGCACGCTTCGATTTACCAACTGGAAGACCGGTATGACTGGTTGCCAGCGGAACCGGAACCCCCCCAAGAAGTCGTCGACTGGGATATGTGGCTTGGTCCTGCGCCCTGGCGGCCGTTCAATCAAGCCTATGTGGATGGTAAGTGGCGCGGGTTTCATGACTTCGACTCGGGAGCAAAACTGCTGGATTGGGGTGCCCATACACTTGATCTCTGTCAGCAGGCAGCCGGCGCCGACGGTTCAACTCCGGTCGAATACGAGCCGCTGGACGTGACCGGCGACAATGTCATCGAATGTCGATACCAGAACGGAATCAAGTTGAGGCTTCGAAAAAATGGCTGGTTGGGACTGGGAACGTGTCCGGTGCGATTCGAAGGCGACGAAGGCTGGGTGGAGACAGGGGACTCGGGACGAATGATGGTCTCACTGGATTCGCTGCGGGCCGAGCTTCCGGAACCAACCATTGCCGGAACGACCCCGTCAACGCATACGCGGAACTTCCTGGACTGCGTCAAGACACGGGCCAGGACGGCCTGCAATGAAGACGTGATGCGAAAATCCCATATCGCCTGCCACGCCGCGGCAATCGCCTGGAGACTTGGACGCAAGCTGACATTTGATCCGGTGAAAGAAGAGTTTGTCGGTGATGACCAGGCCAACCGGATGCGGTCGCGCGCGATGCGCGCTCCCTGGAACATTTGATTGCTCAAGATTCGCTATGATGACACAAAACCTCGTTCTTATATTCTGAGCAGAAAATCATGACTGCGAGAGCCCTGACGATCACGGTCGTCGTTGCGTTGTTTTTGCCAGTCCCTTGTGACGGTATCTTGTTTGCACAACAGACGCTTCCGTTGCCCGGAAGAGACAGCCAGTCACTGATTCAGGTCCTGGAATCCGATCGCCCGAAAGTTGAAAAGGCAAAGGCCTGTCAGCAACTGGCGATCGCAGGGGATGCCGCGGCAGTTCCGGCGCTGGTGGCACTGTTATCGGATGATCAGCTATCCACTCACGCCAGAAGCGCGCTGGAGAATATTCCGGGTGACTCAGCCGATCAGGCCCTGCGATCGGCTTGCGGTTCTCTTGAGGGGAACAACCTGCTGGGAGTCATTCTCTCACTTGGCAAGCGCCAACGCTCCGAATCCATCATGACATTGGCAAAATACCTGGACTCGGAGGATCAAGCGGTTTGTATTGCTGCGGCACGAGCCATTGGACAAATCGGTACCACCGAAGCGGTCCCCTGGGTGGAACGGGCGCTAACCGGTGCCACAGGCGAGCGGCAGTTGGAACTGGGAAAAGCCGCCTTGATTTGCGCCCAGCGGCTGACCGAGCAGGGTGAAAATAAATATGCGAGATCACTTTGCCAGACCATTATCAAAACCGATGTTCCAGAAAAAATCAAACTTTCCGCAGCGTATCAGGCGATTCTGACCCAGGGTGAAGATGGCGATGCCGAGCTGTTGAAGATGTTCACTGCTGACGATCAGGGTTCGTTTGAAATGGCATTGTATGCGGCCCGTCGACGCCGTGGAGAAACCAGCCTGTCGATAGAACTCGCGTCGATGCTAAAGTCGCTGAAGCCAGAAAGGCAAATCCTGACGTTGGCCTTGTTGGCAGATCTGGGGGATCAACGCGTTTTGCCGTCCATTTTACCACTGGTGACAACCGGACCGCTGGATCTTCGCGTTGCTGTCATCCATTCCATTTCCAAACTGGGAGACAGAACTTGCATCCCCGTCTTGTTGCAGGCGGCTGGTTCGTCCGAGCAACCCCTCGTTGAGGCGGCCGTTGAAGCGGCGATTTGCATGGATGTTGACCAGATGGACGATGCCGCGATCAAGATGTTGAATTCGGACAATACTCAATCCATATTGTCGGCAATCGAGATTGTGGCCGGACGAAAAATTGAAAAGGCGACCAAGCAGCTCGGTCAGCTTCGAGAAAATTCGAATGAACCAATTCGTAAACGCGCGGTTTACGCGTTGGGGCAGGTTGCTTCCGCCGATCAACTAGACCAACTGGTCGCGCTGATGATCGAAAAAAACGATGATGAACTTTTTCCCGACGTGCAACTGGCACTGAAATCCGCCTGCCTCCGCATGCCCCAGGACGACTGTGCCCGAACGCTTTCCGCGGCTCTGGAAACTGCTCCGGAAAAATCGAAGATCAGCCTGTTGGAACAACTGGCATTTGTCGGAGGACCAGTGGCGCTTCAAACCGTTGTTTCGGCGGCAATAAGTAAGGATGATGCCATGCAGGATGCGGCCACGCGAGTCCTGGGCGAATGGCTCACGGCCGATGCGGCACCGAATATTCTTGAGCTGGCCAGGTCACTTCCGGGAGGCAAATATCGAACGCGGGTATTGCGGGGATACATCCGGATTGCACGCCAGCTAAGCATGACAATGGACGAGCGAATGGAAGTTTGTCGCAATGCCTTGGCCTTGGCCGATCGCAATGAAGAAAGATTGCTTGTCCTGGATGTGCTTCGTCGTTATCGCTGTCGCGAAGGGTTGCTTATCGCTGAATCGTTGGCAAACGAAAAAGGATTAACGGGCCGGGCAAAATCGGTGATCCAACGAATCAAGGAAGACGTCGGCGAAGACCCGGAAGCCGGATTCGTCCCGCTCTTCGATGGTAGGACGCTTGCCGGCTGGAAGGGTGGCGATTTGAATTTCTGGCGTGTCGAGGAGGGAGCCATTGCCGGAGGTGATCTCGTCAACAAAGTTAAGCAAAACGAGTTTCTGCGAACAATCAGACAATACAGCGATTTCGAATTACGTCTTCAATTCAAACTAACCGGGGACAAGACCAATGCGGGGGTTCAATTTCGCACTGCGGAGATTCCCGGCGACCACGAGGTCAGCGGATACCAGGCCGATCTCGGAGAGGGTTGGTGGGGTTGTTTGTACGACGAGTCGCGACGGCGAAAAATGCTTGCCGGTCCTTCAGCCGATGAGCGGGAAAAACCGGTTCGCATGGGCCAGTGGAACGACTATCGAATTCTTTGTGAAGGCAAACACATCCAAATCTGGCTCAACGAGATCAAGACGGTGGATTACACTGAGCCAGATCCGGGCATATCCCAAACGGGAATAATTGCGTTGCAGGTTCACGGAAACTTGACCATGGAAGCGCGCTACCGCAATCTTCGCATCAAGGAATTGCGGTAGGTGCAGCATCGCCGTTTGCAAGTTCTAATAAGCGCCTTGACGTAAATCATACAGCCCAATTCCAAGCCTATTAAACGAAGGACCAGCCCGATGCGATTCGTATTAGCTCTATTTGCCCTGGGATCACTTGTTGCTTTCGCCCAGGCACAAACAAATGATGGTCGGGTCTTTCAGGGAAATGGGATCAAAATCGGCGAAATGACGCAGACCAGTGCGATTGTCTGGACGCGATTAACGGCCAACGCGGAACTTAACTTGCCCGGCAGCGAGTGGCCTGACACCAAAAAACCGGATGGAAACTCGTTGATTCCGGAAGGGAAGACGCTTGCCGATATGGCAGGCGCGTTACCGGGAATCAATGGAAGCGTGAGGCTAACCTACTGGAACAAGGATTCATCCGCCCGAAAATCGCAAACGGAATGGGTCGTCGTTGATCCGGACCACGACTTTATTCGCCAGTTCAAGCTGGCCGGGTTGGATCCCGGAGCGTCCTATCAGCTTGAGGTTCAAAGTCGAAGCGCCGATGCAGTCCCTGGACCAACCATCAACGGTAGTTTTCGAACCCCTCCACCCGCGGATCGGTCAAGCAAAGTGTCCTTTACGGTTGTTACCGGTCAGGATTATCCGCGTCGCGATGACCCTGCCAACGGACATAAAATCTATCCGTTGATGCATAAACTCGATCCCGATTTTTTCGTACACACCGGTGACATCGAGTATTACGACAAACCGGGACCCATTGCCACAAACGTCGCAGTCGCTCGATTCAAGTGGAACCGGATGTATGGTCTGCCATTTGAGCGTGATTTTCAGAATGTCACGGGAAGTTATTTCATCAAGGACGATCACGATACGCTCAAAAACGATGCCTGGCCCGGTCAAACGTACGGCGATTTGACGTGGGAACAGGGACTGGCGATCTTCCGCGAGCAATTCCCTCTCGACGAAAAAACTTACCGGACGATCCGGTGGGGAAAAGACCTGCAGATCTGGTTGGTCGAAGGCCGCGACTTTCGAAGCCCCAACAACGTACCCGATGGGCCGGACAAGACGATCTGGGGCGATGAACAGAAACAATGGTTCTTCAAAACGGTCGAAGCATCCGACGCGACATTCAAGGTGCTTATCAGCCCGACGCCTCTGGTTGGTCCCGATCGCGACAACAAGGGTGATAATCACGCGAACAAGGCGTTTGCGCATGAAGGCCAGCAGTTGCGCGCGTTTATTGGCAAACAGAAAAACATGTTCATTTGCTGCGGCGATCGGCACTGGCAATATGTCTCAGTTGATCCCATTTCCGGGGTCCGCGAATTTTCCTGCGGTCCGACATCGGACAAACATGCCAGTGGCTGGTCGAATGACAAGCGGTCACCGATGCATCAGTATTTGAATGTGGTCGGTGGGTTTCTCTCGGTGACAGTCGAATCAGATGCAGCGGGCCAGCCGGTGGCGATTTTTCGACATTACAGTACCGGCGGAAAACTACTGAATGAAGATCGCCAAGTCGCCAGGTAATCCGAACTGCGAAGTTATCAGACAACCATGTTCAATGAGATAATCCGATGAGCAAGAAATTTCTCGTGTCGATCTGCCTGGCGGTATGGGCGACAACCAGCGGTTGGGCCGCGGCCGAGCGTCCCAACATCCTGATTATCATGGCCGATGACTGCACGCATTCGGACTTGCCAGTTTACGGTGGCGAAAATGCCAAAACGCCCAACCTCGATGCACTGTCGAAACAAAGCCTGGTTTTCAACCGGGCTTATCTTTGTTCCGCGATGTGCCAGCCATGTCGTGCGGAGTTGTACTCGGGCCAGTATCCGATGAGAAACGGTTGTGCGTGGAATCACTCGGCCAGCCGCGGGGTGACCCGGAGTCTGCCCCACTACCTAGGTGAGCTTGATTACCGGGTCGGCCTGGCCGGCAAAGTACACGTAGCGCCCAGGAAAGCGTTTCCATTTGAACAGGTAGACGGGTTCGACAAAAGCTGCGTACGAAATCCGACCCAGACGCACAACCTGGCCGCTGTTTCCGAGTTTATGTCGCGTGACCCCAAACAGCCTTTTTGCCTTGTTGTTGCCTTGGTTGAGCCGCATGTTCCGTGGGTGATGGGTGATGCGTCTCTCTATCCCGTCGATCAACTGAAGCTTCCACCGAACATCGCGGATACCCCAAGAACCCGTGAGGATTTTGCCAGGTACCTGGCCGAAATCACCTATATGGATGGGCAGGTCGGTGAGTTGCTTGCCGCGCTGGAAGCCAGTGGCCTTGCCGAAAACACGATCGTGATGTTCTCCTCTGAACAGGGCGCGCAGTTTCCCGGGTGTAAATGGACGAACTGGGATACCGGGGTCCATACGGCATTGATGGCACGCTGGCCCGGTAATATCCAGGGGGGTGTTCGAACCGAGGCGCTGGTCCAATATGCCGATTTCGTTCCGACGATCCTGGAAGCCTGCGGCGGCGATGTGAAAGGCAAGCCACTCGATGGTACGAGCTTTCTTTCCGTATTGCTGGGACGGACCGACCAGCATCGAGATTACGTTTTTGGGATGCACAACAATTTTCCGGAAGGGCCTGCCTATCCCATCCGCTCGATCACCGATGGCGAGTTTCATTACATCCGCAACCTTTCGCCTGATGAAACGTATATCGAAAAGCACTTGATGGGCGTCAACGGCGATGGACACCTCAATAACCCCTACTGGGGAACCTGGGTCTGGGAATCGACCACCAGCAATCGGACATACGAATTGGTCAATCGGTATCTGCATCGACCGGCCGAACAGTTTTATCGGCTTGCAAGTGATCGATACGAAATGGAAAATCTGGCCGATAAACCGGAGCACGCACTGAAAAAACAGCAACTGAAGTCAAGGCTCGAAGAATGGATGCAGGCCCAGGGTGATCCGGGTATCGAGCAGGACACGCCGGAAAGCCACAAAGCTGCCAAACAAGGCAACCACCGATTCTTTCCGCCCGACGATCGGTAAACGCTTAACGCCCTAAGTTTGCGACGACTCCTGTCCACACTGGTCACTCTGGCTCAGAGGCAGGCTTACCGTCTTATGTTAAACGCTTCGGTTGTTTGACCATGCGATTACCGACAAAGCCATGGCCGTACTTGCAGGAATCGACCAAGGGGAACTGCAGCGTCTTGGCCTGGGCGACACGCAAATCACCGACGACGGATTAGTTGAGCTGTCCAGGGTCAAGAGCCTGGAGGCGATTTGCCTGAACAACTCAGCTGTTTCTGACAAGGGATTGGCCAAACTGAAATCGCTACCGGGGCTGAAGGTGATTCAGTTTGAGGGTACAAAAATCACCCCCGCCGGCATCGCTGACTTTCATAAGACAAAACCGGGTTGTGTGTTCTCCAACCGCTAATTTGCCATGAAACGGACGGAAAACTTTCGGGTGTTAGGCGAGGATCTCCTGGATGACTTGCCCGCGGACATCGGTCAAGCGAAAATCCCGGCCTTGGAATGGAAACACCAGACGTTCGTGATCGAGGCCCAACTGGTGCAGAATGGTTGCATTCAAGTCGTGAACTTCCACACCGTTTTCAGCTACGTTAGCGCTGTAGTCGTCGGTCTTTCCGTAAGTTCTACCGCCCTGAATTCCACCTCCCGCCAACCATACGGAAAAACAATTACCGTGATGGTCTCGTCCGTAGTTGTTCCTGGTAAGTAGGCCTTGGGAATACACGGTACGACCGAATTCACCTCCCCATACAACCAGGCTGTCGTCCAGCATTCCACGGGATTTCAGATCCTGGAGCAATGCTGCAGTCGGCTGATCGGTATCGCGACATTGCCCCCGGATTTGTTTCGGCAGCGAGCCATGCTGGTCCCAGCCTTGATGAAACAGTTGAATGAAACGCACGCCCCGTTCGGCCAGACGTCTCGCGATCAGGCAATTGTGAGCGTAGGATCCCTGTCGGTCCACCTCCGGCCCATACATTTCCATTGTCTGTTTGGACTCCTGGCCGAAATCGAGAAGCTCTGGAACCGAGGATTGCATTCGACCCGCCAGTTCGTACTGGGCGATTCGTGTTTGAATTTCCTTGTCGCCGGAATCCTGGAATTTCAATTCATTGAGCTTGCCCAGGTAATCGAGCATTGTCCGCCGCATCGATGGATCCACGCCGGGCGGATCGTAGATGTCGAGCACAGGAGCACCCTGGTTGCGAAATTTGACACCTTGATAGACTGACGGGAGAAATCCGCTGCCCCACAGTCGATCGTAAAGCGGTTGTCCCGCTCTGCCGGAACCCCGGGAACTCATGGCCACGAACGCCGGTAGCTCAGCGGTCTCCGATCCAAGACCGTAACTCAGCCACGAACCGATACTTGGCCGTCCAGGAATCTGGGATCCGGTTTGCATCATGGTGATCGCGGGATCGTGATTGATAGCCTGAGTGTGCATTGAATGGATGATGCATAAATCGTCCGCAAACTGTCCGGTATTGGCCAGCAGTTCGCTCATTCTCAGTCCGGACTCTCCGAACCGGGGAAACGCGAAGATGCTCGGGGCGGTGGCGAATGTGCTCTGCGCATTGCTCATCGTGGTCTTGCGCTCGTCCGGATACACGGAGGTCGGAACTTCCTCGCCCAATCGTTTTTTCAGTCCAGGTTTGTAATCCAGCAAATCGATCTGCGACGGGCCGCCGGACTGAAACAGGTAGATCACACGGCGTGCCTGGGGGACAAAGTGCGGCAGTCTCGACATCTCCCCGACCGCATTTCGTTGAATCGAATCGTCACCCCTCAAGTCATCACTGAGCAGGGTCGACAGCGCGGCCAAACCGACACCTGCACGACCAAAGAAATGGCGGCGGGTCAGAGCATCTTGATATTCGCGAATCGGGTTCATCATAAACAAAGGTGTCAGGAACCTTTTTACTGGGGGGTCGGGGCTTATAAGTTCTTTCATTCGATTGTGTCAAGCTAACCTGGATGTGAGTCCAAAAAGGTTCCTGACACCTTTTGTGTTATTCCTTGGTGATGGCTTCATCCAGGTTCATCATCAACGAAGCGGTCATTGTCAAGGCAGCGTGCCTGGCCAACTCAAGCGTTTCGTCGTGTGGCTTTTCTCCGACACTCATCAGTTTCAAAGCCCCTGGTTTGTTTTCATGAAATTGACCCAGGAAGGATTGGTACGCGTCTTGCAACAAAGTCTTCTCCGTCGAATCTGGAGCGCGAGCAACCAGTTGCCGAAAACCAAATTCAATCGCGGCAGCGTCGTCATCGGAGTGCCGCATCATTCGTTCCGCCAGAAACCGCGAGGCTTCCACGAACGTAATGTTGTTCATTTGCGTCAAAGCCTGCAGCGGCGTATTGGTTCGGTCTTTACGAACGACACAGACTTCTCTTTCGGCTGAGTTGAAATTCACCATGGTGGGAGGCGGAATTGTCCGACGCCAGAAAGTATAAACGCTTCGTCGGTACAGCTGTTCGCCCGTGTCCTGTTCGTATTTGTTGTTGGAGATGGACTTCCAGATCTGCGGCGGCATGTAGGGCTTGGCAGGTGGACCTCCAATTCTCTCAACCAACAACCCGCTGCTGGCCAGCATCGAGTCGCGCAAGGCAAACGGATGGAGGCGGAAGCGCGGTCCCCGTGCCAACAGCCGGTTTTCCGGATCAGTGTCGTCAAGTTCAGGTGTCGTGCGTGACGATTGTCGATATGTCGCGCTCGACAGGATTAGCTTTTGCAGGGCTTTCACGTCCCAACCACTTTCGACGAACTGGATGGCGAGCCAGTCGAGTAATTCCGGATGGCTAGGTAACTCGCCTTGGAGCCCAAAGTTCTCGCTGGTTTTTACAATACCAGTCCCAAAGAACTGCTGCCACATCCGGTTGACCGCCACTCGCGCGGTGAGTGGATGCCGGGGATGAACCAGCCACTTGGCCAATTCCAACCGGTTTCGGGGATGTTGGTTGGAGAACCCTCCGAGCTCCTGGGGTACGTCTGGCGTGAGAACTTCGGTTTCGTCCGGCTCATTGAACTGACCTCGGTGTAGCAGGTAAGTCGGCCGCGGCGTTGGCATTTCATGCATTACCATGACCGTGTTCTTCTTGCCTGCTTGAGGTCGCTTCAACCCGTTGCCTTTCTCTTTTTCACGGGCTCGGTGAAGCGCCAACGGCTGAGGTGCCCTGGCCACATCGTCTTCAGCCGAAAGGTTCGGCCACGAGTCTGGCACTTCGATGAACGGCGGACTGTTGCCGTTATTGGGGCCGATTCCCCACTCAGGCACGTTGTTGAAATACGCGAACAGTTGGTAGTACTCTTTGGACGACATCGGATCGTATTTGTGATCATGACAGCGGGCACAGCCGAACGTCAGTCCCAGAATGGCGGTTCCCAACGTGTCGACCCGGTCGACCACATTTTCGACATGCCATTCCTGGGGAATCGAACCGTCTTCCGAGTTGATCCTGTGGTTGCGACAAAAACCGGTAGCAATCTGCTGCTTCAACGTTGCGTCGGGAAGCATGTCGCCGGCCAGTTGTTCAACGATAAACTCGTCGTACGGCTTGTTTTCATTCAGCGCGAGCACAACCCAGTCGCGCCAAACGTGCATGTAACGGTAGCGATCGTTCTGATAACCGTCGGTGTCCGCATATCGAGCTGCATCCAGCCAGGGCACAGCCATGTGTTCACCGTAGCGAGGAGAAGAAAGCAACCGGTTGATCAGTTTCTCGTAGGCGTCTGGTGATTGGTCTCCCTCGAATTCGTCCACCTCCGTGATGGTTGGCGGGATCCCAGTAACGTCAAGGCTGAGCCGTCGAATCATAGTTGCGCGATCGGCTTCTGCGGAAGGTTTGAGGCCGGCGGCATCGAGACGGGCAATGATAAATTGGTCAATCGCATTTCCACCAGCCGGGACGTCAACGTGTGGAATTGCGGGACGATTGAGCGATTGAAAGGCCCAATGACCCTCGTATGGGGCTCCCTGCTCGATCCAACGAGAGAGAATTTCAATCTCGTTTTTCGTTAGGGGTTTTTTGCTGGATATCGGCGGCATCCTGTCACCTGGATCGCTGGCCGTGATGAGTTCAACAACCCTTGCGACCGAATCGGTTTCTGAACTCAGAACGTGTTCCGCGTCAGCGCGAACGTCGAGGCGCAGGTCACCCTTTCTTGTGTTCTCATCGGGTCCATGACAATTCCAGCACTTCGCCGCCAGGATCGGTCTCACGTCTCTGGAAAAATTGATCCTATCCTCGTCGGCCCGGATTGTCGCAATGACAACCTGGCAGAGACTCAGGGCGAGGACAACTTTCAACGCCAAATGAAATTGCATCACGGATTCGCCACCTCGTAATATTGCTGTGAGTAATTCGGTTGGAGGGTCGCGAATCACACAGAGGAGTCAATCGTATTCAGTTTATACTCTCACGACGTACTGTATTTGTCATAATCGCCTTGATTTTGATGACGATTGGCGGCAATTTATTGAATCAACCGGTGAAAACAGCTCGACGCGTCTCGAGGGGTCGCTTGGTTTGCCCCCTGTCAAAGACGGATTGGCTGACGATCGCGTGATTTTGGCGTTATTGACGTAATGAGCACACGACGGGCTCTACCGCTGGCTGGAAATCGGCGCCGTGTCGGCAAACCGGGCAACCGGAGATGATTACGAATGTCATCCGGGGATATTCCCGGTACGATATCGGATATTCAGAAACCTGAAACGAGTCGGCAGCGACCCATCGAGGTACCGAAATTGTTGATACGACGCCACGAACCTTGATTTGAATTTGCCAACGGCAGATAGGTTCACGTGACCATTGAATCAACGAAGGTGTTTCGGTCACGTACGGCTCGGTCCGGATGACATTTTTGTCGCGCCCAGTCTCAAGGCTGACAAGATCGGAAACGTAAATGAAAACAAGAGGTTCTGCCCTATTGGCCTTCCTGGCATTGAGCCCGTTTTTACAGGGACATCTGGCCTGTGCTTGGGACTCGAATACCGAACAGAAATTTAACGTACTATTCATCATCTCCGATGATCTGACGGCAACGGCGCTTTCCTGTTATGGCAACACGGTCTGCCAGACGCCCAACATTGATGCCCTCGCGGCGCGGGGAACTCGGTTTACCCGAGCCTATTGCCAGGGAACGTACTGCGGTCCGTCGCGAGCTTCTTTCATGTCGGGCTACTACCCACACGCGACTGGCGTTCTGGGTTACAAGAGTCCACGGCCGCAGATCGGCGATCGCGCCACGTGGTCGCAGCATTTCAAAAACAATGGCTACTACGCGGCCCGGGTCAGCAAGATTTTCCACATGGGAGTCCCTGGTGGGATTGAGATTGGTTACGGAGTGGCTGACCATTTGGGGTCCGACGGCGCCGACGATGAGGCTTCCTGGACAGAGAGATTCAACAGTCCGGGGCCTGAGTGGAAATCGCCTGGTGATTGCGAACTGCTGGAAGGGAATCCGGATGGCAACAAACCGGCCAAGGGAGGAAACAACTTCACGGTCGTCGAAGCCGATGGCGACGACCTTGTGCATTCCGACGGAATGACGTCTGCCAAGGCGGTCAAACTGATCCAACAGCACAAAAACGAACCGTTTTGGCTGGGTGTCGGTTTTGTTCGTCCCCACGTTCCGTTTGTGGCTCCGCGACCCTATTACAGGCCATTCAAACCGTACGAAACAATGAGGTTGCCTGAAAAGGTTGCTGGCGACTGGGACGACATTCCCAAGGCGGGCATCAACTATAAAACCAGTGAAAACATGAAAATGGATCTGCGGCGCCAGCAAAAAGCAATGGGTGGTTATTATGCTTCGGTCGCGTTCATGGATGCCCAGGTCGGCAAAGTCATGGCGGCCTTGAAAAAATCGGGGCTCGAAGACAATACGATCGTGATCTTTACCAGCGATCATGGTTATCACCTCGGCGAACACGACTTTTGGGCCAAGGTCAGCCTGCGCGAGGAATCGGCCGCGGTCCCGTTGATCATCTGCGTACCCGGCAAGAAGCCTGCGGTTTGCCACAGCCTGGTCGAACTCCTCGATCTTTATCCGACGATTTCCAGTTTATGCGGGCTGGATGTTCCAAACCGATTGCAGGGTAAGAACATTGCGCGGATGCTGGACGATCCGTCGTTCCGTGTTCGGGATGCGGCTTTCAGTGTTGCGCCGATGCGGTCCGGGTTTCTGCTTCGCGAAGACAAGTGGTCCTACATTCAATACGGCGAGGACGCATCCAACGGCATCGAACTGTTCGATATGGAAAAGGACCCATTGCAGTACACCAATCTGGCAGCAAATCCAGAATGCGCTGACCTGGTCGCCGGATTCAAAGTCAAACTCGCAACCAGGTTGAAACAGATCAGAACCAACGATCTTGAGATTTACCAAGCACAGTAACTGGAAGAATGATCAAAAATGACCCTGGAAAGAATCCTTTCGCTGTCTGTCGTTGTTGGCATATTCATCGGGGTCGTTTCCCCTGTCGATGCGGATTCCGGACAACCGAACATCGTCGTGATTTATGCCGATGACCACGCGCAGCATGCGATCAGCGCCTATGGTTCCCGAATCAACCAAACGCCGAACATCGACCGCTTGGCTGCAGCCGGGATGCGATTCAATCAGAGTTTTGTTGCAAACTCGATTTGTGGCCCAGCGCGGGCCACGTTGTTGACCGGGCTCCATTCTCACGCTAACGGCCAGACCTCCAACGTCGCCAGATTTCGCGACGATCTGCCGACGTTTGCCAAAACGCTGCAGGCCAACGGGTACGCGACAGCGATCATTGGAAAATGGCATCTTTCGACGCAACCCAATGGTTTTGATTATTGGGCACTCAAGCAGGGGAGTTTTTACAATGCGGACTTTGCCACGACCGAGGGAATTGAACACAGTATCGGGCATGTGACGGACACGATTACCGACCGGTCGCTGAAATGGATCAGACAGCACAAAGATAAACCCTTCATGGTCTGGATTTCCCACTCAGCGGCACACCGGACCTGGGAACCGCCTATCCGGCATCTCAATCATTATGCTGACGATACCATCCCCTGGCCCGAAACCCTGTTCGATGACTACCGAGGCAAAAACGCCGGGGCCTCGACGGCTCAAATGCGAATTTCGCGCGACCTGTTTCCCGCCTATGATTTGAAACTTCCTGTCACGGGGAAAGGTATTCTTGATCGAGCTGCCCAGCAACAACTCGAAAAGCTGACGCCCGAACAGCGCGAAGCCTGGGACGCCGCGTTTGGTCCCAGAAACCAAAAATTCGCTGAAATGAAGCTCGCCGGCGACGAATTGACGCGTTGGAATTATCAGCGCTACATCAAGAACTATTTGCGGAACGTAGATGGACTCGACGATAGTGTCGGCAGAGTACAGTCATTTCTCCGGGAAAATAGCTTGGATAAAAACACGATCGTAATTTACACATCGGATCAAGGATTTTTTCTTGGCGATCACGGTTGGTACGACAAACGCTGGATGTATGAAGAATCGATGCGCACGCCGTTGATCATTGATTGGCCTGGCGTCACCCGCGCCGGAAGCACCAGTGAATCCATCGTGCAGAACATCGATATGGCCCCGACGTTTCTTCAAATGGCAGGGCTCGACGTTCCGGACTCCATGCAAGGCAAGTCACTGGTTCCGATACTGAAGGGTGATCGGCTCGAAAACTGGCGTGATTCTGTCTATTATCATTATCAAATGAAGGAACCGGAAGATCGAACCTCTCACCTGGTTGCAAAACACTATGGCATCCGGACAGCAAGCCACAAGCTCATTTTTTTCTACGAATTGAATAGTTGGGAACTATATGATCTTGAAAACGATCCGGGTGAAACACGAAATCAATACAGCCATTCAGGCTTCGCGCCAATCGTGGCAGACTTGAAAAACCGGTTGGCGCAGCTTCGGTCAAAGTACGGCGACACGACGGGGGACTCGTTCTAGGCGTTTCGGAAGAGATCGGCTGGTGAATTCACCTCAGGCTCGTGTGCGCCGCCATGATTCCAGATTGTTGGTTTGATCTTTGCAGGAGAACACGACAAATGAACCTGGGGGCCTGGTCATGAAGTTCATCGATCGCACATTTCTCAGAATTCGATCAATCGCGTTCTGTTACCGGTTCACGCTTTTTACACGAATCCTGCTGGCTGCAGCATTTGTGCCTACCGGGATGGTCAAGTTGATGGGTGAGCGGTTCACGCTCATGGGGACGACTAATCCGGTCGGGGCCTTCTTTGAGGCAATGTACCAGACCGGGCTGTTCTGGAGATTCATCGGATTAAGTCAGATCGTCGCGGCAATTTTGCTGCTGGTGCCTCGATTTGCGCACCTTGGAGCGGCAGTATTCGTACCGATCATTGTCAACATCTTCGTGATCACGGTCAGCCTTCAATTTGGTGGTACTCCGATTGTCACCGGCTTGATGCTGTTGGCGGTTGCGTACCTCTGTGTCTGGGATTATCACCGCTTTCGTCCGATGCTGACTACCTCGCCGTTGACGGAGGTGGTCCCGGTGCAGCGGCTGGATAGGTGGGAAAAGATTGGTTTCGTCGTGTTCGCATTTTCACTGATGAATTTCTTTGGTGTGACGCGCCGCTTCGTCAACGCCGAGTTCGCGATGGTATTCGTGTTTACGGGATTGGCGGCGGGCTTTTTTACACTCGGTCGGTTTCTCTGGCTGTGGTGGCGTTGTCGTTTGGGGCCGGTTTCGGTGTAAGTCGGAACCCCCGCCAGCGCCAGTTGTCGAGATCTGTTTGAGTACATTCCGATCTTCAATTTGTGATGAGATCCTGCAATTGACTTGATAAGCAACTGAACTGCCCAATTTCGGGACGATTCCTGGTCGGTTTCAGCAAACGACGGGTTGCGATGTCCGCGGCGATCACCGACATCTCCAAGACGACTCCGATTGGCAACTAAATGTCAAAAGGGAGGTGCGCGCAACTTACAAACGAGTCCCAACGGGATTAGAATTCCTGATGGTTCCCTCGGTTCAGGAGAAGGCGTCATGACACTGTCTGGGCAAAAACTGGAAAAGGCAATCAAGTACAATAACGATTCGGCCAAGAGTGTCGGCTGGATGGTCTACTACGAACCGGTGTTGTCAGCACTCGGTTTCAACCTCATGTCGCCTGACGCAAAACAGTTCGCTCAGGCGGTAGCCGCGTGGCAGGCCAAGCAAAAACCCGCGCTGTCCGATGACGGCAAGCTGGGCCCCAATACCTGGCGAAAAATGAAGTCGGTCCTCGGGATTGGACCCAAACCCGGATCGATCAAGGAGCCATTGCAATTGGTTGGTGGAGGCCCGAAATGGCTGCAAGTCGCCCAGGCCGAAAGAAACCTCTGGGATTCTGCGATTAGTGGTCTGTCGAAAAAGTTGCAAAAAGTGGCCGAAGTTCATATGTCCCGTGACGAAGAGTACTTTTATGCGTCGCCCTATTTCGGCGCAAAAGTAAAGGAGCCCGGCGTCATTCCCCGGAATGAAGCGCGAGCCGATTGGTGCGCTGCATTCGTTAATTGGTGTCTGCACCGTGCCGGCTTCAGCCATACAGGTAGTGCCGGTGCCAATTCATTCGTTCAAAAATCTCTCTGGAAATTCGATTCTCTCGAAGAACCTCGCCAAGGATGCGTGACCGTCGTTGGAGATGGGGCCAAGGGAGCCCACGTGGCATTCCTTTGGGACTCGAAGAATCTTCCCAACGCGCCCAACGGAAACGTGAAAATCAACGGGGGTAGAAAGTTGAACATCCTGGGAGGAAATCAAAGCCAGCGAATCACGATCAAGTCGGAAAAGCGACGCATGCTGGCGGCTCGTGGCCAAAACGGAGTCCTGTCACCCTACTTGTGGCCCCGACGCGGGTCCAGCAATTGCAATCACATCGCTCCGACGGAGCAAGGTCACTTCTGCGGCAAGATTCATTGATTAGCTGGATTTCATGACGGGTTGAGTTGTTGCAGTGCAACTTCATGCGAATTGTGCTGGAACATGTGGACCAGCAACCCATCGCCTTCCTGAATTGCGGCCTGAATCAAGTTGTTACCTGTCCCGGAAATTGAAATGTGAAAAACGGAAAGAAATCGAATGGCGAATCGAGTTTTGTTGTGCCTTCTGGCTCTTACCATGTTGGGATCATCTTCACGTGCCCAGGATCATGGAGGATTAACTGTTTCGATACAGACAATCAACGGCAAGGTCGTTTCGGGCGTTGTTGAAAGTGGATTGGTCAATTTTGAATCCGGTGGCAAAGCACAGGCAGTAAATCTGAAGGATGTTTTGTCGATTCACACTGCTTATTCCGCGACGGAGTTTGAGTCACAAGAGATCAACGCGAACCTGGCTCGCCTGGGAAATACCGTCCAAACCGAGGCGGAAATTGCGGCGGCCAAACTGACGGACATTGGACTGCCCGTTTTGACGCCACTACTGAAAGCCTATCCTGATACGGAAGCAACAGAACCGGACTACCGATATCGTTTGTTTGGGCGCATCATGCCGGGGCATTCAGATGCCAGGGATCGGTCTCTTGGATTGATTCGGACGGCTGACAGCAAATCCGTTCGTGGAAACCTGTTGAAAGCCAAGTTCGTCCTGAAACAGGAGAATGGAGAACTTCTGTCGGTTGAAGCCAGAAATATTCGTCGAATCGCGGTTCTTCGAAACGAGATCAGTCGCACATTTGATTTGCATGCTTTACACCACTGCACCTACGTTGGTTTTTTGGACACCGGGATTATCGCAACACCAGAATCCAGTTTGGTGGCTGACGCCGAGGGGTACGTTCGACTGTCGTTTGACGAGGATGGGTGGTCGACGGATCCCGATGGTATTTTCGAACCGCTTGAGGGAAAACGAAAACTTCAGGAGGGCTTTCGTTGGGGGAGCATCCTGGGACGTGTTGGACCGGACGGAGAGCGCTGGTTTGTTGGAAAACACATGGAAAAACCCGGATTGGGGAATGGCAGATTGTATTTTGTCATTAACGACAACGAACATTGGCAAAACAACATCGGCAGTTTCCGAGTCCGGATCACGGTGAAAAACGCTTTTGACGTCGGCGAGCCCTATTGAGCGGACCCTGGAAGCAGCGATCAACGTCTGTTTGACGGGAATCATTCAACGGCCTGGCCTGTTGGGTTGGAGGCACCAATGATTGCCGATCCGCATTCGGTCTTTCCAAAGCGGTTCCTTCCAAAGCGGTTTCTTCCAAAGCGGTTCCTTCCAGGGGGTTCCTTCCAGGGGGTTCCCTCAAACGTCGCGGAACGGACCCCGCGGCGTCGAGAATGTCCCCATTTTTGGCTTCCGACGACCCGACTCTGGTCTCGATCTGTTCGGGCGAACACGATCTAAAAAAATCCTCTGACGATTTTGTCGACTTTTGGATTTGCATGGAAACATTGCCTCCCATGGATGGTTCAGGATAGGTCGATACTGCGCTGGTTAGACTGAGGTTCCCGGTTCAAGCAAACAAGTTGCTTTTTTGGGGAAGCCGAGGGTTACATCCATGCCGGTCAAGAAAATCAAACAGGTTTAGCATTACGAGGACAAAAATGAAAAAAATCACAACACTTTGCGTGATTCTGGTAGCGGCAGTCATGTTGCTGGGCCAGATCGCTTCGGCTCAGGATCAAGGGGAGCAGGGTAACCGGGGCCAACGTGGTGGTGCACAGGGCCAGCAGGGCCGAGGCGGCCAAAGGGGACCTCAGGGAGGACAACAACGAGGCGGCGGGCGTACGATTTCCATCATCGCACTGGCAGGCATCGAAGCTGTCCAGAAAGAAATTGACATGTTGGAGGACCAAGTGAAAGAGCTTGAAGACCTGCAGGAGGAATTGCGGGGTGATCGCGGTCAACAGGGCCAGCGTGGCCAGGGCGGCGGCAATAACGAGGACTTGACCGACGAGGAAATCCAGAAACAGCGTGACGAACGTCGTGCCCAGGCAATGGAACAAGCTGCCGAAAACGACAAAAAAGCAGATGAGGGTCTGAAGAAAATACTCCTCGATGACCAATATGCCCGGCTTCACGAAATCTACGTTCAAGCACTCGGTTCTGGAGCATTTCAGAATGAAGCGATTGCCAAGAAACTGGGGATCTCGACAAAACAGAAAACGGAAATGGAAGAAGCCAGTGCGTCAGCAAGAGAAGCTGCGATGGAAGAATTCAGTAAACTTCGCGACAGTGGCGATCGAGAAGCAATTCAAAAAAGAATGACAGAAATTCGGGGTGAAACGGAATCCAAGATGATGTCGGTTCTCACAGCCAAACAAAAGTCTGAATTTGAAAAAATGAAAGGCGAGCCGTTTGAAATTCCTGCAGATGCCCTGCGCGGCCAACGGGGTGGCCCCCAAGGCGGCGGTGGTCGACCCGGCGGAAATCAACGGGGTGGCGGACAACGCGGCAACGGCGCCCGTCCCTAGGCATTTGAGATGATGGCACGGTGACAATACGGATAAGCCAGACCTCGTTGGCCTGGCTTGTCTTGTTTGCCTGTTCAATCGACCGTTTTGGCTTCCGCGATTCCCATCCACTTCGCTACGCGGCCGTCCGATCCGGTGGCCCAGCCGTGTTCTCCATCAGGACTGACATCGATCGAGTGAAAGCCCTCGTTGGAAACTCGGTTCCAATGTTCACCGAGGTCGGCCGAGAGATCAGTTCCATTGGGGCCGACGGAAACGAAATTGATTTCGCGGCCCATAACCCATTTTGCGACACAGCTGCGATACCCGCTGGGAGGTTGCCGCGGATCGGGCGTAGACCAGGTTTTTCCTCCATCATGGGTGACGGCATAGTTATCCCGTGTGCTATTCGGCTGCTGGTAGTCACCACCGACGGCAATTCCGTCACGGGGGTTGGCAAAGCAGATTGAGAAAATCCCGGCGGATGGGTTTCGCTCCATCGGAACTGCGGCTGCCACCCAATCGCTCCCCGCGTTTTCCGAGATCAGGATGCGACTGGTCCTGTTTGAACTTTCCGGCTGGTCACCGCCAAGTGCGATGCATACTTTCTGTTTGCCGATTGTGATCATGTTGGTTCCACTGGCCGCAAAACCGCCCTCTCCCGGCAACGTGGTTGGGGTCTGTTTGTGTTTCCCCCATGATTGGCCACCGTCCGAAGTCTGCAGCAGAAACAGGTTCCCGGCAATGGGATCTCCCATCACGATTCCTGTTTGGTCATCCCAAAACGAAAGCGAATCCAGAAAGACCTGCTCGTCTTCGTTTTCATAGGCAAGTTTCCAGCTCGAACCGCCATCGATTGAACGATAAATCCTCGCGGGTGTCCCGGACGTTAAAGCCACGATCGTTGCGTCGTCAATGGCATGAATATCCCGGAAGTCCAGCTTCTCGGCTCCAGGAACGGTCGTTACACGCCAGGTTTGGCCACCATCGATCGTATTGATGATCGTCCCACCGGTGCCACTGGCCCAGACGTTTTGTTCAGAACGCACATGCAAACCGCGCAAACTGGCCTTGGTGTCGACAGCGATCAATTTCCAGCAGGAATCAGCAACGACCGAAGATTTGCCTGTCTGGATCTTTTCCTGACCCGCCGAAGTCAGGGAACAGGCAGATACTAATAACAGTCCACACCAACGTCTGAAGTTCATGGGTTTCCTCTGTTGTATTTTCTTTGTGCTTGTTGTCCGCTGTTTCATCTTATCAAATCGGTTACGGGCAGGCCGTTCCATCGGGCTGAAAATGTCGATCGGAATCCATGGTCGCGCGCTTTGGCCAATTACGAAGCGGGTCACAAACTCTGGAGCAGAAACGTCTCCGCGATCCGGAATTGTTGCGATCGCCCGATTTTTCCGCCAATTGGATTCAAGGAAAACGCAAGATACTTTGCAACTGGCCAGTCGTAATTCGTGCTATTCTATTGAGATCAGGCGGAGTGTTCTATTGGAATTTCGATGAACGGCAGGACGAAGATTACACGTGTCACGATGCTATCTCTCATGTTAGCAGCGTCGTTTTCTGAATTCCTGGTTGCTCAGGAATCAGGCTCTGCCAGCCTTGAACCAAAACAACCGGTTGACTACGGGCGAGATGTTCGGCCAATTTTTGCAGCCCATTGCTACTCCTGTCATGGGCCGGATAAACAGGAAAGCAATTTTCGGTTGGACATCAAAAGTCATGCCTTGGGTCAGGGTGATTTTGGCGAACTGCCCATCGTTCCAGGGGACAGCAGGCAGAGTTTGTTGATTGGTTATGTCAGCGGGAAAGATGCGGATTTGACCATGCCGCCCGCAGATGCTGGCGGGACACTTAGCACAGATCAGGTGGACACGCTTCGTCGATGGATTAACGAAGGTGCCGACTGGCCGGACGAACTGGCCGGTGACGCCACCCGGAAAACGATGTCCACGGATCATTGGTCGTTTCAACCGGTCGTCGACTATCCGCCTCCTGTCGTCGATCTTGAAACGACCGGATCCTTTCCGCTTCGTAACGGCATCGATCAATTCATTGCATCACGACTGGCACTCAATGGCATACGGCCATCTGAACCTGCGGATCGTGTTTCGTTCATCCGCCGAATCTATCTGGACATGCATGGACTTCTGCCGACGCCCGAGCAGGTACGGGCCTTTGTCAACGACGATTCCGACAACGCCTATTCCAACCTGATCGGTCAGGTTCTGGAAAGCGATCATTACGGAGAACGATGGGCGAGACACTGGCTGGATGTCGCCCGGTTTGGCGAATCGACGGGATACGAAGTCAATCGTGATCGAGCCAACGCCTACTTCTATCGCGATTACGTGATTGAATCACTGAACCGTGACAAACCGTATCGGGATTTTGTCGTTGAGCAATTAGCAGGAGACGCGGTTGGCGTCGATGAAGCAACGGGTTTCCTGGTGGGTGGCGCTTACGACATCGTCAAAAGCCCCGATATCAATTTGACGCTGATGCAGCGAGAAGACGAATTGGCGGACTACGTAAACACGACCAGTACTGCGTTCCTGGGGCTGACAGTCGGTTGCGCCCGTTGTCACAATCACAAGTTTGACCCAATTCTGCAAAGCGATTATTACTCCCTGCAAGCAGTATTTGCCGGCGTCGAGCACGGTGAGCGGCAATTGACCAGCCAAATTCCGGCGGGGGTGCTTGAGTCATTGGCTGAAACAGAATCGAAATTAGAAGCACAGGAAAACCGACTGGCTGAAATGCGAACGGCGTTTCCAGTCGCGGAAACAACAACCGGGTTGTTACCCACGGTGAACGCAAAACTGAATACGGATTCGTTTGAAACGGTGGAAGCGAGATTCTTGCGATTTACGATCCACCAGACCAATCAGTCAGAACCCTGCATCGACGAGCTGGAAGTCTACTCGACGGAGGACATCAATGTCGCGTTGGCTTCCCTGGGTTGCAGCGTCAAATCCTCGGGTGACTACCCGAACAACACCAAGCATAAACTGGAACACATCAACGACGGTAAAGTCGGAAACGATTTCAGCTGGATCTCCAATACCCAGGGAAGCGGCTGGGTTCAGCTCGAATTTCCGGAGATTGTCCACATCAATCGAGTCGTCTGGGGACGTGAACGAAACGGGGCGTTTGCCGATCGTTTGGCGATCGGATATGCGATCAGTGTTTCCACGGACGAAAAAGTCTGGCATGAAGTCTCGGGTTCCAGGCGGCGATTGCCTTTTCTGGTCAACGGCAGAGAATCCGAAGATGAGTTCATCGGTCGGCTGACCGGAGACGCCGCCGCCGAGGCGACGAGACTCGTTCAAACGATCAAACAACTGCGGGAGTCAATTTCCAATTTCCAGAAGTCCATACCCGTCGGCTACATTGGCAAGTTCAAGACACCCCCGGTGACGAGGCGACTTTACCGGGGTGACCCGCTGTCGCCGAAGGAGGAGGTCGTGCCCGACATCTTGACGGTATTGGGTACACTGGGGTTACAACCAGATGAGCCCGAACAGAACAGGCGGTTGAAACTGGCTCAATGGATCGCATCGGACGACAATCCGCTGACCGCCCGTGTGATCGTCAACCGGGTTTGGCATTATCATTTTGGTCGTGGGATTGTCTCCACTCCCAGCGATTTCGGGAAAAACGGAGCAGCTCCGACTCACCCCGAGCTGCTGGATTGGTTGACCGAGCGCTTCATCGAACACCATTGGTCCCTGAAATGGCTTCATCGCGAGATCCTCTCATCCAGCACCTACCAGCAATCGAGTCGACCGCGGACGGAGGCGCTGTCGAAAGACGCCGATTGCAAATGGCTGTGGCGATTCCCGCTGAGACGGTTGGAGGCCGAAGCAATTCGGGATTGCGTGTTGCAGCTGACCGGCAAACTGAATTCGAAGGCGGGAGGACCGGGATTTTTATTGTTCAAAATTGATCGCGAAAATGTCCACCACTATTTTCCGCTGGAAGAGTTCGGTCCGGAGCAATTTCGGCGGATGATCTACATGACGAAGATTCGCCAGGAACAGGATGAAGTGTTCGGCGTTTTCGACTGTCCTGACGGCGGCCAGGCCATTCCCAACCGGAATCAGTCAACGACAGCGCTTCAAGCGCTAAACATGCTCAACAGCCAGTTCGTCATCGAACAGGCGGGATTTCTTGCGGATCGATTGGCAGCCGAAGCCGGCGAGGATACCGAGTCGCAGATCCTGCGGGCCTATGACCTGGCGTTTTCGCGGTCGCCCAACGACCTGGAAATGAAAGACGCCTGTGAACTGGCAAACCAGTATGGTCTGGCGGCGTTTTGTCGCGCGTTGTTGAACGCCAATGAATTCCTGTTTGTGAGGTAATCAATGCATTCCGAAATTCATTCGCGATACCTGCTCAATCGGCGCTCGTTTCTGTCGAGCACGATGACGGGTTTGAGCAGTATCGCGTTAGCTCAGTTGCTGGCTTCGCAGAATCTGCTGTTGGGAGCGGTCCCGGACAAGACTCCGATTCGCCCGAATATTGATCCCCAGCGACCTAACCTGGCACGGCAACCGCACTTTGCGCCGGCGGCAAAGAACGTGATTGTGATTTTTTGTGCTGGTGCCTGTAGCCAGATCGACACGTTTGATTACAAACCGGAGCTGATTCGGATGCACGGCAAACCGATGCCCGGCGAGCAAGTGGTTACATTTCAGGGAGGGCAGGGGAACCTTCAAAAAAGCCCCTGGGAATTCAAGCCCCGCGGTGAAAGTGGCAAGATGGTTTCGACTCTGGTCGATCGACTGGGCGAGATGGCTGATGACATGTGTTTCATTCATTCGCTAACCGGAAAAACGAACACGCACGGTCCGGGTGAGAATTTCATGTCGACCGGGTTCACGCTCGATGGTTTTCCGAGCATGGGGGCCTGGGTGACGTACGCACTGGGGAGTGAGAATAACAACCTGCCGGCTTACGTCGCGATTCCCGATCCGCGCGGCACGCCGCAATCCAGTGTCAACAATTGGGGACCCGGATTTCTTCCAGCCGTGTTTCAGGGTACCGACTTCAATGCCGCCAGGCCAATTCGAAACCTGGCTCGCCCACAAGGAATCCCGGGCAACGAGGACATCGCGACTCGAGAATTTCTCAAACGAATGAACGAAAGGCACTTGGCTCATTTTCCGGGTGACACGGAATTGTCGGCGCGCATCGCGAGCTATGAATTGGCGGCCAGGATGCAATTGAGCGTTCCCGAGATCAGCGATCTGTCGACCGAACCGGAACACATTCTGAAAATGTATGGCGCCGACGATCCGGAGAACAAGCTGAAGTCCGGATTCGCGCGGAATTGCATCCTGGCCAGACGTTTGATTGAACAAGGCGTTCGATTCGTTCAACTATTCAATGGTGCCTACCAAACCGGTGGAGAGGGGACGAGCAACTGGGACGGGCACAAGTTCCTGAAGAAGCAATACGATGTTCATGGGCCGATCCTCGACCAACCTGCGGCGGCGCTGTTAAAAGATCTCAAGCAATGTGGGTTGCTGGAGGAAACCCTGGTTGTCTGGTGTACGGAATTCGGCCGGATGCCGACTTTTCAGCAAGGCGCCAGTGGACGCGATCATAACCCCGCAGGATTCACTGCCTGGCTGGCCGGAGCCGGAGTCAAGCGAGGCTACACGTACGGTGCTACCGACGAATTCGGTTACAAAGCCGTTGAGAATGTCGCAACTGTTTATGATTTTCACGCAACCATCCTCAGGCTGCTGGGGCTGGACCATGAAAGGTTGAGTTTTTATCACAACGGAATCGAGCGACGATTAACTGATGTGCACGGAAATGTTATCAACGATCTATTGACGCGTGCCTGAGATCAGGGAACCCGGCGATTGCGAAATCATTGAGTCGAATTGAATTGAATCAACTCGGCGAGGATTTGTTCTAACAGACAATTCAGCCGTTCAAACGGGGCAGGGATTTCATCGAGACGGTTGTCTTTTCCCAGGGATTCGATTTTCCGTGCTTGCTCTGTTGCTTCGACGTTTGGAAATACTCGCAATGTTCCCTGAACGCGATGTGACGTTTGTTGAACCCCAGGTGCATCTTGATCTTTAACGGCCTTGGCGAGCCGTTCGGTCAATCCCTGTAATTCTTCGATCGCGCTCTTGGCAATTTCCTTCAGTAGCTCCTGATCGCCGTCGACGACGGCGGATGCCGCCTCCCAATCGATAACCGACAGTGGCATCGCCTCGGTGGCACAGGCAGCCTTCACCGGGTTCGAACCTGCGTTGTCCGACGTGGTCAACAGGGCCCCGTAGAGTTCGGCCTTGCGAACCGGCTTTGAGAGGTATTCGTCCATGCCTGCCTGCAGGCATTTTTCGCGGTCGCCCGACATGGCATGAGCGGTCATTGCAATGATGGGAATGTGCTGGCCAGTCGTTTTTTCCAGTCTCCGGATTTCTTCGGTTGCTTCCAGTCCGTCCATTTCCGGCATCTGCACATCCATCAAAACCAGGTCGAACGCGTTGTTGGCCAACGCTTCAATTGCTTCACATCCGTTGTTGGCGACGGTCACCTGGTGACCCCAGCGTGTCAGCAGGGCAACTGCCAGTTTCTGGTTTGCGATACCATCTTCCGCCAGCAGGATCTTGAGCGAACCAATCGAGTCCAATTCCTCCGAAGGCGTGGGACCGGATTGCTCTGAAACGATGTTTTGTAAATCCAGGGCAAAGAAAATCGCACTCAGCAATTCCGACTGCTTGGCGGGTTTCATCAAATGGCGTTCGATTTTCAATTCCTGACACCGTTGTGCATCGGAATGGCCCGCTCCCGAGGTCAACATGATAATTTTCAAATCTTCGGCACCAGGCAGCGCTCGAATGTGTTCTGAAAAAGTAAATCCATCCATTCCTGGCATATGCAGGTCCGTGACCACCAGCGACACCGGTTGATTCGAATCGATCGCCCGCTGAAGTTGGCCGACCCCTTCGGCGCCGCTGGAAGCAAGCGTGACATGCAGTCCCCATTTTTCCAACGTTTCATGCAGGATACGACGGTTGGTGGCATTGTCGTCGACGACAAGCACACGGATTCCCTTTAACACACTGACGTCGGGTGCTTCCCCAGTTTCCGGTCGGACACCCAGATCGCAGGTAAAGTAAAATGTCGTGCCTTGGTTCACCTCGCTTTCCACCCAGATGCGTCCGTTCATCAATTCGACCAGTCTCGAGCAAATCGCCAGCCCCAAACCAGTCCCGCCGTATCGACGTGTCGTTGACGAGTCGGCCTGTTGAAATGCACTGAATACTGTGTGTAATCGATCGGGGGGAATTCCGATCCCGGTATCCTTGATCGCGAATTGTAATTCCGTCCGGCCGGATTCCGTTTTCACATGCGAGACATCCAGAAGGATCTCTCCCGTTTCCGTGAATTTGATACTGTTGCCGACCAAATTGACGATGATCTGGCGAAGCCGCGTCGTATCTCCTTTCAAATACTCCGGAACGTCCGCATCAACGTGGCATGCGAGCTCAAGGTTCGCCGCGAATGCTCGAAGCGCCAATGACCGCATTGAGTCCCCGAGAAATTCCCTCAATGAAAACGGAATCTCTTCCAGCTGCAGTTTACCGGCCTCAATTTTTGAAAAATCCAGAATCTCATTGATAATTGACAACAGCGATTCCGCAGAATTGAGCACTGTTTGCAGGTAATCTCGTTGGACCTCAGTCAATTCCATGTCCAGAATCAATTCCGTCATCCCGATCACTGCGTTCATTGGCGTGCGGATTTCGTGACTCATGTTTGCGAGGAATTCACTTTTGGCCTGATTCGCTGCTTCCGCCGCTTCCTTGGCTTGCTGTAACGCGACTTCCGCTTCTTTTCGCCACGAAATGTCTGTGACACTCGCTCGTACCGTTCGACGATCGGCGTCCGGCATCGGAACCAGGCGGACTTCACACGGCACGGTTTGACCGTTAGCGCGGGTATGGATCCATTCAAACACCGTCAAGTTGCCTGCCAGCGCCGAGAGGATTTTTTCCCTGGCCATCTCGTCGGAGCGTTGGCCGTTGGGTTGAACAGGAGGACTCAGATCAACCGGGCCGACGTTCAACAGCGAATCACGATCCAACTGGTAGAGGTCCATCGCATTCTGGTTGGCGTCTGTAAACGTCCCTGAGTCCAAATCCACGATCACAACCGCTTCGGGTGTGTGCTCGAAAAGCGTCTTGAAGCGGGCTTCACTGGCGCGAAGTGCTCGTTCGATTGCTTTTCGTTCAGTAATATCACGACCGACCGCATAAAGGCATTGATCGTTCTCCCGGGATGCTGGCGCGCTCCAGGCCGTCCATCGGTACGATCCGTCTTTGCAGAGAGTTCGGTTTTCGAATTCGACAACATCTGCCCCATGGGCAACTTCATCGATTGCAGCTTGAGTCGACTCGCGGTCGTCTTCGTGAACAAACTCCATGACCGGTGCGCTCAGAAGTTCATGCTCGCCAAATCCCAGCGATTTCGAAAACATCGGGTTAACACGATGAAAATAACCGTCAAATCCGACGACACATTGCAGGTCCATCGAGTTCGTAAACAGACGATCACTTTCTTCCCGCGCTTTTCTTTCCTGTGATTGGGAATCGAGCAGCCGTCGATGCAGGTCGGCCAACTCGACCAACTTCAACTCGGATTCAGCGATCTGCGCAAAACTGCGAAGTGCCACCCGGTCAGGTTCGCTGAATTTGCGCGGGGCGCAATCGATCAGGCAAAACGTCCCAACCAGGCTTTCATTCCGGCCGCGTATCGGCTGACCGGCGTAAAACCGAATGTTGGGCTTTCCCAAAACCAGAGGATTGTCAGCAAAGCGGGCATCCTCCAGAGTGTTCTCGATCACAAACGTTTCATTATTGGCGATCGCGTGGCCACACAACGAAATATCGCGACCGGTCTCGGTAACGTCCAGACCGTAACAGGACTTGAACCACTGACGATTGGCATCGACAAAGCTAATCAACGCAATCGGAACATTGAAGAACTGGCCGGCGAGACAGGTCAGTCGATCGAAACGCTCTTCTGGCGGGGTATCGAGTATGTTCAGTTCATGCAGAGCCGCAACCCGTGTTGCGTCATTCGGTAATTCAGGTGCCCGAAGCATGCTTGGCCCGATTGGGGGAGATTATTCGTCGACCCGACGGTCGTGAAACTAAATCCTATGCCCAACGCCATCACAAATCAATGTTCTACCTGTTCCACCGGCAAGCCGTCCTCGGTCCATTCAGTGCTTTGCCGGAATCTGCTTCAACGTGGCCAGCAGGAACCGCCAGTATTTTTCGACGCTGGCAATTTCGCACTTCTCGTCAGGCGAATGCGGATTCTTGATCGTGGGCCCAAACGAAATCATATCAAGCCCGGGATACACTCCTCCGATGATTCCGCATTCCAACCCGGCGTGGACCGCGTTTACCCTGGGTTCAACTCCGAAAAGCTCGTGGTAGATCCGCTTCATTTCAGCAAGGATCTCCGAATCGGCGTTTGGTTTCCATCCCGGGTAACCGCCGGAGTGCTCGACTTTGGCTCCCGCCAATTGGAACGTTGCGTCGATCATGTTGGCCAGGTCATCGCGTGCCGTTTCGACACTGCTGCGAGTCAAGAACTGAACAAGCGCAATTCCTGATTCAACATGAACGCGCGCAAGACTGGTGGATGTTTCAACCAAACCCTCCATTTCGTCGCTCATTCGAATCACCCCGCAGGGCGCAGCGTAGACAGCCCGGACCAGGCGCGCCTGGCTTTCAGCATCCATCGCCAAACCGGCTGATTGGGTCGGCTCAATCGAGACCATTAGACCGGGCTCGGTCCGAACAAGTTCCGATTGGATGACCGTCACCGAATCGGAAACATGTTGTTTGAACGATACCGTTTTGTCCGCGTCAACGACGACGGTCGCAAAGGATTCACGCGGAATCGCATTTCTCAAACTGCCACCATCGATCGACTCGATTCGCAGTCCGAACTGTTTGCCGGTGTTCCACAGCAGGCGATTCATGATTTTATTTGCGTTGCCGCGACCAAGATGAATTTCACAGCCGGAATGTCCACCGCGCAGGCCCTTGACCGAGATTCTGAGCGCCTCACCGTCCCCGGTGGGAACCTGCGAGTATTTCAATTCGATGTTCGTATCGAGTCCACCCGCGCAGCCAATACAGAGTTCGCCTTCGTCTTCGGTGTCCGTATTGAGGAGAATCGTGCCGGTCAAATTACCGGGCTGAAGATTGCTCGCGCCTGTCATACCGGTCTCTTCGTCAATCGTAAACAGCGCTTCAATCGGACCATGTGGAATATCGGTAGCCGAAAGGACAGCCATGATTGATGCGACGCCCATGCCATTGTCGGCGCCCAGCGTGGTGCCTTTTGCCTTGAGCCATCCATCGTCAATGTACGACTCAATCCCCTGTGTTTCAAAATCAAATTCGGTGTCGGCATTTTTTTGATGTACCATGTCAAGGTGCCCTTGCAGAATGACACCCTGGCGATTTTCCATGCCGGTGGTTGCCGGTTTGCGGATGATCACGTTGCCGATCTGGTCGACAATGGTTTCGAGGCCCAGTCCTTCGCCAAATGCCTTCATGAATTCGATCACCCGCTGTTCCCGCTTGGACGGTCGTGGGACCGCGTTAAGACTTTCAAAGTGGCTCCAGACGACAGACGGCTTGAGTTCGGTTACGGTTTTGTTCATGGTTCTTTTTTCTATGAGAATAGTGGTTCACGAGGGTTCATTGTAGTTTTTCTGCATCAACGTGCCACACTGGTCTCGGCGTCGAGACCCGTTTTCCGGGACTCAAATTCCGGCGAACGTACAACTCCGGCGAACTTACGCCCAGGCCGCGTGTCGGATATCCTCTTGAGCTGCTTTCCCCTGGATGTCGACGATGCTTTACCTGCTGTTACAAATCGTATTCGCTTCCTCGTTCACACTGTGCATCAAGTGGGCCCAGGTCCGCGATCGCGAACACGTGATCACCATCGGTGCGATTAACTACATTGTCGCTGCGCTGGTTATTCTCCCCGTGTTTTGGGTGTGCAATCCGCAACCGGTTTCGGTTGGCGCGTTGGGGACAGGCGGTGCAATGGGCGCGATTTATTTTGTTGCCTACTTTTTTGCGATTTACTCAATCCGTACCGTGGGTGCCTCCAGTGCCACGGTGGTCAGCGTATTGTCAATCTTGCTCCCGATCGGATTTGCAGCGATCTTCTGGAACGAGGCTCCCAACCTGATTCAGTCGATGGGCATCGGTCTTGCGCTCCTGGCCCTGACCTTGATCGGAGCGCAAACCACTCGTTTTGCCAGCGATGAGGGAAACAGAACCGCAGGCTGGGTTGTACCAGCGGTCTTGTTTTCGTTCTTTCTCCTTTGCGGTTGCAGTCGGCTTTCGCAGGAAGCGTTCAAACATGTCAGTCAACCCGACCAACGATCCGCGTATATCCTGTCCGCTTTTAGCATTGCCGCGATTCCCTCGGCGGCGGTCCTGATCCATGGCCGTCGACTGCCAAACCCAATGGAGTTTGGGTTCGGAGTATTGATGGGTGTATCCAATATTCTGCAAACATATTTCATTCTGTTGGCGTTGCAGCATTTCGAAGGCTTCATTGTCTTTCCAATATCCAGCGCTGGCGGAATCGTACTGACGACGTTGGTCGCAACCGGCTTGCTGGGCGAACAACTGAATCGGCGAACCTATGTGGGAATCATGATTTCCGTCGTCGCCCTGTTCCTGCTTTATTGGGTACCTCACTAGTTTGAAACCAGACCATACTCCAATTTCAGATTCAGGTTTTGAACAGGATGAACACGGCAAAGACAGGATGAGGCAATGACGCTGATGAAAATGGGTTGGGTTGGCAGCGAATGAAAATGACTGATGGCAACGGATTCCATGCCGTGCCCCAAAATGGTTTGCGCGTCAACCCACTCCTGTTCCCGGCGGTCGAAGGCAATTCTGTGCCCACCGACCCAGATTCGTCCAGTTCATCCTGTCAAGAACTTCCACTATAGGCATTTCGTCCGGCCACCATCGACAGGTAGATTCACACCGTTGACATAGGACGCGAGATCACTGGCCAGGAACGCAACGACATTGGCGATTTCACCTGGTTCGGCAAACCGCCTGGCGGGAATCGAATTCTTCATCGCATCGCTGATTTCCTCCAACGGCTTGCCGGTTTTTTCTGATTTGGAACCGATGATTGAATTCAGCCGTTCGGTGGCAGTCGCTCCCGGAAGAATGTTGTTGACCGTGATTCCGAAACTCCCCAGTTCATTGGCCAGTGTTTTTGCCCAACTCGCAACGGCTCCCCGGATCGTATTGGAAACGCCAAGTCCATCGAGCGGTTGTTTCACAGACGTCGAAATCACGTTGATAATGCGGCCATAACCTGCCGTTATCATTCCGGGTACGACGGCTTGAGCAAGCAAATGATTGCATTTCAAGTGCTGCGTGAACGCGTTTTCAAACTCGTCGATTCTCGCGGAAAAAATGTCACCGCCGGGTGGACCACCAGTATTGTTGACCAGAATGTGGAAAGACTTGCCGGAGTTCACTTGTGTTTGAACCTGGTCGGCCAACGCCGCCGGATTCTGGAAATCGGCAATAATGAACCCATGTTGCTGACCATCACGGGACGGAAGTTCGTTTTTCACCTGTTCCAAACGCGATTCGTTCCGAGCAACCAACGTCACCTCAGCTCCAGCTTGTGCCAGTGCCAATGCCGATGCCTTTCCGATTCCTTGCGTGCTTCCACAGACGAGGGCATTTCTATTTTTCAAGTCGATTTGCATTCAGGCTCCTTTTTAACTGGTATATTTCATTATAAGCCTTTTTGTAAACACGCGTTCGGAATGAAGGATTTTCGTTTCCCCCATGGATCCCAAACTTCGTATTAACGGCCACTCACATCTCCTTCCTTACCCCGAAGAGATTCCCCAGTTCTTGAAGGACAACGAGATCTTCTGGGTGGACGACGACCGAAAGTACATGTTGCAAAAAGGGTGGAAGCGGCCGGTGACCGACTCCAGTTTTTTCCTCGACGAAAAACTGGAATGGATGGCGCGATACAAAATCGACCATGCCGTGGTACTGAATCTTTCTCAGTTGTATGGCAACGGGCTTCGGTTGGAAACGATGAAGAAAGCCCTGCGGTTCCAGAATGATTTCAATTCCAAAATTCAGCACGAGAATCCATCCAAGTTCACTTGCGGTTTCGTGGTCCATCCAGGCTATATCAACGGCGCATTGTGGGAGATTCAGCGATGTGTGGAAGAACTGGGGCTGAGGCTGTTGTGTTTGCCGACGCACTACATGGACACGATTGGCTCGTGGCAGTGTATTTTTGACCAGGAAAACGAAAAGATTTTCGAGCTCTGCAGCAAATATAACCTGGCGGTCGAAATTCATCCCTACGATGGTGAAAAGTTTGTGAAGCTGGAAAATCGCGCCTGGCGGTTTCACCTAATCTGGATGTTGGCCCAATGTGCCGACGCTTATCATTTTCTGACGCTGTACGGTTACCAGGACAAGTTTCCGAACATGCGAGTCTGTTTTGCGCATGGTGCACAACTCGCCCAGATAAACCTCGGTCGGCGGATTCAAGGATTCGATGGACGGCCGGACCTGTTCGAGGGAATGCAACACCCGCGCAAAGCTGTCGGGCACAGAAATATTTTCTTTGACTCACTGGTTCACGACACTGGTTCGTTGAAACTGTTGATTGAAAACCAGGGGACAAGCCAGGTGATTCTGGGTCTCGACGATCCCTATCCACTCGGTGAGATGGAATCGAAATCCCAATCGTCGTATCCCGGCAAGATTCTGGATTTGGCCATTGAGCGCAAAATCATCAACCAGGAGGAGTATGACGCGATTTGGTCGGATAATGTGATTCAATGGCTGTGCGGCGATGATTCGGCTGAGAAACAGAAGTTGATCGAACGAATCACTTCGAACCAGTCGGTTGGTTCGGGTTCAACGGATTAACGTCGTCCCGCCGTATCACTGAGGGTGTTCGTCTTCGACGAAGGCGCTTGTCAGCGGCGTTTGGATGCGGCAAAATCAGATGTCTAATCCAAGCGAGTGTGCCATGAATCAAGCGTCATCGGCGGTCCGACCGGCAAACGAAAACACCTCTGTCCCCAAACCGGAAATCCGTTCGAGGAAAAGCTCTTCAGATCAACGGTATGCGCGCTACAAGGCCGTGATTGAATGGGCCACGCATCGCGATGTATTCGATCTGAAGAATTTCAAACAGGCTTGTCACCCGGAGAAGCCGGGATTTGTCACCCGGGTTGTTAACGAGTTGGAACAGAACGGCTGGATTATTCGCGAAGAACAGGTGGGTCTCACTTACCGCTGGAATCCGGCTCGCACGTTTTCCACCCAACGTTGGCTCGACGAAAAACTTTTCGGATCGCAAATCAAAGAGTCACCGGAGCAGGATCGTCCGCGCGAACGGTTGCTGGCCGTCGGAGCCGAACAACTGACCAACCCGGAATTGGTTGCGATTCTTGTTCGCAGTGGTCGACCCGGTGAATCAGCCGTCATGGCAGGTCAGCGGGTGGCCAAGGCGTTTGATGGGCGCCTGGAAGATCTTCCGGGTGCAGGTCGGGCGGAACTGAAGGAGGTCAGCCCTGCGATTGAGAAAACGGCTTATTGTCAAATCATGGCCGGAATTGAATTGGGCCGGCGGGTGGCGGCGCTGGCCGACAACAGGATCACCGTCAAGATCTCATCCAGTTCCGAAGCCATAACGTTTTGCCAGCGTTTTTTTTCGCGCCTGATCTCAGATGCCAAACAGGAAGAGTTTCACATCGTCACGCTTGACACGAAAAACCAGGTCATCGATACGCACCAGATCACAGTGGGCACGCTGGACGCCAGTCTGGTTCATCCCCGTGAAGTGTTTCGGCCGGCGATCAAGGACGCGGCTTCTTCGGTCATCCTGGTCCACAACCATCCGTCGGGTGATTCAACCCCCAGTCGTGAAGATGTTGCTGTGACGCAACGATTGACTGAATCGGGAAAACTGATCGGGATCGATGTGCTTGACCACATTGTTCTGGGACGCAAGTCCTCGGTGAGCATTCGGGAGACGATGTAGACACGATGGAATGGTCAGCAAAAGGTGACCGAATCGTTGGCATCAGCCTGGCAGGCGTCGCCGATTTACGGCGAACATCAGCCAGAAATGTTCAGCCAGCATATTTTCAGGCCCGACGATCAACGCAAACTCCCTAGGCTCTATCCCTTAATCCCAGTTTATGATCATTCTTGCGATTG
>JAHEBQ010000095.1 GCA_024642205.1 Planctomycetaceae bacterium | reverse complement strand
GCAACCACCGCTGGTGGAATCGTGCTCCCCGATGCAGCTCAAGAAAAACCACAACGTGGCACGGTGGTCGCCGTGGGTCCCGGCAAACTGCTTGAAAGCGGCGAACGCGGTGAACTGTCCGTCAGCGTTGGTGATGAAGTCATCTACGGCAAGTACGGCGGAACCGAAATCGAAGTCGAAGGCCAGGACGTCAAGATCCTGCGTGAATCCGACATCCTCGCAAAGGTCGTCTAGGACAGTTACTGATATCTCAAGCCTGAAATTTCAGATTTGAGACTTGGACACAACCTGGACCTCATCAACAACTTACAAGGAAATAACAATGGCTAAACAATTGCTGTTTGAAGATCACGCACGAGCCCGTATGTTGCGCGGCATCGACATCCTCGCGGATGCCGTGGCGATCACCATGGGCCCCACCGGTCGCAATGTGATAATCAATAAATCATTCGGAGGCCCGACGGTCACCAAAGACGGTGTTACGGTCGCCAAAGAAATCGAACTTGAGGATCGTTTCGAAAACATGGGCGCCAAGCTCGTGATCGAAGTCGCTCAAAAGACCTCGGATCTCGCCGGAGACGGTACCACGACCGCGACCGTGCTGGCTCGAGCCATCTTCAAGGAAGGGCTTCGCAATATCGTCGCCGGATCTAATCCAACCGCGATTCGGCGCGGTATCGACAAAGCAGTGACTGCGGCAGTGGAACAGTTGGTCAGCATGTCAAAAAAGGTTTCGAACAAGGATGAAGTCGCCAACGTGGGTGCCATCAGTGCGAACAACGATATGGTGATCGGTGAATTGCTCGCGGAAGCCCTGCATCGGGTGGGCCAGGACGGCGTGATTACGGTCGAAGAAGGCAAAACGGCGGAGACGACGGTTGAGTACGTCGACGGAATGCAATTCGACAAAGGCTACATTTCGCCTTACTTCATCACCAATCCGACCGACATGAATTGCGAATTCGAGAACGCCCGGGTGTTGATTTTCGAAAAGAAAATCAGCAACATTCGTGACCTGGTTCCGATTCTGGAAAAAGTCGGTCAGACGGGCGGCGCGCTGATGATTATCGCCGAAGACGTTGACGCGGAAGCGTTGACACTTTTGGTGGTCAACAAGCTGCGTGGTACGCTGAATGTCTGTGCGGTGAAGGCTCCAGGTTTCGGCGATCGTCGCAAGGCCATGCTGGGCGACATCGCAACATTGACCGGCGGAACGCTGATCAGTGAGGACCTCGGTATTCAACTTGAAAAAGTCGAGTTGGAACAACTGGGAACCGCCAAGAAAATCACCGTCGACAAGGGAAGTACAACGATCGTTGAAGGCGGCGGGCAGCGGAAAGACGTCGAAGCCCGGATCGACCAGATTCGTCGACAGATCGAGCAGTCCGACAGCGATTACGACAAGGAAAAACTCCAGGAGCGACTGGCTAAACTTACCGGTGGCGTCGCAGTTGTCAGTGTCGGTGCCGAAACCGAAGCGGACATGAAGCAGAAAAAGGCTCGTGTCGAGGACGCACTGCATGCCACCCGAGCTGCCATTGAAGAAGGCATCCTCCCAGGGGGTGGTGTTGCTCTTCTCCGCTGCAAAGAAGCAGTGGAAGCCGCCAAGAAAAATGCCAAGGGTGACGAGAAAATTGGCGTGGATATCGTGCTGGCCGCCTTGGATGCACCGATCCGACAGATCGCCAGCAACGGTGGCATTGACGGATCGGTTGTGGCTGACATCGTTTCCAGCAAACCAAACAACACCGGCTATAACGCCTTTACCGGTGAATACACCGACATGCTCAAGGCTGGTGTTATTGATCCGGTGAAAGTCGTTCGAACCGCCCTGGCAAACGCAGCCAGCATTGCAGGCTTGCTTTTGACAACTGACGCAATGGTGTCAACGTTTGATGACGATGACAAGCACAAGCGACGCGTCGAAGGCGCGATTGCGTAGGTTGGGTCCTGGCGGACCGAAACCGTTCGGCCCAAGGTACTGCAACGAGGAGGAGGCGAAGCCGGACGACAGATCCGGTGAACGTGGCTAGCGTCAATTAAACGATTCAGGCTCACGCGGACCTCCCAGTTGATAACCAGCTGTTAAACAAGCGGACCACAGTTACTGTGGTCCGTTTTTTCGAAATTAATAAACCATCACCCAACCAGGAATGTCGGGTGATTTCATCGACTCTTCGCGACCATAAAACTGGAATTTCGATGGCGAAACGCGACTATTACGACGTGCTTGGCGTGCAACGCGATTCTTCCGATCGCGATATTGCCAAGGCCTATCGAAAACTCGCGGTGCAATTCCACCCGGACAGTAACCCGGGAGATGCCGAAGCGAGTCAAAAATTCAAGGAGGCTGCCGAGGCCTACGAGGTGCTCAGCGATGCGGAAAAGCGTGCACGCTATGATCGACACGGTCATGCGGGCGTCGATGGCTCGAGCCAATTCGGATCGGCCGAAGACATTTTTGCCGCGTTCGGTGAAATGTTTGGTGGAGGCGGTGGGATGTTTGGGGACCTGTTCGGACGCAACAATAATCGCGCCCGCCGCGGCAGCGATGTGCGCGCAGACGTGACGCTGTCGCTCGAAGAAGCCGCGCGGGGCGTCAACAAAACGCTCAAGTTCAAACGCAACGAAACGTGTCAAGCGTGCGACGGATCCGGAAGCAAGCCGGGAAGCAAACCTGTCGCCTGCCAGCAGTGCGGTGGTCGTGGTCAGGTCCTGCAATCGGCGGGAATCCTGCGTGTCCAGACAACGTGTCCGGTTTGCCGCGGCGCAGGTCAGATCATCGTCGATCCGTGCAACGATTGCCGGGGACAGGGAAAAGTCAGCAAGCGAATCGAATTGGATGTTTCGATCCCCGCCGGTGTCGATGACGGGATGCGAGTCCGATTGGCTGGCGAAGGTGAATCCAGCCCCAATGGTGGACCCAGAGGCGATTGCTACGTTTTTATTGCGGTGCGGCGTCACAAATTGTTCCATCGCGACGGCAACAATTTGGTCCTGCAAATGCCCATCTCGTATACGCAAGCCGCGTTGGGGGCCGAAATCGAGGTCCCCACACTCGACGGCCCGGACAAACTGATCATCGCCCGCGGGACCCAATCGGGTGAAGTCTTCAAGCTGGTCGGACGCGGAATGCCAAGTCCCCAAGGCGGAAAAACGGGAGACTTGTTGGTGCAGACATTCATTGAGACACCCAAGAAAATCTCGCCGGAGCAGGAGGAGATCCTCCGGCGGCTGGCCGAACTCGAGAAAACCGAAGTCCTGCCCGAACGAAAAAACTTCCTTCAACGGTTAACCGAGTATTTCGCGACTGCAGAGAAGTGACTGACGTTAACGGTCAAACGAACCATTTGTTACCTCTAACAAATAAACAGATCCTATCATGAATACAGAATCAGAAAACAAATTTGAGCTGGCCGACGAGCAGGACGCCTCACCGGCATCCGAACCACAAATCCATGCTGCAACCGATGCAGAAATGGAGGCTTTGAATTCTGAAGCGCGTGCCCGGCAATTACCGACAGGCGCGCCCACCATCGAAAGCCTGCAAGGGGAACTTGCCGAAGCGGAGAAACGTGTTTTGTTGGCACATGCCGATCTTGAAAACTTCCGTCGACGCAATCGACGCGAGATGCAGGATCAATTGCGCTACGCCTCGCTGGGATTGATGAACGAGGTCCTGGAAGCCGTTGATAATCTGCAACGCGCGATTGAGTCTTACGAAAAAGACCCCAATGGCGATGGACTGGTTGAGGGTGTCAAATTGGTAGCCCAGCAGATCAATACCGTTCTGGAAAACAATGGCTGCAGGAAAATCGAAGCCGTTGGTCATCCTTTTGATCCGAACCTTCATCAGGCTATTCAAATGCAACCCAGTGACGAATACGAAGCCAACTTGGTCTCGGCCGACTTGCGCAGTGGATTCCAGCTTCATGACCGGGTTATCCGCCCGTCACAGGTTTTCGTTTCCACAGGTCCCGTGAACAAGTAAATCTGTGCCAGGGGGATACCATCACGTGAAGTTCAGAAGCAATACGATTGGATTGACGAACATTCGTCTCCTGGAAATATCCGGAATTTCGTCTTCCGTCCTTTTGATTGCCTGCGTCATGGACTTTTTGAATCCTGGTTCCCGGTAAAATTCAACGCGAATACGAACATGCCAACTTACGACTATATCTGCGATGCTTGCGACCACGCCTGGGAACTGTTCCAAAAAATCACCGACGATCCGATCAGGAAATGCCCTCACTGTGGCAAGCTCAAGGCGGTACGTCAATTTGGTACTGGTGCGGCGCTGATGTTCAAGGGAAGTGGTTTTTACGAAACAGACTATCGCAGCGACTCCTACAAAAAATCAGCAGAGGCTGATAAACCCAAAAAGACCGAATCGAAGGACGCGGCGTCCAAAGGTACGAAATCGGACTCAGCCGGCAGTAACGCATCGACTTCGTCGGATTCGACGTCCTCGACCGGAACAAAACCGGATTCCAAGGGCAGCAAGAAAAAGAAAGACTAGCCGGTTGCCCATTTCAAAAAATACCGACTTGACTGTCGGCTTCCAAAACAGCATTGACGACAGCGCGAATGTTCGAGGACCATTCCAGGCCCGAACCTTGGGTGACAGGTGAGTTCGGTCGTGGCTCCAAACCAATCGAGCAGCTCACTCAAATAGACTTGGTTGGGAACGCCATGTATTCCAGGCTCGCTGGATCGTTATCGATGCGCGACGACGATTCCTGGAAAGAATCCAACGAGGTCAAGCCCGGGCGAGGCCCCATTCATCAATAATGGGTATTCTGAGAGCCCGTTTTCTCGCCATGAACTTCCGTTTCACGTCGAAACCATCAATGCGACGGTCGAACTCCTGCTGGAAAACAACGTTCATTGGAGAGGCACCGCTCGTCCAGACGACTCTCCCGTCAAACCGATCAACTCGCGATTCGATTTACCCGCATTCCCGTCGGGCCGGCATTTCTCTACTTTGGACGACTCAAGCCCGTTCGAGTTTCACGACAACGAAAACCATTGACAGGTGAACGCTGTTCTCTTCTGATAAGTCGATGCTCGAATTCCCATTTGAGTGATTGCTATCTCCAAGACGCCAAGCTGCCAAAGGAACGCCGATGGGCGATCAACAAATCAGTCCACTTTCGAGCCAGACGAAAACCGAGTTCTTGCGTCATCTACTCGACGATATCGCCGCCCTTGAATACATGATTGACAACGGCCTGATCGAATCCGGCGTCACGCGAATTGGAGCCGAACAGGAATTGTGCCTGCTCCAGCCGGATCTTCGACCAGCCGGTTCCGGGCCGGATATTCTTTCCGGGATCAACGAGCCGCATTTTACGGCGGAGTTGGCTCAATGGAATCTCGAAATCAACCTGGATCCCTGCGATGCCGGACCAGGCTGTTTAAAGAATATGGATCGGCAACTTAACGAATTGCTGAAGTTGGCCGACGAACATGCCCGACGCCACGATAGTCGAATTCTGCTGACGGGAATTTTGCCTACGATTCGCAAAAGCGAACTTGATTTCAAATACATGACACCCAATCCACGCTATCGGATTTTGGATGCGATCATCAAGGAACTTCGGGGAGAAGATTTCTCTTTGTATATCGAAGGTGTCGACGAGATCAATTTGAAGCACAGTTCGATTCTGTTTGAAGCCTGTAATACGAGCTTCCAGGTCCATCTCCAGATTGATCCCGCGGAGTTTGCAGACAAATACAACTGGGCCCAGGTTTTGGCCGGGCCGGTCCTGGCAGCCTGCGTCAACTCACCGGTTCTATTGGGCAAGGAACTATGGAGCGAAACCCGGATCGCGCTGTTTCGTCAAAGCATTGATATCCGTCATGCGGGAAACGATATCCGTGACAAACAGCCCCGAGTTGCGTTCGGGTACGGCTGGCTCAAATCTTCCGCGGCGGAAATATTCAAGAATGACGTTGCGTTTTACCAGTTGCTAATTGCGTCGAAGCTGGAAGGAGAACATTCAATGGAGTTGCTTTCCAAAGGGAAGATCCCATTGCTTCGAGCAATGACCTTGCACAACGGTACGCTCTACAAATGGAATCGGGCCTGCTACGGTGTTGGCAACGGCAAGCCGCACCTGCGAATCGAGAACCGCTACCTCTCGGCCGGGCCGACACCGCATGACGAGATGGCCAACGCAGCCTTGTGGATCGGACTGATGGAGGCCATGCCGGAAAAATGCAAATCTTGCTGGGAGGAGTATTTCAATTTCCAGGAAGTCCGCTCCAATTTCTTGAAAGCCGCCAGAAACGGCTTGTCGAATGAGCTGACCTGGTTCGGAAAAACGCTGGATGCCGGTCGACTGATCCTCGAGCAACTGTTGCCAATGGCCGAGTCAGGACTTCAGAAAATCGGCGTTCCTCGAGAGGAATATGCAGGCTATTTGAACACGATCGAACAGCGGATGCTGAAGAAACGAACGGGCGCGAGCTGGATAATCGACTCACTCCGGTCGCTGCGTTCAAAAAACACCGTCGACGAATCGATGCTTCTGATTACTCAATACATGCAGGAAAATTGCCTGGGCGCTGTTCCCGTCCATGAATGGGAGATCCCGAAACAAAAGACGCTGGCTTCGATTCCCAATCGATATGCTCGTGTCGACAGCATCATGGTGACCAACCTGGTGACGGTCAGGGAGGACGACATGCTGGATTTTGCTGATACATTGATGGCCTGGAACAAAGTGCATCATTTGCCGGTTGAGAATCTCAAGGGAGAGCTGACTGGTATCGTCTCAAAGCGTGACATTGAAAGATTCCGGGAACAAGACGATAACAACGATGCACTGGTAACGGCATGCATGACAACACAGATTGTGAGCGTTGCTCCCGAAGCTTCGCTGGCTGAAGCTGAACAGACGATGCTGGACAATGGTTTTGGCAGCATGCCAGTCGTTCGAGACAAATGTGTTGTCGGGCTTATCACTGCCAATGACATCCGCGCCATGCACAGGAAACTGAATTCGGAATGATTACGTTTTCGTTTGCCAGTCAAACATACAAAACCGGACGACTGATCGGGGACATTGAGGGCTCGGAATCCGGGCCAGTGATGATGTTCATCGGCGGGATCCATGGCAACGAACCCTCGGGCGTTTTGGCGCTGCAACAGGTATTCGATGAACTGGAATCCGAGCAAACGCCGATTCGTGGACGTTTGATCGGCGTTACGGGAAATCTCACCGCGCTGGCCAAAAACGCACGCTTTATCTCGAAAGACCTTAACCGACTCTGGAATCGAGATTTCCTGAATCACTACCGTTCCCAGACGGGTGTCGACAAGGGATCCACGTCGCTCGACAACGACCACGCAATTGCGGAACGTGCCGAACAGGTCGAGTTGTTTGGGTTGATTGAACCACTTATCACCCAGGATCGGTCTACGTATTTCATCGACCTGCATACGACATCGGCTCCCTCGGTTCCGTTCATTGCGATTAATGATCAATTGAACAATCGAAGTTTTGCCATGCAATTCCCGGTGCCGACCGTGCTCGGAATCGAAGAATACCTGGAAGGCCCGCTGCTGAGTTATTTAAACGACTTCGGCCCCGTCGCTCTTGCATTTGAAGCTGGCCAGCACGACGATCCGGAATCCGTCAGAACACACAAGGCATTCATTTACCGGGCACTGGTTGCTGCCGGCCTACTCAATGAAACTCGGATTCCTGGCGACGAATCAAGCCGAGATGAGCATCGCCTCAGACTGGAGCACCTGGGCCGCAATTATCATGATTTTTTTGAGGTGATCTTTCGAAAGCCACTATCGGAGGAGGATGGTTTTCGAATGAATCCCGGTTACAAAAATCTGGCTCCGATTTCAAAGGGAGAAGTACTCGCGCGGGATCGAGACGGCGAAATACGGGCGCCGATGCGTGGCCGGATTTTCATGCCGCTTTACCAATCGTCCGGCGACGATGGGTTTTTTGTTGTTCGCAGGGTTCCCGACTGGGCGTTGAAACTTTCGACACTATTGAGAAAAGTCAACTTCGAAAAAATTCTGATCTGTCTTCCCGGCGTCTCTCGAAGCAAGGACCATCCCGATGCGTTGATCGTCGACAAGCGCGTGGCCCGGTTCCTGGCCAAACAGATTTTTCATCTGCTGGGTTACCGTCGCAAACAGGAGGACGGCCGGGTGATGATCTTTTCACGGCGCGAAATCTCGAAACAATAGCGACGATTGTCAATTCCACATCAAGCGGTTGGAATATCCTTGCGGTCGAACACAACCAGTCCAACAGCCCAACAAACGATCCCCAATCCAAGCAAGACGGTCATTTCCGTTACCGGCCACGCACCCAGTCGCACGACGTCGACGGGACGAAAATAATTGAGCAGGCCCAGAAATCTGATTTTCTCAAACGAAGAAATAAACGGCTCGACGAAATTCAGAACGACCGACAGTAGAAGCAATCCCACAACGGTGGCAATCGCCAACCCACGTCGATTGATACAACTGGCGACCAGGCTGGATATTCCACCGATCGATAACAACAAACAGAAGAAATTGACCGCAGGTTTGACGAACCGGCTGATCAATATGACTTCTTTCGTCTCCATCAGATGGAGCCCGATCCACAGGCCAACCAATGGACAAGCCGCCAATACCAGCGAAGCCAACACCCAGAACAGGGTCGTGGACACATAGACCTCACTTCGTTTTACCGGCAATGTCAACAACAGATCCGCCGTACCGCGTTCGATCTCGCCGGCGGTAACCCGTGAAGTCGTCGCGATGACCACTGCCCACGAAAGCATCAGGACCACGCCATGCGTAAAACAGACGGCAAGCAAAACGGTGATCGATACCTCTTTTGAAACGTCGATGCCGAAACTGAATTCAAACATTTTCTTGAGGAACCCGAACTTGGAAAGGAAGTTCATCAACTCCTCACCCATGTCGAGCATGGCCCAGACAAACAAAACGACAAATCCAATCATCCCCAGCGAAGTGGCCGCCAGGAGGCTTGCCGAGTCCCGGGTCGTTTTCCAGAAAATCGCCGGATTGATCATGCCAGTTCCCTTTCTTGATAGTAAGTCAGGAACAAGTCATTGAGATCCGGTTTTTCGATCATCACGTCCTGGATTTCTTGTGTACCAAGCCATACGATCAATTCTTGTGTCGCACCGGTCCAGGTACCGACAACCGTTTCTCCCTGTCGTTTGAGCAAATTCAGCTGAACGGGAAATTCATCAGGCACATTGTCGGCACTTGAATAAATCACCCTGACACGACGTAGCGCCCGGTTCTTCAGCGCATCGATATTCTGTTGTTCAACGATTTGGCCCGAACGCAGGATGATGACTTCGTCACATAGCTCTTCGACTTCACCGAGAGAATGGCTGGAAAACAATACCGATCGACCTTCTCGAACCACGTTGTGCAGCTCGTCGAATAAGGTTTTTCGAACCAGCGGATCCAGCGCACTGGTCGGTTCGTCGAGAATCAGGAGCTGCGGCTTGTGCATCAGTGCCTGGATCAACCCCAGTTTTTGTCGCATTCCCGTCGAATACTTCCGGACCTTTTTGTTCAACTCGAGGTCCAGGAGATGGGCCAACCTGGCAATTTCTGCATGACAGTCTTGACGACGGGCGTTGGCAAGAAACTCGAGCGTCCGACGGCCCGTCAGGTTCGGGTAGAAATGAACATCGCCGGGCAGATAGCCGATCTGTTGGCGGATGGAATGTCCTTCCTGCAGACATGCCTTTCCAAAAATCGTGGAGCTACCGGATGTCGGTTTCAAGAGACCGAGCAAAATGCGAATCGTCGTAGTCTTACCGGCGCCGTTGGGGCCCAGGAATCCAACCAGGCGATTTGGAGCAATTTCAAAGTCGACCGAATCCAGGACATCATTATCGCCATAGCGTTTATTCAGACCACGACAGGCTATGATCGCATTCGACAAGTTTATCGCTCATTAGATTTATGCTGAAGAAATACGGCCACCCCGATCCGTGAAAAGCCGAGCAGCATTCCGATTGACATCTCCCTGAGATTGCATTTCGATGGCCGTCGGAGTCACGGAGTGACTTTCATTGTACCGCCGACGGGATTTCAAAGTTTCAGACTCACAAAAATTCAGGGAAATGGGGAGGATTGCCTGGTTATCCGGTGGTTTGCCCTGTCTTCGCGGGTTGTTTCTTTCCGTTTGGCATTACCAAATTCAATTGACTTGAATTCTCGAAGTCGCTGCCGGTTGCTGGTATTTTTTTGGATGTTGCGGGTTTGACCTCGGAGGCTGATAGAATTGAGCCAAATTTGAATTGAACCAATGAGTTCCTACGGAACAAAGTCATGAAGTCAGCTTTCGTACTTTTTGCGGCAATGATATTGGTACTGCCGGCCGCAACTGGCTTTGCTGAGACGAGGCCGAATATCATCTTTCTGTTTGCCGAAGATCAGGAAGCCGACACCATGGGAGTTCACGAAAATCCGGCTATTCAAACCCCCAACTTCGACCAGCTTGCAACCCGTGGGTTTAGCTTTCGCAGAAACGATCGCACGTTTACCATCGGCAGATGGCATAATGACAGTACGATGCTTGAGCAAGCGTTTTCTTCCGGCAAATCTGTCTGCAGGGGAGGAAAGGCGAATCATGCCACTTTTCAAGTCCAGGATCTCGTCGACGGGAAATTGAATCCCAACCGAGACGCGGATAGATTTCCCAGTCCTGTGTATCCAGAAGAAACCGTGGAGTGCATCCACGATGCGAAGCGCGAACTGCCGTATTCCTGTATGCTGGTTTCTCAGCGCCCATGATCCTCGAAACCCACTGTCAAATTACCGACACATGTACTGCGAAAAACGAACGCCGCTTCCAGAAAATTTCCTGCCCCTGCAACCGTTCAGGAATACTCCGCAAACAACCACCGGACGCGACCATGGATTGGCACCCAGGCCGGGAAAGAAGGAAGTTTTCAGCGACGAGCTTTGTGAATACCATGGCCTGATCTCACATCTGGATGAACAGGTTTTCCTACTGGTTCAAAACATCCAACGGATAGTCCATGATGGAAATGGAAGCTGCACAATTAACCCCCGGATTAACCACCAACTGCTCTTTGACCTGGAATCGGCCCCCTCGAGACCGTCAGCCTGGCCGAAATACGAGTGCCTCCCCGAAAATTGAGAGGTTGACCGGATAAATCGGTTTCAGGAGAACTCGGCTGAGCGGACGAAGATCGGTTGGGTGTTGCTGACCTGGAAGCCAACGAGGTCGTTTACGATTACGGAAACCGGCGTTTCGACGCCTGGCAGCCAAAATGGATTCGCGATAAACACTATAACGGACAGGAGAACGCCAATCATGAGCGCAAATAGCAACACGATGAATGTCCCAACTTTAATTGGGGCGGCGCTGATATCGATTTCGTGGCTCATGGGAATCGATGCGGCTGAAGACAGAAAGGCTGAGACGCCGAACTTTGTCGTCATTCTCGTCGATGATCTGGGCTTCATGGATATCGGGGCCAATAATCCCAATTGTTTCTACGAGACGCCGAACATCGATGAGTTGGCGCAATCGGGAATGCGATTCACCGACGGCTACGCGGCCAACCCGGTCTGTTCACCAACGCGATACAGCTTAATGACCGGAAGGTATCCAACACGAGTGGAAGCCACCAATTTCTTTTCAGGCAAACGAAGCGGCAAATTCAACCCGGCGCCGTTGCATGACAGGATGCCATTGAACGAGATCACCATCGCACAGGCATTGAAAGCACAAGGTTATTCGACATTCTTTGCCGGCAAATGGCACTTGGGAGATAGTGCAGAATACTATCCACAAAACAGGGGCTTCGACGTTAACATCGGCGGATACAGTCGGGGCGGGCCCTACACCGGAAACAAGTATTTTGCACCATTCGATAATCCGGAGATCAAAGTTGAAAGTCCCGAAGGCGACCACCTGCCGGACAGACTCGCTCGGGAAACAGCCAAGTTCATTGAGGGCCACAAAAACAAGCCTTTTCTTGCCTACCTCGCCTTCTATTCCGTACACACGCCGCTGATGGGGCGTCCCGATTTGGTGAAAAAATACCAGGAACGAGTCACAAGGGTGACGGGGAAGGAGTTCGCTGACGAAGAACAGGTGTTCGGGGAAAAACCGCGCCAAGTTCGGATTCTCCAAAAACACGCGGTATACGCGGCGATGGTTGAGGCAATGGACCAGGCGGTCGGTAAGGTCCTGAAACAACTGGATGACTCTGGAGTTGCCGATAAGACAATCGTGGTTTTCACATCCGACAATGGTGGACTTTCTACTTCCGAAGGTCTACCGACAAGCAATCTCCCGCTTCGTGGCGGCAAGGGTTGGGTTTACGAAGGCGGTATTCGCGAACCCTGGATCGTACGGTATCCTGGCGTCACGAAACCAGGTTCGGTCAGCTCCGAGCCGGTCTGTTCCATCGACCTGTTCCCGACGATTGCTGCCATTACCGGGATCCCGGTAAAACACGACGTCGATGGAGTCGATATTCGTCCGGCATTCACTGGTGGAATGCTGAATCGTGAAGCACTTTATTGGCATTATCCGCACTACAGCAATCAAGGCGGGTTCCCGGGAGGAGCCATTCGAATGGGTGAGTTCAAACTCGTTGAACGATACGAAGACGGACGCATTCACCTTTACAATTTGAAGGATGACATCGGTGAATCCAATGACCTCGCTGAAGTCATGCCGGAACGGGTCGAGCAGATGCGTCAGCGACTTCATTCGTGGTATCAATCGGTTGACGCACACTTTCTGGTTGAAAAGAACGGCCAGGTACCGTGGAAACCCGGGGACGGCAAGTAGGATCACGATTGGTTGATTCCGGCGGTCTCCCTAACCCCTGGTGAAAATGCATGGCCCGGTTCGGCCGGGTTTTGATCAGGTAATTGATTTGTCAAACGTAAGCGCGGGGTATTGATCAGTCGATAAGTTCACGGTCCACCCCATTCCCCGGTTCAACCTTCAAACCAATTTCTGCACCCAACCAGTGAGAACACTCATCATTCTTTTTGTGGCCACATTTGCCTCGCTGATGTTGTCCGCTTGCACGGCAAGTGAAACGGATCGGCCCAATGTCTTTTTTAACTTTGCCGATGACTGGGGCTGGGATGATCTCATTTGCCACGGTCATCTTTACGAGAAAATGCCGAATATCGATCGCCTCTCTGCTGAGGGAACGGACGACCGATCTAGCATTGACGGTAGAGTCTGTTTTCTCAGCCGAACGGTGGTTATGACGGGACACTTTACGGCGCGTCGCAACATCGATCCGCACTTTGCCTGGGTCCCAAGCAACAAAAAACGCATCATCCCCGACTGGCTGGATCGCAAGGCTCCGTTGCCGCCGAAGTTTCTTTAGGACAGCGGCGATGGCACCGCCACCGGGGCAGGGTGCGAAATTGGCGCGACGAAAGGGACCAAGGGAGGACGGAAAGGCTGATAAGGCGTTGCTGTTCGAAGGAGAATTCGGGGTGCTTTTCATTGCCCGCCGGCCAGGGAAGATCGCGGCCGGCACGTCAATGACACTTCGCTAATCTCGGTAGTCAACCGGCTTTTCACCTTTAATGAACCTGCCAAAGTGGACCTTCCCGGATTCGTATTCACCCGATGGAATGGGTGACGTGGCCGTACTCATGGCAAGCAATCAACTCCAGCGCGGAAAACTGTTTTTCGGGAAAATAAACGGGACCCGGCCGTCCAGAACAACTCAGCCCGATCATTGGGGAACTTGGGCCGTCTTCGGTCAAAACTGGATTCTGGTCGACAATCAAGAAGCGAGCCATGTCGAGTGACTTCAAATCGACGTCGATCCATTCCAGAGAGGTAAATTGAAAACCGCCGAATCATCGGTAACACAGCACACCGCTGGCGATGCGAAGAAATCGCAAGACACGCTCCACGAGAAACCGACAGGAACCGTCTTCTCGGCGCTCAGAAATCAACCAGATCCACGACGCTGATCTTGACATCTGAATCCAGGGCAAGCTTTGGAAATTCGGTTGGTTGATCTCCCAACGACCATCGTTTTTCGAAACGATCCCTCGTTTTTTCGAATATTCGAAAATGCGGCCGCCATGAAAAAGCTAAGGTTTAAGATCACGCAACTTCAATTTGGGCGAGTGACACAGTATGGAGCACCTCGTTTGACGTGAATTCAAGCGAACGTGGAAATTTTCGTCCTTAGGATGCAAAATTGGGCAATAAAATCGAACTAATGGTATTGTTCTGTACTTAGCCAAATGTGATGATTTCTTAATGTGAGGATTTCTTAACAAACAGATTAACTTGAATCGAGGGGAAGAATGCTCGATTGGGAACTATGCACCGCGTTTGTCGTGATCGGTTCGTTGGCAACGGCTGCTTTCTTTGCCGGACGATACGTTAGCGCGTCGAGCAGGTCCCCAGGACTTTTGATTGCATCTTCGATTGTTTTTTCTCTTCTGTTTTGTCTGTCATTTCATGCAAGACTTGGCTGGGCAAAGGTGATTCCCATGAGTGGAGTTGTCCTTTGGTCGAATCTGACTCCAATCATTCTGGTTTTTTCGGCAGGCATTGCTTGGAACACAACGGTATTGCAAAGACATTTACGGACGCTCATTGTTTCTTCGCTCGGCCTGCTGGCGGCCGCTTATCTGGTTTCGCCAATTGTGCGACCCTGGATTGATCCACCAAGGGTCGCGGCGATCGGCCATTCGTTGGGTCGGATTTGTTTGCAGAGTCACGATTCGACATGTGCACCAGCGGCGGCGGCAACTCTTTTGAGATTGAACGGCATCGACTCGAATGAAAAGGAGATGATCGACAGTTGCTTGACCAGCCAACTCGGTACGGAACCTTTAGGGATTTTTCGAGGACTCAAACTCGCGATTCGCAATCGAGAACACGATGTCCGAATCGCATCGAGGAATCCAAAAAGTTGGGGATTGAATGGTCAGCTTCCCAATGTGGCCATGGTTCATTTCCCTGACAATGAATTTGGTCCGCTCGGAAAAACCGTTGCCGTCCCGAGTCGATTTCTTGGACCGCGTCGAGAAGCAGGTCACGCCATCGTTGTCATCGGCCAGACAAACGGAAAATGGACGATTGCCGATCCAGCGATTGGATTAGTCGAATGGTCCGACGAAGAGCTTCTAAATCGCTTCACGGGTGACGCAATATACCTCAGCAGAAAATAATGCCGGATCCCGGGTTGCATTGGCGATGGGTTCGAAATTCGGAAACGATGGCGGACACTTTTTCGTTCCGGATTAATCC
>JAHEBQ010000094.1:3364-15411 GCA_024642205.1 Planctomycetaceae bacterium | reverse complement strand
ACATGGGATTGACCGAGCAGATCCCGAATCCCACGGTAAATGCTGGCTTCGAAGGATTCATCCGCCGGGTTGCACTTTTCTTCAAACTCCTCAACCCCGAGTTCGCCGAAGCTGGCTCGGCTACCATCCGACAGAAAACCGTGGAGTTCCATGACATGCTCCCGGGTGCTTCCGTAAACAATCGAGTTGGAGCCACACGAATTGTTGCCGACCATTCCGCCGATCATAGCCCGGTTGGAGGTTGAAGTTTCCGGGCCAAACAGCAAGCCGTATTCACGCAAGACGAGGTTGAGCTCATCGCGGATTACACCCGGTTGGACACGAACCCATTTTTCGTCCGCGTTGACCTCAAGTATTTTCGTAAAATGCCGCGAGACGTCGACGACGATTCCGGAACCGACGACTTGACCTGCCAGCGACGTACCGGCAGTTCGGGGAATGATTCCGACGTCGATCCGGTGGGCCAATCGAATCAGCTTCTGAATGTCAGAGTCTGTTTTTGGAGTCGCCACCGCAAGTGGGGTTTCCTGATAAACCGAGGCATCGGTGGAATAGATCCCTCGCGTCATTGAATCGACGTGAAACTCACCCTCGAGTTGTTCGCCCAGTTGCTGGAGGTTGTTGAGCAAATTGGCGACGGTCATCCTGCAAGCCCTTTTCCCAATCGCGTTGGATTGACTTCCTGTTCGAAATAAAAATTGCAACCCGATCCTGCGATACGGGAGGTTACGGACAGTGATCGGTTACGTATTGAATTAATGTTGGAGTTTGGGTTGATGGTGAACTTGAACGGACAGCTTTGAGGTTCAAAGTTCACAACAGGTCGTATCTTCGGTGAGCCGGCGGCAAGGGTTACGCCAACTCAAAACCCCTGGTTCGATCATGTTGTCCGCTACCTCCGGCCCCCAGCTTCCAGAGGGGTATCCGTAGATGGGAATGGTCGCGTCGTTTTTCCAGGCATCCAGGATCGGTTCGACGAATTCCCAGGAATATTCGACGCTGTCACCATGTGCGTACAGCGTGGCATCCCCTTTCATGCAATCCAGGAGCAGTCGCTCGTAGGCTTCGGGAACATTATTTTCAGACAGGTCAGAATAGTGAAAGTCCATTCCGACATTTTTTACATGGAAGCCTTCGCCCGGTACCTTCATTCCAAATCGCAAAAGCAAGCCTTCATCCGGCTGAATTCGAATCACCAACTGGTTGTTGGCCGACTCAAACATCTCTTGTTGACGGCGAAACAGGGTATGCGGTGGCTGGTTGAATGTAATGCATACTTCCGTAACTCTCGTCGGAAGTCGCTTGCCGGTTCGCGCATAAAATGGCACACCGGACCAGCGCCAATTGTCAATAAAGAATTTTACCGCCACAAATGTCTCGGTCTTGGAATCTGCGGGTACTCTTTCTTCCTCCCGGTAGCCTTTGACGGTTTCCCCCCGGATCCTAGAAGCCATGTATTGACCGCGAACCGTGTATTTGGCGACTTCGGTTTCTGCAATCGGACGCAGCGACTCAAACAGTTTGGTTTTTTCGTTTCGGATGGAAGTTGCGCTGGGTGAGATCGGTGGTTCCATCGCCACATGAGCAACGACCTGCATCAGGTGGTTCTGTAACATGTCGCGCAATGCTCCGGACGTGTCGTAATAACCGCCTCGTAAGCCGACACCTATTTCTTCCGCGTTGGTGATCTCAACATGATGGATGTAGTTGCGATTCCAGAGTGGTTCAAAAACACCGTTGGCGAACCGAGTGACGAGAAGGTTTTGGACCGTTTCCTTTCCCAGGTAATGATCGATCCGGTAGATTTGTTCTTCGTCAAAGTGCTTTTTCAAGCTGATATTAAGGGCTTTGGCTGATGCCAGATCGTTGCCGAAGGGTTTCTCAATCACTAACCGCCGGTAGCTTCCCGGTTTTCTGTTCAAGTCGAAATGGGCGAGGTATTCCGGGATTTTGTCGTACAGGACCGGGGGTGTGGACAGATAGAAAATTGCATTTCCGGCAGTTTGGAATTGGGTGTCCAGAGAATCCAGACGGTCTTTGACCATCCGGTAGTCTTCCATCGAATTGGTGTCGATTGCCTGGTAAAACAGTCGATCACCGAAGGAAGTCTTGACCTCATCGGGTACCTCATCAAGCTTCATGAATTCGCTGTGAAAGAAAACGTCGTCACGGAACTGCTCGTCGGTCCACCTGGTGCGGCTGACACCCAGAACGACGAAGTTTTCCGGGAGGTATTCTTGATGGTACAAGTCAAAAATAGCCGGGAGCAGTTTTCGTTTCGCCAGATCCCCCGACGCACCAAAGATAACGAGAATCAGGGGCTCAATTTTTACTTGCAACACGTTCGATCCTGCGGATGGTACTTGATGGACGGCATTGGTTTGGAGGACCCGAGGCTAACACTTCGGTTCGCTGGGCTTTGGCTCGTGTCGGCGGGTCAATTGGTTGAGAATAAAGTGTGCGATTCACTGGGTTGAGGCTATTGGCTTCGGCTGACATGGGTCGAAGTTGGCGTCTGCGGTTGGTGGATTCGAGTCGGACGCCTGAATCTCAACGATTGGAGGGGCGATCCGATGTCGCAGTTTCCCATGACTACGCGTTATAGGTTGAGGACGAGGTTGTTCCGCCGCGCCCCGTCCAATTCGTGTGGAAGAATTCGCCGCTTGGCCGGTCGATTCGTTCGTACGTGTGGGCGCCGAAATAGTCTCGTTGCGCCTGAAGCAAGTTGGCGGGGAGCCTCTCCGTTCTGTAGCCGTCAAAATATGCCAACGCGGCGCTGATGGCCGGCATGGGGATTCCCAGGGTTGCCGCGATCGCGACGACGCGTCGCCAGGACGCCTGTGCGGACTCAATGGCCGCCTGGAAAAACGGATCCAGTAACAGATTGGTCAGGTTCGGATCTTGCTCGAACGCATCCCGGATATTTCCCAGGAATGCCGAGCGGATGATGCAACCTCCGCGCCACATCAAGGCGATGGCTCCATAGTTAAGGCCCCATTGCTTTTCCTCCGAGATCGCCCTCATCAATTGGTATCCCTGTGCATAGGATACGATCTTGGATGCATAGAGGGCCCGTTCCAGATCGTCAACCAATGCTGTCGCGTCTCCTTCGAAACTCGTATCGGGTCCCTTGAGAACTTTCGCCGCGCTGATCCGTTCGTTTTTGAGTGCCGACAGGCATCGCGCAAAGACGGCTTCGCCGATTAACGTCAACGGTTGGCCGACGTCGAGCGCCGAGATTGCTGTCCATTTCCCGGTTCCTTTCTGACCGGCTTTGTCAAGGATCATATCCACTGTTGCGTTTCCATCAGTGTCTTTGTAACCGAGAATGTCGCGTGTGATTTCGATCAGGTAGCTGTCCAGGACGCCCGAGTTCCAGTTGGCAAATACATCGTGCATTTGATCATTGGACATCCCAAGACCATCTTTCATCATTTGATAGGTTTCGCAGATCATCTGCATGTCGCCATATTCAATGCCATTGTGAACCATTTTCACAAAGTGCCCTGCCCCGCCCCGACCGACCCATTCGCAACACGGTTCGCCATTATCGGTTTTTGCTGCAATCGCCTGAAAAATCGATTTCACATGCGGCCAGGCATCAGGATTACCACCCGGCATGATGCTGGGGCCCTTGAGGGCGCCTTCTTCTCCCCCGGAAACTCCAGTCCCAATATAAAGAATGCCCTTCTCGGCCAGTTCACTGGTTCGGCGGGTGCTGTCCGGAAATTCGCTGTTGCCGCCATCGATCAGGATGTCGCCCTGGTCAAGATACGGTAGCAGGCTTTCGATGACCTTGTCGACGGCGGCTCCCGCCTTGACCATGATCATCACCCGCCGGGGGCTCTTGAGTTTGGAGACGAGTTCTTCTGGCGAGTGCGTACCAATAATCGACTTGCCAGCGGCACGCCCAGAAATGAAGTCGTCGACTTTGGAGGTCGTCCGATTGTAGACGGCGACCGTGAATCCCTTGCTGGCCATGTTAAGAACGAGGTTTTCACCCATCACGGCCAGTCCAATCAAACCGATTTCTGCGTCTGCCAAAAGAATTCTCCTTAAGTCGTGTGGCTTTTGAAGTTGATTTTTGCCAACGATCGTTCAGCGATCGAGCATCCAGCGACATCGGTCAGCGAGGTCCCTGCCAGCAAGCCATCTAGGGAAATGGTAGCCAATCGTTGCCTGATCTAAAAGCTGCGTGATCTTGTTCGGGTTTTACCAGTGGTTTATCAATGTCTTTCAACTGTTGGGGCGGTGGGAACGACGGGTGAACTGGATTGGCGCAAATCCCAGTACTGGCAAACCAGGATCGGTGTCCCGAAAGCCATGCCTGTGTTGTTAAAGGTCACGAAGCACAATGATTACGGTCAACAAAATACTTCTTCCGCGACGAACCAAGGGCCCGAGCAGTACTGGCCGGTGGGTTTGGTTTCTGTTGATCCTCCTTGCCCCTGATTGCTCGCGAGTCGTAGCACAGACCGTTTCCGCGTCAGGTTCCTCGCCGACCGCCGAAAAATTAGATGGCGCCACGGAGTCGCGGGTATCCGAAAAAGCGAAAGAAATGGGATTTGATCTTCGGAAACTGGATTCAATTCACCGCGACATGTCGGTGAAAGCCAGGACGGGAGAATTCATCGGCTGTTCGACGATTGTTTGCCGTAACAACGAGGAAATCTACTTTGGTCAATGGGGATTTCAGGATCAGCGCAAACAAGAACCTTTGAAACGCGATACGATTTTTCGAATTTATTCCATGAGCAAACCGATCACCAGCATTGCGGCGATGCAACTGGTCGAACAGGGCAAACTGGACCTCGACGCCCCCATCACGGTTTACATTCCGGAGTTTGCGGACCTGAAAGTTCTGGAAGACAAACGCGGCTCGGTCGAAGTCGCCGCCAGGCGGATGATGACCATACGTGATTTGATGCGGCATACGTCCGGGTTGACCTATGGTTTTTTTGGAAATACGAGAGTCGACCAGGAGTATCGGAATCGTGGCGTTTTGGTAACGGACCTGAATCTCAAATCGACGGTCGGCAAACTGGCGAAAATTCCCCTGCTGAACCATCCCGGTACCATGTTTCATTACAGCGCGTCTACCGATGTATTGGGTTACGTCGTCGAAGTCGTTTCGCAGCAGCCGCTAAACGAGTACTTGAAAGCCAATATCTTCGATCCGCTCGAAATGTCCGACACTTTTTTTACGGTCCCAACCGAAAAACAAGATCGCTTCGCGCAATTATACAGACCCGAAGATGGAGGGAAGCTGACGGTCGCCAATCCAGTTCAGTCGATTCGTTTCTACGATCAAAACAACACATACTTCTCCGGTGGCGCAGGGCTTTGTTCAACGATTGATGACTACCTCAAGTTCTGCCGGATGCTGCTGGCGGAAGGCAAGGTCAATGAAACACAAATCATCAAGGCCGAGACATTGAAGCATGTCTTTTCGAATCAGCTGGGACAGATTGAGCGATCACCCGGTCGCCAGTTTCAGTTTGGCCTGGGGTTCAGGATTTTTCCCGAAGGCGACTTTGGCTGGGGTGGAGCGGCGGGAACCCGGTTTTGGGTAAACCCGAAAAAAAATCTCGCGATCGTTTTCATGACGCAAATCATGCCTTACGGTTCGCGAGATTTGGGCGAATCGGTGCGCGAGGTTGTTTATTCTTCGCTTCGGTAACTATTCGCTGGGATGAACGAACCGAAAACCGAATCCGACTTGCCTTGGTGCGTGTTTGGCTTTGTTTCCAATGAAAACAGGCAAGCCTCGATGTTGTCGGCTTCGGAATTCCGTTTGACCGACGTCAGGTTTTACTTTTCATTCTCAGGATTCGGTTTAAAACGACCGTGTTCGGCGGCCAGATTGACTGCAAGGTAGTACAGCTTTGCTGCCGAAACGAGTTTCTTGAAGTTGATTTTTTCAATCTGGTCAGATGGCTTGTGGTAATCCGGATGGAAACCGTCAAACAGAAATGAAACCGGAACGTGGGCGGCATTGTAGAAGTTGATCTGGTCGCTGCGGTTCCAGACTCCCTCCTGATCCAACTCGAATTCGAATCCAACCGATTCGTTGGCTTTCAAAACGATTTCGTGAATATCGTTGTCGCCTTTCTGGCTTCCAACGAGGTGGATATGTCCTTCGTTTTCCTCGGATGTTTCATCTTTGGATTCTTCGTTTCGACCAACCATGTCAATGTTGAACATGCACATCATGTCTTCAAGTGGTTTGGTTGGGTTATTGCAATAGTGTCGCGATCCGACCAATCCCATTTCTTCGGCGGCAAACCAGATAAACAAAACGCTTCGCTTGGGTCGCGTCGAATTGGTCGCAAACGCTTTGGCAATATTCAGAACCGCCGTGGAACCCGATCCGTTGTCATCGGCACCCGGGTAAACCTGTCCACGACTGTTTCCCAAGTGGTCAAGATGGCTGCCGATGACGACATATTCGTGCTTGAGGTTCGGGTCGGATCCTTCCAGCCAGGCAATAACGTTCGGCGCGGCAGCAAGTTCTTCCTGGAATCGCATCCGCAAAGTGATTTGCTGGGAGATGGGACTTTCTGCACCAGCAGGGGAGAACGTGTCATGGATTTCGACGCTTTCTTTCTCGGGTTTGTTGAGCCAGTCGGCCTTTCCTCCAAGGCCCTCAACCAATTTCCTGGCAGCTTCCTGCGTCATGGTCCCGGAAACGCTGGTCGATCGAGTTCGTCCTCCTTCGCGTACAAGCTGCGGAGACGAAACAGGCCGACCGGAGATCACGCGAATTGCAGCCAGAGGTCGTTGTCGCGCAAGCTGAAAGGGTGCGGAACTTGCTGCTTTTTCGTCATCGACGTAAACGACAATCTTGTCACGGAGTTGAACGTCTTCTGCAAGTTGAGTGTTTTCTCCGGAGAAATTGACAAACACGACATCTCCGGTGATCTCCTGTTGGTCGGTGAACCGGTCAAAGCCCATGTTCCCTTTGGCTTCGATTCTCAAGTCGCCCGGTCCCGTAACATAACATTCTTCCAGAACCGGCAGACGACGCTTCATTGGCAGCATTTGAAAGTACGTCCCGTTATCGCCCATGGGTTCAAGTCCAAATTCCGCCAATTTGCCGGCAACCCAGTGCGCCGCCTTAATAAAGCCGGGCTGACCAGTTCCCCGACCTTCAAACTTGGGTCCAGCGAGGATGCCAAGCCATTCTTGTGACTGTTCGACATTGATCGAATCAAAACCCTGTTGAAGATCAGCCGGTGGCGGCGACAATGGTGAGTATTGGGCAGACGATTGGCTGGAAAATAATCCGGCTGATGCAACGATCGCCACCAGGAATCGCAAACTTTTTCGACAAATTGATTGAACGTAATACATTAACCAGCCTTTGTTGTTCTTTGAAAAATGGATTGAAATGGGATCTAACGATTCGATCGAACGAATCGAGATGTCATTCGAGTGGTTAGATTAGAACGACTTTCTCACCGGTGGAATATTCAACAGGTTGGGGAACCGATAAGTTACGCTTTTATATCTCGATTTGATGATTTTTGTGCACCAAGCAGGTAACAATAATAGCTGCCGCCCCCATCGTGAGGAAGGCGGAGGGCAATGAAACGCCAGGCCTGACGGCCTGTGCACAAGAATCAGATTGTTCATTTGGTGAACTGCCAGACATAACCCGGATCCTCAAGAACGACAGCGTCCAATTGAAATTTCGGACATCAAACCTGAATGCGGAATTTGGGAATCCCTGGCGTGGGATCATGAATTTGCCTGACCACCGCTTTATTCAATTGTTTGCGACCGTTACTTCATCAAAAGATAACCAGGATTGATATCGAAAGGCCAGCCAAATCGACGCCGTCAATTACAACCGAAGATCGTGGGACAATTTGGCCCAGGCAGGGGACAAGTACTATCGGGCGATGACTCCTGAACAGATTTCGCTTGCCCGGCAAGGCGAATGGAAGATTCGTGTTACCCCGACCAAACCGGTTCCGCGGGACTGGCTGGAACCGATCGAGGACAAGCAGGTGCTTTGTCTGGCGGGTGGTGGCGGGCAGCAGGCTCCGATTTTGGCAGCGCTGGGTGCGCGCGTAACCGTCTTTGATTTGAGTGAAATTCAACTTCTGCGCGATCAGACAATTGCGCAACGCGAAGGGTTGGAAATCAAAACTGCCTGCGGCGACATGCGGGATTTGCATGTTTTTTCAGAAAATCAGTTCGACTTGATCGTTAGCCCTTGTGCAACCTGCTTTTGCCCCACAGTGGAAGAAATCTGGCGCGAGTCGTTTCGAGTGCTCAAGCCGGGAGGATCGCTGGTCGTGGGCTTCATCAATCCGCTTTATTATCTGTTCGACGCGGCCAAGATGGATCGTGGGCAGTTTGAAGTCCGTCATGCGATCCCCTACTCTGATTTTGATTTGCCCGACGAAGAACGCGAAAATTTGATCGGCCCGGATCGACCGTTGGAGTTTGGCCACGGATTGGATGACTTGATCGGCAAACAGCTGGACGCAGGTTTTTGTCTGACTGGTTTTTACGAAGATGGCTGGGGTGGAAATGACAAACTGAGTGCGATGATTCCGTTGTTCATCGCGACCCGGGCCCTGAAGCGGAAACCGACTGGCTAAGCGAATCCCAACACCTGCTTGATCTTCGCTTCATTCACGGGTCGGATGATTCCCTGTTCGGTGATGATCGCGCTGATGTAGTCAGCTGGCGTCACGTCAAAAGCCGGGTTGTAGACCTGAACTCCATCGGGTGCCGTTTGTCGTCCAAACCCGTGTGTGATTTCAGTCGCGTTTCGTTCTTCGATCGGAATCTGTGCACCTGATTCAATCGTCAAGTCAAACGTGCTGCTGGGAGCTGCGATGTAGAACGGGATTCCATGCGCCCGGGCGAGGACCGCCAGTGAATAAGTGCCGATTTTATTCGCCGAATCACCGTTGGAAGCAATTCGGTCGGCTCCGGTGACGACGGCTTGCACGCGACCTTCACGCATGACTTGTGCGGCCATGGAATCGCAGATCAACGTTGTGGCGATTCCTCGCTGCATAAGTTCCCAGGCAGTTAACCGGGCACCCTGGAGCAAGGGACGGGTTTCGTCAACATACACATGCAAGTCGTGCCCCCTGTCCTGGGCCGTAAAAAATACGCTCAAAGCGGTACCATATTCTGCCGTCGCCAGGCCGCCGGCATTGCAGTGGGTCAATACACCATCGACATCCGCGAGCAGACCGGCTCCATGATCACCAATGGCGTGACACATTTGCCGGTCTTCTTCGTGGATAGCTTGGGCTTCGTCGATCAGCTTTTCACGAATCTCGGACACAGGAAGTTCCGAACGAAGTGACGCCGATTGACGCTGCATTCGGTCGAGCGCCCAGAAAAGATTGACGGCGGTTGGACGACTGGAGGCGAGGTAGTTGACGACCTCATCCATCCGGGCAAAAAACTGTTCATCTTCATCGGGTACGGTTTGCAAACCAACAACAACGCCGTAGGCAGCGGCGATGCCAATCGCCGGCGCGCCACGCACTCGCAACATCTTGATTGCTTCCCACACGGTTTCCACATCCCGACATTCGATCCGCAACATCTCATTCGGAAGTCTGGTCTGGTCAATCAGGTCGAGGTAGCCATCAACGCCACCCTCCCAGATCATCGTTTCAACTTTAGTTGCTTTTGTCATGGGTCTCGATCGGGAGGTTAGGTGAGATCCTCGGAGTCGCACGTCATGCTCGCCCGAAACGTTAGCTAGCTGGCGTGGCTGGCATCCTGTTTTCCAATGAGCGATTGAAATTCCGTGTTTTTCCTTTTGATCTTAGTCACCAGCCGGTCTTTGAAAGCGTGGAATGCGGTTCGAAGTTCGGGATCGGCCGTTGCCAGAATCTGAACGGCAAACAATCCGGCGTTTCTTGGGCCACCCATGCCAACGGCCACGGATACAACCGGGACATCGCCAGGCATCTGCACTGTCGCCAACAACGAGTCCATTCCGCCGAGCTCCGCGGTTGGAACCGGAATTCCAATGACTGGCAAAACCGTATGAGCGGCAACAACGCCGGCGAGATGCGCCGCTCCACCAGCGGCCGCGATGATGACACCAATGCCACGCTCTTCAGCGGACGTCGCGTATTCAGCGACGGCATGCGGAGTTCGATGAGCGCTCATGACGTTGACTTCGTATTCGACGCCGAACTCCTTGAGCGCCTCGGCGACTTTGTTAATTTTGGGCCAATCGCTGTCGCTGCCCATCAAGATTCCAACGCGCGGTGCGGTCATGACGTCCTCGTTCGAGATTTCAATTAAGCGGGAAACCGGAAACGAACCAGTTTATCAACTGGAGTGGACTTGAGAAGGCAGCCGGTGTTTCCACGGAAGCGGTAGTTCATGTTCCCGAACAACCCCTACGACGTCCCGTGCGTTCTTGCACTCGCGACCTGGATCCAGCGCGTGGTGCCAGCCGGCAGTTTCACACGCGACCAGGTTCAGGTTTCAGGAAACCGACTCTTCGAGCGTCGCATTGGGATCGGTGGACGAACGTTTCTCCAACACCATCCGAATCGGGACCTCGCCGAATTCAAGCGAATCGCGGAGCACTCCCAGTAAATAGCGCTGATAAGTCTTGGAAAAAGCATCCGGGTTGTTGCATTTGAGCATGATGGTCGGGGGTTCGATTCCAATTTGGGCTGCATAATATATTTTCGGCCGCTTTTTATTCGAAGCCATCGGTGGCGGATGTTTCACCAGTGCTTCCTTGATAATCCGGTTCAGTTTCGGGGTGCTGACGCGAGCCCGCGATTGCTTGTACAGCATTTGGGCATGATTCATTAAACGTTTGCAGTTTTGTCCGGTTTGACCGGTAATAAATGCAATGGGAGCATTCCAGAGTGTCGAAAAATTATCATGAATGTAATCCGCCCATCGTTCCGTGGGCATATGCTCGGCCATCAGATCCCATTTGTTGACGACGAAAATTACGGGCTTGTATGCCGCCTCGATATAGCTGCATAGCTGGCGATCGACTTTGCTGATCCTCTGGCTGCAATCAAACATCATCAGGATCACATCGGCATGTCGAATCGTTCGATGGGCACGGTGAGTTCCATACCAGTCAATATCGGTCTTGACGCTCTTGCCACGGCGGAGTCCCGGTGTGTCAACCGCGACCATCGTTTTACCATCCAGCTCAAATCGAACATCAACACTGTCGCGGGTCGTGCCTGCAACTTCGCTGACGATCATTCGCTCCGATTCGACCAGCGTATTTACGAATGTGCTCTTGCCGACGTTACGACGACCGACGAGCGCGAATTTCATTTCTGGCGGGCGCGTCTCTCGCTGATCAATTTCCTCCTGGTTGGGAAGTCGTTCCAGGATCGCACCGATCAACTCCTGCTTGCGCCGATTGTTTTTTGCACTGCAGCAAACCGGTTTACCAAAACCCAGTGAGAAAAAGTCGTTTGCTTCGAGTTCCCAGTTTTCGCCATCGCATTTGTTGGCCACGATCAGGATTGGTTTGTCCAGTCCTCGCAAACGCCGTGTGACTTTTTCGTCAAGTGCGACTTTTCCGTCGCGAACATCAACGACAAACAGCAACAGGTCAGCGCCCTGAATTCCAATTTCGATTTGGGTTTCGATTTCCTCATCGAGTTCATCCACGTCATTGATTCCGATTCCGCCGGTGTCGACGATTTCGAAATATCGTCCGTCTTCTTCCAGCAGAAAGGTCATGCGATCGCGGGTCACGCCCGCCATGTCATCAACGATTGCCAAGCGACGGCCAGCCAGCCAATTGAAGATGCTGGATTTGCCCACGTTGGGACGACCAATAATGGAAACTTGTGGAAGTGACATCGACTTTTCAGGAACCAGTCCTGACAAAAAAATAATTCCCCGGGCATCGGCCCCGACACATCGTCGCGGAATCGTACCGGGTTAAGCTGTTGCTTCTGGCTGTTGCTTCTGTTGCTGATTCGAAAAGGCGCGGGATTGGAACGGCTGGCTTCCGAACGGAGCCCCTAGCAACGGAAATCCAGTGCGTACCAGCCGGGTTCCGCGTC
>JAHEBQ010000094.1:0-3264 GCA_024642205.1 Planctomycetaceae bacterium | reverse complement strand
GCTGTTGCTTCTGGCTGTTGCTTCTGTTGCTGATTCGAAAAGGCGCGGGATTGGAACGGCTGGCTTCCGAACGGAGCCCCTAGCAACGGAAATCCAGTGCGTACCAGCCGGGTTCCGCGTCCTTCGCCGGGAGGATGGAAATTCGGGCCGGGCATTGACCAACGCCTTTTAATCCGCTCGGAGATTCTTTCAAATGATACCCGATTGTCAATTGTTGCAGTTGAACCAAACGGTCAAACGATGACAGAAGTTGAAAAACTCTCCAAAAATCAAACCGAGCCAAACTCGGAGGACGCTTCGAGACCGGGTGTACCGGGAATCGACGTTCCCAAGGCTGTTCGTCAGCGACTCGAATGCTTGCGGCTGGCTGGTATGACGCACTTACCATCGGGAACAGGCGAATATGCATTCGACCGGACACCGTTCGCGATCCTTTCTGCCTCGAAAGAAACAGAATGCCAGTCGACGTCGCCGGTTGGCAAGGCCATGCCCCCTGTCGAATCCGTGAGAGAATCCGCATCGTCGGCGACAGAATTCCAGGCAAATTCCGGAACGAAACCACACGACGCGACAAAATCTTCGCCTCAGTCGAACTTTGTTTCGTCCGATCCATGGGGCCCGAGCGGTACTAGGAAGGACCGAACCGGAGGATTGCAAGTCTTAAAGGAAGAGATCGCGGCATGTCTGAAGTGCGATGAGCTATCGAGCAAACGAACGCAAACCGTATTTGGAATTGGAAATCCCGAAGCCAGACTGGTGTTTGTCGGCGAAGCTCCGGGGGCCCAGGAGGACCGAGTCGGCGAGCCATTTGTCGGTGAAGCCGGACAGCTACTCGACAAAATCCTGATTTCGTGCAAATTGACTCGAGCCGAGGTTTTTATTCTCAACTCGGTAAAGTGTCGACCTCCCGGGAATCGAAATCCGGGTCAAGCGGAGATTGCCAATTGTTGGGGCTACGCGGAGCGTCAATTGGAGATCCTGCAGCCTGAATTCATTTGCTGTTTGGGCTCTGTCGCCGCTCGAACACTGTTAAAAACGACCCAATCTTTGGGTAGGTTGCGTCAACGGTTTCATACCTATCGGGGAAGCCGGGTTCTGGTGACCTATCATCCGGCTTATTTGCTTCGAACGCCTTCGGCCAAACGCCACGTTTGGGACGACATGAAGATGCTGATGAAAGAAATGGGAGTCGAACTGTCGAATTGAGAAGACATAATCGACACTGGAAGCTGGAAGCTGGAGTTTTAGACGGCGACGGCTACCAAATGCGTGGTTCGGGAGCATTTTGCTGATTGCGGCAGTAGGGCGGAGGGAAGGCAATCCGGTTCTTCATTCGGAAAAACCGTTATTTTCTGTCTCTTGCCGGGGTTTGCGAACCAGGCCTTGGTAAAAGGGCGGAAATTCTTGCTACTTTGCCGATACGCAATTAATATTAGTTTGGACAAAAAATAGACTTTAGGGAATCTGTCGGGGCAATCTGGACAGACCGATTCCGTATATAAATCAGGCAACTGATTGGAGAACCAAATGCTTGGTCGTTACTTGCGAAACTTTGCGCTTTCATGTGCTGCGATTGGCTTCATGTTGACCTGCCAATCCACGGCATTCTGTCAAATTGGTGGCAATGCCGGCGGTGGCAACATCGGTGGTGGTAACGCCGGCGGTAACACAGGAGGGGCGGCGACCGGCGGAATCGAAGTCGATGCGCTCGGAGTCCTGCGCTCCCGGACGATCAGCGGAAATGCGGCTCTCCTGGACCGACAGCGATTTGCCGCTGCCCAGGCATCGATCAACAAGGATCTGCAAAGGCCGAGTCGGTTTCGCAAGATTTCACTGACGCGTCTGGAAAAGGAAGTCGACAAACTCATTGCGGCTGGCCAGCCGATTCCGGCGGACATGCAGTACCTGGCGGGCATGACAAAAATCACCAACGTATTTTTCTACCCTGAAACCAAAGATATCGTGATTGCTGGACCCGCCGAAGGTTATTACATCAATGCCGCTAACCACGTTGTCGGCATGAAGTCGGGCTTGGCAACGCTTCAGTTACAGGACCTGATCGTTGCGCTGCGTTGCTTCAGCCCGGACGGAAGATCGACACAGCTCATCTCCTGTTCGATCGACCCGACTCAACAAGGTTTGGCAAATTTCCGTGACACGTACTCCCAGATCGCCCGCAGCGGAAAATTCCAGCGCGGGATGGAAAATGAAGTTGTCGAGCTCTACAAGAAATCGCTGGGAATGCAGCAGATCACAATCAACGGTGTTTCCACCAGGACCAACTTTGCCCGAGTACTGGTGGAGGCCGATTACGACATGAAACTGATTGGAATTGGACTCAAAGCGCCACCTCAGGGGGTTCAGATAACAAGCTTCATCGAAAAAGCGAAGCCAAATTCGGTGGCCCAAAGCTCGCTGCAACGCTGGTTTTTTCAGCCCGACTACGACTGCGTTCACGTGAATGAAGACGAAACGGCGATGGAACTGGTGGGGAATGGCGTCAAACTCGTTGGCGAAGATGAAAGTGTGGCCGGAAACGGTCAACGACAACGGACCGGCGGAGTCAATCGTGCCAGCATGGCCTATTGCAATTCGTTCACACGATCCTATCCACAAATGGCCCAGAAAGCCCCGCTCTGGGGTGAACTGCGAAACGTAATCGACTTGTCGGTTGTTGCGGCATTCATTCAAAAAATGGACTTTTATGCGAAAGCCGAGTGGAACATGGGAGTGTTCGCGGATGAATCGAAGCTGGCCGTCGAGGTTCTCGACGCCCCCACACAAGTCGCTCCAGTTGCCAACGCCGTGTGGAAAGGCAATTACTTCATGTCTCCCATCGCTGGCGGAGTCAATATCCAGCCACGTGTAGCGCTGAATTCAGATCGAATCAAAACAGATGAGGATGGCAAGATCGACAAGATCAAAAACGAAATTCAGCTTTCCAATCTTGTCGAAGGGCAATGGTGGTGGGACTGACGGCGAAAGCCGACGACGGCATTGAATTATGTCTGAGTCGAATTCAAGCACATTGATCAAGGTGGCCTTCGGGTCACCTTTTTTTGTTAGGGGTTGTTGAATCAAGCGGCGAATCGAGTCGAAATCGGGCCGCAATTGAGAATCAGCCAAGAACGAACGAGCGATCGAGATCGACCGGATTAGCAAGTATCTTCACCCTAAAGTAGAAAATAATGGCACTGTTACGGTTATTGGAAGGCCCGATATACGCGGGCTTGATACGCGACAACACAAAACGGCCTTGCATCA
>JAHEBQ010000093.1 GCA_024642205.1 Planctomycetaceae bacterium | reverse complement strand
CGAAGCCGACTATCGCATGAAGCTGTTGGGTATGGGATTGGAAACGACGATTCCAGAAGTCCCCAGCTACCTGGATCGTCTCCAGCTGACGCCCGAGGGTGACGCGCCGCCGATGGACGTCGTACGCTGGTGGTTCACGTTGAACTATGACGATATTGTCGCCGATGCTGATCGTACGACGTTCACATTCCATGGAACGGGCGTGAAAGTATTGAGTGAGAATGAGTTTATCAATGATCAGGGCGAACGAATCCACACCGGACAGTCCAATGGTCCAACGCAGGGGTTTGCCCGTGATTTCACCAAGCATTTCGATTCGCTGGCGACCATGTATCCTGTGTATCGCCAACTGAAAAACGTGTTTGACATGGCACTGGTCGTAAACTTGATTCGGGACCAGGACCTATCCGAAAAAACAGATTGGCACCGGACATTCTTTGGTCCCGGAAAACCGGGCATGTCGAATCGATTAACCTTCCAGGTAGGTAGAGACCGAACGGCAACCCAGGTGAATTCGGTGCTCAACGACAAGATCTTGAAAGTTCGAAAGGACTCGTCGACGATCACGCATCACATCGTGGGTGTCAGCGGCGGGATCTCGTATGATGTTGACGAAATTCTCTCCACCGGTTTGAAAGCCGACCTGGATGGCGATCTGGCGAAGAAGTTCAAACAGGCGCAGCCCGAAGCTTCAGAAACAGCCTGGTGGTGGGACTAGGTTTTGCAGTGTGGATAACCGACTCGGCCAAGGCCGACTGAGAACCTGTGTGGCAACCGGTTTGATCTGAACCGTGTCCGGCCCAACCATTGATTTATCTGTTATCGGAAGAGATTGTCGTCCGCAAACGGGTGAATCGGCGCGTCAAATTTGGGTTTCGGCATCGCTTCCAGACAGGCCCGCGCAAACGCGAGATCTTGACGCGTGGTGATCTTGATATTGAGCACCGAACCAGGAACCATGGTAACAGTGTGTCCCTGTAATTCAGCCAATTGGGCTTCGTCGGTTGGTTGAGCACCCTTCCGATTGGCATAGAGTGAAACCAGTAATTCGTGTTCAAAAACCTGTGGTGTTTGAGCTTGATACAAGTTCGAACGGTCGACGGTTCGATCGATATGCTTGCCGTCGGCCGAAGCCTTCAACGTGCTGGTGACGGGAACGACCGGCACTACGGCCCGGTTATGCAATGCAGCTTGAAACACCGACTCGATCACGTCGGAGTTGATGCAGGGGCGGGCTGCATCGTGAATCGCAACGTACTGAATTCCCGGATTGACCTTGGTAAGCGCGTTTTGCACTGAGTCCGCGCGTTCCGCCCCGCCCAAAGCGACATCGACACCCAAAACGGCCAGATTGGGTCCGTACTTGACCAGAAACTCATCTTTGTCTTCCGGCGAAATCACGATGATCACCTGTTTGACGTCTCGCCGTTTCAGAAACAGGTCCGCTGAATAAAGCCAAACAGGCTTTCGATTCAACATTGCAAATGGCTTCTTGTAATTTGGATCTTTGAATCGACTGCTACGTCCGGCAGCGGCAAGGATAACAGCAAACGTTGACACGAGAAGACTTTCGATTGACTCAATTTCAGGAAACCGTGTTTCTGGAAACCGTGTTTCTGGAAACAGCGGAGAAACAACTGCAATTTAGTTGGCAAGCGATATCCACGACAGCCTCCTTCGGCTCTCAAAATCCGACGAAATTCCAAAAAACGCAGGTCGGAAGAATCACTTCGCAAGCCTCACCGGGTTATCTGCTGCTTGCGAACCTGGGAGAGGATGGCTTAACGATCTAGTCCCAACCGGACCGGAATCTCCAAGGTTCGCCCCTGGCGCAGGACCGTCACATTGACTTGCTGGCCCGGTTTAAACTCATCGAGCACGTCTTGAAGTTCGTCTGTCGAACTCACACCCATCCCATTGATCGCCAGAATCCGATCCGCGGAGGCTTTGTCGGCCTGGATGGTTTCGTACAACTGACCACCCGATCTAACCACTCTTCGTTCGATTTTCAGCCCCAGGATTCCGGCGTTATAGGCTGGGCCATTCTCTTGAGTCCTCGCGACACCAATTCCCTGATCCGTTTTCCAGAACAAGTCAATCCCCAGCGTTGCTCGACGAACTTCACCAAACTGTATCAACTGCGGAATGACGCGTCGGATCGTGTTGGCGGGAACAGCGAAACCCACACCCGTGTTTTCACCGGTTAACGTCGCAATTGCCGTGTTCATTCCCACCAGCATTCCTTCACTATCGAGCAACGGGCCACCCGAATTACCCTGATTCAGTGCCGCATCGATTTGAATGATGCTCTTGATCAGGCGACCGGTTTTCGATCTCAGTGTTCGTTCAAGGCTCGAAATAATTCCAATGGTCATGGTTCGTTCCAGCCCGAATGGATTTCCGATGGCAAATATCTTCTGTCCCACACGAAGCGACCTTGATTCACCCATTTCGAGAGGAAACAGTAGCTCTCGGGGAGCGTCGATTTTGAGAATGGCAATATCGTTCTGAGGATCGCTCCCAACGATTCGCGCTGTAAAAGGATCGCTGGCAGCGGACAGCGTGACGGTCACAATATCCGATCCGGAGATCACATGGTGGTTGGTGACGATATGCCCTTCCTGGTCAAGAACCCAACCGGATCCGGAGCCTTCCTCAGTCTGTGTCCCCAAAAACCAGACCTGATCTCGGGTTGCCTTGGTCGCAATGTTAACGACGCCTCGATTGACTTTGTCGTAGACGGATATGTTGGTTTGTTCTTCCGACGTGAATTGCCGCGGAGGAATTGCGGTCGCGGTTCCTCGGATTCGGCCGGGATCCTCGTCCTGCAAAGCTGTCGATTGGCTGGGAGAATTCAGCGACGTTGATTGTTCCGAATTGGCGAACGCCACGATTGACGAGGCCACCTCTGAACGAGCACTTTGAATTTGTTCTGCCATCAGGCCGTTCTGCGGCCAGTTACCAGTCAAATAAATCGAGAATATGGCTCCCAGCAGGGCGGAGGTCATGCACAAAACGAAAGTCGATTTCATCGTACCTTCTCTTTCCTTGGTTTTGTCTCTGGCTAGACACCCAATATTCTTGGTGAATCCAAGATTCTGGGTACCCGGCCATTTTACGAAATTCCTGCGTGTTTGTTCAATTCTAAACATCCTGACCGGGCTCAAAACAGCTCGACACTTTCCATGTCAAACTGACCCAATTGAGTTAGACGGTTGTCGCGATTCTGTGGCATGAGTTTCGGTACGATCGACCCAATGCGCAAATGTCGCTGCCAGAACTAAGGGTTTCGCCAAGTTGCAGACTTTCTTCAAAAGGTACAAATTCCCCTGGCCCGATAAATTCTCGGTAGGGCGTTGTGCCCAGGTGTTTTGACCGGGTCGAGTTGAACGCTTGAGCAGCAATCTCAAACCACCGCAGCGTGCCAGAACCTCTTGATTCTGAACAACGCTCCGTTTCAATATTCAGCCGAAGGCGATTCGAAGATGGCACGGATTTCAGTCTACATTCTCTTTTGCAGCTTCTTCATTCTGTTGCACCCTGCGACTTACTCTCAAGCATCCACTGCGGCGAATTTCGATAATTTGCCGTTTTCCATTGACGAAGTAATGGTAATCTCATTGTCCGGGCTCTGCAGGTACAGTGAACAAAGCGATCATCCATCAGAGAGATTCCTTTCCCCGGCTTGCCTGTTCTCCTTTCCAGGAAGGTTGAGTGAGGGGATTCCTGCCGCCGAAGAAATCGTTGTCTCCGATCCAACCCAAACCCTTGCATCGCGTGAAGAACGAGATCGTTGCAACCCCCGGAAAACCTCAATGGATTCGACCCTGTTGAACCGGCGGGCAATCTCGGCGGTGGCCCAAAGAACTTGGTTCGAATCGAAGTCTATCTCCATCGACGCCCTCGAGTCCGTTGCTCGAACTTCCCGCAGTTATTACCAATGGGTACTAGGGAAGGCCAATGAAAGGTTCATGTCAATCTCGTGGTGCGATATTCCGGAAAACTCGGCCCAATCGCTGAAGAAGCTGATTCCCTTGACATTGATTTCCCACGCAACATGCGATTTGGCGCGGGCAAACGCCTCACCACCCGAAACGATCGCCGAGGAAGCCAACGCCCGTGAATTGGTATCGGAGGACCCGATGCGGTTGGAACTTCCAGTCGAAACTCAGGACAGCTATTGGCAATACTACGAAGACTGCGATCGCTGGGGCGTTGATTTTGCCAGCTTGTTGACGGAAGCCATTGCTTCCCAAGGCGATGAAGAGGGCACGCAGGGACAATCTCACGTCCCGGGAACTAGCCCTCAATGCCTGATGCTCCAAATTGTTGGATCCCAAAACCTCTCGATTTGGCTGTATCGCATTCCCCGGATCGAGCATAGATCGTTTATCACCGTTACTCATTGGCTTAAATCGTTCGCACTCCATTGTGGCCCAAATTCGGAAGCCCAAGTTGGATTTTCCGATTCGAAAAACTCGTCAAACGGCGTGAACCGTCTCCATTCCGTTTGGCCCACCTCAAAACTCAGGTTGACACAACGGATTAAAACCCTCATGTCTGGATTGACGGACGTAGGTGAGTTGATTCGTTCCGTTTTTTCAGACCCGTTTGGGACCCAAATTTCGATGAGGGAGTTACCGAACTTCAACAATTGATCGCGAGGAACCGCACGATTTTGTCGACCGTGACGGGTTGACGACGTTGGGGTCTAGACACCCTGATTCCGTCCAAGAAACCAAGTTTCCACCCCAAAACCTTTTCATTCAGGAATCCGAAATTATGGGAATTGCGTTAATCATCATTTGGATCATCTCGAGAGTTTCAACGGCTAGTTAGCCAGAACCGCCGTTCGGCTAAGCCAGTCCGGTTAGTTTAGTTGTTTTGTTCTTGGATTCCCCGTTCCAATGGATGCGCGTTTTAGGCAAGATTTCGAAGAATTGTTCACTATGATGTGAAAACATCCGACAAACGTCACGATTGGCTTGATTCACTTTTACCACGTCGGAATCCTGAAAGCTGAAGGTTGCCATCAAATTTTCTGCCTTCCCGGTGCTGAGACTCCGATATCTCCAAGTGGAGCAGGTTTGATCGTATCAACCACCAGGAATAAAATCAGGTAAGCTTGGCTTCCGTTGACTTCCTCGCTCTTTGTCGGTTTTTGGCAATACTTCCTTCAAGGTCCGAACCAGGGGGATTTCGCTTGTTTTTACCTTATTAGGGGTCAAAACGACGTGATTATCAACCTGCAACGTTGTAAACCGTCAGATCGTAATGAAATTTACGACTGCGCTGATTTCGTAAATGGGGCAAAATCGGCGATTTTTGGTGGCGTTTCAACAGTGGTCAAAATAGAATAATGTTGGAGGTCTTTGGTGACCAAAGTAACCATTACAGGGCAAGGCAGGGTTGTGCGATTCCGGAACGCGCATCCCTTCGAGATCTTTTCGGTGTTGGAGTTCGTTATGTCCAAGTGCTCGACCAAAGTCGCGCTTAGAGGAATGTTTGTCGCTTTGCTTGCTGTCGGCATGCAGGCTGTCTGTGCCAGTAATTCATGCGCATCCGGTTCGGAAATTTTCCAGTCCGGCCCCGATGAAACCAAAATGGGCACTTTTGACAACGCGGGTGAAACGTATTTTGCATTGAGTATCACCCCGAAATTGGCTTCGGATAGCCAGCGAGCAAGTGAAGTCGTTGTCTATGTGGATACGTCGGCCAGCCAGGCGGGCGCGTTCAAGCGGGATTCAATTGCCGCTTTGAAGCAGTTGATCAAGAATCTGAATGCCGAAGATCGAATCCAGATCGTTGCAATCGATCTCGACCCTGTTCCGTTAACAAAAGGTTTTGTGGCTCCCGATGACGACGAAGTACTGGTTGCTCTGGAAAACCTGAACTTGCGAGTCTCACTGGGTTCGACCGACATGGAAGCCATGTTGAAGTCGGCAGCCAAAGCTTTCTCCAACACGACGACTCGCAACAGGAACGTCATTTATATTGGTGACGGGATTAGTCGTGGAAGCATTCTCCATTCCGACATGTTTCGCGAACTCGTTTCTGGTTTAACCAAAAATCACATTTCTGTTTCCAGTTTTGCGATTGGCCCGGATCGCGACAATGAATTGATGGCTGCTTTGGCAAACAACACTGGTGGCAATCTGTTCATTGACACCGACGCAGAAGATTCGGTGCGACAATCTGCCATTGGACTCAGTCGAACGATACACGGTTCGGTACTTTGGCCAACCGATGGCAAGCTCGATGAATCAGTAATTGAGATTTTCCCCCACCAGTTCCCACCGCTACGAACCGATCGCGACACGATCGTATTGGGAAGCTTGAGTGATCGGGATCCGGTTGAGCTAAAGGTTTCCGGCTTGATCAACGGCGAGAACCAGGAATTTAGCTGGACCATTGAGCCAGATGCAACGAGCACCGAGTTTGCATTTCTGCCCGGGATGATTGAGGATGCACGCCAGGATCAAGGTTTGACACTCCCCACGCTTGGCTCTGCTGGACTCCGCGAATTCGCCAGAACGCGCACCGTCCAAGCCAATCGTTTGAGTGATTTGGGTGAAAGCGCTTTGGCTGCTGGCAACAAGGAGACCGCTCGAAAACTCGCTTCTGCTGCGATTAACTTGAGTGCTGATCCGGCCAACACGCGTGCCGATTTGCTTGCAATGGCAACGACGTACAAACTCCAGGACGACGATCCGTTCGCCCAACCCAAACAAGAAACCGTGCCCGCAGAAACCGATCCTGCGGATGCCGCCGTCGAACCGGTTGCCAACGAAAAGCCTGTCCAAATTCAAGACCCAATCGAAAGCCAAACGCTGCCGGTTGAGCCGGGCCAGGAACAGTCGTCGGCCGCCGATGCAATTGCATTGCCAATGCAAACCGAAACTCCAGATGGCGGCCTGAGGATGATTCAGCAGGATGGAGACGAGATTGGTCAGTTGCTTCGAGACGCAAAAGACCAATCCACTGACATCCTAGTTACCGAGGAACAACGGATTGAGGTGATCAACCAGAAGATCACCAAACAGGTTCAATTCGAATCCATGCGGGCACGAGAAGAACTATTGACCAATCCGGATATCGCGATTGAACGACTCAAGAACATGCTTGAGATCGTAGACCAGACTCCGGACCTTTATCCGGAAACGCGAGCGAGCCTGCGTCACTCTATCGAATCAAGCCTGCTTTCATCGAGGCAGGAAAAACTTGCCTTTGATGATCGACAAGCGCTGGCCGACGTCAACATCGCGACTGCCGACGAACTGGCCATGAATGCCGAAAGGATTATCCGGCACCAGTCGGAAGTTGCCGAACTCGTCAATCGCTTTAACTCTTTGATGGCTGAAGGTGACTATGAAGCGGCCGTCGACGTGACGGAAAAAGCCGCGGAGATTGCCGAATACGACCCGGCCGTTGTCGTCGCTCGCGCGAACGCTTACCTGGCCCGAAACTATGAGCGAGCCGTCGAATTGCGGCGCCAAAAAACCATCAACTTCCTTGATGCAATGTACGAAATCGAAAAAACAACGGTTCCATTTCCAGGAAATCCGCTGTTGATTTTTCCCGATGCCGATGAATGGCGGGCAAAAAAGATTCGTCGGGCAAAATACCAGAACATTCGCTTGTCCGGAAGCGAGACCGAAGAGAAGATCCTGCGTGCTCTTGAGGAACCCGCAGATTTCAATTTCGACGAACGACCGTGGAATGAAGTTGAAGAGCTGCTCGAAACGACGTACGGAATCAACATCGTTCTGACAACATCTGCCTCGGACGACAGCCTGACGGAAGACGAACCGATCACCGAAAACTTGACCGGCATCCGACTGAAGAACGCGTTGCGAATCATGCTTGAAAAGAAGAACGCCACCTACGTGGTTAAAGACGAAGTTCTCAAGATTATTTCGCTGGATGATGCGGAAGACGTCAAGTGGTTCGTTACCAACGTTTATAACGTGGGTGACCTTGTTGCTCCACGGCAAAGCCGCGGTGGCGGTGGCGGCGGATTCGGCGGCGGTGGCGGTGGATTCGGCGGAGGTGGCGGTGGATTCGGCGGCGGTGGCGGCGGATTCGGCGGCCAAGGCGGTGGTGGATTCGGCGGTGGTGGTGGTGTTTTCTGTGTTCAAGAAAGCCAAGTCAGCCTGAAACCCGATTCCACGGATCGCGTATCTGCCCCTTCGGGTAAAAAGCCCCAGGCGATTGAACTTGCCGAAAATGGTGATATCCAGGTGGCTTGGAGTAACTACTTCAGCGAAACATTTGCTGATCCAGCTGACGTCCGGGCAACCGCACGCAAGTTGATGAAGCAGGAAAAACCCGATGAAGTCGTTTCGATGATTCAGGGAGCGATTCAGAACGATCAGTTTCAACCCTGGATGCACGAAGCACTCGTGCTGGCGATGCAGGTTGCCGGGCGTCCGCAGCCGGAAATCGAACGGGCACTGATGTCCGCCATCGACCTTTCTTCGGATGACGAAGACGTGCTGATCGCAGCTCAATACATGGCTTCCAATCAAATGGAAAAACGAGCCATACGTTTGCTCAAAGGATTTGCCCTTAACAATCCGACGCGAACCGAACCCTATGTGATAGGCTTGCGGGCAGCTCAAAAAGTGAACGACATGGAAGGCCTCAAGTGGGCGACCGCGGGGATCTTCAGCCAGGAATGGCCGGATCATCCCGAGATCGTCAATCAAGCCAGACATGCTTCGACGGCAATCAAGAATTCATTGAAGAAAGCCGGCCAGACGGAAGAATTGGCTGCCTACGAATCGGATCTGCAGTCAGCCCTTGAGCGAGATTGCTACATCAATGTCAGTTGGACAGGCGATGCCGATCTGGACCTGTATGTCATGGAGCCAGGTGGAACCACTTGCTCACGTTTGGTCAAACGCACCACCGGTGGTGGCGTGTTGTTGCGAGACAGCTTCACACCAAAAGCAGGATTGTCGGGTGAGGTCTCGGAACAGTACGTTTTGCCCAAAGGCTTTGCAGGCGACTACCGATTGGTGATCAAACGTGTTTGGGGCCAAGTGACTTCAGGCAAAGTGACGGTTTCAATTCACAATCACTTTCGGTCTCCCGACGCAATTTCGATGACCAAGCAAGTCGATATCGACGACGAAGGCGCGATGGTATTGTTCGCACTGGACCGCGGACGACGCACCGAATCGCTTGAAGATCACGAAATTGAAACGGTCGTGAAAAACCAGATGATTCTCAACAGAAACATTTTGGCCCAGGAAGTTGCCGACGACTACTCTTCCAGTGCGGCCAGCAATTATTTCGGGGGATTACTCGCCGGTGCTGGCAACGGTGCGCTTAACGGTGCACTCAACCGACAACTCGGAGGCCGCGGAGCCGTTGGTTATACACCCATTATTACCCAGCTTCCTGAAGGTACTTTCTTTACGGTGAACCACGCAACGACTGCAGATCGGCTTCACGTGATGATCAGTGTTTCGCCGAGATTCACACAGATCACCTCGGTTTCAACCTTTAATATTCTCGGAAATGCCCAAACGGCTCAAGGCCTGTCCCAGTCTGGCGGCGGTGCCGGCGGCGGCCAAGGTGGTGGCGGATTCGGTGGAAACCAAGGTGGTGGTGCTGGTGGTGGCGGTACTTTCTAGGTAAACACCATTAGCTAATTGTCCATCAAGCAAAGCAAGCAGCCGACCCGGTTTTCCCTGGGTCGGCTTTTTTTGTGCCAAGCCCCCGGCGCATTTCGCCCTGTCATTCAGCCGCCCGTCATTGTGTCTCGCATTGGCTTCAGGAACCGCATATGGGTTGGCCCGGAACCGATCGAAATCTAGAAACCGCTTCCAGTTTCGTTTAAGCATGCTGGCAACGACCATCAAGGTACAAATCATTTGGCAAACTTTGCGGGTTATATCAGTTTGGCTGAAGAGTGGGCCCCAGATCTTCCGAACCGAATAGAGAGCGTAATCCTCAAGCTTTAACTTTTCGCTAGCACATTGTGCGCCCTGGCCCAGATCAAGTTGACCACCGGAGTCGTCATGTCGCCCTATCTAACAAGCTTTTTCCTGGTGTTTGCCGGGATGTTGATCGGCTACTTTCTTTGGCACCGCGATCGCCGCGGCGATGAAGCGATGCGGGCCTCGCTTCGTCGAGACAATGACGACTTGCATACTTCATTGAAGCTCGCCCACAGTTCCTATTCCCAGTTGGACGAGCGATTCGCGCGGCAGAAGGGTCAGCTTAACGTGCTGCAGCAACTCTGTGATGACTGGTCCAACAGCCGGGATCAAGCCGAACGTGACCGAACTCAACTTGAACTGGAACTTGCCAAAAAAAACCGGCACTACGAACAAACACGGTCTGAACTTCAGATTGAAAAGCAGCGACGAATCGACCTCGAAGATGAAACACACCAACTGACGCAACAGCAAATCTCCAAGCTGAGCGCCCTGGAAGAAGAATGGCATCGACGGCATGCCAGGATTGAATCCGCGTTGTGCCAGCGACAAGCGGACTTGAAGAGTTCCTCAGGCGAGAAAGAGCGAATTGCGCAACAACTTCACGCCGCAGAATCCCGCATCGCGGAACTTCTGGCCGATTTGCCGATGCAACAATCCGGCTTGGAGACGACGTCCAAAAAAGAGAGCGGTTTGGAACAGGAATACGTATCGACCGAATACTCGTTGAAAGAAAACAGCGAACGACTCAGATCCTCCCAGGCTCAATGCGCGGCTGCGCTCTCGGCACAGAAAGTCGCAGAAGAATCTCTGGCTGATTTGAAAAAAAGCCACGAATCGGCTCAGGAACAAATTGACAACCTTCAGGTGAAACTCGCCAGCCTTGAATCGAGTGAGTCCCAGGTCACATCGCTGCAGGATTCCCTGGCCAACACCGCGTCACAACTGGAGAAAGTCTGCGCACAGCGGGACCTTGCCCTGGCAGCGGAAAAGAAACTGCTTGCAGTTTCCAACGGACTACAAAAACGAATTGACAATCAGGAATCGACCATCCACCGGCTTCGGGCGAAACACGATGATGCAATGGAGAACCTGAAACTAGAACTTGAGCTCCGGTCGGAACTTGAATCCAGTTTTGAACAGAAATCGGCCGATCTGGAAAACAGGCTGCAAGCCCAAACGGCGAAAACGCACGAATTGGGTATCCGGCTCCAACAGCAATCGGATGAATCGGAACAGCATGCTAACGACCTGTCTACCCGTTTCATGAACGAACGCACGGAACTGCAAAACCAGATTGAAATACAGTCAGAGTCCATCAATCGACTTACCACGAGCCGTGAGAAACTGGAAACCGAACTGGCGGAATCAACAGAAAGCCAGGTCCGATCCAAAAACGAACTGGAGGCGGCCAAGCTTCAGACGCGTGAGCTGACAGCAAAAATTGAAGAACTGAAAACAACTTGCTTGCGGATTTCCGAGCTCGAGAAGCTCGTCCAGCGACGCGACCAGGAGGACGAACTGTTTATCGAAGAACTCCGCACCCTTCGTGAACAATACGCGGATTCGTTCGCCCGAGGGAAGGAACTGGAATTGGAACTGGACCGGGTTAACCGTTTGCTTCAACAGTCGGAAATCGAATCAAGCCGACACGAAGACCGGCTTGAACAGTTGCAAACGAAAGTCAAAGTAAGCGAAGAGACAATTCGATCGCTTCGCCGCGAGCGCGCCGCGGTGCTTGCCCGCCTGGCAAACTACCGAACGATCGCCGAACCGGATTCGACCGTTATTTCATTCACCGAAGCCATGCAGCGTCGTCAAAAAGAGGCGACGCATTTTGACCAGGAATACGGTGGCCACACCAGCCAGCATTCGGTCCGGGGAACCGTCTATATCGAAACCCCGGAATCAACAGATGACTTGAAGCGAATTTCGGGCATCGCGGAAGTGCTCGAAGCACGGTTGAACGACTATGGTATTTACACGTTCAAACAGATCATGGAATGGAAACCGGAAGCCATCGAAGAATTCTCCCGTTTACTGGCATTCAAAGACCGTATCCTGCGTGACGATTGGATGGGCCAGGCCAAGTTTTTCTATGAACAGAAAGAGAAAGGCGTCGCTGCGTAGAAGGCCTGAGGATGTCAACCTCGACACGTGGTCGTCAGGTAGGGAGCATATCCGCCGGTTTCCAGTCTGGCCTCTCCGAGGCTTGGGTTTTTGACCTCGAACCTGCAAACCGGAATTCCAAAATCCACCGAGCAAAGACCAGCTCAACCGATCGAGCCAAGTTGATCTAGATATGTTTCCAACAATCCCGTCGCTTGAGTCCGCGACAGTACGTTCGCGTCATAATGCATCGAGATCCGCAGACGAGGACCGTGCCGTGAAGCGGAGAAATTGACCGGCGTTCCCTTGCGAATCGGACCCACCGGATCGAATTCGGTCGGCCGAACAAAAGCCTGAGAATCTGGCTCGCGAGAACTCACTCTCTCGGATTTACGAAGGGGTTCTCCCAAATTGGTAAATACTACAGTGCCTCGCGATTTTTCATGTCGCGCTGCTCGTTTTAAAAACGTTTCAAAAATCGAAAGACCACGTATCGCGATCAGGAACATTTTGTCCAATTGAAAACCTCGGATAATCTGGATCTCGCGATTGAGATTCCTGTAGAACCTGCCGAGATCCCGCATCTCACGCTCACACCGGTCGATTTGAACGATCGTTGCCCGGTTGGACGCGGGAAGCCTCCGATCTGAAACATTGCGGATACTCATTGGCAAAATGACTCGAATCCAGTCACGTTCGGAGTGGAATCCTTGTTCGCGACGCCACCGCGTGAGTGCCAGGTAAAGATGCCCCAACAAGACCGAATTCAGCATCACTTCGTGCTGCGCCGCTTGCTGGACAAGCAGGTTGACATTTGATTCACAGACCCACTGACCCAGGATTGCAGGAAAATGGCGTGGATTCGATTCGGCCAACTCCTTTTCCATCCCATAGTTTCCCGAGGGGATCAATTCGACCGTATTTCGAAACGAAAACTTCGCAGCGCCGAACAAGGCGATGGGTTGTTTGGGCAGATGTTTCAAATACCTCCATGACAACAAACCCAGAGTATTGCGTTTCCGGAATAAATTGGAATCGAGCCGATGGATCCCGGATTCAGGTACACGGCCTGATATCAGATTGGCGTAAATCACCATCCACTCATTGACGACCTGTGCAGCAGCAGCGCCATCACTGATCGCATGGTGCACATAAAACCAGGCTTCGGATGCGAATAAATCGGACTCACGACCAGCAGACGACATCACCCCGCCCGGCACCGCGGTCGGCAGATCCACCGGCGGTTGCGGAACCACCGGCCAGGCGGTAATCCCCAAGTAACTCCCCGTGCTTGAGCGAATTCGATGCTGGTCGATTTCCCATTCCGGTGGAGCTGTTGCGAGCAGTTGAAACTCGAATCGGGTGCCATTCCAGTTGTCGATGTCCCTGTTTGGTACACCTTGTTTCCGGGGACCTGCTGTCCAAAACCATCGGCCATTGATCTTTTTCGGCTCCACATCGCCAAACGGCTGTCGCTGAATTGCAATTTGCCAGGCCTGTTTGGCAACGACCGGATCGAGCTTGCTGTCAAATCTCAGACGACAGTAAATCAAATTGGGAAGTTCCGGATCATCATCCCAAAAATGAAATTTCTCGATGCTGGTCATACGCATCGGGAACAGACTCGCAAACGAATCGTAAGCAGATGTGTCCATATGAACAGAACGCCCGGCAATTACGCCGGGCGACTGGCGATTCTCCATGATCAACTCATTTATCCACTCATCGTCACGGTTGACCTGCGGACTCTCGTGCAACCAAACGAGGGGAGTCGATCCTATTTGTCCGGTTTTCCACCATCTTCGGCAGGTGGAGCAAAACCCTGCAGCAAAGCAGCCTTCGAACCAGGCCGGGGTTGCGTCCCTTTCTTGGGTGGTTCGTCAGCCACTTCCTCGGCGGCCGGTTCGGACGACCCGAGTCGTTTGATTCGAATGTTGCGGTACCAGACTTCGTTGCCGTGATCCTGGAATGCGATATGGCCCTCGGTATTTTTGCCATACTTTTCCCAATCCTTGAACTTGCTCTCACCCAGTCGCTTGTTCCAGTCATCGCTGCCAAATTCGGCTTCAAGGACCTTCTTGCCGTTCAAGTAATGGGTGACTTTGTTGCCTTCCGCGACAATTCGCGTTTTATTCCAATTCCCAACATCTTGCAACGTTTTGTCTTTCGCAGCGTACATTCCATACAACGAACCAGCCGCGGTCAGTTCATTTTTTCCATCGCTGTGCTCGGCGTCGTCAAGAATCTGATATTCCGGTCCGGACATGTAGGGTGCGTCATCGCCCAGCGACACGCGATACATGATTCCACTGTTTGCGCCGTCGGCAACTTTCCATTCAACCTGCAGATCGAAATCGCCAAATACTTCTTTGGTGATGATGTCGCCGCCGCCGGACCCATCGAAATAAAGTTCCTTGCCGTCAAGGGACCAGCCTTCCCCGATTTCTTCCTGAGCATAGCCGCGGAATTGGCTCAAGTCTTTTGACTCAAGCAGGTTAACAAATCTTGGTTTTGCCGTCGTCGTCGATACTCCACGACGGTCACTAGCGGTTGGAGGTCGAACGACTCCGGGGCGGACTCGTCCCGGTTCCGGCGCACCCGACTCGTCACCCGATTCCGGTGGCGGAATAATTCCCCGTTTCTGGCCATAGGTTGAGTCCGTTAGCCCGTAAGCCAACAACCCAATTCCTATCACGGTGTAAATCGAAAAACGAAGTTTCCAATGCGATGACATTCTGATCTCCTGTCTGGTGTTTCAATTTTTACCAACGTCCGAAAACTGTCGTACGGATCCTGTCGACGACAACGGGTCTGAGTCGATTATCAACCGAGGAAAACTCGTATTGGTAGATCTGAAAACCCTCGGATCACTCCATGAAATTCTAGTGCCTCGAACACCGTCTGTCGAATAGACGCGGTAAAATGACAGCCTTTTGTCGACCGGAAAAACAACAAGGTTCGTTGAACCCCAGAATTTGCGGCTATTTCAATCCTGCATCGACGATACGCCATTGTTGGCAGCTGGAAACAGGAGGCCAATCACCCGTTGGATTTCCATCCTGAGACCCGAACGCGTCAAAGTGGACTTCGCCTGACCGGTTCGGCCATTTGAACCGGCGAATGAAAATCGGTTGTTGTGCGGACTCCTCAAATATTCTCGTTGAGAAACAGGGCCAACCCCGGAGTCAAAATTACTGGCAGGCAATCGTGGAATGTGGATTGCCGCGGAATACTGGATCTACTCCATGTCCTTCAATGGCTGGGAATGAATCCCGTTTTCGGATCTCTCGGGAGCGTGGACGAGGGGATTGAAGTACGACAACTCTGCAGCCAACAAAAAGGAAATGACCACAAACCCCAAAAACCAGTATCGGGGCCAAGTCTGTGCAGGCCGGTCCTGACTCGAACGGGTGCTGATCCCGACACACCAGAACGTAATCGCGGTCCCGAGGACAATCGCCACAATGTTGGTGAAAAACAGCAAAAACGCCCCACCCGCCAAGCCAAAATCCCCGATCGTCAACGCCATCCCGGACGTTGCGACCGGTGGTACCAGCGCAGCTGCAATCGCAACTCCCGGCAACGCAGAAATCAGGTTCGGCCTCCCCATCGCATAGGCGGCCGCCACACCGCTGGCCAGGGCAACCACCAAATCCAGCAGGTGTGGCAATTCTCGGGCCAGCATCTCCGGGCTACTTTCAAAGTTCGGTTCGAAAAACACTCGCACGATCAAACCTAGGATCATTCCAATCCCGAGTGCGGTTGCAAAACCCAGGATCACGGACTTCAGTGCGCTGCGTATCAATTTCAGGTTGCCCTGGACCAGAGCGAAACCAATCCCCACCAGCGGCGTCATCAGAGGTGCGACCAGCATCGCGCCGATGACGACTGCTCCCGAATTTCGGGCCAAACCGCACGCCGCGATGAGTGTTGAAAG
>JAHEBQ010000005.1:904-159159 GCA_024642205.1 Planctomycetaceae bacterium | reverse complement strand
AAAATGGAAGTCATCCTGCAATTCCGTTCCGATGAACTAACCGTCATCAAAGAGCTTTACCAACGTGGATCCGTTTCGAAAGTCGATTACCTGCGTTCGGTCGCAGCCCATGATATTGCGGAGTCCAATTACAAGGCCGCTGGCAGTGTCAACGAGGCGCAGCGAAAAATCCAGGCCATCAAAGCGGCAAGCTCAAAATATGAAATGACTCTGGCTGAGCTTGAGATCGCCCGCCGGCTGTTTTCGTCCGAGTCGATCAGTCAAGCCGCATTGGACAGGGCGATCAGCAATCTGAAAATTGCAGAGGCGGAACTGGAGGCCAGCAAGCAGTCGCTCGGCGCCCGGGCGGTTCAAATGAAGCAGTAGCCTCAGGGAATATCCAGGTTGACAGGCGGCTTGATTCCGAAGAAACGAATTTTCATTGGAAAAAATTGCGGCCAGTGCCAATCAGTTCCGTAACGCCAGCGTTAGATGGCGTCGTCGGAATCCAGGCGGACTTCAACGCCGTCGGCAAACAATGCGTAAGCAATATCGTGATACCGTATTTCAAATGACGTTCCCTGCCGGTTGTCAAGCCGAATCCGTTGATCGGAAAATGTTGCCCATTTGACGTCGAAGCAGGTCAGGTCGAGATGGTCGAAGCCGTCGCTTCCGTTGACCTGGATCACGTCGCCGGTTCCCGCGACAAAAACCTGGTCCTGGGTGCGAGGAACTGCTTGTGTTTCGGCGGCGTTTTCAATATGCGGCAACGTGTTTGTCGGTTGCCTGGGAATTTCGCAGGGTTGGATTTCATCGACTGTCTTGAATTCGAACATTTCTGCTTCCAGGTCACACGAACCGGGAATCGGTTCGATAACACCGTCGGCTGAGTCGCTGAAGTCACGGATGTCAAATATGGCTTCACCTGTTTCCTGATTCACGATTGGAATCGCGGTATTTTGAACCAGGGGATCGAGCCGGTTTGCGGGTGCCTGGATAACGGAGTCAGTGAACCAGGCCACGGGGAGAGCCTCATCGTCGGGCGCGGCGGTTGGCATTTCCGCAGTCAACTCCCGCGTTTCTTCCCTGGCTTCTGTCTGTTGGGAATTGGCTCCGATAATTTCGACCGTCGGTTGCGATGGCGGCAGCCGACGAGACGAATTTTCAGAATCCAGCAATTCAAGTTGCTGCCGAAAATTCTCGATGTGTTCCAGCGTTTGATTGGCCAGGTCGCCCCCCGGGTTCAACTCCTTCGAAGACTCAGGTGCTGTCCGCAATTCCTCCGGGTTCGAAGGAAAGATGTTCGAAGGCTCGCTCGGAAAGTCGATCAGGGCCAGTTCGGCCGGATCAACATACGGATCGATTTCCGCATTTCGGTGTTTCGAAGAAAAATCGGTTAATTCGTGTGCGGCTTGATCACGGCTCGTCGATGGTGTCGAGGTTAGTTGAGCGTACGCGAGCATATCGAATTGGTGGAAACCGTATTGCGACACATCGGGAGAACAGGAGTCCGTGACGCCGAACCGATTGAGGTTCGATTCGACCCGCTCCGGCGACCGGCCCGTCGACTGTTCATTCGTGACCGTGGTTGGCAATTCGGACGGGCAAGTCGTGAATTGTTGCGCCTGAACATTTTCTTTTGACGGTGCCTGTGAATTTTCTTCCGGGAATTGATTCATGGTCAGATCCAGCAGGATTTTTGAAAAGTCTTGGGGAATCCATTTAAAGGTTGATCGGATCTGAGTCGAGGTTCGAATCAATATCGAGGCAGGCTTGTCGTTTCTGCCGGTTATCAGAGGCCTTGAATCCCCGTTGTGATCGTCATAACCGTTGTTGTCGAAACGGGAATGTGCGGCGGTGTCCCGTTGACCATCAAAATCGTGGTTTCCTATAATCTGCGGCTTGTCTTCCCACAAATTGAACGCAATAAAATGAAAATCCACGAGTACCAGGGCAAGCAGCTTTTCCATCAATTCGGTGTCAAAGTTCTCGAGAATCGCGTAGCCAGATCCGCTGAGGTCGCCGCAGCCGCGTTTACGGAACTTGGAGGCCCGGTGGCGGTCGTCAAATCTCAGATTCACGCCGGCGGTCGCGGAAAAGGCACGTTCATCGAGAACCCGGGTCAGCACGGCGTGCAGTTGGTTAAATCGGCTGAAGAGGCGAAACAAGCTGCCCTCAACATGTTGGGAAATCGCTTGGTCACGATCCAGACTGGTCCCGAAGGCAAAACGGTGAACCAGGTTATTGTGGAGGCAGGCTGCGATATCGCACGCGAACTCTATCTCGGAATCGTGCTTGATCGCGCCGAAAAAAAACCGGTCTTGATGTGCTCCCAGGAAGGGGGAGTCGAAATCGAAAAGGTCGCACACGAGACTCCGGAAAAAATCTTCAAAGAGCATTTTGATCCGGCGCAGGGGATCGAAAGCTACCAGGTTCGCAAGCTTTGCAAAAAACTGGGTATTGAAGGCAGGTCGGTTCGTTCCGCTGACAAATTCATGAAGGCCCTTTGCCGACTCTACGTCGACACGGATTGCAGTCTGTTGGAAATCAACCCGTTGGTCATCACCGGCGACGGTGAACTGGTTGCGCTCGATTCGAAAATCAACTTCGATTCCAATGCGGCTTTCAGACACAAGGACTGGGAAGAAATGCGTGACCTTTCCGAAGAAGAAGAATCGGAAGTTCGCGCCTCCGCCGCCGGCCTCAGCTACATCAAACTCGAAGGCAACATCGGATGTCTGGTCAATGGTGCCGGACTGGCGATGAGCACGATGGATATTATCAAGCTCCACGGTGGCCAGCCAGCGAACTTTCTCGACGTCGGTGGGGGTGCCGACGCGGATCAAGTCACCGAAGCGTTCCGAATTATTCTTTCTGATCCGAATGTGAAAGCCGTTTTGGTCAACATCTTTGGCGGGATCATGAAGTGCACGACGATCGCCGAAGCGATCGTCGTCGCGGCCAAGTCGGTCGGTTTTACCGTTCCGCTGGTCGTACGACTTGAAGGAACCGAAGTCGCAGCCGGTCGCAAGATCCTGGAAGACTCCGATGTCGATCTGATCACGGCAACCGATCTGGCGGACGCGGCGGAAAAGGTCGTCGCAACGCTGGGATGAGGCCTGGCAGAAGACAATACGCGGGATCAGAAAATCGAGGGTGAAATTCGGCCGTCGGATTTCGAAATCTCAAATTGGCCAGCGATGGGACACTTCCTTGTCATCAAGAATCAAACATCGAATCATTCAATAACGGACAACTGAAAACTGAATCATGAGTATCCTCATCAACAAAGACACGAAAGTCATTTGCCAGGGAATCACCGGCAACGTCGGTGAATTTCACACACGCGGATGTCTTGAATATGGCACCAAGATGGTCGGTGGCGTCACACCGGGCAAGGGTGGACAAACCGTTGCTGACTTGCCCGTTTTCGACACGGTTGAAGAAGCGGTTGAGCAAACCGGTGCCAACGCGACAATGATCTTTGTTCCCCCTGCGTTTGCCGCCGACGCAATCCTGGAGGCGATCGATGCTGGAATCTCGGTCGTCGTCGCCGTGACTGAGGGTGTCCCCGTGATCGACATGGTCCGCGTGTACGAAGCTGCCCAAAAGTCCAATTCCGTGCTTGTCGGCCCCAATTGTCCCGGCGTGATCACGGCAGACGAATGCAAGATCGGCATCATGCCCGGCTACATTCACCAAAAAGGGATCGTCGGCATTATGAGCCGATCGGGCACGCTGACCTACGAGGCCGTTTGGCAGACCTCCAATCTCGGGTTGGGCCAAACAACTTGTGTGGGACTGGGAGGCGACCCGATCGTAGGCACCTCTTTCATCGATTGTCTGCAAATGTTCCAGGATGATGATGAGACCGAAGCGATTTTGATGATGGGTGAAATTGGTGGAACCGCTGAAGAAGAAGCGGCGGCCTATGTCAAAGAGCACATTACCAAACCCGTCGCCGCATTCATTGCCGGTCGAACTGCTCCTCCTGGAAAACGGATGGGCCACGCGGGTGCGATCATCAGTGGAGGAAAAGGGACGGCAGCCGAAAAAATTGCAGCATTGGAAGATGCCGGGATTGAAGTCGCGCAAAGCCCAGCTGACATGGGTGCTGCCATGAAACGTGCGATCGAAAAAGCGTAGCGATCCCGTCGTGAATCGCCGCTCGTCAATCTTCCGATCGCAGGTTGACCTCGGTAATGATCTCTTCGATTTCGCTTTCGTCCAGTCCCAGTGATCGTATCGCAATTGAATCAGGCTTGCCGGGCTTTAGCCACATCATCGGTCGGGCGCGGTATCGAAACTTGATTTTCGTACCGATCTCGATGTTTTTGGCGTCGGTGTAAGCGGAGTCGCCAAAAAACAGAATCAGTCTGCTGTTGCTCAGTTCTTCGGGTTTCACATATCTGAAACCGACATTGACGACTTCCCGTGGCGAATCAGATTCGTCAACGGTGGTTCTTGGCCAGGTATCAAATTGCAGGACCTCGATTTCGGCAGTTTCCATTCCGACCTGTGTGATTAACCACAAACCCACTGCTGCGACCGCGACCCAAACAAAGATCTGCCAGAGGCGAAAGCGAAAAACTTGAGAAAACGGCATTGGAGTCGGTTACTTCAAGATCGAAAGGTCGTTGTTGGTTTCGGTTCGCGAGCGCTCCGCGAAACTTAAGGAGCATTGTGGAGTTCTATATTATCAGCGCTGTCCAATCCGATGCGGCGCTGACCGGTTATTGTTGCCCGCCCAAGACGTACTATTTGAACGCATTGGCTGAATCAACTCAGAGGCGGGTCGCTGGTGTTGCGTTGTCCCGCAACAACTAACGCCACGGCCCGTCTCGCGGTGATTACTGGAAAAAAATTCAGACGACGGACACGTCACCCGGAACGAACAGCTCTCTCAGGATGACTGGGGGGCCACGTCGATTGTCGTCGCGCCGGCCGATTCCAGCAGCGTTCGGTACCATTTCATGGTTTTTTCGCTGTGCGCAGGCAGTTCAATGGTTCCCCAGATGATGGACATTGTCCGGGTCGTCGTTCCCGACGTCTTGGTACGTTGCGAATCTTTGACGCCGTTGGCGCAGGGTCCCAATGCGTCAAACAGGCACAGTAATCCATCGAGCTTGATCGTCTGACCGATTGCATTGAATACGTACTCCGATTCCTCCGGTGCGATCGAGATTCGCAACGGCCGTTTAACCAAATCGAGATCGACGACACTGATCGGAAGCCCGCTTTGCAAGGATACCGCGTTGCAAGCATCGACGGGCAAATTGATGGCGGCAAGGATCCCCTTTTCAACAGCCTGCCGGAGATACTCAGAAGCCGGCTTCCCTCGGCCCGTCGGTTTGTAGCCACCTTGCCGGAGCAGGTTGCGAACTTTTGTTTTGGTGGTCTCGTCCATGGAAACCGGCGCCACATTTTCCCTGGAAAGCCAGTTCAGTATTTCGAACGGCGTTGTCAACTCGCCAATCGGTTTTCGAAATTCAGAGATGAAAACACGCAGGTCAAGTAACGGGTGCTCGTCGACGGTTAACATGTTCAGTCAGTTTGGTTTGTTGCGTTTTCGGTAGCCGACCCGCGTCTAAAACAGCACGTAGATAAATGGTCCAATCGCGGAATCGGTTAGCGCAAACAAGAGACTCAGCACCAACAGCAGGACGGCAATCGGCGTTATCCACCATTTCTTGTTGGAAGCCAGGAAGTCATAGAATTCCGCAAAGAAACCCGGTGGACGCGTGTGGGATTCTCGCTCAAACGAGGTATCGGTTTCGAAAGTTGTGTTATTGGTTCGAGGCAAGTCTGATCAATATTGTTTGAAGTAACCGGGGTAGTCGGTGGGCTTGAAACGCGTCTTCCAGTAGCTGCCGGGATTATCGCGTCGGGTGCCAGTCGAAAGCCGGTTCAGCGTTCGCGCTCCGTACCCAATGGGAGTTACAACCAACAGGAGAATCAGGCTCAAGACCAGTTTGGATAATAGCCATCTTATTGGATAAGTTGCGGCCAACCAGATTAAATGCAGTCTTTGCCAGACCGAATTCCGAGTCCTTGTAATCCCGGGCATGTGTTCAAAGAGGGGTTGCTCGGTTTTTTCCGGAACGAACTGCTCGACAACCAACACGTCTATCCCGGATTTCATGAAACATCGGTAGGCATCATCAGCCGTGTAAACCATTGGCTCGCCGCGAACGTTGAAGCTTGTGTTCACGAGGATTGAACAACCCGTGACTTGTTCAAAATGCTCAAGCAGGCGGAAAAGTCTTGGGTTTTCTGCCTCGGAAACCGTTTGAATCCGGGCTGAACCATCCACGTGGGTTACGGCCGGAAAAGACGAAACGGCGTCCGCCTCGGACCCGCTGCCGCGAAGGGGGGTGGCGAACAGCATATAAGGCGAGAGCGGATCAAGTTCACAGAATTCCTGGGTCCGGTCGGAAAGAACGACCGGGGCGAACGGCCGGAACGATTTTCGAAATTTTATTTTGTAATTGAGAATGTCCTGCATGTCCGGACTGCCGGGATCGGCAAGAATGCTTCGGTTTCCCAAAGCCCGGGGACAAAATTCCATCCGGCCCTGGAACCAGCCAACCACCCGTTGTGTATTCATATATCGCGCGACCAAATCAAACAGCTGACCATCATTTTGTGCCTTCTGATCAACCGCTCCTGACTTATTGAAACAGGCTTTGACGGTCAGGTGGCTTTCTCCTGGCCCCAGAAATGGCATCGTGTAACTGGCAGGTTCGCGAACGTTTCCCAGTAATTGGTGCCAGACGAAAAGTGCAGCGCCAATCGCCCCTCCTGAATCTCCGGCAGCCGGCTGAACCCAGACGTTTTCAAACGGACCGTTGCGAAGCAGGCGACCATTGGCGACGCCGTTGAGTGCGACGCCACCGGGAACTCATGAATTTTTCATTGCTGTTTCCAGATGCAGATGCCCTGCAATCTTCATCAAGACCGTTTCGGTGACCGATTGAATCGACGCGGCGAGGTTTTTTTCGCGCTGAGTTATTTCGGCTGATCGGATTCGCGGCGGACCTCCGAAAAGTCGGTCGAAAGCGGGAGACGTCATTGTGTCACCGGTACAATAGTTGAAAAACGTCTGGTTCAGGCGAAACGAACCATCGTCTTTCAGATCCAGTATTTCATCGAGAATGGTGTTGACGTAAATCGGCTTTCTGTAGGGCGCGAGTCCCATCAGTTTCCCTTCGCCTGCGTTGACTCGAAATCCGCAATAATAGGTAAACGCGGAATACAACTGCCCCAATGAACCAGGAAACGTGAGTTCTTTGAGTAACGCGATATTATCGCTTGTTCCGACTCCTGATCTCGTTGTCGCCCATTCCCCGACTCCATCGACGGTCAGAATTGCGGCTTGTTCAAATGGCGACGGGAAAAAGGCGCTTGCGGCATGGGACTCGTGGTGTTCTGGGAAGTCAATTCGTTTTCGATAGCGATGACCGAGGCCTTGGTTGACCACGCCCGTAAGATGCCGTTTCGACTTCAGCCCAACGGGCCTCGCGGTGGTAAAGGACTCTAACCCTCGCGGGGCAAAGGCCAGGTAGGCTTCGAGGATTCTCTCAAATTTCAGAAACGGTTTTTCGTAGAAAACGGCGTGGTCGAGGTCTTCGATTTCGAGCCCCGCCTGCTCAAGGCAAGACGCGATAGCTTGTTTGGGAAAGCTGGCGTCGTGCTTTTGCCGAGAAAATCGTTTCTCCGGCACCGCTGCGATGACTTGACCATCGACGACCAAAGCCGCCGCGGCGTCATGGTAGAAAGCAGATATCCCGAGAATTGCAGTCAATGAAAGCAGGTTCACACATGAGAATTGAAAACTGGATTATACTTGTCGCGGGTAAATATGTCGGGGCGTGACACGTGTTGGGAAATCGCACAGGAGCCTTTCGGCTCAAACAACGTTCGATTCTGTTTCGAATGGGCGCAGTTTTACTGGGACTGTTGCCATTCTTGTTGTTGGAATTAGGGCTTCAGTCGTTTGGTTGGCAACCGCCTGGTTCGATCAGCGATCCCTATGTCGGGTTTTCTTCGATTCGATCGTTATTCGAGGTCGATGACTCAGGAACGTGTTACGAAGTGGCAAAATCGCGGTACCCGCTGTTTTGTCCCGAGAGTTTTCTGATTGAAAAGCCCGCGGATGAATTCAGGGTCTTCTGCCTTGGTGGTTCAACGGTTCAAGGCAGACCATTTGCCATCGAGACCGCGTTTTCGACCTGGCTGGAATTGCGACTGCAGGCGGTCGATCCCTCCAAGCAGTGGAACGTCATTAATTGTGGCGGCGTTTCGTACGCGAGTTATCGGCTGGCTCCCATCATGGAGGAGATTATGGGGTACGAGCCGGATTTGGTCGTGCTCTATACCGGCCACAACGAGTTCCTTGAGGATCGGACCTATGAATCCGTGAAAGCAACGCCATTGTGGGCGGTTACGGCACACGAATGGCTGTCGTCGATCAAAACCTATGCTTTTCTGCGCAACGTGGTTGTCGATATTAGGAACTCCGACACGGCGTCCCTTCCAGCGACGCAACTTTCAACGGAAGTCGAAGCCCGCCTGGATTTTCGAAAAGGACTCGAAAAATATCACCGTGATGACCAGTGGAAGCGCGATGTCGTGCAGCATTTTGAGCATAACCTTCGGCGGATGGTGATGACGGCCAGGAACGCGAATGTCCCGTTAATCCTCTGCAATCCGACTTGTAATCTTCGCGACGCGTCGCCTTTCAAAAGCCAAAATCGTTCCGAGCTCTCGTCTGCTGAATTGGAGCAGTTTGTCGAACTCTGGGAGTCAATCCAAATCCGGGACGGGGCCATGCCGGACCTGGTACACGATCTTGAAAAGCTGCAACAGTTGGTGAAAATCGATCCGCGTTACGCCGAGTTACAATATCGAATCGGGCAGACGTATCAGCAGTTGGGCCAATTCAAGCAGGCCAAGCAGCATTTAATCCGTGCAAAAGAAGAGGACATCTGCCCGCTTCGGATCATTGAGCCGATATATGACGTGATTGCCGATGTCTCGCGAGACACTCGTGTCCCGTTGGTCGACGTAAAGGCATTTTTCGAAGCGCGGGCCAGCGACGGAATCCCCGGCAGGGAATCACTGCTGGATCATGTGCATCCGACCATCCGTGGTCATCAGCTGATTTCAGGACTGCTGCTGGATGAGATGATCCGGCAAGGCATGGTCAAGCCATCCGGTGACTTGATCGACCAGGAAAAACTGTTTACAGCACACTTGGAGTCGTTGCCATACATGTACTTTGAACTGGGGAAAGATCGACTGGCGGGACTTAAGCGTTGGGCTGAAGGCAAGGTGACCCATGAGAAAACGGAATGACCAGAGTCTCACCAACCAGTCCGGGATCGGGAAATCGACAGCAAATCCTGTTTGGTTTGCTGGCCCTCGCATTGGGTGGCATGATCATCTGGATGATTGTTCTGGCCAATCGAGGCGAACTGAATTCCGACTTTGGATTTTTGAATTGGGTCCCATGGGGTGACAAGGTCGGGCATTTCTTTTTGATGGGAATATTGTCCTTGCTGGTCAATTTGAGTTGCAGGGCGAAACGACTTCCATTGGGAGGCTGGAAGGTCCTAATGGGATCAGTGATTGTGGCTGTCCTGGTAACGGCTGAGGAACTTTCCCAGGCCTACCTGCCACATCGCACGTTGTCGCTTTCTGACTGGTTGGCTGACATGGCGGGGATTCTGTTGTTTGGGCAGGTTGCTGTCTGGATCGTGGCGAAGAAGCGATGGGTCCTGGTCGATTGTCCGGCAATGTCCGACCGTCAATAGATCGCCTCGGCGATTCCAGATGAATCAACGCGCCAGGGCAACCAGCAGATTCCAAAATCTTCGACTGAAATATCGCTTTTCCGTGGGCCGAGTTTCAACTCACTGTATTCGAGGTTGTTGACGGCAAGCTTGTCCTTGAGTTCCGCGACGTCTTTGTCGAATTGTTGTTCGAGCTCGCGGAGACTCGTTTGAAGTTCTTCCAGATTGTCCTTGGCGCGTCCAATGTCGTCTTTTTCTTTTCCTGATCGGCCAAACGAACGGGCGGAAGCAGCAGCACTGCGGCTGGACCGTCGACCGAGTAACGCGCCCATCAGCGTCGTCCCGGCAGACAGGTAAGATGACAATCGGCTTTGCTTGTACTGCGATTGTTCGACTTCAACTTTGTCTTGGGCGCGACGAATTCGGCTCCGCAACATCGCAAATTTCCTGGCATATTTCTCGCGAAGCTCTTCCACCTTGTCGTCGCGATTCTCAGACGCCAGTTGCTCGAGGCGGATTTTGAAATCGCCGAGTGTTTCATCCGGTTCTGAATACTTTTTGAGTTCTTCGCATTTCCAGATGGTCATTTCCTGACGGCGATACAGGTATTCTTTGAGTTCTTTATTCCATGTTGAATAGTTCCCGGCCTTTTGCAGATCGGACGGCAGCCTGGCAAACTCGGCGGCTCCGAGAGGCCGGGTGTCGAAGTCCAGTCTTGACTCAACTGGATCTGCTGAATCCCAGATTTCATTGGGCATTTCCTCGCCGGAGACCGCCGCCAGGAACGACTTTTCCACCCATTGATCGACTTTGCAAGAAGACTTAACAAAGTGCAAACGCCCACGCCCATACAAAGCCGGGCGGTATACCAGGCGATCGTCATTGGTGATACGTTCATTCGGTTCCAAATAGAACTGCTTAACGGAATCGGGAATGAACTGTCGATGGTCGACCGAGGATTCGAGTGTCTCGGCAGATTCAGTGGAGCGATGGACTGGTTCCGATGAGGCAGCCGTGATTTTCTCGGCATCGTATTTGTGATCGGATTCAACCAGCTCCTGCAGCTGAATGCGTGTCAACGGGCCACGCAGGTAGGACATTGCCCAGCGTGTTTCGAAAACCACCGGTTGGTCATCGTTGACGTTATTCATCAGGAATACGCGACTGCCAAGTCCGGCAAGTATTTTCTCCATCTCGCCGCGGTCAAACGTCGCACCTGCTTTGGACGACGCGCCTTCGAGCCCCTCGAGCACGCGGGCTTTGTCTCGCTCGGTTTGCAGGCGGCCCAGGAACCAGGTTCCGGCGTTTGAAAGTCCTTTGTAATCCAGGTCAACCGGGTTTTGTGTCGCCAGCACACAGCCGAGGCCGAAAGCGCGGGCCTGTTTAAGCAACGTCAACATCGGTTTTTTAGAGGGAGGGTTTTGAGTCGGTGGGAAGTAACCAAAAACTTCATCCATGTAGAGGAGCGCCCGCAGACTCGACGTTCCAGCTTGCGAACGCATCCAGGTGATCATCTCACTGAGGACAATCGTCACGAAAAACATTCGCTCTTTGTCGGAGAGGTGTGCGATGGAAATGATCGAAATACACGGCTTGCCTTCGCGTGTGTGAAGCATTCGCTTGATGTCAATTGCTTCACCCTGAAGCCAGCTGGAAAACGATGGTGAAGCCAACAGATTGTTCAACGTCATGGCCAGCGACTGACGATCTTTCTTTGAGCAAAAATCTTCGACGTCCATGATTCCGACTCGATCAAACGGTGGCGTCTGGATCTGCCGGATCAGCTTGCCCAAGTCGAGGTCGACACCTTTTTGCCAGTTGTAATCGAGGATTTTCGAAATCAGAATGTGCTCCTGCGAGTTGATCGGGTCCGCTTCGATGCCCAGCAGCGCCAACAAACCGGAGGTGGCCGAGCTGATCCGGTCTTGCAGGGCATCGGCATCCTCCAGGATCGCTGGGCCAGGTGAAGCAAACGATTTCAGGATGGTCAGGGGGCGGCCGGTCGTACTGCCGGGCGTGTAGATTCGCATTTCTACTTTTTCGCGCAACGTCCGAATTCGTTCACAAGATTGCCCCCATTCGGACAGGCCTTTTTTCCATTTTTCGGCTTCCTGGGTAGCGAAGACCTCTGGCGTGACCCCTTTTCGAGCGGCTTGACCCTCATCGATCCAGGGTCGGAATTCTTCGGGGCTGAGGTTGGGGAATGTCAGCAAGAGATTGGAAATGTCTCCCTTGGGGTCGATCACAATGGATGGAATATTGTCCATCGCGGCTTCTTCGAGCAAGTCGATGCAGAGGCCGGTCTTTCCACTTCCCGTCATTCCGACCACAATCGCGTGCGTGCAAAGATCCCGTGAATCGTAGAGCAGCAAATCCTCGGTCCGTTTGCGAGCTGCTTGATCGTATTCTTTTCCCAGATAGAACTGGCCAAGTTTTTCGAAATCCTGGTCGGGCATTGGACGAGATTCCTCGGGGTACGTAGGGGGTTTGAAGCGAGTAGGTCAGTATCGCAATCCTGGCTCAATTCTCCAACCCGTTACTGCAATCTGATTGCTCGATGTCGCCAATTGACGTGGTTGAGCCGCAGGGTCACCGAAAGACAAGCCCGCCATTAGTTCGTATCATCTGTCATATCCAAATTTCGATTCCAAATCCAATCAACATTTCATGAAAACTCTGATTAAGAACGCGACCGTCATTTTGCCTGGCGGAGCTGCCGAAACGTCCGTTTTGATCGAGGGCTCAAGCATTGCCGCAATCGATGTCGCGGTGCAAACGGCGGTTGACAATGTCATTGACGCGACCGGCATGCACCTTTTGCCGGGCGTTATTGACGATCAGGTTCATTTTCGCGAGCCCGGTTTGACTCACAAGGAGGACTTGGCCCATGCCTCACGGGCTTGCGCGAAGGGAGGCGTGACGAGTTTTCTGGAAATGCCGAATACCCTACCCAACACGGTCACGCAAACCGCGTTGAACGAGAAACTGAAGCTCGCGGGCAGTCGCTCCCTGGTCAATTACGGTTTCTACATCGGGGCCACGACGGAGAATATCGAGGTGCTAAAACACGCCGAACGGACGCCGGGCATCAAGATCTTTATTGGTTCCAGTACCGGGGATCTGCTGGTGGACGAGCAGGATGCGCTGGAAAAGATTTTTGCCGATACGACGCTGCCGATTTGCGCTCATTGTGAAGACGAAACGACGGTCCGGGCCAACGCGGAAAAGTTTGCCGGTTCCACCGACGTCGCAGTCCATTCCCGTGTGCGGGATCATCAGGCGGCATTCATCGCGACTCAGCGGGCGATTGACTTGGCGGTTCGACACAACCACCCCTTTCATGTTCTGCATGTTTCTACGGCTGACGAAATCGAGTTGATTGCTGCCGGAGGTGACTTGATTTCGGCCGAGGTTTGTCCGCATCATCTGTTGTTCAATATTGACGACTACAAACGGCTGGGTTCACTGGTCAAGATGAATCCGTCGATCAAAACCAGGCTTGATAACGAAAAGCTCTGGCAGGCATTGCTGGACGGAGTCATTACCGTGATCGCGACGGACCACGCTCCGCACACAATCGAGGAAAAACAGTTGCCATATCCGGCCTGTCCATCCGGTTTACCGGCCGTCGAAAACTCGTTGGCCCTGATGCTTGATCGGATATCGCAAGGGCTTTGTACGATTGAACAGGTCGTGAAATGGATGAGCAGCGAACCGGCTCGGGTCTGGGGGATTCAGAACAAAGGCAAAATCGAGGTTGGCTGCGATGCCGACTTGACGCTGGTTGACATGACGCTCAAGCAGGTGATTTTGAACGAGAAACAGGAAACCAAATGCCGCTGGAGCCCCTGGCATGGAACCGAATTGACTGGCTGGCCGATTGCGACTTGGGTCATGGGGCATCAGGTGTTTCGGCAGTTGGAGGGCCAATCCGAATTTGATCATTCCCGGATGGGGCATGAGCTTCGGTTTGTTAACCGGGGACTGCGTGACCGGTAGGCAGAGCCACGAAGTGCCCCGGTATGCAGCGGTGTCGCCCTAAGCGAGCTCTTGAATTACATCGAACACCAATCTTCCAACGGTTGTTTCGCGATTTGCGGATCGTCGACAGAAAGTTCATCCACCTTGCCCAACGCCGCGGCAACTTGCGCCGAGTCAGTAAGCATGCCGATGTTCAACGACAAAGTTCGACTTTCCCCCGGCGCAAGGCAGGCCACACGACCGTTGGATTCTTCAAAACTCCGGGGGTTCGGGAAATTCGTAGCCGGTTCGAGTCCGGTGACATAACCGTCAGCTTCACCCACCGTGTTTTTCCACAGTGAAAAACAGGGGAGAAAAATTTCGTTGTAGCGGATACTGACACCATTGGTTTGCTCTGAGTTGCTGAGCAAGACAATCGTGTGATCGTCCGGACCGGCAGCTAGTTCCATGAAATAAACCTGCTCGGCATAACCCGCATCCGGCCCGCTGAATCGGTTCCAGTTTTCCATACCCACCGCCGCGTGAGCGTTGCGGGGGACAATCTTTTTCACGGGTGCAAAAAACTGGCTACCCGATCCAAGAATCGGCGGCCCGAAGTTGCAGTGGTAAAGCATTTGAAAACTGGTGGGCCGGTTGGAGAGGTTGGTGACCCGGTCAACGACCGAGATTTCATCCGAATCAATTTGCATTCCAATTTCCGTTTCCAACTGCAATCGTAGAAAATGAAATCGGTTTTCGTTGACCGTCCCTCGGATCGTGATTCGCCCGGCGGATTCATCAATGTCGACTTTAGCCATAGCCGCCGGCAAATTGGCAATGCGACCATGAAGTGGCCAGACGAGTTTCCCATGGGTGTCAAATTCCGGTGCACCGTTGCTGGCCAAACCGCAGCGAACCATCATTTCGTCAAAACCATCCAGCCATCCCAGTCCGCTAGGCTCAGAGACATCGACCCACATCGGATGGACGGGCCCGGAGATGGGCGAATCCCAGCCAAATCGAATTCCGTTGTTTTCGGCTCGCCAAATTCCCATCCCACGTGTTGGAAGGACGTCAATTTTCTTCGAGCCGCAGGTTAACGTGACCTGGTCGATACCTGCGCTTTGACCGTGAGCGAGGCGCTGAAACTCAAAACCGAGCGTTTTTGTCCCACCGGACTGTTTCAGCTGCGGGGCTGCGGCGATTGGGTTTATTACATGAGATTGCGGCTGCATTGAATATACTCTTGGTGAATTGAACTGGCGAAAACTATCACTGGAAAGTTGCTTGCGAGCGCGGCAAAAACAGCTTAAAACTTTTGTTCCTACATTACACGTATTCGAGAGATTTTTTTCCCCATGCCGTCTTCCCAATCGCTCCCCGCCGTCCGCTCTGACAACGTTAGCCAGATCCTTGATAGGGCCATGGACGCGGGAGGCGGATTACTCAGGCTGACCCCCACGTGGGTGCCGCGCAGCTTTCTTCATCCTGGAAAACGGATCCGGCTTCATCCGGATGATTATTACGCCATGGGTGCTCAAAGGGGAGGTATCGATGAACGATGGTTTGGAAGCACGACCGAATGTGCCAATGAAAATCGTGAAGCAACAGAAGGTCTGAGTTTTTGTCGATTCGGGGGAGAAGTTTTTCTGCTTCGTGATGCCGTCGCTGAATCAGGGAAAGACTTGATCGGATCCAGGATTTGGGACAAATACCATAAATGGCCGGTCTATTCAAAATTCTTTGACAACATGGGTCCGATCCCGCACCACATGCATCAGAACGCTGCCGATGCCGCGTTGGTCGGGCAGGAAGGAAAGCCGGAAAGTTATTACTTCCCGCCGCAATACAACAACTGTGACAACAATTTCCCACATACTTTCATGGGGCTCGAACCGGGAACGACAAAGGCCGACCTGCGCAAGTGCCTCGCAAACTGGAACAAAGGCGAAAACGGCATTCTCGATCTGTCCAAGGCATATCGACTGAAACGAGGTACCGGTTGGCTGATCCCGCCGGGTGTGCTTCACGCGCCCGGTTCATTGTGCACCTACGAGCCACAGTGGGGCAGCGATGTCTTCGGAATGTTCCAGAATATCGTCGAAGGACGTTACGTGCCCTGGTCGTTATTGGTCAAAGATATGCCAGCCGAAAAACACCAGGATCTGGACTTTATTGTTGGCCAGCTCGATTGGGAAAAAAACGTTGATCCGAGTTTCAAGGAACATAATTACCTTGAGCCGATCGTTGCCGAAAAAGGCGATGGATGGTGTGACCGCTGGATTGTTTACGGTACGGTCAACGGTGAACAATTGTTTACGGCACGGGAGTTGACGGTTGACCCGGGTTGTAAATGCACGTTGAGTGACCCGGGAGCCAGCAGTTGGATTACGGTTCAAGGCAAAGGCAGTATCGGTGCTTTGGATTTGCAAACGCCGGTAATCATTCACTACGGTCAGACCACCGACGATGAGGTTTTTATCACACACCAAGCTGCAACCAGCGGTGTCGAGATTGAGAACAGCGGTTCCGAGCCGCTCGTGGGGCTCCGTTATTTTGGCCCCGATACCTGGGACCAGCTTCCCGCGGTTGGTGACCATCGTAAGTAGTCGTTGATACTCCAGTCCGGGACTGGGATCAGAAACCGGAGGTTTCGGATCTCGATTTCCGGATTTTCAAAACATTCAAAACACAAACCGCTAACGTGGCAAGGAAAACCAATGAGTCAACAACCAAAACTTCACAACGCGATGTGGCCAGGACTGGTCGGTAAGGGGACCGACGAGGGGCAGGAGCCGCCCATCAGCCTGGAGCGAATGCTTGACTTGACCGTCGCCGCGGAAGTTGATGGCCGCAAATTTGACGGGGTGGATTATTTCCTGTTCCTGCCTCACACCGATCCGGATTCGACCGATGACGAATTGAAGGAAATTGCCGACCTGATCCAAGGCAAAGGGTTGTGCGTTGGATCATTGGTTGCTCCGGTTTGGCCTGGAACGGTCGGTGACAGTGCCATGGGCGACAAGGAAGCAACCGATAAATTTCTGACCGCGGTAAAAAAAGCCTGCCGCATCGCGAAGATTTTCAACGAGCACGGGGTACGCAAATACGGGTGTATTCGGATCGACTCCGCTGAATTTGGCGTCGACAAGTGGCGTGAGAATCCGGCGGCGAACACGACAAGAATTGCGACCACGTTCAAAGAAGCCGCCAAAATTGCCGCCGACCATGGTGAGCGACTGGCCGCGGAAGGCGAGATCTGCTGGGCCGGGATGCATTCGTGGAGGGACATGTTGGATCTGCTGGAAGAAGTCAACATGCCCGGAACGCTGGGATTCCAGGCTGACCTTGCCCACACCTACCTCTACCTGATGGGTTACAACGCTCCCGAACATTCGTTGCTGCATGAGGGCTACAGCGAGGAAGAATTTTGGGCCGCCTACAAGACAATGACCGACAAACTGAGACCCTGGACCATTGATTTTCATGTTGCTCAAAATGACGGTGAAGTCCATGGTGCCGGCGCCCATGACAAAACCGGCAAACATTGTCCCGCCGACGATCCCAACGGAAAACTCGATATCGTCAAGTGTTCGGGGTATTGGCTCCAAGACGGGGCGGCACGCGGAATCAATCACATTTGCTGGGATGGTTGCATGTTTCCCAATGTCATGTTGGAGACGCCGGAGACGTGGAACACGATTCTCGACACCATGATCAAAGTTCAGAAAGCGCACGGCTGGGACTGACCGGTCGAGGTTTCATTTGGGTCTTGGTCCTTTCGCGCCGCGACCGTAAAACCAGAGATTGGACCTCCCGGTTGTGCGACAGGCAGGTTTTTCGTTGGTCGCGACCAACGATATTGATTCAGCGTTAGATTCGGAAAAACGATAACAGGAAACAAATCATGGCGAAAAAGCCACTCAATATCGGGATGATCGGTTACGGCTTTATGGGCAAGGCCCACACGAATGCGTACGCGACGGTCGGCCACTTCTTTGAACTTCAGCGGCAGCCGGTACTCAAAGCCCTTTGTGCCCGCAACGCGGAAAAAGCTCAAGCGTTTGCCGATAACTGGGGCTATGAATCAATTGAAACCGACTGGCGAAAACTGATTGCCCGCGAGGACATCGACGTCGTCGATATCTGTGTACCCAATAACCTGCACAAGGAAATCTCGATCGCGGCGGCGGAAGCAGGAAAGATGATTTTGTGTGAAAAACCAATCGCGATGAACGCCGAAGAAGGGGAAGCGATGTGTCGTGCGGTCGAGAAGGCCGGGGTGGCCAACATGGTCTGGTACAACTACCGCCGGGTCCCGGCGGTCACGCTGGCCAAAAACATCATCGACAGCGGAAATTTGGGACGAATATTTCACTACCGAGCGAACTTCCTCCAGGATTGGACGATCTCGGAAGACCTCCCTCAGGGTGGCGAAGCGCTGTGGCGACTCGATGCCGAAGCCGCAGGATCCGGCGTTACCGGTGATCTCCTGGCCCATTGCATCGATACCGCAGTCTGGCTCAACGGCGGAATCAAGGACGTCACAGCGATGACCGAGACATTTATCAAACAGCGAGTTCACCAGGAAACCGGAAAACCGCAGGAAGTCAAGATTGACGACGCATGCGCGTTCCTGTGCCATTTCGATAATGGCTCGCTGGGATTATTCGAGTCGACTCGCTATGCCCGCGGTCATAAAGCGCTTTATACGTTTGAAATCAACGGCGAACATGCATCGATCAAATGGGACCTGCATGACCTGCACAGGCTGGAGTATTTCGACCATCGAATTGACGGTCCGATGCGCGGCTGGCGCAGCATTCACGTCTCAGATGGCGATCATCCGTACATGGGCCATTGGTGGGTCCCCGGGTTGAACATCGGCTACGAGCACAGCTTTGTCCATCAAGTCGCCGATTTCATCCAGGGGCTGGAACAAGGGGTCGCTGCCAGCCCCACATTCCGAGACGCGCTGGAAACGCAAAAGATCTGCGACGCGGTATTGAAGAGCGGTAAATCAGGAAGCTGGGAACAGGTATGATCCGCGTGGGCTAAATGAATTCCTTTGCTCACGCGCTCCCTTACCTGCATGATGCCTACTTCGCGGTTGGCTGTTGTTTGCCGGATTGGCTTTCGGCTTGCGATCGAAAATGCCGGGTGCGTGAAAAGCGGGCCCGGAAATTTGTTGACGATCCTGACCCGATCGTGGCAACGACGGCGCGTGGGATCGTTCAACATCACCGGGATGACGAATGGTTTCATCAAACGCCGACCTTCAATCGGCTGATGCTTAAATTCGCCGTTGAGTTGCGTGAGCTGTTTGGGAATGAAAGAACGATGCGACCGGGTTTTGTCGGGCACGTGATCGTTGAACTGTTCCTTGATGCCTACCTGCATACTCGCTACCCGGGCAAAATGGAAAAGTTCTATGAATTGGTATCCTCGGTTGACCGCGAACAGGTTCAAGCGGCCGTCAACCGGTTCGCAACACAGCCCACTGAAAAACTCGCTGTGGGAATCGAGCGATTCCGCCGTGCCAGGTACCTGTTCGACTACGATACCGATCAAGGCGTATTGTTCCGAATCAACCGGGTTTTTGAGCGAGTCAACCTCCAGCCGTTGGACGACATGATGCTTGACTGGATGCCGCACGCGAGAAAGCGCGTTTACGAGAACGCTGTCGCGTTGTTGCCACATTACGCGATTGTTGTCGGTTAGCCGCAGGACTTTGGTGAGCCGAAGTCGTTTGCCTCTGGCAGTCCACCGGCAAGGCCTGGCGACCTGGCGGTTCCGGCAACGCATGACCAATGGCCGATGTTGTGGCGGGTCGCGTGATTCAGAAAGGTGTTTCCGGAACTGGCGTGAAATGTGTGTCAGGGTTTGAGCAGACTAAACAAATTCATGTCGTGGAATTTCCCTTTCCAGAATCCATACTCACGCATCAGGCCTTCTTTTTCGAATCCCAGCCTTTCCAAAACCTTCTCTGAGGCGACATTGGCTGGAACCGTGATCGCCTGGATGCGATTGACGGGACCGACAATGCCGTTTTTGAAGGCGTACTCAATAATCGTCTGGATCGCCTCGGTTGCGTAGCCCTGGCGCCAATGATCCGATCGGACATTGTACCCGAGGTTCAGACTCTGATACTTGGGATGGAAAGTATCAAAACAGCAGGTACCGATCAGTCGTTCATTTTCTTTTCGAATCATGGCCCAGCGGACGGCTTGGCTGTTTTGAAACCACTTCGTGAAGTTTGAAATCATGGCATCCGCTTGGCGGATCGTTTCAAACGGCTCCAGTTCATGATGCTCGGCGACTTTGGGATCCGACATCAACTCAAAAATGGCTTGCGAATCGGCCGGAAATACGGCGCGAAGTTGCAGGCGATCGGTTTCAAGCCTGGGAATTGAGTCCATAACGAAGCCTGTTTCGTATGCCGACAAAAGAACAATCCATCGTCCACAACCCGGCCGAAATCTGAGGGAAACGCTCGAATCGACGGCAATTGACCGGTTTCGAGAAACCTCAAGGGAGCGACTCTCGACCTTGTCGTCAAATTCTAAGCAGAATTGAAAACTTCGTCCATGAAGCTGACGCGATTTCAGCCACATGGAATTGGGATACAATAGTCCGTTGTACCCTGGTTGGCGTGGGATCCCCCGTTTTGTGATAAGCGACCTGTTGTGAAAATCGAGTTTACTAGAACCCCTGTCGTCGTGTTGTTTTTCCTGCTGTTTGCAACATCCGGACTGCGAACCGCGTCGACCCAGGAATCCGGCGCAAACGCGCCCGTCGATTTCAATCGACACGTCAAACCGATTCTTTCGGATCGTTGTTTTTTGTGCCATGGTCCGGACAAAGCCAGGCGCAAGTCTGACTTGCGCCTCGACACCGAGGAGGGATCTCGGGCAGTGATCGAGGCGGGAAAACCCCAGGACAGCGAATTGATCACGCGAATCTTTGCCGATGATGACGACCGGATGCCTCCGGCCGATTCGAAACTCTCATTGACCGATAGCGAGAAACAAACGCTCAAACGCTGGATCGCGGAAGGAGCAAGATGGGAACAGCATTGGGCATTTGTCGCTCCCCGTAAACCGGTTCCCGCCAAAACGCGAGATGCTCAATGGGCGACCAACGAGATTGACCAATTCGTGCTTGTTGGTCTGGAAGAAGCCCATCTCTCCCCTGCCCCACCGACGACCAGGGAAAAACTTCTACGCAGGGCGACATTCGATTTGACCGGTTTGCCGCCGACGTTGGATGAATTGGATGCATTTGTTGCTGACCAATCAGCAGACGCCTATGAAAAAATTGTCGATCGATTGCTGGACTCGCCAAGATACGGCGAGCGAATGACTTCTGACTGGTTGGACGTCGCGCGCTACAGTGACACCTATGGTTATCAAGTCGATCGTGATCGGTTTGTTTGGCCTTGGCGTGACTGGGTTGTCCGGTCATTCAACCAGAATCTGCCGTACGATCAGTTTATCACGGAACAACTTGCCGGCGATCTCCTGCCCAACGCCACCGATGATCAAATTCTGGCGACGACGTTCAACCGACTTCATCCTCAAAAAGTCGAAGGTGGCAGTGTCGAGGAAGAGTTTCGAGTTGAATATGTGGCCGACCGGTCGCAAACGGTCGGGATGGCTTTCATGGGACTGACCGTCGAATGCGCGCGTTGTCACGATCACAAGTACGATCCGCTCTCGCAAAAAGAGTATTATCAGTTGTTCGCGTATTTCAACAACATCGATGAATCGGGCCTGTATTCCTATTTTGATGCCGGTGCAGTGCCGACGCCGACTTTGCTGTTGACGGATGAAAACAAGAAAGCTGAGCGTGCGAAACTGTCAAAACGTCTCCAAGCGGCAGAGGAGCGGGCCCGTTCGTTTTTCATTGCGCAACGCCCTGAACCTGAGGAAGCAGCGGTCGGCGAGACGGAGAGCCCGTTCAAATTGTGGTTGAGACAAACTGACCAGCGGAGAAAACTGGCCGAAGCGGAAACGGGCGGTCTGGTGCTGGCCGTGGATTTCGCAACCACCAGCAACTCCAACAACGAACTGGTCGATGGTCCCCATGGTCTGAAGGCACTCAAACTGACGGGAGACGACGAAGTCCACATTGACGCTGGCAGCTTTCGGCGGGATCAGCCGTTCACGATTGCAACGCGAATCAAGATCCCCGACGATCATCAATTGTCCAGGCGAGCGGTAATTCTGCATCGCTCAAGGGCCTGGACTGACTCGGCCAGTCGAGGTTTTCAATGGTTGATTGAAGACGGTAGATTGAGTGCTTCGCTGATCCATTTCTGGCCTGGCGACGCCATCAGTGTTCGTACCAAAAAGCGGGTCTCAACCGAGCAGTGGCAACACGTGGCGATGGTCTATGATGGCAGCAGCCAGGCCGACGGGATTCAGATTTTCATCGATGGCCAGCCTGTCGAAATAGAAATCGTGCGGGACAACCTTCAGAAAACGATCAATGGCAGCGGCATCGATCGCCTGGTGATCGGTGCTCGTTTCCGAGACATCGGTTTCAAAAACGGCCAGTTGGCGGACCTGCGCGTTTTTAATCGTCAACTTTCCAGGTTGGAAGTTTCCCGGTTGGTAGATGAACAGTATTTCAATACAGTCCTCGCGCAATCGGCTGACCGACTCGACGATCCGGGAGAACGTTTGCTGCAGGAATATTATCTGTTAAATGTCGATCAGGACTATGCTGCTCTTCAGCAGGAAGTCCTGGCGAATCGCAAAACGCTGAACGAGTTTACCGACAGGTTGCAGGAAATCATGGTGATGCGCGAAATGCCAGAGCCACGACCAACCTTTGTGCTGCACCGAGGTGCGTACGATTCACCCGGGGATCCGGTTGAATCGGCGACGCCGGCGGTGTTTCCAGGACTGCCTGAGGGAAGCCCCAACAACCGATTGGGTCTGGCAAACTGGTTGACCGCACCCTCGCATCCACTGACGGCACGCGTCGCGGTAAATCATTATTGGCAGCTTTGTTTTGGTGAAGGACTGGTTCGTACGCCTGAAGATTTTGGCAGCCAGGGCCAGCCACCGACCCATCCGGAATTACTGGATTGGCTGGCGGTCGATTTTCAGGAACACGGCTGGGATTTGAAGCGGTTGCTCAAACAGATGGTCATGTCGAGTACTTATCGCCAATCCACGGCGGCGTCAGCGGAACTCTCCAAATTTGACCCGGACAATCGATGGTTGGCTCGTGCTCCGACGTATCGTCTGCCGGCCGAGATGATTCGCGATAACGTGCTGTTTGCCGGTGGTTTGCTGGTTGAGAAGATTGGAGGTCCGCCGGTGCGGCCATACGAATTGGCGAAGTCGTTTCAACCTTCCAACCCGGACACAGGCGAAGGTCTTTACCGGCGCAGCCTTTATACCTATTGGAAACGGACCGGGCCCGCGCCCGTGATGTTGACCCTGGATGCGGCCAAACGGGATGTTTGCCAACTCAAACGGGAACGAACATCATCTCCGTTGGCCGCGCTGGTACAGTTAAACAATCCGCAAACCGTAGAAGCATCGCGGAAGCTCGCCGAACGGTTGATATCCAAACACGGCGATGACCGATCGAAAATCTCCGTCGAATTATTCCGAACATTGACCAGTCGTTTTCCGTCGGAACGGGAACAGTCGATCATCGATGCGTTGTGGACGTCTCAACTCGAATATTTTCAAAACAATGAGGCCGCGTCCCGCGCCTATCTCGATGTCGGTCAATCGAAATCCGAAACCAGCGAGCCTGCCAGGCTTGCGGCGTGGGCCTCGGTGGTCAACACGCTGTTCAGTTTCGACGAATGTGTCATGAAAAGGTAACCATGAATCAACCACGCTGTACTGGATTTGAATCAAACCTTGGGCAAACCCGACGTAGCTTTCTCAATCGATTTGCAATGGGAGTCGGCGGTGCGGCATTGGCACAATTGCTTGCTCCGGAACTGATGGCCGCTCGGCGGTTGGACCAGGGGGTTGAGAATCGGTCCGATTTGAACTCCGGTGTGCTTGCAGAGTTTCATCATCCACCTAAAGCCAAGCGTGTGATCTTCCTGTTTCAGGCCGGCGGTCCGTCGCAGATTGACCTGTTCGATTACAAGCCGCTGTTGATCGAGCAGCAAGGCATGCAGCTTCCGGATTCGGTTCGCCAAGGCCAGCGTTTGACGGGGATGAGTGGAAACCAGGCCAGCTTGCCATTGGTCGGCTCACCATTCAAGTTCGAACAGCATGGGGATTCAGGCGCGTGGATGAGCGACTTGCTACCGCATACCGCGAAGGTCGCCGACGACCTGTGCATCATCAATTCAATTTACACCGAGGCGATCAATCACGGCCCGGGCGTCACTTACATGCAAACCGGTTCCCAGCTGCCCGGTCGGCCGAGTATTGGTTCATGGCTCAGTTACGGCTTGGGCAGCCAAAATGCGAACCTTCCCTCCTTTGTTGTGATGATTACCAAGGACAAGGGTGGCCAGCCACTCCAGGGCCGGCTTTGGGGCAGTGGTTTTCTGCCTTCACGGTTTGAGGGGGTGCGATTCCGTGCCGGGAAGGACCCCGTGCTGTATCTGGGTAACCCGGACGGTATCGACAAGTCCAGTCGCCGACAAATGCTGACGGCACTGCAGGAGCTTCATCAACTCCAGCTCGATCAGCGACCCGATCCGGAAATTGAAACCCGCATCGCCCAATACGAGCTTGGCTTTCGAATGCAAACGTCGATTCCCGAGATTGCGGACATGTCGGACGAACCCGATTACGTGTTCGAAGAGTACGGGCCCGATGCAAAGAACCCGGGGACCTACGCGTCGAATTGCATTATGGCGAGGAGATTGATCGAGCAAGGCGTACAGTTCGTCCAGCTCTATCACCAGGGCTGGGACCAACATGGGAGCTTGCCCAGTGGAATCAAGACGCAGTGCCGCGAAACCGACCAGCCTTCCGCTGCCCTCATCAACGATTTGAAACGCCGCGGACTGTTGGAGGAAACGCTGGTTGTGTTTGGGGGTGAGTTTGGGCGAACAAATTATTGCCAGGGCAAGCTTTCGCCGGATAATTTCGGCCGCGATCATCACCCTCGCTGTTATTCCATGTGGATGGCGGGTGGGGGCGTCAAGCCGGGGACGACCTACGGCAGGACCGACGACTACAGCTACAATATCGTTGAGAACAAGGTTCACATTCACGATTTGCAGGCCACCATGTTACATCTGCTCGGTATCGACCATGAACGATTAACTTACCGTCATCAGGGTCGGCGTTATCGTCTCACCGATGTACACGGCGAGGTAGTCAAGTCCATTCTCGCGTAGCAACTTCTTGATTCCTGATCGCGAAATAATTGACGTTTGACCGGAGCCGGAAAAATCAAGTGTTATCGCTTGGATGACCGGTTCATCGGTTTTTGTCCTGTCTGGAATCGTCCAGGTCGGTCCGGCATTGGCGTTTGAACAGCTTGTCACGGTTGTCGGAATCCAGGATCCACATTCGGGCAATCTGGGCATGGTCCAGGTATTTCGGGAGCCGCCGATTTTCCCCTACCCAAACACCGGTTGCTCCTGCGCCGTCTTCAATCGGAGTAGCTGAAGTTCTTTCCGCGCAAAATTCTCTTCCAGATAGGGCACCTGGATGCGATGATCGGCCGGACCGGCGGCAGCTGTGTCAATCGAAAGTCTGGCCATCTTCCAGCGCCGGTCGAACGGAGTTTGGTCCACTCGAAGTGTTTGGATTTTTTCAAAAAATGTCACGCTTGTTTTTCGGATAAATACACCACTCCGATAGACAACGCAGTTTTTTGCCCGAGCGTAACGCATCGCTTTGCTTTTCTTGATCGCCCACATCACAAGCAACGGAAGTGCGACGACTCCCACTGTCCAACCCCACGGGCGCGAGACCAGCATACCGACCGCTGACAACATCACCGCTTCCATGAAGGCCAACCGACAAAGGCGTCGGCCTGTCCTTTCTGAGAGCGGCTTAAAATCGAGTTTTGATTCATCCCACTCGAGATCCGGTCTCAGTGCCGTCAACAGTTCTGCCACTCTTTGTTCCGGAACGACCGGGATAAACCAACGTTTGGAAACGGATTCCGTTGCGTGTTCACCCTGGTTGCCAGCTCCGCCTGCCGTTTCGATTCGAATCGACGCCAGCCCGAACATTCTCATGAACAAGTTTCGATGGACGCTGATGAATTGCACTCGTTGGCGAGGTACTGTGGCACTGACTTTGGTCAACAATCCGCAGCTGATCCGTAAATCATCTCCTCGGCGAACCAGTTGATACCCAAAAAACCGTAGAACGAACCAGCCAACCCCCAGCAATCGCAATAACAACAGGGCCCCGATCACACCGCCAATCGCCGCAACGGCAATGAATGTCGGCGACGCGTTTACCGGCAGCAGATGCCCAAGAGCCTCGAAACGGAAAAACTCTTTTTGGTCCACAAACTGAAAATAAGCACCCAGTAAAATGCCGACCATGATCATGCCTCGGTTGCTCGCCATCCCGGCTTTGATCAACCATGAGAGTGGGATTTCCAATAATGGCGTGACAAGAGGACTTTGGCCGCTGGCATTCGGATACCTCCCATTTGCCGGGTTTGCCATCGGCTGAATCGCCGAGTGGGGAACCTCGGTCTGGATGGGATCGGTCTGCCAATCCGCGTCCGGAACCAGGGTCTGATTGGAGGCGGAATCACCAAATACGGCATCCCGAAGGCTTTCCATTTTCGACATCGAAAGCACGCGCAACGTCGCTTCCGGTTTTGTCCCACTGGCTGTTTCGACCTTGACTTCCGCAACCTGGAATATCCGGTGAAGCAGGTTTTGAACAAAATCAATGTTCTGAATTCGCGAAACCGGGACGGTTCGAACGTGGCGAAAGATCAAGCCCTGTCGCACGATGAGTTGCCCGTTGGTGATGCAATAGCGAAATGTAAAGTAGCGAAAAACTGAAACCAGGAACGCAGGAACAAAAATCATTGCCGAAATGATCAGCAATGTCGCATCACCTTTTGCAGCTCCCCAAAGTCCAAAAGCGGCGGGGACGAGATACGTTCTGCCATGGGCTAACAAGTCAAACATCAGGGATGTGGGGTGGAGATACGATAGCCCGTTTGCAGAAACATCGGCCAGCGAATGACCAACCTCAATCCTCCGGTTGTCGCCTCGTGCTGGATTGTCGATCTCGCGATCGAGCGTTGAATGCTCTGCAACGTCGCTTGTTGTCCACGCAGAATCCTGGTTTGAATCGGGATCGGGAAGATCAGACGACATGCTGGTCTTTCCTTTGTTCTACAATCAAGTCACGAAGTTGAATCGCCATCGTGTGCGTGAGTCCCTGAAGCTCAACCGACGCATTTTGAGTTCCCGCGGTATGGACCGTTAACGTGCCCAGTTCAAGCATTCGTTGAAACGGACCCTGCGAAACATCGGCGTGCTGTACCCTGCCCAGCGGTATGGTGATTTGATGCTGCCACAAGACTCCGCGTCGGATCTCAAGTCCCGCGGCGTCCAGTCGCCAGGCGGCGTGACGGTGCGAAACGGGCGGCCAGAACCAGGCAGCAATATACAGGACGGTTACAACCAAAAACGCTCCCGCCGCCAGGCAATACCACAGCATGCCGAAGCCGATATTCAGCCAGACAATCGACAGCGCGATAAAGACACCTGCCAAAGCGAGGGTCGAAAAAACAAGACTGGCGATCTGCTCCAGTCGCACGTTCCGCGGGTCGAGCGGGTAAAACTGCTCGGGTGTTTCTGGGCCAAACCCATGAACGCCTGGAATTCGCGCCTCGACCTGGGTCGTGGGTACGGTGACTCCGGCAGGCAGGATGGACGGGTCAGTTTCCAAGTTGGCTTTCAAAAAATGAGTTTCAGAGTGAAGCACGAAAACTGGATTGCGTTGAACGACTTGAAGATCACGCGAGTTTATTCGCTCGCCGGCCTATAATATTGCAGGAATCATCGTGTCGACCATGTCGGTTGGGAAATGAACGCTGAACAGGATCGCCAGGCAGCGATTTCATCAGCTCAAAATGTCTCTCCATTGCCGTTTTTTAGCGTCAAATTTTCAGATCATAAAACTGGATCGCGTTGAGCCCCATGATTTTTGCTTTTTCCGCATCCGAAACACCGCCAATACAATAAATCAATGAGTCGAAGACCTGCTGATAGCTGGCTGCCAGCTCGCAGACTGGCCAATCGCTGCCAAACATGCATCGCTCCGCCCCAAATTTTTCCAGTGCCGTTTCCACGTACGGCTTCAGGTCTTCCGGTTTCCAGTTTTGCCAGTCGGCTTCGGTTACCATCCCGCTGAGTTTACACCACACGTTTTCGCAATTCGCGGCCGCGGCCAAGTTTTCGATCCAGCCATCGGTTTTCGCTTCCCTGATGTCCGGCTTGGCCAAATGATCAATCACAAATTTCAGGTTCGGAAATCTTCGGGCGACCGTCACGGCGTGCTTCAAATGTTTGACATAAAACAGCAGGTCGAAGGGAAGTCCGTGTTTTTCCAACACGCCGAGTCCTCGAAGCACATCTTCCTGGATGATGAAGTCGTCGTTGAGTTCGTCTTGGACGACATGACGGACACCGACAAATTTGGGGTGACTCTTGAATTCTTCGACTTGCGATTCGCAGTCCAAGCTGGACAAATTTACCCAGCCAACAACGCCCGTGATCCAGTCATGTTCCCCGGCCAGGTCCAGAACCCACCGGTTCTCGGCGACGTTGTGTTGCGTCTGAACAAAAACGGTCTTGTCGACTCCGACAGCATCCATCATCGGTTTCAGGTGTTCGGGCAAGAATGTCCTGCAGATGATTTCCAGTCCCTCGTTCTCCTGCCAGGAATGATCAAACTGCGACAGCGTACGATCCCAGAGGTGGTGGTGGGAGTCAATTATCATCGGTTGTTCAGTACTCGTTGTCGGGTCGGTGTGAGTCGGCACTTTTCTGGATTCTGCGTTCCGCGTTAAACAACGTCGCTATTTTCCGGGAGGCACTCGACGTAAAACCAATTGTGAATCGGAGCCAGGATTTCCTGGACTTCCTTGACCAGTTGTTCGTCCAACGGATCCTGAAGCCACTTACACCATTGGGCGACGCGCTGCGGGTTCGCGGAACCAGTGATGCACGTTGCCATGCTTGGGTTGGCGATCGAAAACTGAAGTGCCAGTTTCGCGATGTCGATGCCGGCGGCAGTGCAGTGGTCAGCAGCCTTTTTGCATATCTCTCGCACAGCAGGGGTCGATTTGTGCCAGGCTGGAAGCGGTGCGTTGGTTAAAAGTCGAGCACTGAACGGGGCAGCATTCATCACACCAATTCCTTTGGAGTTCATTTCGTCCACGAGGCCTGCCAACATCGTATTTTGAAGCGTGTAGTGATTGTACGACAAAATAACATCGATGTCCGCGTTGGCTGACGCCTCTCGGAAAATCTTCATCGGGTAGCCGGAGACTCCGATGTTCCTGACTTTTCCAGCCTGTTTGATTTTTTGCAATTCGGGAATCGTTTCTTCCCAGATCTGATTCATGTCAACAAACTCGATATCGTGACACAGGATAATGTCGAGGTAATCGGTCCTCATTCTCTCAAGGCTGATGTCGACGCTTTCCCGAACGCGCCGAGCCGAAAAATCGAAGTGCGTAGGCGCGTATCGGCCAAGTTTCGTACCCAGGTAATAACTGTCACGCGGAATCCCATCAAGTGCGAAACCCAGCAGCGACTCTGAAAGTCCGCGCCCATAGTAGGGCGAACTGTCAATCAGGTTCATTCCCTGGTCCAGGGCGACGTGAACGCTTTGGACGGCTTCGTTGAGATCGATTTTTCGGAATTCTGCACCCAGAGAGGATGCGCCAAATGAAAGCACCGAGACGTCCATGCCGGTATCGCCAAGTTTTCGCGTTTCCATGTTTTTTTGATTCAATTGGAACGAGTTCGTTGATTGAGAACCCGCATTCTAAGCAACTTTTGTTCTCTCGAAAGTCACGGTAACCGACCGGGACATTCCGGGAAGCCCGAATGGTGAAACGCAAACCAATCTACCCCGACAAAAACGGGAAAGTTCCCCTGATCACGAAACATCTTCCTGTGGCAAACGCGAATTGGATTCGACTTCGTTTTGTTTTTTTGTTCAAAATCTGCCTTGGAGTTTGTGGTTTGGGTCGTTCTCGCGACTCGCCGACGAAAGGGAATCCAGCTAGAATCTCGTGTTTCATTCCTGTGCCTGTGCCTCTTTGGAGCAAAAACAAGTCGTGACTGATACCATCCGAGCCCTCCGGTTGAACGGAACCGCATATATCGATCCAGGCAAACCTGATGGTTCCGTGACCCGCAACCTGGCGGTGGAAGACGTTACCTTGGCTGAGCCAGCCAAGGGCGAAGTGATCGTCGAACCGATATTTGTAGGGATCTGTGGATCTGACAACAGTGCGAGTACGGGTAAACCAAATTTCACGTGGGTCCAGCGGCCGCGAACCATCGGGCACGAAGCGAGCGGTCGAATCGTCGGATTTGGCCCAGACACCGAAGGCGTCGACGGACTCAAACTCGGGGACGTTGTATGTATTATTCCGATGCGCGGTTGTGGTGACCTGGGTTGTCGCGGTTGTCGTCGCGGCCGTCCGAACTACTGCCGCAAAAAGAAAATTTTCGGTTTTCACCGAGATGGCGCGATGGCTCAACGTATGGTGGTCGACGTTGGCCGCTGCATGATTTTGGCCGAAGGTCTGACCGCACTTCAGGGCTCAGTCGTCGAACCGTTGTCGGTTGTCGCACAGGGAATTCACCGAAAGTCCAATATCCAGCCCGGAATGGATGTCGTTGTCTCGGGCTGTGGGATCATTGGTTTGATGGCAGCGGAGCTTGCCCGCGCCGCGGGCGCTCGTGTCGCGGTTACGGGAGTTGAGCGGGATCGAAACGTGCGGTTGAAGCTGGCGGAGGAACGAGGGTTTATCCCGATCGTCGTTTCAGAAGAGAGTCCATTGCATGAACAGCTGTCTGCCGGAATCGAAGACCTCGATGGACGGCGATTTGGCGATACGTATGAGAACGGTACCGTGGATTGCTTGATCGAATGTTCCGGTTTTCCACCCGCGCTGGGGAATGCCGGACTCTCGGTTCAACTGGAAGGTCACATTTGCGTCATTGCCACCTTCGGCTCCGACGTCAAGTTTGACGCAACCGCATTCACCCGTTCAGGCCAATCGATGCAGGGTGTCATGGGCTCCAGTCGCGAGGACTTTGAAACCGCCCAGGCCTTGCTGCAACGCGGAGTATTTCCGGTTGAAGTCTACTCGCAGCAGTATTCTTTCGATCACGTTGTCGAGGCGATGGAAGAGTCGATCATGGCAAAGACGCCGAAGGCAATTTTGGCGATCAACGCGTGAGCAGACCGATTCATGAGCACGAAGTTCCAATGAGGAAAAGTCACTGCAGCCGGAGCTTTCGCGACCTGGCCGTCCAATTCTCCAACCATTTGTTCCCGGCGATTACTTCAATTATTCCACAACGAGCCCCAACAACCGAATAAGGAAACAACGTGGCCAGAATTTTTGTCACTGGCGGTACCGGCTGCATCGGCGCTGCGACGGTCCATCAACTGCTGACCCGGTATGGGAACCAAATCGAACAAATCCTGATCGCCAGCCGGTCAAACAATCCCGACCAGCTGGAGATCTGGTTTGGCGACATGCTTCAAAAGCACGTCAACGATGGGAAGCTCGCTTTTACAAGAGTTGACATTGGCGAAAACAAATCACTGCACCATGCGATTCACCAGTTTCGTCCGAGTCATTTCATTCATCTTGGGGCCCTGCAAAGTCCGGCTTGCGATGCCCATCCGGATAAAGGAGTGGCGATCAATCTGACCGGTACGATGCACCTGTTTCGGATGATTGCCGAACTGGATACACCACTGAAACGATTTGTGTTTGCGAGTTCAGGAGCCGTGTATGGGAAACGGGCAATGTATCCTGGTCCCATGGTTCCTGAGCATGCGCAGCTTGCTCCTCCGAATCTGTACGGAGTTTGGAAGGTTGCCGGTGAACATCTGGCAGCGTTGTTCCATCAGCAGACCGGAATTCCGACCGTCTCCCTTCGACTCAACACAACGTATGGACCGGGTCGGGATCAGGGCACCACGTCCGCCCCCACCAGGGTGATCAAGTTGCTGGTGATCGGCGCCCAACAGGGTGAGACCATTCCCTCCTTGATGCCTTACCGCGGCCGCGAAAACTATCATTACGTCGAGGATGTCGGGGCGCATTTTGCAGGCGTCTGCATGTTGCCTTTTGAAGGCTGCCGGGCTTTCAATATCAAAGGTAAAACGATCGACGTGACAGAATTCCTGGATTCCATTCGGGGCGTTGCGACCGAAATGGGCTTGGCCGGTTTTCTGGAAACCGGAATCGCTCCGGAGGCAACTCCCAACCTGTTCGTTTGTGACTTGGATGACTCGGCAATCGAAGCTCAGTTTCCGGGATTGCCGAAGACTGACATTGCCGAAGGCATTCGTAACACAATATCGCGGTTTCAAAAAATGGCTCCTCAGGGAAAAATCAAGATTTGACCGTGAGCCAATCATTTACCTTTTTTCCGTCAAAAGCATGTTGTATGAAAGCAATTGAAATTACCGGGCCCGGCAAAGTCTGTTTGTCGGAAAGGGAAATGCCTGTACCCCACCCTGGCGAAGTTCTTCTCAAAATCAACCGAGTGGGATACTGTGGCAGCGACCTGGGGGCATTCAAGGGGCTGAACCCGTTGGTGACGTATCCTCGCGTCCCAGGTCACGAAATTGGAGCGACGATTGCCGGATTGGGTGCGGGAGTGACGGGCTGGAACGTCGGGCAGGAAGTCCTGGTGATTCCCTACTCTAGCTGCGGAGAGTGCTCGGCTTGTCAAAAAAAACGGTTTAACTGCTGTATGAAAAACCAGACGTTGGGTGTGCAGCGCGAAGGGATGATGTGCGAATACGCCACCGCTCCCGTCGAAAAACTGATGGCATCGAAAACGCTCTCGCTGCAGGAGCTTGCACTCGTCGAACCGTTGACCGTAGGGTTCCACGCCGTGGCTCGTGGCCAGGTTGTGAGTGCCGATACGGTCGCCGTCATTGGATGCGGAGCGATCGGATTGGGTGTGATCGCCGGGGCAAACTTTCGCGGTGCCCGGGTAATCGCGATCGATATTGAAGACGGCAAGGCTTCGGTTGCCAAGGCCTGTGGCGCCAGTGAGTTCATCAATTCCCGGACTGAAGACGTGAGTCAGCGGTTGAAATCGCTTACCGACGGGCAAGGTCCCGACGTCGTCATCGAAGCGGTCGGTCACCCGTTGACGTACCGGATGGCCGTGGAAGAAGTCTGTTTCGCGGGACGTGTGGTCTACATTGGTTGGGCCAAGACCCCGATCGAATATGAAACGAAACTGTTTGTTCTCAAGGAGCTGGACATACGCGGTTCTCGAAACGCGCTTCCGCAGGATTTTCGCGACGTGATCGCGATGCTCGAAGCCGGGAAATTTCCGCTGGAAGCCGTGATTACGAAAACCGTTTCGCTTGTCGATGCTCCGGCGGCAATGGACGCCTGGGCCGCGGATCCAGCCGGTATTACAAAAATTCAAATTGACCTGGACAGGTAGCTCTTTTCCGGAGCTGTTGACCTGTTGCTCTGCGACCGGAGCAACATTTTCCGCGCAACGACCCTTAAACGATGACAGTGGTTCATTCAACAATCAGGAACTCGGCATGGCATTGACTATCGAAAAATTCTCGTTTGGCGTGGGCGATCGGTTCGCGCACCAGGGAAAAGCACAACTCGCAGCGATCATGAAGGCCGCCGAGCAAGGTGTCGAGATCGTGCCCGTCTGGAATAAATCCAATCGTGAACATCAAACGATTGGCTCGGAAGTCGGCAGTTGCCGCGCTGCGGCCGACGCTGCGGTCCGGGACTTGGGTTGGCACAAGTCGCATTACGTGGATGCGGATCACATCAACCTGAAAATTGTCGATCCTTTTCTTGACAGCAGCGATTTCTACACGATTGACGTCGCCGACGCGATTGGATCTCCAGCCGACGAAGCGGCCGTCAGCGCTTTTATCGATTCGGTGCCAGAGCTGGTGGGTACGCTTACGATCTCCGGAATTTCCGAACCCCTGGTCATGTCGCGCGAGTCAATCGCGGTAACGGCAGGAAAATACTTGAAAGCCGTTCAGCTGGCAGGCGAAATCTATCGCTATATCGTCAGCAAGATCGGCGCAGGAAATTTTGTAACCGAAGTTTCGATGGATGAAACCGACAGCCCGCAAACACCTCCAGAGTTACTTGTGATTCTTGCCGCGATTGCCAAGGAGGGAATTCCGATTCAGACAATTGCTCCGAAGTTTACCGGACGATTCAACAAAGGTGTCGACTACGTGGGAGACGTGGCACAGTTCGAAAAAGAGTTTGAAGACGATCTGGCCGTGATTTCCTACGCCGTTGAACGGTATCGCTTGCCCGCGAATTTGAAACTTAGCGTGCACTCCGGCAGCGACAAGTTTTCTATCTACGGGCCGATTCGACGGGCTCTCGAGAAAACGGGTGCCGGGTTGCACATCAAGACGGCAGGGACAACCTGGTTGGAGGAGCTGATTGGACTGGCCGAAGCAGGTGGATCAGGGCTTGGACTGGCCAAAGAAGTCTACTCCCAGGCATTTGCCAATTCCGATGCGCTTTGCCAGCCCTATGCCACCGTGATCGACATTGACCCGGAAAAACTCCCTTCTCCTGACGAAGTCAATCGTTGGTCGTCCGAACAATTCGTCAACGCGCTTCGTCATGATCCGAACCACCCGGAGTTTAACGCTTCGTTTCGACAGTTGCTGCACGTTGGATACAAGATCGCCGCAAAACTGGGGGATCGGTATTTGCAGATGCTGGATGAATGCGAAGCATCGATCAGCCGCAATGTGACGGAGAACCTCTATGAACGACATCTCAAGCCGTTGTTCTTAGATTAACACGAATTCCGTCGGTCGCGTGTCATTCGCGCGTGTCCGTTTTTTTCGCTATTTGCAATGAGGTCTCAATGAACGGTTTTTCGAATTCCCGCGAGTGGGTGCCGATGGCAGCATTCGAACTGATCCTGGTTTTGGGTTTTTCGTTCGCCAGCGTTCATGCTCAGGATCGTTCCTTGAAAGAGAACGTAAACAGGTCGACGGCAGGTCAGGAATTGCTTTTCAAAGCGGCTCGTGAAGGCGACCTCGCGGGTGTCAAAACGGCGGTCGATTCTGGCGTCAACGTTGATGCCAAGACAGATTATGGCGCGACCGCGTTGTTTTTTGCCTGTGATCGTGGGCACGAAGAGATTGTCAAATTCCTGTTGGAAAATGGCTCGGACCCCAACGCTCAAGATACCTTCTACAAAGCAACGCCGATGACCTGGGCTCAGTCCGGTAACCAAAAAATCGTGCTGTTATTGCTGGAAAATGGGGGTGAAGGTGCAGATGCAATATTCAACGGGGCGATTGCCGGTGATGATACAGACTACGCCAACGAGATTTTGAAGCTGGGGGTAGTCTCCCAGGCTGGCTTAATCAAAGCTCGCAAGGCGGTGTTGCGCATGAAGGACTCGGAAAAGCAGGCGAAACTGCTGACGCTTTTTGAAGGGCTCAAACTTCCGGAACCGGTTGAGTTTGACGAACTCACCGCCGAATCGTCAAAGAAATACACGGGCAAATACCAGGGAGACCGATTTTCCGTCCATGTCCAGGCCGAGGATAGGACGTTGACATTGGAGTTCGATGGCGGCGAAAAAACGGCGTTGATCCACGTCGGGGAACACGAGTTCACGATGGGTCAGGCAGAGATTCGGTTCGAAATCGACCAGGATTCGATCACAGGACTGGTTTTTGCCTCCGGATCGAACGAGACAAGAATGGTTCGCAGCACGGCGACGACCGTTGACTCAACTCCCGATAAATCAATGGAGGAAAAGGAGGCTGTTACGAAGTCGCCGAGACCAGGCCCTTCGAAGGTTGAATCAACCAGGTCCGACCTGGCTGTGTCTTCTCCGAATTGGCCAGGTTTTCGCGGCCACGGGGCTCGGGGAGTCGCCGACGGGCAAAATCCACCGATCGAGTGGAAAGTCAGTGGTGACATGGAAGCACCAGCTGATGAAAACTTGAAATGGAAAACGCCGCTGGCGGGCCTGGGACTATCGTGCCCCACGATCTGGGGCGATCACCTGTACCTCACTACGGCGGTTTCGGAGGGGGACGCAAGTAAATTGAAAATCGGCTTGTATGGAGATGTCGATTCGATCGAAGATGATCGGGAATATGAATTCAAAGTGCTGTGCTTTTCCAAATTCACCGGCGAGTTGATCTGGGAGAAGACGGCAAACAAAGTCAAGCCAGCGGTCAAGCGGCACGCGAAATCGTCCCATGCCAATCCGACCGTGGCGGCTGATGGCGAACACGTGGTCGCATTTTTCGGAAGCGAAGGGCTGTTTTGTTTTTCGAATGACGGTGATTTGTTATGGAAAAAAAACTTGGGTTTGTTGGATAGCGGTTGGTTTTACGATCCCGGGTATCAATGGGGTTTTGGAAGTTCTCCTATCATCTTCAGGCAACAGGTGATCGTGCAATGTGATATTCAGGGCCAGTCGTTTGTGGCCGCGTTTGATTTGAATTCCGGTGATGAAAACTGGCGCACCGACCGGGATGAAATTCCGACTTGGTCCACTCCCACGGTGCACGAGTTTGGCGAAACGCCAATGCTGATCACCGGCGGTACGAAATCGGCTCGCGGGTACGATGTCCGCGACGGCAAGTTACTCTGGTCACTCAAAGGTCATTCGGAGATCGTCGTGCCCACTCCGTTTGTGGCTCACAACCTGATTTTTGTCGCCAGTGGCTATTCACCCATTCAGCCCATTTATGCCATCCGGCCGGACGCTCGCGGCGACATCAGCCTGGACGACGATACCCTGACCAACGCGTCGATTCCCTGGAGTGTCAAACGAGGCGGGCCCTACATGCCTTCGCCGGTCGTGTATGGCGATTATCTGTATTGCTGTGGCAATAACGGGATCTTGACCTGTTACGTCGCCGAGACAGGCGAACTCGCCTACAAGGAACGCATCAAAGTCTCCGGTGGCAGTCTCAGTTTCACCGCATCACCGGTTGCCGCTGACGGGCACCTCTATTTGACAGCAGAAGACGGTCGCGTCGTCGTCGTCAAAGCGGGGAGTGAGTTCGAAGTGGTTACGGTGAACCAATGCGGTGACTCAATCCTTGCCACTCCGGCCATTTCTGAAGGTGTCATCTACTTTCGGACACAGGACAGCCTGATTGCAATCGGCGAGAAATAGCGGGAGTTACGAATTCAGCCTTCGCGAATATTGATCGGGTAATGGATGTAGGTCTGGATTGTCCATTCGAATCCAAACGAGGTTTTCCTTTAACAGGCCTGGATGATACGGTCAAGAATCACGGAAGCCGATGGCTCGGCTGACGCTTGCGCTTTCATCAGCGGTAATGAGATGTCATCGATCCTGCAGAATTCTCCCGATTCATCGAAGCCTGCCAATCCGACTTGTATCGCAACATCGCTGGAAAAATCGGCCCTTGGGGTGATGGCGATTTTTGGAATTGACTGGACGTGTTCCCGGGCTGCCCGGGACAGGTCGCGGAACGAATCTTCCATCTCCGAACCGGTCGCAAACAAAATCGCATCGCATTGACGACGATTGAGCATGGTTTCGGCAGAATACTCAAGCTGGTTGAATCGCGGATAGTTGAGATGATGATTGACGGCAAACGGATAACCGCTGCTCCAGGCCAAAACGTTTTCCGCACTTTGGGCGTTGGCATCGGTTCGGAGACCCATCCCGACAAATCGCGTCACGTTGTTTAGTTGGCGAATGAAGCGGCTGAGCGAATCCATTACCAGATCAAACGCGGAATCCGGCGTTGTTTGACCATAAAAGATACTTCCGTATCTGGATTCGCCAATCATTCTCGCGAGATCTTCGAACACTTCTGGTTCCAGTCCCGCCGGCGCTAAACCAAGGGACTCGTTCATTCGAGTCTCAGCAAATCGAGCTCGTAATGTCGCCAGGATTGCTGGGCACGAGTCGCGATCAGCTTGGACGAAGTAATCGGCAAGTTTGGCCGTCCTGGTTTCAGTTTCATCGATCACGATCACCCGCCGATTCGGATGGTCAGGAGATTTATTCAGTCGTTCCAACAGCCGCGGGTGAGTCGTTTCGGGGTCACCGTACCAGAACAGCAGCAAATCGGAACGGTTGGCGATTTCTCCGATGGTCGCCGTGACCTTGCCAACTCGCTGAAGGGCAAACATGTTTGAGCGTCCAGCGTTGGAGAAAGTCGTATCGATCGTCGCGCCTATCTGGTCGGCAAGTTTCCAGGCAGATTGCTGGGCTTCGGTGGTCAGTTGATCGAGTCCGCAGATCAATGGCGATTTTGACCGTTTGAGGATATTCGCCGCTGCTCGGATCGCTGTCTCAAGGTCAACCGGTTGTCCGGCGACGGAATGTGTGTGTTTTGACTCGACGGCGATCTGAAAGAAAGCCTGTCCAATTTCGCAGGCGTTGACTGCCACGGAATTCGGGCCCAAATCCGTGATTTCAATGTCATCACAAAGCAGAGTGCAACCGGGACAGACGGCGTTTTTGATTGGCTTCATTTGTCGATCAAGTTCAATTGGCCGGCGGGTGCAATTCACCGATCATGGCGGGAAAAAAAACCTCATCTGAAAAACGTGTCATCAGGATGTTGGGTGCGGATCTGGTTTCAATGATCCGGGCTCAATTTGCGATAGGCTAAAATGTGATTCCTGTCTCCGGTGTTTGAGGAAGCTCCAATTGACTGGATTCCAGAGAAGCGACGGGAAACGAACAGTAGTCTACGGCGAAATAGCCGCTGGGGCGATGGTTGCCGCTCAGGCCACACCCTCCGAACGGGAGTTTTCCGCTGGCGCCGGTGGTTTGTCGATTCCAATTAACGATACCAGCCCGGATCTGGTGAGAAAACTGCCTGTAACAGGCTTCGTTGCTACTGAGCAGACCAGCTGAAAGTCCATAGGACGTGTTGTTTGCTTCGACAATTGCGGCTTCAAAATCCTTGACCCGAATGATGTTAAGTAGCGGGCCGAATAGTTCCTCGTCACTGCGGTTGGCGACATCCGTAATGTCAATCAATCCAGGCGATACAAGTGCCTCGCAACCTCGGTGTGATTTCATTTCGACAATCGATTCGCCTCCGACATCAATCAGGCTCGCCTGGGACTCCAACATTCGCCTCCCCATTTGCGCCGAGATAACAGTACCCATAAACGGTTCCGGATCGTCATGGTAAAAGCCAAACGAAAGTTTGGCGATCATGTTTACCAATTTCTCCAGAAACCGCTGTGATTCGCCGTTGTCAATCAAGATCAACCGCCGTGCGCATGTACAGCGTTGACCCGCGGTAAAATAGGCCGAAAGTACCGTGAGATAGGCTGCCGCCTCGAGATCGTCGGCCTGATGAACGATCAGTGGATTGTTACCCCCCATTTCCAGTGCGAGTATCTTCTGGGGAAACGGAGCCAGGGTTTGGTGCAGTGCGCGGCCAGCACCACTTGATCCGGTAAAAAACAGACCGTCCAGTTGCGGGTTCCGTGCGATCGATTCGCCGACGGAACGCGATCCCTGAACGAGATTGAGAACTCCATTCGGCAAACCGGATTCGACCCACTTTTCCACCATCCAGGCCCCAACGGCCGGGGCCAATTCGCTCGGCTTGAAAACAATCGTGTTGCCAGCGATCAATGCGGGCACGATATGGCCATTGGCGAGGTGAGCGGGGAAATTAAAAGGCCCAAGTACGGCGCAAACGCCATGCGGTTTGTAACGCGTAACGGCGTGGAAGCCTTTCATTTCAAACGACGAGGTATCCCGACGCGTTCGAAACGCCTCGATCGACAGATCGACCTTGGCGGCAACCGCGCCGGCTTCGGTTTTGGATTCCCAGAGAGGCTTGCCGGTTTCGCGGGCAATTAACCAAGCTAGTTCGTCGGAGGATGCCTGGACGTTGTCTCGAAACCGCTCTGCGATTTCGATCCGTTGCAGGCTCGTTTTGTCCCACCAAGGCCCAAAGGCGTTGCGGGCAGCTTCAAAGGCCTTGTCGACCTGTTCGTCATTCGCTGCGCCCCCCGTCCAGACGATGGACTCGTCCACTGGGCAAGTCGATGTGAATCCTTCACTTCCACCGGCGATCCATCGGCCTCCGATGAGTAGGTTATTTTGTGCCATCCATTTTTCTCATTGTACCAGGGCAAGTTGTAAGCTGAAGATGATTGACTAACACGCAGCGATCAACGGGAGCAGACTGCCAGGTTTCCAGGACTTGAATGGCTGGTTGGCCGCCCCCCATCTGAGCGAATTGGCGGTTATTTTTTGGGTTGCATCGAGACGCATCGGATACGATCACCCAGTCTGAGCCCCAATCGGAGTGCGGTCACCTGGTCAATGGTGACTTGATCCTGATTCCAGTGGGTATCGCCAAGGCAAGCCTTGAAGTCCAGGCTGGCATTGGAGACCAGTTGCTGTTTACCGTCTTTGACTTCTTTTTCAATCGACTGGACGGTGCCCGCGACACTCTCTTCGACGGCGCGAATTTCCTCCAGGTTGCAGTGCAAGGTTGGGCCGCCATCAAAAATATCAACGAGTTGACTAAACTTGAAGCCTTCTTTCTCCAACACTGTCAATGCCGGTCTGGTGTTTTGATGAACCATGCCGATGACCTCCTGCGCATCGTCGGGGAGCAACGGAATATAAATCGGGTGCCTCGGCATCAAGTCTGCAATGAACTTCTTTGACTGGCTGGTGAGGGTCTCGGCCTTGGGGAAATCAATTTGAAAAAAGTGCGAACCCAACGCAGCCCAAAGCGGTGATCTGCCTTCCTGATCAACAACGCCTCGCATTTCGGCGACGACCTCTTTTTCAAATCGCGACTTGAACTCTGCCATAAACAGGAATCGAGCCAGACTCAGTAAGCGACCGTGGCCGCCGCCCCAGTAATCCGGCGAAAGAAACAGACTTCCGATCTCCGTCGGACCGTTGTGCAATTCGCGAAGGTGTAACACCTGGATGGTTTTGTAAACCCCAAGTTCCTCGGAGTTGTGGTGCGACTCCTTGATTTCGTACGAATACATCGGTTCATAGCCACCGATTTTTGAATAGATGGAACAAGTCCCGACAATTTTTCCGTTGTTCAGATCTTCCATCACGAACACATACGGTTGGCCACTGGGTTTGCCCGATTTTTGACGGAATGCAAACACGGATTTCTCGATCCGCGATTCCAGTTCGTCTTTGGAAATCTTCAGCGTGGTCAGGCCGTATTCGGATTTTTGAATCAGCTCGAACAGCGGATCGAGGTCGGATTCATGAACTCGGCGGACGATTAACATGTTTGAAGGCCGGCGGTCGAAATATGGGAATTGGAGAATGGAGCGAGGAAGGAGACAAATCTGAAGGTGGACTGGGGCCGAAAATTCCGATTCCGAATACCGGCCCCTCCTGAATTCAGACCATTTTGGAAACTACATTTTCGAGAATTTGGCAGGCCATATCAATATGTGATTCATCGACACAGCCCAGCGGGATCAGGAATCGGACGCGGCTCGGGTCGCCGCCAGCCATGAATGACATGAGACCTGCATCGTAAAGTCGCTTGACCATTTCACTGGCAATTGCAGCCGAGCCATCGAACGGCGTAAATGCAATCATCCCACCAACACCGTAAGGGCCGGAAATCGAACCCGGGTACTTGGCTCCAACTGCTTTCAAGCCTGCAGCAAAATGCTGGTTTAGTCTGACGTTTTTGCCGTCTGCACCAAAGTTGCCGTTTGCGATCAAGCCGGAAACGATCTTGTGAGCCGCGACGATCGCCCAGGTGCTGCCCGTAAACGTTTGACTGATCAACCCCGGTTGAGGAATATAGTCGTCGGTAAACAACGTCGCACAGACCTGGGAGATTTTTCCGATCGTGACCAGGTCGACCTGTTTGTCGAGTCCGAAGTGTTGAAATGCGAACGGGCGCGTCGTTCGGCAAAACGTCTGGACCTCATCGGCAATCACGGCGATCTTGTTTTCACGGGCAACTTCGATCAGGGCTTCGAAAAATTCAGTATTGCCCTCGTAGTACCCGCCTTCGCCCTGGATCAGTTCCATCCACAGCGCGGCGTGTTTGCCTGGATGACGCTCGACATGATGTTTGAATCGCTTGACGGCGTACTGGGTGCTTTTCTCCGGATCGTTCTCGTTGAAGAACGGAATGTAATCGACGGAGATCGTGTCCGGGAGTCCAACGCGATACTTGGCCTTGTCGGTGACTTGAGCCAGGCCAAGTGTACGGCCGGCGAAACAATGCGTGAAGGCAATGACCCGGTTGGCAGGATGGTTTTTTTGGAACGCCATTTTCAAGGAATTCTCATTTGCCATTGCACCGCTGGTACTCAGGAAGCAGTGTTTCAGTCCTGCACCCGACTCGCAGGCAACGTCAGTCAGAAGCTTGGAAATGTCGCAACTGTTGGTGTTCTGCTGCAGGTTGCCCTGCATGATGGTATCACCAATCGCAGCGTTAATGCCGGCTTCGATCAGCATCGGATGACTGTGTCCATAGCCATGAACGCCGATCCCGGTAATCAAATCCAGTTTGACACTACCATCTGCCAATTCGACGAATGGACCGTTTCCAATTCCGCTTCCCAGGTACGGAAAGAAGATATTGCCCCCTCGAATCGCACCGAAATCACTGAGCATTTGCTGGTAGTCGGCCACCAACTCGGGGCTGGGAGGGCGAACCGAGACAAGCGGTCGCTGATGCTCGGCAACGGCGTCGAGGATCAACTTTTTGGCTTCGGCCAGCCTCGGGTCGTTTTTGAGCTGCTCGGCGGCAAGTGAGGTCTTGGTCGTCATAATGTCTTTCGATAATTCAATCCAGAGGATTCAAATGGCAATAGGCTGGTCAGATGAACGATGCCGTTATCTTAGGCGTTGGCATGAGTTTCAAAAAGGTACATCATCCTCGGATGCTGGAGACCGAAATCCTGTGAGGGGTCGTCGGCCGACAATCGTCCATGAAGTGGAAGTTGCCCATTAACCCGGTGGAACCGGAGCCAGCGACGTCGAGGAGGGCGGATATCCCTGACGATTCTGGGCCAATTCCAACGGGTCTGACGCGCGGCTCAAAAAACCCTATCATGAGTAATGGGTGCAAATGAACGGAGTTCGCGAACCGTTAAGCAAGTCGGATCAGATCGCGCAACCAAAGCGGAGCGAAAACCAATGTCAAACGATGAAACTACAAGACGTGTGGCGCTTGAAATGGACCATCCCATTTGGGATCGGTTTTTTACCGTTGCCCCGCTCGTTGTAGTCGGATCACGTGAATTATCAGGTGATTTCGATTTGGCTCCCAAACACATGGCGACGCCCCTGTCCTGGCAGAACTACTTTGGTTTTGTTTGTACTCCCAGCCATGGAACCTATCAAAACATCAAGCGAGAAGAGGCTTTTACCGTAAGCTTTCCCAATCCAGACCAGGTTTTGCTGGCCAGTCTTTCGGCGGGGCCCCGATGCGACGACACTTCCAAGCCCAGTTTGCAGTTGTTGCCTACCTTTTCCGCCACCAAAATCGACGGGATTTTCCTGAGTGATTCGTATTTGTTTCTCGAATGTCAATTGGACCGTATCGTTGACGGGTTTGGGGACAACAGCCTGATTGCGGGACGAGTGATTGCCGCACAAGTCTGTAACTCGGCATTGCGAATGAATGACAGGGATGACCATGAAATTCTTCACAAGTCACCCCTGATGGCCTACTTGCCACCGGGTCGATATGCGTCGATCAATCAGACCTTTTCGTTTCCCTTTCCCGAGGGATTTCGTCGGGACGGACAGGAATGAACATTACTGCCAACAATGCAATCCGGATTTTGGAATTCCTGCGCAGCCGGCAGGATGAAATGGTCGGGTTTCTCACTGAGATGGTTAAAGCGGAGTCACCATCGTATGACTTTGCAGCACAAGCTCCTGTTCAGGCGATGATTTGCGATGCACTGATTGATCGGGGCTATCAGGTTCGGCGAATCTCCGGCTCAAACTCTGGCGGCCAACTACTGGCCTTTCCCAACGATCGAGTTACCGGGCAGCCGATACAGTTGCTGATTGGCCACTGTGACACGGTTTGGCCAATCGGAACGTTGGACGAAATGCCGGTTCGAATCAACGACGGGAAATTGCATGGTCCCGGCGTTTATGACATGAAAGCTGGGCTGGTCCAGGCGATCTTTGCGATAGAGGCGCTCCGGGCGGTTGGCGAAACACCTTCGGTGACACCCGTTTTCTTTATCAATTCCGATGAGGAAATCGGGAGCATGGAATCGATTCCCAATATTCTCCGATTGGCAAGAATAGCGGACCGAGCATTTGTGATGGAACCGGCATTGGGACCCTCGGGAAAATTGAAAACGGCGCGCAAAGGTGTGGGGAGGTTTGAGGTGCGAGTGATTGGCCGGGCGTCACATGCCGGTTTGGCCCCGGAAGAGGGAATCAGCGCAATTCTGGAGTTGTCCCACGTTGTGCAGTCTCTGTTCGCATTGAATGATCCGGGCAAGGGAATCACGGTCAATGTTGGAAAGATTGATGGTGGATCGCGACCCAACGTCGTCGCTTCGCAAGCCAGCGCTGTCGCTGACGTGCGCGTCGTTACGCACAGTGATGCGTGCTATATCGAACAGGCAATATTTGGACTTCAATCGGCTGTCCCGGGCACGCAACTTCAAATCAGTGGTCGGGTGGGACGGCCGCCGATGGAAAAAACGCCGGGCAACCAGCAACTTTGGCGGCTGGCCAAACAGGCGGCAGAAGAATTGAAGATTCCCATCGAAGAAGGAACTGCAGGTGGTGGATCCGACGGGAATTTTACCAGTCTCCATACGCCAACGATCGATGGAATGGGGGCGGTTGGCGATGGAGCCCATGCCTTAACGGAGTTCGTGTTTGTCGACAAAATGCCTGAGCGCGCTGCCTTGTTGGCGCGAATGTTGCTGCAACCCAGACTGAAGACGAATGCTGAAGCAGAATTCTGAATCAGTCGCCAACGAGTTCAGCACGGCTATACCTCCGTGTCCATTTCGCGAAAGGTCTTGATATGGCTCAGCCTCGCCCGATTTTAAGTTCGTTGACGCGAATCAGTGACCTCGCAACCGTTCCCTTCAGAGTCGAAAAATTACCGCGATCCGAGTGGCACAATGGAGATTATGTGATGGGCCGGGTGGCGTCACTGGTTACCTTTGGTCCCCGAATCGAGTTGGCCAACGGACGCATGATGGAAGTCGCCCACGGCGACCAATTCGTTGGTGCGTTCGGTGTTCGTGCTGCAACACTCGAAGCCGTCGGGAGCTGGCAGGATATTGGCGACGACGGCAAAATGCAGGTCTTGACCGGTGCAGGATTGTTGGGCCGCGCGACATCGGTGTCACCGTATATTGAGACGCTGCTAAACCTTGACTATCACGGTCATATCGTTCGGAACGGCCGGAAGGTCAGGATGGCAGACTTTGTGGATCCGGTCATCGAGACCCATTACAATCTTCCCACCATTTTGATCATCGGTACATCGATGTCCTCGGGAAAGACCACAGTTGGCAAAATGATCATTCGCCTGCTCAGCGGCTCGGGATTGCGGGTGGCCGGTGTCAAGCTGACGGGCGCTGGACGGTACCGGGATACGCTGGCAATGAGCGATGCGGGTGCCGACGTGATCTACGATTTTGTCGACGGTGGTTTACCATCGACAGTTTGCTCCCCATCGCAGTATCGGGCTGCTTTGTCGGTTGTTCTTCAAAGGCTGGTTGACGCTGCACCAGATGTGGTGGTCGCCGAAGCGGGTGCTTCGCCATTGGAACCCTATTCGGGAGACGTCCTGATGGAGGAGATTTGTCAGCAGGTCAAGTTCACGGTACTTTGTGCGTCAGATCCTTATGCGGTTGTTGGAGTGACCCAGGGCTTTGGATTCGAACCGGATCTGGTTGCCGGCCTGGCAACCACCACGTCGGCGGCCGTAGAGCTTGTAACGAAACTAACGCGAATTCGAACACTCAATCTACTTGACCCCGAATCGCACAGGGAACTGCATGAAATGTTGAAAACACGGCTGGGTTTTGAATGAGTTGAGTTTCATTCCGGCTGATTTTTCGGTTTCTCCTTGTCTGGCTTCGCGTCTGCTGGGTTCACCGGCTGTTGAAGCTTGACCTGCCAAATCGGTTGGGACTTCAGTTCGCTAGTCAGAATTACCGATTGAGAATCTCGCGAGAAACAGATCGCTTCACCCTGTCGCTGGAGAGGTAGCACAATGGTTGCAGGTTTTGATCGAGAAACAACGCTCGCCCAGGATTCGTTGCCGTTCCGGGTAAAGAGATGGGCGTTGACATAATTACGAATGATCAGCTGTTTTCCATCGGGAGAAAAATCCATACCCGTTACATTGCGAGGCCGGAAATCAGCGATGCGTTTGGCAACCAGGGGTGGTTGGCCCTCGTTCCAATCCAGAGTCAGCGGCAAGACATAGATCCCGGGTGACGATTTTCTGACGGCAGTATAATAGACTTTCTCAACCATCCAGATTTGTTTGCCTGCCACGTCGACACCGATTGCCTCGCAATCTTTCGGTCCATCTTGATAGGTGAATGGTAGCGCGACAGCAGCAACCGACTTTTTGATGGGTAGCGGGATGCCGGATTTCAGGTCCGCGGCAAGATCGGGCTCACGAAGAAGATAGAGCTGGCAGGACTTGCGACGGTGAAGGTTGTCACCAATGTCGGCAACGATGAGACGGGGTTGGCCTTCCAGTTCGAAACCGGCCATGGCCTCCCAGTCAATATTGCGGGCCCCGGTAATGGCGACTTTGGCCTGCAGGGTTCCGTCAGTTTTCAAAAGCAACAATTCGTTGGTGTTGCCCGAGTCGTTCAATGTCCAAATCGAATCTTCAACAAACCGAGAACAAGCCAGACCGCTGCTTTCAACTACGTCATCATTGTTGTTGATTCCGAGCGAAACCAGCAGCTCGCTGTCGTCCTGTTGAGGCACAGCTTCTTGATCCAGAAGTGACGCCAACGCAACAGTTGACGTGAACGCGAACAGAGCGGACAAGGCGATTCTGTTTTTCATGAGATGAATTGTCTCAGGTGACTTTGACACGGATTGCCGAGTCCGGCATTATGAGCGAGGCTGGTCAAACAACAAGTACGCGACATGGTACCGGCTGGCGGCCGAGTTGTTGTTCGAGCTTCGAAACTCTGCAGAAACGACCCATGAATTATCCAGGAAGCCTGCGAGAAGATGCAATTGCCATTTGGAATGCTGGCGTGGCGGCCGTGGATGGTCGCAAACTGGTGAAGGATGTTATCGGCGTTACCGATGGCGTATTGAACATTGGCAACCTGGAATTCTCAACGCGAAAAATCCGGCGAATCGTACTGGTTGGATTCGGCAAGGCAAGTGCCGCGATGGCAGTTGGATTTGAACAGGCACTCGGCGAATCGTGGCTGGGTCGGATTCCCATCGTCGGTCAGATCAATGTTCCCGACGACAAGGTGCTGGCAACTCAAGTCGTTTCGATCGTGGGTTGCCGACCGCCGGGGGAGAACCTGCCGACGCCAGGTGTGATTGCGGGGACGGATCGTATTCTTGAATTCGTTCGCTCTGCGGGTCCCAGCGACCTGTGTATTTGCCTGATCTCAGGCGGCGGCTCTGCCTTGCTTGAAAAACCGGTGGCTCCAATTACGTTGAATCAGTTTCGCACGACAACGACTTTCTTGAGTCATGCCGGCGCGTCAATTTATGAACTGAATGCCGTGCGTCGAGCCATCAGTCAAGTCAAAGGGGGGCGATTGGGAAACGCTTCCGGAGGCGCGCCGGTCATTTCATTGCTTGTGTCGGACGTCGTCGGCGACAACCTCGATGTCATTGCGTCAGGTCCTACCGTCGAGCCAGCGGATGAAATCTCTGCGATTGAAGTCTTGAAAAAGTTTGACCCCGATCGCAGTGGATTGCCGGAAGCTGTTTGGAAGGTCCTGGAATCGAATTCAACTCGGGAGTCGAAATTTCGTGGCGAAGTCAATGTCTCCAATTTAGTGATCGGCAACGTTAAAACAGCTCAGTTGGCTGCCCGGCAAAAGGCCCTCGAGCTGGGATACCAAGTCGAACTGGTGACGCCCTCGGGTAATGAAGGCGACGCAGGAACGGTTGGACGCAGTGTGGCAATCCAGATTGCTCAAGACAGCATCAGGCCGGGACCGATTTGCCGGATCACCGGTGGAGAAACCACAGTTACGCTGTGCGATGTCCCGGGCCAGGGGGGACGGAATCAGCACCTGGTACTATCGGCGCTGAAAGCAATCATGGAGTATCAGCTGGATCCAAACTCCGGGTTCTGTTTGCTTTCAGGTGGAACCGACGGAGAAGACGGAAATGTCCCGGTAGCAGGGGCCTGGTTTGATTCCAAATGGATCAGCTCGATCAACGAATCCGAAAAGCCATTCCTATTGGAAGAAATAAACTCTTCACTCGCACACTGTGACAGTTATGCTTTTTTTGCGAAGCATCATCTTCTCCTGAGTGTCGCGAACACGTTCACGAATGTCTGCGATCTGAGGATCGTCCTGAATTATTGTCCCGGGACCTGAATCTCCACCAGCATGCCGGGCAAAAATTCCTCGGGGAGGTCGGCCAGATTTCGTGTGTCTCGAATAATGAAGCCGAACTCGTGTTCTGACGCGAGTTTTTCCAGCGTCCGAATCGCGTCCACGCATCCATAAGCCAGCAAGACCCGTCCGCCCGGTTTCAAATGGTCGCGCAGTCCTTCGAATAGGGACTTCATCAATTCGAAGTTTGCATCATACAACGCGTACTCGTCAATCGATTGCGGTTCTCGATTGACCCACGGCGGGTTGGAAACGATCAGCTCAAATTTTTCTTCCGGCTTGATGACGGAAAAAGCCGAGGACTCATCCAGTTGGACCAGTCTTGCCTCCAGACGATCCGCCAGTTCGAGATGTTCGGCGTTATAAATCGCGTTGGCAATCGCGGCAGTGTTTACGTCGGTCGCTACAACTTTTTTGGCGCCTGCCCGAATACAGCAGAGTGCCAACAAACCGGAACCCGTGCCGATTTCAAGAACGTCTTTTCCTGCAATCACCCCGGGCTGGCGAATCAACTCCCGCAAGCTGGTCGTATCTCTCGGATCCCAAAACACGGTCTCGAACACGGCGAGGTTCTGCTCGAAATCTTCAACGGATTTCCAATCCTTGATCCTTGGATCACTTGGAAAAGATTGAGTAGAATTCGTTCGTCCGGCGATGGCCGGTGAGAACTGGTTTTGTGGCTTGGTCGCATTGAACGAAGAAGCGATCAGGTAACTGATAAACAGCCCGATCACAGCAAGAATAATGATAATCCAACGGCGGTTCACCCAGTCAATTCCTCTTGAAAAACAAACAAACCATGCTTTACTTGGCACTTGGTCCAAACCCCGGTTGTCCTTCGAATTCGACGTCCAATTATCGTCCAAACGAGCAAATGAGCGACTGGCTTTTTCTGGAATTCAGCTGAATTTGGCGATTCAAATAAACGACTTGATTCTCCGTTAGGTCGGCATAACGCGATTCATTTGCACGCTAATAGTCCGGGCCGACAGCGTGATCTTTACCATTAGCGGTCCCGTTGTTACCTTATTGCCTCTGAATGCGGCGTGAACGGGTTGGTCGTGCCCGGTCAATGAAGGCGGAAGTTGGAAACTGCGGCGACTCGTGACGAAAGTGCCGCGATTCTTTGAGTTGCCTCGGTTAATAACAACTGCGGAAATTCCTCGGACTGGCAATTCGAATTCGACTTAATAAACAATCCTTCCAAGATTTTCAAGCAAAAAACAAGGCTCAAGAACATGGCAAAGAAATACGTCTACTTTTACGGTGGTGGCAAGAAAATGACCGACGGCGATCGCTCGATGCGGCAGTTGCTGGGCGGTAAAGGCGCCAATCTTGCTGAAATGTCAAACGCTGACATTCCCGTTCCTCCGGGGTTTACCGTTTCGACGGAAGCGTGCGGATACTACGAAAGCAATGGTTCCTATCCCAAAGAGATGATGCAGCAAGTCAAATCGGAATTGGCCAAGCTGGAAAAACTGGAAGGCAAAAAGCTGGGAGCGGCGAAAAATCCATTGTTGGTTTCCGTTCGATCCGGTGCCGCACAATCAATGCCAGGCATGATGGATACGGTTCTGAACCTCGGCATGAATGACAAATCTGTCCACGGGTTCATCGAGGTCACGAAGAACCCAAGAGCCGCCTGGGATTGCTATCGGCGCTTTATCGACATGTTCGGCGATGTTGTGATGGGGCCCAGGTCGACCATTGAACATCATCACTTTGAAGAAGCCCTGACTGCGATCAAGCGAAAATACCACGCGAATCTGGATACCGACCTGACCGCCAGTCAATTGGAAGAGCTAGTTGACGATTACAAGAAAATCTACAAACAGCACGTTGGTGAGGATTTCCCGCAGGATCCGATGAAACAGCTGGAATACTCAATCAATGCCGTGTTCGATTCGTGGCAATCCGAACGGGCGGTCAAGTACCGGGTCCTCAACAAGATTACTGGATTGATTGGAACCGCGGTCAACGTGCAAGCGATGGTGTTCGGTAACATGGGAGATGATTGTGCGACCGGCGTTGCATTCACTCGCGACGGTTCGACCGGTGAAGCCAAGCCGATGGGCGAGTACCTGATCAATGCTCAGGGTGAAGACGTCGTTGCCGGAATTCGGACTCCGCAAAACCTGGACGATTTGCAAAATGAAACGGACAAAGGGCTGGTCAAAGCCGGCAAGCAATTGCTCAAGACGATGGCGATGCTGGAGAAGCATTACAAGTATCCTCAGGACGTGGAATTTACGATCCAGCAGGGCAAGCTCTATATGCTTCAGACCCGCAATGCGAAACGCGTTGGCATCGCCGGAATTCGCTGGGCAGTGGAGATGGCAACCGGAGTCGATGTGGTTACCGGTGCAAAGCTGCCCAAGTTGCTCAATCCCAAAACCGCCCTGCAAACAGTAACCGGTAGCGATCTGGAGCAATTGCTGTTTCCGATTTTTGACGCCGCGATTGAAGCCACCAAGTCTCCTTTCTGCGTCGGTCTTCCTGCCGGACCCGGTGCTGCCGTTGGCGAGATCGTCCTGAGTTCGAAAAAAGCTGAAGAAATCAAACAGAAGCATCCCCAGCGGAAGCTGGTTCTGGTTCGCCACGAGACGTCGCCTGAAGACGTCGGTGGAATGGGTGCGGCCGAAGGGATTTTGACCAGTACTGGCGGCATGACCTCTCATGCGGCGGTCGTGGCTCGAGGTTGGGGTAAATGCTGTATTTGCGGCGCTGGTGACCTCAAGATCGACTACAAACACGGGACGGTCGCCGTCGGGAGCAAGGTCTTCAAGGAAGGCGATATCATTTCGCTCAACGGTTCTACTGGAAAGGTTTATGAGGGAGAAATTCCTTCCGAGTCGTCCCCGGTGGTCGCCGGTTTGGTGGAAGGCAAAAAATCTGCCCAGAAGCACTGGATCTTCAGGATGTACCAGACCATTTCCGAGTGGTCCGACAAATATCGGCAGATCAAAGTCCGAACCAATGCAGATTCACCCGCCGATTCGGCAGCTGCAATTGCGTTTGGAGCCGAAGGTATTGGGCTTTGCCGAACCGAACATATGTTTTTCGAAGGCGATCGAATCACGGATGTTCGCCGTTTCATACTGGCCGAAAGTGATGTCGAACGAAACAAGGCGATCAAACGCCTGTTGCCGCACCAACGAAAGGATTTCGCAGGCATCTTCAAGGCGATGGACGGCAAACCGGTGACAATTCGACTTCTCGATCCGCCGCTTCACGAATTCCTGCCTCAAACGGAAGAGGACATGAAGAAGATGGCCGGCGAAATTGGAGTGCCGCTGGAAAAAATTCGGGATCGAGTTGAAGCACTGCACGAGTTCAATCCGATGCTTGGTCACCGTGGATGTCGATTGAGCATTACGTTTCCTGTACTGTGTGAGATGCAGACACAAGCGATCATCGAAGCGGCAGTTCAGGTTATGAAGCAGGGTGTCAAGGTCGTCCCCGAAATCATGATTCCGTTGATTGGAACCAAAGCCGAACTTGACTACCTTGAAAAAATCGTTCGCCGAGTCGCGGATGAGATCATCAAGCGGGAGAAATCGAAAGTCAAATACCTGGTCGGTACAATGATCGAGATTCCACGGGCCGCTTTGACCGCAGACAGGATCGCCGAAACCGCCGAGTTCTTCAGTTTCGGCACCAACGACTTGACCCAAATGACATTTGGCTACAGCCGCGACGACATCGGGACATTTCTTCCGGACTATCTGGAGAAGAAGATGCTGGAAGTTGACCCGTTTGCCCAAATCGACGAAAACGGCGTGGGACAACTGGTTGAAATGGCAGTCCAGAAAGGCCGGCAGACCCGCGCGGACCTGAAATGTGGTATTTGCGGAGAACACGGGGGAGAACCGAATTCGGTCAAATTCTGTGTTCGTGCCGGACTGGACTATGTCAGCTGTTCGCCGTATCGCGTCCCGATCGCACGCTTGGCCGCGGCCCAGGCCGCGATCGAAGGATGACCATTCCAGCGGCAATGTGAGATTCCACGGCGGGAGTCGGTATGGCTCCCGCCATTCTTTTGGATCCGGCGAAACGGAAACCATGCTAATTGACCTGGTTGTGTATCGTGGCGGAACCCTGCTACTGTACCGGTAACGCTGGGTGATTACGTAAATCGTAAATTGCCAAATTGGCTGTGCTCGCAATAATGCGGAAAACATTTTACTGGTTGGGAGAGACGTATGAGTCCGGAAATACTGGCGCTGGAAAAAGAGGCCGATCAATTAAAAAATGACGGCAAGAACGATGAAGCAATCGCCAAGCTGAACGAAATCCTGGAACGCGACGAAAACTTTGTTCGCGCTCATCTGGCGCTTGCAGTGCTTTATCACAAGACGGAAGTCCATGACAAGTCTGTCGCGCATGCCGAGACTGCCTATCAGCTCGAACCGGATGACTTCAACGCGGCAGCTCTGAGCGTGACCTATCAAAGAGCTTTTGAAGGGACGCGCGATCCGATTTACATTCAAAAAGCGGAAAGCGTAAACACGAATCTGCGGTAACGGATCGTTATGTGGTGCAGCGACTGATGGTTGCGCTCAGGTTTTGAGCAACGCCAGGAGTTGCGGCACAAACATGCGATTGGCCCGCGCGCGATGACTAAGGATGGATTTGACCGTGTCCCCCAATTCCCCGAATGTCCGGTGGTATTCCGGGATCTCAAACATGGGGTCGTAGCCGAAACCTCCGGTCCCTTTCTGTTCAGTCAGGATTCGGCCGTAGCACCTGGCTTCGCAACTGAACTTGATTTCGCCCAGTGGATCTGCAAGCGCCATGTGGCAGGTGTACCATGCGGTTCGTTTTTCCATTGGAATTCCGGCGAGTTTTTCCAATAGCATGCCATTGTTGGATTCGTCGGTCGCGTTGTCTCCAGAGAATCGAGCGGAATAGACCCCTGGCGCGCCTCCGAGGGCATCGACGCTGATCCCGCTGTCTTCGCCGAGGACCCACTGTCGCAGATGCCTGGCTTGCACGGCTGCTTTCAAGATCGCGTTTTCCTCAAACGTGGTACCGGTTTCTTCGACTTCGATCGAATCAGGGATATCCGCCAGGCAACCGAGGTTGATATGAGGATAGGGGGCCAGCAGGCGTTGAAGCTCACTCAATTTCTTTGAGTTGCGCGTACCCAGTATCAATCGGAACTTCGCCATTCTAAAAGAATCTCCTTTTTTTTACCGGCGTTCACAATGTCCAGATGATCTAAACGCTCGCGTGATCGGCAGACAACCTGCCAAATTGCCGATCCGCGTGGATCAAGTCTGAATTCTCGACCGGATGTTTCGTTTAGACAACATCGGCCCTGGAAGAAGCAGAAAAACAACGATTTTTAGTCGTCGTCGTGTCGTTTAGTGACATATTGTTTCGGCAGAGACATGCTATCTAAATTCTCCCTGCCGCATTGTAATATCATGGATTCGTGCAAACCACTAAACCCCATTCGCCGTGCCGTCGGAGAATCTGTGGCCACGCTCAAGAAACTCATTGGCCCGGAAACCCAACCTGGGCGACAGCAGAGCGACCGAATCCTCCGTTATGAAAGCCTGGAAGATCGACGAGTTTTGTCGGTGACCGGCATCGATACGGACCCAACGGTGGATGGCGGGTATGTCACCTCTGACTTTGAAGATACCGGAATCGGGATTCAAGAGGATGCAATTTCGTATTTGAGGGTTCTCGTAAACGGAGAGGTTCGCACTCTGACTCCCGCCAATCGAACGCTTGAGTTGGTCGAAGGTGATCAGGTCGAGGTAATCGAGATCGGATTTGAATCGGCCGCAACGACCGGGACTTTTGCAGCAGAAGGCTATGTGAGCAAAATTGGTGATCTCTCGTCCGCAAGCCTGATTGACTACAACGACGGGCGGTTCTCCGGCGGAGAGCGTGACGTCGAGGCCAATGGTGTGTGCGGAGTTGTCGGGGGGTTGGCCAACCATTGGGTAGTCGAGTCAGGGTGGGATCGGTTGTCGATCAATTTGATGCACTACGATGTCGATTCGACCGAAGTTGGTGCACGTTTCTTCGCTCAATTGCAGGTCGGCCAACCAGATTTTGAATTTGATACCGGGCATCTTGACACCGTGCTAAATCAGGAAGTCAAGGTGGGTGATGCGGTGAGTATTCCTGCCAAATGGATCAATCGACAAGGCGGAAATTACCACAATTACTCCGAAGTAGACATTTACCATGCCAGCGATATGGGAAAAATCGTCTGGGCTGGAGCCGTTGTTGGAAATGCGAAAGCCGGTTCTGCAGTCGAAGGCGAATTTCTGAACACGCGCGACGACGATCCGTTTGCGGAACGTTGGACGCCGGAAATCTCTGGCGAGTACGTATTGAAGTACTACCTCGACCCGGAGAGAGGCGTCAATGAATCGAATGAGGAAAACAATGTCTACGAGATTCGCTTGAACGTGTTTGACGATCCAGCGCCCGTTGCGGTAGACGATACCTTCGACGCTGGGGGAACGCTGGATATCATGGAAAACGATATTCCAACTCACCAAAGAAAAATCGTTTTCGCGGATGGCTTTGAATCAAACTCGCCAGCCTGGACCACAAATCCAAACGGAGACGATACCGCGACCTCAGGAATCTGGGCAGCGACCGATCCAGTTGGGACATCCTGGAACGGTGTTCCGCTTCAACTGGAAGATGCAGCCTCAGGGCATCGGGCGTTCGTGACCGGTGGCGATGATGATGGCACTGTCGGATTTGATGATGTCGATGCCGGTGTGACTTCTGCATTGTCGGAGAGCATTGCCGTTCCGGTCGACGCCGTCCTGTCCTTCAAATACAATTTCGCGCATTTGAGCAATTCTGACAGCGAAGACTACTTTCGCGTCACCGTGGTCGGCGAGGGTTCGTCTCAGGTTGTCCTGGAACAGCGAGGTAAGTCCGAAGATCGGGGTGGCGAGTGGGTCGAGTTTTCCATTGGCCTGAGCGAATTTTCCGGGGAGAACATCCAGATTCTCGTCGAAGCTGCCGATGGTGGAATGGGAAGTCTGGTCGAAGCCGGAATTGATGACGTCCAAGTCGAAATTCCGCCGACCCCGATGCGCGTCAACGACTTTTCGCAAGGCCAGCATGGTTCCGTTTCGCTAAACGCAGACGGCACGATCAACTACACGCCGGACGAAGGATTTGAAGGGGAAGACCAGTTTCAATATTCTCTGACCGATGGCCGATCCTTCAGCAACATTGCGACAGTGACCGTCAATATTGACGTGAAGGGTTTTGATGTCGCGTCGACCGCCACAGGCGATGAAGACGTGCCGATCGAGCTTGAGATTTCAACGGAATTCGATCATGTCAAGATTGAGGGCGTGCCGTCCAGTGCGGTCTTGAGCCATGGTGAGTCGCTGGGAAATGGCGTGTATGAATTACAAGCCAGCGATCTGAACGACCTGACGATTCTGCCTGGTCAAAATTCGGATGCGGATTTTACCCTGAGGGTGATACCGGGGGAAAACGGTGTCTACCGTGATGACCTGGCAGCATCGATCGATGTCATCATCCATGCCGTGGTTGATGGTGGCGATTTTGAGTTTCTTGACTTTGGAATCGTGACCGGGAAGTCCGGTCGAATGCCATTCTCGGGTGGATTCTTCGACCGCGACGGCTCGGAATCGCATCTTATTACACTCAACGGACTTCCGGACTTCGTTTCGCTTTCGGCAGGAACTTTCGATGGCGTTGCCTGGCTGCTGGAGGCATCGGATCTGGAGAATCTTAAAATAAAGGCCGATTTTGCCGAAGACACAAGTGACTGGGAAACTACTGGACGGAAAAATGTTTTCAGGGTGTTCGAGATTCGATTCGCAATAGAGTCGTCCGAACTGAACGGAACCGAGAGTACTTTTGAAAGTGGAACTTTCAATCTTCTGGTGACTCAAAAGAAAAAAAAATAGGTCCTTTGTTGGTCCAATCGAACAGCCTTTGACGGGCACTTTGGGCAGCTGACCGGGAAACGAACTGGTAGCTGCCCTTTGTTTTGCGCTGACATGTCCAGTCTTTGTTAACCAGCCGAATCGGATACGGTTAAGCCTGCGAAGCAACCGAAAAGCCCTTGTGAAACAGGACGATTGATGTCAAACGAGTCAAACCTGATCATTCGACGTGACCAAGAAACCGGCTACCGCCTGGAAGCCGAGATGAGCATTGACCTGCCCCGTCCGGATGTATTCGCGGTATTTGCCGACGCGATGGAACTGGAGCGGATCACGCCCGACTGGCTGAATTTTTCGGTTGTCACGCCCCAGCCGATTTTGATGCGGGAAGGACTCGTGCTGGATTACCGCTTGAAGATTCACCAGGTTCCGGTGCGTTGGCGAACGGAAATCTGCGTCTGGGAACCTCCATTTCGATTTGTCGACCAGCAGCTGAGGGGCCCGTACAAGCGATGGTATCACGAACACATGTTCGAAGACCTTGGCGACGGGAGGACACGGGTGCGGGATAACGTCCACTATATTCCCCGTGGAGGGAAGTGGTTACATCATTTTATGGTGCGACCGGATCTGGAAAAAATCTTTCGATTCCGTCAGGATAGGATCAGGGAGATCATTGCCGAGAAGATCTCAAACAAAGCTTTGGCCCGGATTCCGTCTCCAGCGCCGTTGGGCATGTCGACGGTGAAATAATTGGAAATGCCGCGTGAGCTCAATTCTTGACAAGATCGTGCACCACAAGCTCGGCGAAATTGAAGCCGCCAAGCGTCGCCAATCCATCGAAAAACTGAGGTCACAAATCCATGATGTGCCTCCTCCGTTGGACTTCCTGGCTGCGTTGACCATGGGTGACCAGGCCAGCAAGGTCAGTCTTATCGCTGAAGTCAAAAAAGCGAGTCCTTCGAAAGGTGTGATCCGCCAGGATTTTGACCCCGTCGAGATCTCGATCGCTTATGCCGAAAGTGGAGCCAGTTGTATCAGTGTGTTAACGGATGAGCATTTTTTCCAAGGTAGCCTTGATTACCTGCGGCGTGTTCGCGCGGCAGTCGCCGTTCCGCTCTTGAGGAAGGACTTTATCCTCGACGAGTATCAGGTCTTCGAAGCACGAGCTGCGGGTGCCGATGCCGTTCTTTTGATCGCAGAATGTCTTCTACCGGATCGCATAAAGTTGCTTCATGAACTGATTGATGGACTTGGGATGACAGCCCTGGTCGAGCTTTACGATTCGAAAAACATACCGGCGGTGCTTGCCTGCAACCCGAAACTCATCGGTGTCAACAACCGCAACCTCAATACGTTTGAAATCGACCTGATGCATTCTATCCGCGTCAAGCAATCGCTTCCGGATAATATCGCCTTGGTCAGTGAAAGTGGCATCTTCACTTCCGCTGACGTCAAACTTATGCATGACAATGAAGTGGACGCCATCCTGGTGGGCGAGTCATTGATGCGGTCCGACGATATCCGTTCAGCCGTCCACGAGTTGTGCGGGGGTCAGTAACGAATCCACGGGATCAATCCGTCTCGACATGAGATCGACCTGAAATCATGGTTATGGGTCCAGCACGCCAATTGTTGAAGCATTCCCGATCCACTTTGGGGCAGTCGATTCGAGACGCGAAGTGCCGGAGTGTCCTTCTTACCCGTAAAATCAAAACCCCATCGAAGCACCGCCACAGTCAATCCGGTGGCTTTCAGGCTCGTCGATGCCGACTGGCGCAAACGTCCGGTCCGTCCAAAAAAACCGAAGATTGTCCAATAACGTTTGTTCGCCAGCGAATATCCCCACCTACGCTCAGTTGAGTTTTCCGGTCATACCGGATTGGTCAGGTTTGCGAATGCGAAAAGAAAGCCCGATTGCCTTTGCCTCCGGGGTCGATCCAAAATATAAATCAAGTCCTTTACTGTCTGTTCTCGTTCCCAACAAGTGATGAATTCATGACGGACCTAATCAGCAACGTCAAAACGATCAATAGCGCCGTTCGAACCGTGATGGTCCTGGGGGCCTGCAGTGTCGTCGGCTACGGCGGGTATTTTGGGTACAACAACTACGTCAAACCGAGCCAAGCGGCGAAACAGGCAATCGCTGACCTGGCGGACCTGAAACTTGAGTTCCAACAACAACAGGTCGCGTTGAGGGAATCGGAAGAGCTTAACGACCGACTTGAGACTTCGATGAAGTTGCTCAAAGTCGACCGCCGGATTGCCAACGTAACCGTGATGGAAAAAGCGACCGACGACCAGGGGAATCCGTTCATGAAGGTCAGTTTCACGGAGGTCGATCAAAACGACGATCCCGTTGGAGCGACCCGGATTTACATGTTGAAGGGCGAAAAGTTGTACATCGACGGGTGGATCGCCACCTTCGAAGACAAGTACGTTGAGGAAGCAGATGAACTACGCGCCGCGTCGCTGTTTGTCTTCAAGAGTATCTACGGTGACGCGGAAATGCCCAGGGATGCCCAGCGACTGGACATTGAGTCTCAGGACAATTCCCCGCCTGGTATTTACAACGATAGTCGTCGACGGGAATTCGAACAGAAGATCTGGGGCGATTTCTGGAAAGTCTGCAACGACGCCCAGCTTCAGCAGGAACTTGGTATTCGAACCAGCCAAGGCCAAACGAGCTATGTTAAACCGTTGGAGGGAAAAACGTACCGCGTCAACATCCGGTCCAGCGGCGGGATGAGCTTGAGTCCAATCGTGGAACCCTAGGTTTCCGACCGATTCTACGATCAGGCGGTTCGGCTTGTCCGTGCCCGGGACGAAACCAGGGGTAAGTCGCGAAGCTGGATGTTGGGCTTGATCACTGGCTCGAGACCGTCAGTGAGAAAAACATGTCCCATGGTTCGACAACGACGACAAGACAGGAATTGGAACCGCAGATTGTGGTTGTTGTCGTCGGGTTCCTGAAATCGAGGTTTAGGGTTTCAAGCTCCGATGGTTGCCTGGCCAAGACAGGCTGCAACTCTGCCCCGCGGATCCTACATATCAACCAACGTCCTGGCGATTTTCCGACCGGTGACACTCATGGGTGCCTGGTTGATTTCTTCGACGGTCATCCACTTCAAAGTTTCGGATGAATGTTTCAGACGTCCTTTTACGCGGTCGGCCCGACAACAGTCGAGCGTGATCCGGTACCGCGTTACGGCGTGTTTGATTTGACAGGTTGAGCGATGCACGACCGCCGTCAATCCGGTTTGTTGCTTCAGTTTCTCGGACAATTGGGTGCGCAGCTGGTCGGGCCCGCAACCCTGGTCGATGCCGTATCGTGGAAAATCCCACAGGTTTTCCCATCGCTCGCCAGGTAGACATCGGCGGATCAGAAACTTGTTGTCCTTTTGAACGACAACAACTGCTTCATTGATGTCTTCGTACTTGGTCTTTCTTGAAGCGACCGGAATCTGTGCCTGGAGCCCTTGAATTGATGTCGGGCAAAGCCCGGACAGCGGGCAGATCAGGCATTTGGGGCGCCTTGGATGACAGGCCTCGCTTCCCAGTTCCATCAACGCCTGGTTGAAGTCGCCACAGCGTTTGCGGGGTAGCAGCGATTCCGAAAATTCCCAGAGTGCCTTTTGGTTTTCGGTGGTCCGAGGGTCAGCTTGCATTTTCATCAGTCGGGCGAACAAGCGAATTGTGTTCCCTTCCAGGATTGGTAGCGGCTGATCTTGAGAGATTGAGAGAATGGCGCCTGCGGTGTAACGCCCAACTCCTGGAAGGGCGAGAACGTTGTCGAAATCAGTCGGAAACCTGCCTTCGTGCAATTCAACAACCGCTCTTGCGGCCGAGTGCATTTGACGAGCGCGGCGATAATAGCCCAGCCCTTCCCACAACTTGAGGACCTCCGATTCGTTGGCTGCAGCGAGCACTTGGATCGTCGGAAACCTTTTCATGAAGCGGTTGTAGTAACTGATGACCGTGGCAACCTGCGTCTGTTGCAGCATGATTTCGCTGACCCAGATGCGGTAGGGTGTTTTGTTTTTTCTCCACGGGAGATCTCGCTGGTTTTCATCAAACCACTTCAGGAGTTTGCGGCGAAGAGCAGATTTCCATTTGCGGTCATGCATGGGTTGGATTTCCGTATCGAGTCCGCTATCGCGGAAATGGCCATTGGTGACTCGGACCTGCCCGTTGTTGCGGTGCGAAAAGCCACCACTTGGTGACACCCTCTAGTTCGCGACGATGTTAACGAGTTTGTCCGGGACGGCAACGATTTTTCGAACAGTCAAACCGTCAAGCAACTTCGCGATTCTTGGATCGGCCAGTGCCAGTTTTTCGAGTTCGCTCTTGGTGTTGCCTCGCTCTACCATGATTTTGGATTTGATCTTACCCATGATCTGAATCGGAATTTCGACCATGGAATCAACAGTCAACGACTCGTCATATCTCGGCCAGGGTTCATAGGCCAGGCTATTATCGTTGCCCAACAGTCTCCAGAGTTCTTCCCCGAGGTGGGGGGCAAATGGCGATAATAGCAATACAAACGGCTCCATCAGAACTCTTGGGCGAAGCGAATGTTTGGTGAAAAAATTGACGAACTCCATCATTCGTGAAATGGCAGTGTTGAAGCTGAGGGATTCAATATCCTGGGAGACGGCTTTGATCGTTTTGTGCAACATCCGCACCTGCTCGTCGGTCGGCTCATAATCTCCGACGGCGGCGTTCAAGACGAGCCTGTCGTCTTTTTCCTCAACGATCATTCGCCAGACCCGGTCAAGGAAATTGCGAACACCATTGACGCCCGCCATGCTCCACGGTTTTGACTGGCTCAAAGGTCCCATGAACATTTCGTACAAACGCAGGGCATCGGCGCCATATTCGGCGATGATCACGTCCGGGTTTACAACGTTCCCGCGACTTTTTGACATTTTGTACGCCCGACTGTCGACCCGGATGCCCGAATCTGACTTGAGAACAAATCCATCACCGTCCTTTTCAGCCTGGTCCGGATCAAGTTTGACCACGTGCAGCTCCTTGCCAGTTGCGGTCAAGACCGTTTTGCGGTCTTCGTTGACGGTGGTCAACTCGGCGCTGACCCACTGTTCATCGGAATCGCGAAAAGCAGTGAATTCAACGTCACCAAGGATCATGCCTTGATTGACGAGTTTCTTGAAGGGCTCGGCTGTGTGCAGGTGTCCACGGTCATAAAGGACTTTGTGCCAGAATCGGGAGTACAACAAGTGCAACACGGCATGCTCTGCACCTCCAATGTACAAGTCGACGGGCATCCATGCCTTTTCCAATTCCGTATCGACGAAAGCGTGATCGTTATTTGGATCAATGAACCGCAGGTAATACCAGCAGGAACCGGCCCATTGCGGCATCGTGTTGGTTTCGCGTTTGTATTTTACGCCATCAACAACCGGGTAAAGCCACGCCTCGTTTGCTTTCTCCAGTGGCGGTTCGGGACGGCCATGCGGTTTGAAGTCTTCGACATGGGGAAGGTCAACGGGCAGGTCTTCCAGCGGTACCGGACGCATCAATCCCGTCCGATTGCCGGCTTCATCGAGTTCGTGCAGAATTGGAAATGGTTCGCCCCAGAATCGTTGACGGCTGAACAACCAGTCTCGCAGTTTGTAATTAACCGCGGCTCGACCGGTCCCGTTTTCGTCCAACTGGGCGATGATCCTGGATTTGAATTCCTGGGTGGGAAGTCCGTCGAATTCGTCCGAGTTGATTGCCACGCCAACGCCAGCGAAACAAGCCTCGCCCCTCATCACCTGGTCGTGGTCGACGTCAGCTTTTGCGGGGGGCTGGACAACCGGTACGATGGGCAGTTGATAAGTTCTGGCAAATTCGAAATCGCGCACGTCGTGGGCGGGAACCGACATGATGGCTCCGGTTCCATAGCTCACCAGCACATAATCGGCGATCCAGATCGGAACTGGTTTGCTGTTCACGGGGTTGATCGCATAGCTGCCGGTAAACACACCGGTCTTTCGGGTTCGGTCATCCTGCCGGTCGCGCTCGCTTTTTGTCGCCGCGTCGTCACAGTATTTCTTGACCGCGCCGGCCTGCTGAGAAGTGGTCAGCCGTTCGACGGCACCGTGTTCCGGCGCAAGAACCATATAAGTTGCCCCAAAAAGCGTGTCGGGCCTCGTGGTGTAAACGCGAATCACGTCGTCCCCGGCGTGTTGTGGGAAACCGTTCCGGGATCGCTCCGATTTCCACGCGTCGACGGAATCAGCGACGCCGATATAGAAATCGACTTCTGCGCCGGTACTGCGGCCGATCCAATCGCACTGCAGTTTCTTGATACCTTCGGGCCAATCGACGTGTTCGAGATCGTTTTCCAACCGATCGGCGTAGGACGTGATCCGCAGCATCCATTGGCGAAGTGGCATGCGCTGGACCGGATGGCCCCCGATGTCCGACAATCCGTCTACGACTTCTTCATTCGCCAGCACGGTCCCCAAAGCGGGGCACCAGTTAACGGGCGCGTGCGATTCATACGCCAACCTGAATGAGTCCTGGTACTTTCGAACCTCAACCGCGCCTTGATCCTGAATGTCAGCAGGGATGGGCAACTCGCTGATCGGTCGGCCCTTTTGTAATTTGGTGTCAAACCATGTATCGAACAGGACCAGGAAGATCCATTGAGTCCATTTGAAATAGTTGACATCCGTCGTTGAGATCTGGCGGTCCCAGTCATAACTGAAACCCAGGTCCTTCAACTGGCGAACAAACGTGTTGATGTTCTTTTCGGTGAATTCCCGTGGAGAAGCATTGTTCTTGATTGCGTGTTCTTCAGCGGGCAGTCCAAACGCGTCAAAACCCATCGGATGCAGGACGGTCTTGCCAGCCATGCGGGCCTGACGTGAAACAATGTCGGTTGCCGTATATCCCTCGGGATGCCCGACGTGAAGTCCTTCACCGCTGGGATACGGAAACATGTCAAGCGCATAGAGTTTTTCGCCGCTGACGTTGACAGGGGTTTTAAACGTCTTGTTTTCATCCCAAAATCGTTGCCAACGCGGTTCGATCTCGGCGGGATTGTACTTGGGCACGGTGGTTCCTTTAACGCGTCTGGTCGAAATTGACGAATTTTCAAACACCCGTGGCAGAGTGTTTCTCGTCATCACGCAAACGGCATATCCTAGCAAAACGGACCGATGAGTGCAGGACCTGACGGGGACATGGCTGGTTCGGCTGAGTGGAGGCTCTCGGCGACGAGAGCCGGACTTCAGATTATTTTCGACGATGCAATGTGGTATCTGGATGACCCGTCGCGCTTCGAAGAGGACGGTTTTCCGCTCTCACAGTTGCTTTTCCGTGCCATGTTTTGTGATGCTAACAAGGAAGCTTGAGTCCGGACCGCGATTCGAAACGCCCGGACAAGTGCCGTTTTTCAGGCAAGCTGTTTGCGCGATCGAGATTATTGGTAGGCGTTGCGTGGGCCTTTTGGTAGACTGTGTCGTCAACTTAAGCCAAGAAAACGGGACGCGATTCAACACATGGTGAGGAATTCTGTGATTCGACGACAGCCAAAAATTCGACTAATTGAAGAAGAACGCGAAATGATGCGGTCTGCCTGCCGATTCAACGCAGACTTGATGGACATCGTCCGTCCCCATGTCAAACCCGGGGTGTCGACGGGTGAACTTGATCGAATCATTCACGAGTACACGCTCGACCATGGACATGTTCCGGCTTGCCTGGATTACCCGGGTGAGAAAGGTGCCTTTCCAAAAAGTTGTTGCATTAGTGTCAATGACGTGATCTGTCATGGCATTCCCGGGGACGATGAACTCAAACCAGGTGATATCGCCAACGTTGATCTGACAACGATTGTGGACGGTTGGCATGGTGACCAGTCGGAGACGTTTTTGATAGGTGAGGACCAGGAGATCAGTGATCAAGCCAGAAATGTCACGCAGTGCGCGTTCGACTGCCTTTACATTGGAATTAACGCAACCAGTCCGGGTTGCCGGATCTCCGTGATTGGCCAAGCGATCGTCGAACATGTCAAACAGAATTATGGTTTTGGAGTCGTCGACAAATATGTCGGTCACGGGATCGGAACCCAGTTTCACCAACGACCAAATATTCCCCACGTGCCCAGTCCACAATCGCATCGAGAACGGCTGCACCCGGGGATGTGTTTTACAATCGAGCCGATGATCAATGGCGGAACACCGAATTCTGTTTGTGATCGCAACGATGGGTGGACCGTTCGGACTCAAGACGGCCGACTGTCTGCACAGTTTGAGCATACGATCTTGATGACTGAAACCGGGCCAGAGATCCTGACTGTCACGCAGCATGGCCCAAAGCCAGGGTTTCGGTTTTAGAGTCGGCCGAAGAAAGAAATGGAAAGTCTCAATCGCCGTTGTCGATTGTCAACCTCCGATTTTCAATGGTAGCCCTGGATTTTTCCCCTTGGCTCAATTCAAACTGCTATCACTTGTTCGACTTGAGTCGAATTCCGGATTTCGCTAAACAAACACGGCTAGTTTGCGCGAAAGCGTAAAACCTGGGCTGCACGCTCGAATTCACGAATGGAATCAAGGACGATTCTTTCATGCAAATCAACAATTCAACCCGCGTCGGATCGCTGGCAATTCTTGTATGCGCTCTCCTGATCGGCTCCAGCTCCACCCGAGTGTTTGCGCAAACGGACCAGCAACTCAAATTTCCCTTCCAGGCATTCGTACTTCACGACAAAACAACGATTCACAGCGGGCCAGGCCAGGTTCACTACGCAACCGAGGAGCTTGAACAAGGTGCTGTTGTCGAGGTCTATCGCGAGGACCCCGGCGGCTGGTGCGCCGTTCGACCGGTCGATGGCAGTTTCAGCCTGGTTCCGGAACCTACGTTGGAAATCGTGGAAAACGGCGTGGGGCGCATTCAGGAAGATGGGACGCAAGCCTGGGTTGGAACAAAACTGGGTCCGGTCGATCAACCCCTGTGGCAGGTCAAACTGAAAAAAGGCGAATTGGTGGAGGTGCTTGGTCAGGTTAGCTGGCCCAGTCCGGAGGGCCATTCGACGGTCTGGTATCAGATCTCTCCGCCAGCGGGCGAATTTCGGTGGGTACGAATGTCGGATATTCAGCTTCCCGCGAATGTGAGACCAACGAGCCCTGTTCCGCGTCAAGAGAATCCCTCAGTTTCGCCATCAAGCCCGCAACGCACCGTTCGGTCGCTCAACGAGATCGTTCCCGGATCTCCGCCCATTGATTTCAACACGAAATTCATTCAAGAGTATGCACCGAGAACGGGACAGCAGAACATTGTTCGCCAGGCAGCTCTCGAGTCAGAACCATTACCTCTGCAGCAACCTGACGCCGGCGATCCGGTCAACATGAATCGCGGATGGCGGCATGCGACTCGCCCGATTGGATCCGAGGATGAAAACGGCACATTCAACCGGCGTTTTGGCAGCGGAATGGCCAGCGATGGTTCGTTGAATCACGGCTCGACGGAAGTTTTTCACAACAGCCCGGAGGGAGCAGGAGAATCGAATCCGGGGAGGTTTAACTCAAATGACATCATTCGAATCGCCAGCGCCAACATGCTCGCGCCCGATCTGGCAAGAGATTTGGACCGTGCCCGAAGTCAAAGCGGATTGATCAATGGTGGAGGTTCGCCAGTCCCTTTCCAGGCGGCAGGTCAATCTGCGGGAATGCTCGCTCGAAATTTGAGCGGTCTTGAACTTCAACTGACACGCGAATTAGGAAAAAAGGACCCATCCGATTGGCGTTTGGAAGACCTGGAGATCGCGGCGATCGGGATTTATCGTAATTCACAGAATCCGAACGAACGCTCGTTGGCAGAACGATACCTCACCAAGCTTGCAAACTGCAAAGCGATTCGGTCCGGATACAGGGAGAACCTGGCGGCGGAATCAGCCACATTTACACGCCAATCGACACAACCAATTGGGTCGGGTGTTAATGCCGAGGTAGAATTGGGAACGACCTATGACGCCCACGGTTGGTTGACAGAATTGGTCCGGGATGGCGGTAGCAGTCAGACAGAGTACGCACTTCAGGACGACAATGGAAAAATCACTCATCATATTGCTCCGGCACCGGGGATGAATCTTCGCCGGTATCTCAAGTCGCATGTTGGCGTGATTGGCCAACGTGGATATCACAGTCAGCTAAAGCTTGATCATGTCACGGCTCATCGGATCGTCGAATTGGAAAAACCCAAGTCGACGATTCAAAGAAAGTGACTTCCGGAATAACGTGCTTTTGCACGCCACGATCCCCGACCGCACCTGAGCCAGGTTGCGCAACCCCTGCCGTCGCCGGAATATCGTACGACCGCCGCGTTGGGTGACCCTTGGTCACCATGATTTGCGAGATCTTTCCCACGCACAGATCTCCGTCTTTCTTCCCCCTTTCTCCGTCGACTCCGCTTGGTCCATCCATCCGCGTCAAGTCGGCTTGTTCCGTCGCGGCATGGGAAATTGACAGCAATGGAATGCCAGCATGCCTGTGATCGGCGAATTCAAGCTGCGCAAGCTACAGAACCAATACATGATTCAAAACGTATTTTGATCCGATTCCGGGAAAGTTTCATTGTTCTCTTCTTACGAAATCGACCGACTATTCATTGAAAGCCGCAACCTTTGTCAAGTGGAGTTCGAATGGTCTCTCCCGCCGAGCCGTTCGCGAGTTTGATACGGAAATATTTATGATCAATCGACCCACCCACGACCCAATGAGTCGGCGGATGATTGCTTCGGCGATTTGCTGTTGCGCGCTCAGCCTCATCGTGGCCGCCACAAATCATTGTTTGGCCACGGAAACCTGGACGGAAGGTTCGAGCAGCAAGCAGCTTCGGAAACAGACGGTCAATTCACTTCCCTACCACCAACTGAATCAGCAGACCAAGGACAAGATTGCGGATATTCTGGAAAAGCCCAACATTTATCGCCAGTTGCCAGTGACCAGCATTGTCGCCGATCCTGACTACTTCCGGTTTTTGATTCGATATCCTGAGGTGATCGTCAACATTTGGCAGCTGATGGGCGTGACGAACATGTTGACAGAACGAACAGGGCCGTATTCGTTGTCGACCAATGACGGTGCAGGCACGGTAAGTACCCTGGAACTCGTCTACGGCAACGATAACCTGCATATTTTTTATGGTACCGGAACGTATGAAGGTCCGATCCTGAAACGGAAACTCAACGGCAAATGCGTGCTCGTGTTGCGATCCGAAAACAATATCGACGCCAATGGCGAGCCGATCGCGACGAGCAAACTGGACGTTTTTCTGAAAGTTGAGAATGCAACTGCCGGATTGATTGCCAAGACGATTCAGCCTTTGGTTGGTACAACGGCGGATCACAATTTTGTTGAATCACTCAAATTTGTTCAACGACTCAATGAGACCACCTCCAAGAACGGCCCGGGCGTTCAGCGGATGGGAGAGAAACTGAATATCGATGCCGATGTGCGCCGTCAATTCAACGAAGTCGTTGACGTCGTTTTCCAGCGTGCGATCAATGCATCGGTGCCGGCGAACATTCAAGTCCCTGCCCGGCCTGCTCTTTTGAATACTCCTTATTCCGCCCCGGGTCCCCCCTCCGACAGTCTGAATCCGGGCGACCCCGCGCAATTGCAAAACCAATCGAGGTACCAGGCGCCCATCAACCAACAGCTCAACGATTGGGGGCAGTCCCGAATTGGAAATCCAACGCAAAATGGAATTCAGGTTCCATACTACGGTGGCAGTGTCGGAATGGCGCAATACCGTATGCCCCCAGGGCAACCCAATCCTTTTGTTGGCGGGTACACACTGCCTGCTCGAGGATACCAGGCGCCCAGCTACTCCCTGCCGTCCAGCGGGATTTCCAACTACCCGTATCCATACGGTTCTTCAGTGCAGGCGAGTTACAATTTCGGACAACAGCAACCGGACGTTGTCCAGCCCGCGGGAGGTTGGCGTCCTCGTTAGGGTCCATCCGCCATCCAGCTCTGCCTCGATGTCTTCTCGCCGGCATTTCTGATCCGGACATGCCTTGGCCAGAATTGACGACGGAACCATCCAACCGTTCGTTCAGCGACGCAGCAGGGAACCCCAACCAGGGAACCCCAACCAGGGAATCCAAGGCACCGGCAATGCTTAGACCGGGATTGAATATTCACCACGGCAGATGCGCCCCAGATCGCGTAACCACGCATCCACGACGTTTGCCGCCCCGGCGTTGACTCGAACCTGCTGCTGCATTTCCGTGCATCGTTCGATACACCTGGCTGCTACTTCGGCACCCTGGTTGATGCCGTCGCGGTAAAACGTCACCGCCGGTTCCACGACCGCTTGCAGGCCAGGATCGGTGCGATCCGGGTCAATTTCGGCACCGGTGAGTTGAAGGATCCAGTGGCGATAAAACATGATTGCAAGGTCGCCAATCAACGCCAGCCTGGCGCGTTTATCCGAGGCGTCTTTGCCCGCGGCGTCGACGAACGACGTGACTACTTTCGCGAAATCGTCCTGTCCTGGATCCAGGCCAGCCAACTGAACGAACAAGTCGCGGCGAAATTCAAGCGTTTCCGGATCGGACAGTTTCATCGCAAGTGCAATGCTTCCGCCGGATGAGTTTGCCAGTTCGGACAGCGACGCCGCGTCAACGTCAACCAGGGAGCTTTTTTCGAGGATCGAGAGGACTTGTGTATGGGTCATCGGTTCGAAACGAACGACTTGGCTTCGCGAGACAATCGTGGAAAGTTGTCTTTGTTCGCTGGTTCCGATCAGAACCAACAAGGACATGGGAGGCGGTTCTTCGAGAGTTTTCAGGAGACTGTTGGCCCCTTCCTGGTTCAGGAAATCGGCGTCGTCAATGATCGCAATCTTGCGGCCGCCTCGAAATGGCTTGAGGCCGATATCATGACAGAGACCTTCTTGTCTGCGATGCTCTTTGTTGCCGATGAACGTCTCAAGGGGGATATAGGCTTTGTCAGTCGGCTTGGAAACAAGGATCAGGTCCGGATGCGTTTGGGCGAGGACCTGCTGGCAGCTTGAGCATTGGCCGCAAGGATCAAGTTCACTTTCCACCCTGGTTTCGCACAACAGGGCCTGGGCCAGTTTGAGGGCGAACATCCGCTTGCCGATTCCTTCGGGACCGACAAACAGATACGTATTGGCAAGCCGGTTGCGAACCATCGAACGTCCGAAGCGTTCCAGCACTGTCTCGTGATTGAGGATTTCCGTCCAGGACATAAGAAAACCAATGTTTGGGAAAAAGGCTCCTGCCGCCAGGATTAAAGCGAGGAGTTTCGCTGCATGCAGGCCAATGCCGTTTCACGAATATCGAGTTGAATTGCGTCCGGCGTTCGAGTTGCGTCGATCACTTCAACGCCGGTGGGCCATCGTTCCGACTCGGCAAGAAAGCCCTGGCGAACTCGCTCGAAGTATTCCTTGCCTCGTGACTCGACCCGGTCAAGCGTATTGCCAAGTCGTTCCATTGCGACGTCAATCGGAATGTCGAGAATGAATGTAATGTCCGGCAACAGGCTACCGGTTGCAAGGAGGTTGATGGTCCAAAGTTCACCTGGATCGAGATTGCCAGCATAGCCTTGATAAACAACCGTCGAAAAAATGTAACGGTCAAGAACGACGATTTGTCTTTTTTCCAATGCGGGCCTGACAACCTGCTCGATCAGTTGGGTTCGGGCGGTCGTAAACAACATCATTTCGGCTCGCATCGAAATCGGAACGTCGTGTTTATCCAACAGGATTTTCCGGATTTGCTCACCTAATTCCGTGCTGCCTGGATCCTTGCAGGTCACGACATCGTGTCCCTGGTCACGAAGCCATTGGACGAACATGTCAAGCTGCGTTGATTTGCCTGCGCCGTCGACTCCATCGAAAACAATAAACATGTTGTGGGTTTGGCTTAAGCGTGTTGGGGGGAGTTATGGAAAAACAATTCTTACTTGGCAATCCGTCTTCGCCGGACCCGCCTCTTAGTCGCCTTGCCGGACCCGCGGAGTTCTTGGTTCTGTGCCTGCAAGGGACGCTCCTGTTGGCCGCCTTGAAATGCGACGGCCAACGGATGTCATTGCCGGTTTCACAGGGTGAACGTGGGCGGCTGAAGTACGGACTGCTGTACATTTTGGTCGCAACAAGGTGTCGAGTGCTAGCCGCCTGAATGGGAGCCAGATTTTGTTGGACGGTGTGAGCCAGAAAATTGACCGACCCTGGCAATCGCGTAAAATCGCTACTGAAGTCCCCGGTTGCGAGCACGATGGTTGGTTGCCAAGAGAAGATTGGTCCAACCCCTCGCGACAAATCCGATCTTTTGACGGGTAACACAATGGGTTGTCAGGACGGGATCGAGGGGCTAGTTCAAGATGATTTGAACTTTCAAACGAATTGAACCTTCTCCAGGGATGCGGCATCGGAATCGCCGGTCCATCAGATTTGCGAATGGGTTTGCCAAAAAACTGATGAAGGGAGCGGGCTTGAAGCCGTGGCTCAATCAGAAGAACAGAGCATCCGGTCAATCGGAATAACTCCGACGACTGATACAGATTTACATGCTTGTTTAACTGTTTCGATGATTCTGGGTAATTGCTTTAAAGTCAGTATCATCTCCAGATTTGCTGGTCGTTACGACCCGACTTTGTTTGTAATTATTACATGGTGTTAATCAACATTTTGTCTTTTCAAAATTTAATTCTGTCCTACCTTTGATCCAGTTGCATTAATATGCCGTAGTCGATGCGCTTAAAGTCAAGAACTAGATTGTCGTTTCGAATCGACGCTTTCAGGAGTCAATTAAAGATGTTACGTATCAAATCAACCATCATTGCTCTGTTCATAGCCGCCACGCTGTTGGCCGCTTTGCCGTCGGACGCAAACGCGGACGGACCGCTTCGTCGCTGGTGGCGAGGGCTTCGGACTCCGAAAAACGCTTGCTGCACTCCGACGACAGCCAGTTGCGCGCCCAACCCGTACGATTTGAAGCCGGGGCAATGCATGAAAACATGCCAGCAGACCTGTAGTCGAACGGTGGTGAATTATGTTCCTTGCACCGCGTATCGAACCGTTACGCAGCGCGTACCGGTGACACAGTACCGTCCGGAAACCACTTCGGATCCATGTACTGGTTGCACGGTGACGTGCATGAAACCGTGTACGACATACACCTACCAGGTTCAACGAGTTCCTTACACGACATACCGTCCGGTCTATCGACAGGAGACATTCAAGGTTCCTGTCACGACCATCACAAATGATTGTTGCACCCCGACTTGCAATACATGTGCCACAGGAACCTGTGCGACCGGAACATGCGAGACCGGTTGTGGTACCTGCGGCACGAGCGGGGCTATTCAGCAACCAAACTACGCTCCGACACCAGCACTCGCACCGCAGACGAGTACTTATTACGAAACGGCACCTGGCGCAATTTCGAGCGGCGGTAGCTATGGCACGGGTGGGTTTACTCCAACTTTGCCAGCCGATCAAACACCTTCGCTGATTAACCCAACCAGTTCGCAACGACCGATGAGCGATCGTTTGACTGACCCGATCATCGGAAGCGGTTATCAAACTTCGACTGGACCAGCCAGACTCGACGTTCAGGAAACGGCTTCGCGTTCGCCGATTCATAAACAATGGAGTTATTCACCCGTTCGATTGGCCAGCTATGAAAAACCGGCAACGACGCGAGTGCAAATGGCCCCTGCGATGCGGCAACTTGCTCCGGTGAGCCAGGTTGAACCTTCCGCAACGTGGTCCAATTCGCAATCCGCTCAGCGCAACGGATGGGTAGAAGTAAACTGATTTCAAGGCGTTCATGGATTCGAATCGAATAGCGGGCGAGCAGGCGACTGCTCGCCTTTTTTTTGTATACGCGGGCTCTCGCGCATGGACGCATCAAGCAACGGTGGTGAAAAAAATTGAACGGTTCCGAATTCTTCGGGAGCCGGGAGTCGCTTTCCAATGGGATCGGCCGGTTCAATATTGGTCGAGAACTCGGAACCGGTTTCAACGGTTTGATCCGGGTAACAGGCACGAAGCGACTGGGATAGATTGCCCAAAACTCAGAGTTTACGATTCGGCGCCTCGGAATCTTCAGTTCAGGCTCATCACGATTTGCGACCAGAAACGACCCTATACGGGACTTCGCAAAGGAATTGTCCGGCATTCTGTCATCATGCTCTTGTTGTTTGCGTGGTTTATCGCTCCCTTAATCATCCTCTTTCGTGAGGCTAATTCGAATTAGCTGCGGGGGTCGGATGAACGCGAAGCTCCAGTTCTTTACCAAACTCGTTCTATTTACGAGAATTATACAGACTGGGCCAGCGAAAACGTACGGACGCATTGATTCGAGACGACACGTCGAATTTTAGGTACGTAAAGATCCTTCGATTGTTACGGCCCACCGGCGCTAATTCATTTGATGAGCGTCCCCGAGTCAACGAGAATGTCAGCCTGAGCATTACACGAGTCCCAAACCAATGTGGACGATAGGCTGCGAAATTTAGAGGAAGCACTGCGTGAAAGTTGTGCGCCTCCCAACGATAAATAAGGCGAATTTTTATGTCGGACGTGATCAAGTCAACTCCCAAGTCGATTGAAGATGCGAACGAATCCTATATCACTCAAACCGTTGATGTGGATCCGGCCGAAACGCTTGAGTGGTTGGAGTCGCTCGAGTACATCATGAACACCAAGGGCGAAGACCGAGCGAAATACCTGCTCTCGGTCCTCGAAGCCCGGGCTCGTGTCGAAGGTGTTGATTTACCGATCAAGTCCAACACGGCTTATATCAATACGATTGCCAAACATGAACAGCCGGCGTATCCGGGGAATCGGGAGATTGAGCGTCGCATCAAGAGCTTTGTGCGTTGGAATGCGATGGCGATGGTGGTGCGGGCGAACAAGACGACGTCGGCGCCCGGGCTCGGTGGTGTCGGTGGCCACATTTCTACGTTTGCTTCTTCTGCGACACTCTATGAAGTCGCCCAGAACCATGTCTTCCGTGGCCGTGGTGAGAGTGGTTTTGATGGAGACATGGTTTATTTCCAGGGGCATGGCTCGCCGGGCATGTATTCACGGGCCTATATGGAAGGCCGGTTGAACGACGACCATTTGTTGAATTTCCGCCGCGAGTTGCAGGACCACCCGGGGCTTTCATCGTACCCGCACCCATGGTTGATGCCGGATTTCTGGGAATACCCAACGGTCTCGATGGGGCTGGGTCCGATCATGGCGATCTACCAGGCTCGGTTCAACGAATACCTGCACGATCGCGGAATCAAGGACACATCCAAGCAGAGGGTTTGGGCTTTTCTGGGGGATGGCGAGTGTGATGAGCCCGAGTCGCTGGGGGCGATTACATTGGCGGGTCGTGAAAAACTCGACAATCTCAAATTCGTGATCAACTGCAACCTCCAGCGTCTCGATGGTCCGGTTCGTGGCAACGGCAAGATCATTCAGGAACTTGAGGCATTGTTCCGCGGTGCCGGTTGGAATGTGATCAAAGTGGTATGGGGCGACGACTGGGATCCACTTCTCGAAGCCGATGAGCTTGGTCTACTGGTCAAACGAATGGGTGAGGTCGTCGATGGCCAGTATCAAAAGTACGTGGGTATGCCAGGTGAATACACGCGCGAGCACTTCTTTGGCAAATATCCGGAACTGCTGGAGATGGTCAAGAATTACTCGGACGAAAAACTGCTCCGTATGCGGCGTGGCGGTCATGATCCCGAGAAAGTCTATGCCGCCTACAAGGCAGCGGAAGACCACAAGGGTCAGCCCACGGTGATTCTCGCCAAAACAATCAAGGGCTACGGTTTGGGCGAAGCGGGTGAAGGCCGCAACATTGCTCATAACCAGAAGAAAATGAATGAAGCGGAGTTGCTGGAATTTCGAACCCGATTTGGCATTCCGATTTCCGACGAAGAAGTGGGGAAAGCTCCTTTTTACAAGCCTTCCGTTGACAGTGTTGAAATGAAATACATGCAGGAACGTCGCGCGGCCCTTGGCGGACCGGTGCCTTCCCGACCGACCACCGTTCCAAAAATGGAAGTTCCACGATTTGAAGACTATCGCGAGCGGATCGACCACGATAGTGAAAAGAAGGAAATGTCAACTACGATGGGAGTCGTGCGTCTCCTTTCGACGCTGGTCCGTGACAAGAAAATTGGCAAGAACATAGTTCCGATCGTTCCGGATGAATCGCGAACCTTCGGGATGGAGGGGATGTTTCGCCAAGTCGGAATCTACGCCCATGCCGGACAACTCTACGAGCCCGTCGATCGCGGTGAAACGGCCTATTACAAAGAGGCCAAAGACGGACAGTTGCTGGAAGAAGGGATTTCGGAAGCCGGGTCCATGTCGTCGTTTAACGCGGCGGGCACCGCGTATAGCGCCCACGGTATCAATATGATTCCGTTCTACATCTATTATTCGATGTTTGGATTTCAACGCATCGGCGACTTGATCTGGGCCGCGGCAGACATGCGTGCCAAAGGTTTTCTGCTGGGCGGAACGGCCGGACGCACCTCGCTCAATGGCGAAGGTCTGCAGCATCAGGATGGGCATAGTTTGCTCAACGCCATTGCTTTCCCAACGGTGCGTGCCTACGATCCGGCGTTTCACTACGAAACCGCCGTCATCATTTTTGATGGTTTGAAGAAACTCTACGAAGACGGTGAAACCGCCATCTATTACTTGATGGTGGGCAATGACAATTACGTCATGCCGAAAATGCCCGCTGGATGCGAAGAAGGAATTGTCAAAGGAATCTATAAATTCCGTTCGATCGAAAGCCAATCTGGAGGTCTCCGCGTTCAGTTGTTTGGTAGCGGCGCGATCATGAATGGCGTCCTCCAAGCCCAGGAGATCCTCTCGGAAAAGTATGGAATTTCAAGCGATGTCTGGAGCGTGACCAGCTACAACGAACTTCGCCGCGAAGCGCAGGAATGCAAACGCTGGAACATGTTCCATCCAACGATGACGCCTCGCAAAAGCTACCTCGAAACTGTCCTTGAAGGAAGTGAAGGACCTTTCATCGCATCCAGCGACTACGTTCAGGCCCACAGCGAACAAGTCGCCCAGTTCCTGCCCAACGACTTCCTGGCATTGGGAACCGATGGCATGGGACGCAGTGAAACCCGCCCTGCCCTGCGGCGGCACTTTGAGGTCGACGCCGAATGCGTCACGATCGCAGCCCTTTATCAATTGCACAAACAAGGCAAACTGGAAGCCGGCCAGGTCGAGAAAGCGATCCAAGACCTGGGCGTTGACCCCGAAAAAGTCAGCCCCCTGTACGCGTAGCTTGAATCGCCTCAACCAAAAAATTATTCGATCCACAAATTAAAAACAGGCTCCAGATCCAATATGGCAGTTGAATTTAGATTACCCAAAATCGCCGAAGGCGTTGAATCCGGTGACGTGCTCGAAATCCTTGTTGCGGTTGGCGATACGGTCGAAGTCGAGCAGGAAGTCATCGAACTCGAGACCGACAAAGCAACAATTTTCGTTCCTTCCGACGTAGCTGGCGTGATCACCTCGATCAATTGTTCGACGGGTGACACGATCCGTGTTGGCGATGTGATTTTGTCGGTCGATCCTGTCGATCGCGGTGCGGTTCCTGCGACCGCGCCGTTAACCGAATCAAAACCAGTCGCTCCTCTCGATCCGGTGAAGCCGGCCGCTGTTCCCGAAAAACCAGTTGCGGTCGCCAAACAGCCGGTCGAACCCGTTGAACCAGTCACTCCCGTGGCGCCCGTTTCGCCGGTGCAAAGCGTTGCGCCCCGTCCAACATCGAATGGGGAGGGCTCAGATGACCACACTCAAATTGCTGCCGGGCCGGCGATTCGTCGATTCGCTCGCGAAGTTGGAGTGGATCTGCGATCGATTAAGGGAACCGGCGAGCATGGTCGTATTGTCCGTGAAGACGTGTTGAAAGTTGTCCGGGGAGGAGGCAGTCGAACGGCTTCCGGTACAAACGATGATGCCACGAGTGGCCAATCCGACGGCCATGGTCCCGTCCGGATCGAGAAAATGCCGAAGATTCGCCAGACGATCGCGCGCAAGATGCATGAATCATGGACCACGTGCCCGCGCGTTACGAATTTTGACGATGCCGACGTGACCGCACTTGAAGAGATTCGCCAGAACAGCAAACAGGAGTATGCAGCTGGCGGTATCAAACTGACGACCATGCCGTTTATTGTCAAAGCCGTCGCGATGGCCCTCAAATCCCACCCCGTGATCAATGCTTCGGTGGATCTTGAACAGGGCCAGATCATTTACAAAGAATACATCAACGTGGGCATCGCGATCGATACGGACCGTGGACTGGTCGTTCCGGCTTTGCGAAATGCCAACAAACTGGGGATTCCCGACGTCGCACGACAACTGGGAATAATGGCAGACAATGTGCGCTCCGGAAATTTCTCCATCGAAGACTTGCGCGGCGGTACGTTTACGATCAGCAACCTGGGTGCGATTGGCGGAACCTACTCGACACCGATTATCAATACGCCAGAAACTGCGATTTTGCTCGTAGGACGCTCCAGAAAGCTGCCGGTGGTCGTGGGTGACCAAGTCAAGATTCGCTTGATGATGCCGCTGAGCCTGTCCTATGACCACCGACTAATCGATGGGGGGGCGGCTGCCCGTTTCCTCAATGAAGTCATTGGTTACCTCGAGGCTCCCAGCCGGCTGTTGCTCGCGCTCTAGTGAGCATTTCAAAACTTGTATTTCATGGCACTTGCTCAAGTCACTGATCGGGCGATGGCAATCAGCCCGCGTCGTCAGCCTTTTCTTTTCAACACAGAAACGACCAGCACAAAACATGCTTGGCTTTGTCATGCATGGTGTGTGGTTTTTTTTCGGACACCGCTTCTTGATTCAATGGAGGATCAAGAGGGGAACAATAGGTGGTGTTTTTCTCTGCGAACTAACACTCATTCACGCAGTGAATGGCCACATGCGGAGTGAATGGCCATACGACCGTCACGCCCCGCTAAGTGGAGTGCTTGTCCAAATAGTGTTTTTGATTCATTGGTCGAAAATCCCGGCCGAGATAAATGACAGGTTGGTATCGCAGGCTCGTTCGACTTATGCACGTATTGGTTGCCTGCAAAAACCGGGAAATTCGGCGGGCTCGCGCCGTTGGCTACCGGCTGGCGCTCCGAATGACAATCAGGAAGCAAAAACAGATGCCATAGGAAAATGCCTGCGGCTCAGGTTCTCAAATGCCTCCCAGGCGCGGTCCGTAATTGGGAGGTTGAGGCTCCTGCCGAATCGTCGAGGCGCATGAAACAGGTCTCGGAGAGAGTCTCAACCTCGAAAACGAAGGATCGCCCCGAGCCTGGAGGGACTGGCGTTGGATTCCGCTTTTCGGGAAAAAAAACGGGCGCCGGAATTTGAATTCCCGCGCCCGTTATCAAGTTGAGTTCCGTGTTAGCTGACTTAGCTGTTATCGACGCCATTCAACTCCAAAGATGAAGCCGGCGGACAAGTGACTCCCATCGAAGAACCCGGTCGGTCCACCACCCGCTCCGAAGACCGAGTTGGGATTCAGGTTCGTTGTGTTTGTATTGGCCCGGGCGATACCATTCCAGTCGTAGGTCACTTGAACACCCGTGTTCAAAGAAATGTCGCGGCTGATGTTGTAGGCAACTTCGTATTGACCGTCGATGATCGGGACAAACGATTGATCGGATTGGTAGGTTTCCGATATCGCCTGAACGGCAGCGGCGTTGGAAATGTCAGTCGCAAAATATCGTTGTTGGTTGTACATCGTTGCCAAGGCACCGTCGAATGTCGTTCTCCAGTGTCCTTGGCGACGATTGTATCGTCCGCCCGCCTGGAAGCCAAACGCATCGTTTGTCACGTTCTGCTTGAAGCGGTTGCCAACAATTGTTGTACCAACGGTCTGCCGCGTGTCTTCGATTGTGTTATCACCGATGTGCGTGAACCGAACTCCGATGTAGGGCTCGAAATATCCGCCTTGTGACAGTTCCTGGCGAAACATACGGTTGAGTTCAAATGTCGAAACATTCATATCCACCAACATCGGATTGGCAACCGACACGTCCTGACCCGACGAAAAATAAATCCCGTCGGCAACCTGGTAGGTGAATCCCCAACCGTCATCTTCATCGGAAAACCAGCCAAAATCGTATCGAGTCCCCCAGATATAGGTAGAACCCGTTTGAATCGTGTTTGATTGCTGGCCGATTCGGTTGGCTTTGGTGACGCTGGTATACGTCTTGTCCAAGGCAAAATAGAATCCCGTGTTGGGTTTCTTCTGTTTCCCGTTGGTGAATTCCAACGGAGCAAACATCTGGGCATCATAATCGAAAACCCCAGGTGTTGCGTACGGTCGGGTCTCATCCGGTTTCTCGACCGATTTATACCTGAATCGGGGACTCGGTTTGTCGACTTGCCCATCGGTCACCCCAGAGGCGACAAAGGAAATGAGAAGGGCACCAATTACTAATGTGTTTTTCAAAGCCATTGCTTTCTTCCTGCCTATTTGCAGTTGCAGTCCACGAGAAATCCACGGATTCCGCTACCAGGGAATGCCAAAGGATTCCGCTAACTGGTCTATCGGGTGTTGGTTTGTGAGGGTTGAATAAGAAAACAGGAATTTGACGAACATGTCAGTTTTTCGACAATTGATATCAGAAAAGGTCGAACAACTGAGCAGCCCAGATTGACGAAATTGCCCGAAATCCCCGAATTGCCGTCATTGTGTTGCCTTTGGGGTATACTGGAACTAATATGAAATTTGAATGTCCAATTCCATACCCGAGTCGGACATAGTTTGAATATCGGCCCGAGCGTCGCGCTTGGTGCATCTGGGAGAAAAGCTGAGATGAGTCCTACAATATCAAGTGTGATCAAGTGTTCTTTTGCCGTCTTGGCAAGCTGCATGGCCAGTTTTTCCAGCGCCAAGGCCGACGTGATCTTCGTCGATATCAGTGCGGTGGACCCGTCGGCAGTGGCGGCGGTTCGAGAGGCGGAGGCGATTTGGGAAGCCCGCATTCAGGCTTACAGTACTGAGCTGCCGAGAGCGATTTTGGACCAGTTGGGTTCATTGACCATTTCGGCGACCGTTGCACCGATTGATGGTCCATTCGGAATCCTGGGATTTGCCGGGCCGGACGCCGTGATCACGCTCGGTTCCAGTCGAAGGAATTTCGCAGTTGCGGTTCGGTCATCGATGACCTTTGATCTCGATGACTTTCCCAGCTTGATTGCCGACGGGACGCTGGTTCAGGTGATTACCCACGAAATGGGGCACGCACTGGGATTCGGCACTTTATTCGACGGTAATGATTTGATCGGTCCCCGCGGCGGTTTTGGTCCGACCGAGTATATCAACGGTGGTTACGCACTCAAGAACTATCGACGGGAAACTGGCAACCCAATCGCATCGTACGTACCGCTGGAGCAACGCGGTGGAGCCGGAACGGCGTTGGGCCACTGGATTGACGCTCCCCCATTTTTCAATCAGGCGTTCACTGCGGCCTTCAAGAAGGAACTCATGACCGGGTTTTTGGGTGATATCGATACGACGACGAACACAATTATTTTTGCAGATCCATTTATTGCAGAAGCAACCTGGGGAGCTTTTGCCGATCTTGGGTTTGCGGTTGATGGCATCAATGGAGCATTCGCAGCTCCCAAGGGCAAAGGAACCGGTCGCTGGCCAAAAGTGGTTGGATCAGGAACCAATCCCTTTGATAACAATGGGGTTCCGCCAGCGGCGGGACTTCGATTTAACCTGGCAACGATCAAGGCGTCCTACAAAAGTCCGGTCGATTCAGAGGGAAGTGGAGTCGATGAAGTGGCTTCCGATCCGGTACTGGACCCCTACAAGCTTCGGCGGCATCGCTGGGCCAACTAAAAACCGAGGTGAATTTGATTGCAGAATCGATGCGGGGTCGTTTCCAGAACGATCCCGTTTTTTTTTTGGGGGTTGTCATTCCCACCAGCTCAATCCGTGCCAGTTACCCTGATCCAGAAAACCTCGGGTTCCCATAGCAACAATCCGGACGGAGCAGGTTGTCAACCCGAAATTAGTCCAACGACCGAGAGAACGCCTCGCGCAGGCAGGCGATTCCTTGCTGACCTGATCCTCCGTCGACGACCACATTGACGCGAACTTCGCTGGTATTGATCGCTTCGATATTGATTTGGGCGTCGGACAATGCCCGGAACATGCCGATTGCAACTCCGGTGTGGCTTCGCAGGCCAACTCCCGATACGGAGAGCTTCGCGATCGATTCCTTGAAGTCAACTTTCTCACAACCGAAATCGGCGCACACCTGGTTCGCAACGACGATCGCGTTTTCGAACTGATCGCGAGGCATGGTGAACGTGATATCGGCGATTCGATCACTGGCATAGCTCTGCACAATCATGTCGACAAACACGCCCGCTTCGGCGATTCGCTCGAACAACTGTGCCGCGATGCCTGGCCGGTTGGGAACTTTCGAGAGGGTGATTCGCGACTGGGATTCGTCGATGGCAATATCATCGATCATTAACGACTCCATCCCGAGGTTGTGCTGTAATCGGTCGACAACTTCGGCTGCGCTTACGGCATTAACTGGACCTCGTGTGGATGGTTCCGCGGGGTTGCAGGGGGCGACTTTGTCGAGCCCAAACTCGGAATGTACGGTCCGGAGGGCATTCAATGCCGATTCGCGTTTCACAAGCGCTGAGATCTTGATTTCACTGGTCGTAATAATCTCCATGTTCACGCCGGCTTGGGCAAGTGTTCGAAACATGCGATTGGCGACACCTGTCTGTTTCGCCATTCCCAGTCCAACAACAGAGACTTTGGAAACGTCTTGATCGATACGTCCGATCCGACCTCCAAGCATTTCGATGGACGATTTAACGGCGTCGATTGCGTCGGTGACCTCGCCCCGAGGCACCGTGAAACTGACGGTCGTGTTGCCTTGCTCGGAGACGTTTTGAACAATCATGTCGACCGTGATCTTTTTGTCTGCGATCGGCGCAAAGATCTTGTAAATGGTTCCAGGAACATCAGGAACGTCGAATACCGAAATCAGGGCCTCGTCTTTGGTTAACGCTGCGCCGCTGACGGCCAGGCTTGCTGTTTCTGCCGTATCGACGATGATTGAGCCGGGAACATCGCTCAGGCTGCTGCGTACATGGATTGGGACATTGAATTTCTTGCCGAACTCGACTGAGCGGCTATGCAGGACGCCTGCTCCGAGGCTGGCCAGTTCGAGCATCTCGTCGTAACAAACCTGCTTGATCAGGCAGGCTTCCGGCAGGATTCGCGGATCGGTAGTGTAAACGCCGTCGACGTCGGTATAGATTTCGCACTGGTCGGCCCCGAGAACGGCGGCCAGCGCCACGGCCGTGGTGTCGCTTCCGCCTCGGCCCAACGTGGTGATGTTGAGGTTGTCATCAATTCCCTGGAATCCGGCCGCAATGACGATATTGCCCTGATCCAGGAGATTCATGATCCGATCGGTCGAGATGGAATGGATCCGTGCTTTCGTGTGGGAGCTGTCGGTCTTGATTCCAATCTGGGCACCCGTCAAGCTGACGGCTTTATAACCGAGTGAGTCAATCGCCATCGCCATCAAGGCGACACTGACCTGCTCGCCCGTCGACAGCAACATGTCCATCTCGCGAGCCGGCGGACGTTCGTTAACTTCTTTTGCCAGTTCAATCAACGCGTCGGTGTTTTTACCCATCGCGCTGACCACCATGACGACCTGATTGCCTTGTTGGTGCGCGCGAACTGCCTTCCTTGCGGCAGCAAGAATTTTCTGGCTATCGGCAACGCTGGTTCCGCCGAATTTCTGGACGACAAGTGGCATTGGGCTTACGAGTTGGAGTTCGGGTTTAGGCTACTGTGGAAGTCAAGCGAATCAGCACCGGTAAGGCGTATGAATTTATCTGCTTTCGGAAGACCTCGAAAGCACCGTCAGCCATTCTGACAAGCGATCCGACGGTCGACACCGCAATCGTTTGATTAGGTTGTGTCAAATGCCGTAACCGCGGGCTATTAGAGTCCGTCCCGGAGGATTTCCTCAGCCGAGTTTTTGCCGCAGGCTCCCATGACACCGCCGCCGGGGTGACTGGCGGCTCCGCAAAGGTACAGGCCTTTGATGGGTGTCCGGTGATCTGACCAACCGGCAATCGGTCGCATCATGTGAAGTTGATTGAGATTCATTGAGCCCTGAAAAATATTTCCGCCCGTCAGTCCGTAAACGCGCTCGATGTCGACAGGGCTAAGTACCTGTCGGTGTTCAATTGCATTGGGAACGTTGGGCGCATATTCGGCCACACGCTCGATGCACCGGTCGGCGAACGATTCTTTGATGTTGTCCCAGTGAAGTCCATCCTTAAGTTGGTACGGAGCGTATTGCACGAACATCGAGAGGATGTGTTTCCCTTCCGGAGCGATCGTTTTATCGACGCTCGTTGGAATCGTGATCTCGACAAGCGGCGTCTTGCTGGGCTCGCCATATTTGGCATCGTCGTATCCGCGCTCAATTTCTTCGATCGTTTCACCGATGTGAATCGTCCCGTTGTGTTGCGGACCGATCTTGTTTCCGGGCAAACAGGTGAAGTCTGGCGGTTCGGACAACGCCAGATTGATTTTGGCCGTGGCTGAACGGTAATCGATTCGATTGACTGCACTGCGAAACGACTCAGGCAATTGGTCTGGCTTGAGAAAACGGTTGAACGTGAGATTGGCGTCGACCGTGGACCCGACGGCTTTGCCGGCAAAATGCCGACCGTCGGTCAGGGTAACTCCGATCGCCCGGTTGTGGGCCACGTCAATAGACTGGACTTCGCATTGGGTATGAATCGTCACGCCCAGTTGCCGGCAGACGTCAGCGATCGAATCGGCGAGGGCTCCCATTCCGCCTTCGATATAGCCCCACACACCACGCGCTCCGCCCGCGGTGCCCATGACGTGGTGTAAAAGAACGTAGGCGGTTCCCGGTTGTGAGATCGACGCGAATGCCCCGATGACGGCGTCCGTAGCCAGGGTTGCCTTGAGGACTTCCGTTTCAAACCAACGTTCCAGGATCGGGCGTGCAGCAGCAGTCAGCAATTCCAGTCCTTCGGGGAGACTGGACTGCATCGCCGCCAGCGCTTTCCGCAGGCGCCAGCCTTTTTGGGCGTCGCGGAGCTTTTTGCCCAGTCCAATTTTTCGCCAGCTGACAGGGAGTGGCAACAAATCCGGAGAGGTCTCGTTGAGGACCGGCTCAAGATGCATCGCGACCTGTTCAAGCAAGTGTTCGTATTTTCCAAACGCCTCGGCATCCTTGTGACTGAATTTGGCAATCTGCTGGCGATTCTGTGCCTGGTCTGCGCCGAGCATCAAGTGTCGCCCGTCCCGCATGGGAGTAAACGACGATGGTCGACGGGGAAGAATCTTCAGCCCGTTTTCTTTCAGTTTGAGATCGTTGATGATTTCAGGCAGCAGCAGACTGACCACGTACGATGCGGTTGATACCTTGTATCCCGGCCAGAGTTCTTCGGTAACGCTGCAGCCACCGAGCATGGAACGACGCTCAAGCACACATACTTTTTTGCCGGCCCGAGCCAGATAAGCGGCCGCGATCAAGCCGTTGTGTCCACCGCCGATGATCACACAGTCGAATGAGCCGCCGTTTTTTGTTGGTTGGTTCAACCTTTGATTCCTGTAGTTGAGATGCCTTGGATGAATGTTCGCTGTGCCAGAAAGAACAGGACGACAATCGGTAATGTAAACAAAACAGCTGCCGCCAACAGCAAATGAGTCTGGTCACCGTATGAACTGACAAATCGCTCAAGCCCATATGCCAACGGAAACTTTTTCGGATCGTTCAAATATAGCAAAGGACCTCCGAAATCGTTCCACGTCTGCACGAACTGAAAAAGTGCCACCGTGGCCAACGCCGGACGGGAAAGCGGAAGTAGTATTTTCCAGAACAATCCCCAATGTGAAAGCCCATCGATTCGACCGGCCTCGAATAACTGTTCCGGAATCGTCAAAAAAAACTGCCGGAGCAGAAAGATAAAAAATGCATCTCCCAGCAACGTCGGGCCAATGATCGCCCAGAACGAATTGTAAAGCCCAAGTTGGCTGATCAAAACGAACCTTGGAATCATCGTGACATGCCAGGGGAGCAACATTGTTCCGACCACCAGCGAGAATATCCATTTTTGACCACGCCACTGGACGCGCGAGAGCCCGTAGGCCACGACGGCACACGATAGCGTTGTGCCCATCACGCAGCCAACACAAAGGACCATTGTGTTAGCCAGGTAGCTGAGAAACGGCATGCTTTCGAGTGCCGCCAGGTAATTCGACCAGTTCCATTGCTCTGGCCAGATTCGGTACGGGTCGCGGGTGAGCTGTTCACTCGACTTCAGAGAACCGCTGAGCATCAGGATCAGCGGCAGGGAGAAGATCGCACTGACGAGCCACAGCAGAAAATAGGTCAACGGTCGGGAGCTCGTTTTCATTTTCCGACCCCATCCAATCCGTTGGTTGGGTCATGAATGACTGTACCAACCTCTGCAAGTTCCACTGCCTGGACATTGCGGAACCAGCGGCGACCGGTGAAACCAATCGAATTAGCCTGTCGTTCCCCGCGGTCCAGAATCGTTGCGAACATTGCGTTCAATCCGACGACTGCCACGCTCGTCGTCAACGGAACTCGCAACCTGAGGTTGTCATACATCAACACGAAACAAAAAACGTCAGTTCCAAAAATCAAGAGAAACAGGTGCGCGATCGAACAACGCATCATCCGCCTGTTCGTGGACGTTTCAGTTTTATTCATGGCCCTATCCTCTGGCTGATCCGGTCCACGGGGTTATTCCGATAACGAAGCGGGTTTAAAACGATTCAGTTGTCGCTGGATTCGCTGTTGTGCATCGGCAAGGATTTCTTCAACTGGTTTGGTCACGTTGTTCATCGCTTCATACGCGGCACCCTCAACCGTTCTCCGGAACATCGCAGCACCGACGACTTGCGGCGTGGGAAACTGGTTCGGGCTGGCTGCGAGATCCACAAATGTTTCAAATAACGGATTGGATTGAAGGTAATCCTGAAATCCTTTGCTGTGGGTCACCGATTGTGAAACTGGAATCCAACCCCCCGCCGCGCAGGTCTTGGCGGCTTGCTCAGGGTCTTCATAACCGATCCAGAATTTCGCGAACGCCCATGCTCCCGCCGTATTTCTCGCGCCGCGCGGGACGACGAAGAAATTGCCGTTAACCCAACCGGCTTTCTGTCGTGGCGAAATTCCCGGTCCCGCCGAAGGCGTGGGTAACGGGCAAACACCAAACTCTGGCACAGCGAGCCCTTGCTGGCGGCGACGTTCTTGAAAGGCGTTGATATTTCTAACCCGCCATTGGCCGTCCATGATCAGGACATAGCGTCCGATCACATCTTCATCCGCTACCGGCAGTAGCGGAAACGTCTTTCCCGGAAGCGACTGGTCTCCTTTGCGAAAGGCGGAAATGTTGTCCGAGCCGTACCTCACGGCGTAGCTTTTCATCCAGCGAAGTGCGTTGATGATCTCGGGTGAGCCAACGGTAACGATACCCGATTCTGGCTCGTAAAAATTGCCTCCAAACACATATCCCCAGGCCCACAACCTCCGCGAGTCCGGTAGGTAGCCAAATTGATGGGGATTGACTACTTGATCAAACGGGGCAATTGCATTGGCAATCGCGTCGAGCTGACCCAGAGTTGCGGGTGGACCGGCTCCGATTCGGTCCAATGCCGTCCTGTTGTAATAAAGTGCCCGAATGTCCAGGCCATTACAAATCCCATACATTCGGTTGTTGTATACCGATAGCCGCTGAGCCGAGTCCAGCATCCAGCCTCGCACCGCTTGAACCTCTTCCAGTGGAGCGATTTCGTCGATCGCGTGAATGACACCTCGCTCTCCCCAATCGGCCAACACCGGGTCGTCCTGGTTAACGATGTCCGGGGGGGCGCCGCCGGCGACGGAAAGAAAAAGTTTGGCCTGGAGGTTATTCCCGGGCATCGCAATTGCCCGAACGAAATAATCTGTTTGCGATTGGTTGAATCGGTCGACGACATCATCCACGACATCGCGGTCTTCGCCCCCCCAGAAGTGCCAGAACACCACCTCGGAACGACTCGCCGGAATGGCTTCGAATGCCCAATACCTGCCGCGAAAGACGATCGGCAGAATCAGAAGACCGACGAACAGCACCGCGATGAGAATGGATCGAATCTTCATGCGGCTGCCCGGTAATGAACCCAGTGCCTGGAAGTACGAAACAGCAGGGAGGTGCAAGCGAGCAACAGGACAAACAGGATCCAGGCCATTGCAGACGCGTAACCCATTTCGAAATCGGCGAACGCGGACAGAAACAATTGAAGAGAAATCATCATCAACGACCCCCCGGGCTCGCCTGTTCCTTCGCTCAGGACATATATTGACGCAAACGTCTGGACGCTGCGAATCAGGCCCATCACAAGGTTAAAAAAAATCACCGGTGACAACATCGGAATCGTGACGTGCCAGAATTTCCGCAGAGCACTTGCTCCATCTATCTCGGCGGCTTCATAAAGCGCCGTTGGAATGTCGCTGAGCGCCGCCAGGTAAATCACGACAAAATTTCCGACTCCCCATACGGTCATTAAAATCAAAGCGTCTTTACTGCCGAACAGTTTGAGAGGTTGACCGTTGAACCAGTTGGTCAACACGCCAACACTTTCGGGGCTGATGACACTGCGGGACTGGTTCAGCCAGTTTTGACCTGGAATACCCAGCCACGAAATCAGGTAATTGACCATCCCACATTCAGGGTCCAACAGCCACAACCAAAGTACGCTGGCCGCGACCACGGGAATCACCGACGGCAGAAAAACCAGCGTTCGATATACCGACTGCCCTTTGATTTTGGTCGACAACGCCACCGCCAACATGACGCCAACGGCAACCGACAAAGGGACGGAAATCAAGGAAAAATACAGTGTGTTGGACAATGCCCGTCCAAATCCCCGGTCGGTGCCGATCTCCGATGCGAGTCGCCGGTAATTTTCGAGTCCCACAAACTCCGGAGGGTTGATCAAGTCAAATCGGCAGAGACTCCAGTACAGCGATGCCACGAACGGCCAGGCAAACAACAGCAGGAATCCCAGAATCCACGGCGAACAAAACATCCAGCCGGCAAGCGAACCTGGATTGGCGATTCGTGTCGATTTGACGTGGGTAAATGTCACGATCAATTGAGGCTGGGGATGGATGGGAAGGGTTCAACGCGACATGATACTCGAATGCGTCGTCGGTTGTGAGTCGCTGATGAAATCATCCTGACAACCCATCGGGGAGACTGGGGATTTCCAGTTCAAATCCGAAGGAGCCCAGACTCTCAGTGGGTCCAGTACCTTGTCATCCCCTCGTAACGGGAGTTATCTTGGTCGCTCAAAACCCCGGTAACCAAGAACGAGCCCATGACAGATATTTTCGAAGACCTCAAGTGGCGTGGCCTGATTCACCAAACCACGGCCGACGACACGCTGCCGGGTTGGCTTTCATCCGGATCGCGGACGGTTTATGCCGGATTCGATCCAACGGCTGAAAGCTTGCATGTGGGGAGTCTGTTACCGCTGATGATCTTACGGCGATTTCAGAAAGCGGGACACAAGCCGATTGCGATTGCCGGCGGTGCGACCGGAATGATCGGCGACCCAAGTGGCAAGAGTGCGGAGCGAAATCTTCAGTCGCAGGAACAGCTTGAGAAGAACCTCGCGGGTATCGAAATCCAGATGCGACACGTTCTGGATTTTGAGTGCGGTGACAATTCGGCGATTCTCGTCAACAACAATGACTGGATGAGCCAATTCAGCTATATCGAGTTCCTGCGCGACGTGGGGAAAAACTTTCCCGTCAACGTCATGCTGGCAAAAGAATCGGTAAAGAGCCGGCTGACGAGCGAAGCGGGCCTGAGCTACACCGAGTTCAGTTACATGCTTCTGCAAGCCTACGATTTTGTCCATCTCAATCGTGAGTATGGTTGCGAGCTGCAGATCGGTGGCAGCGATCAGTGGGGCAATGTTACGGCGGGCATCGATCTGGGACGGCGGATGCTGGGGATACAGCTTTACGGGATGACCTGTCCGTTGCTGACCAAGGCCGACGGTTCCAAGATGGGGAAGACGGAATCGGGGGCGATATGGCTTTCGTCCGAGCGCACGAGCCCTTATGAGTTTTTTCAGTACTGGCTGAATGTCGCGGATGAAGACACCGGGAAATGTCTGCGGTTTTTGACCGAATTGTCCCACGACGAGATTTTGGAGTTGGATCGCTCACGCGAGGAAGCGCCGCAGGACCGCGAAAGTCAAAAACGGCTGGCGAAGGAACTTACCCTGCTGATCCACGGAGAGTCCGGCTTGCTCGCTGCCCAACAGGCGACGGATATGTTTTTCACGGTGCTTTCGGGTGGAGAAATCCGGGATCTGACCGACGCGCAGCTGGGGCAGGTGTTTTGCGATGTTCCCAATTGCGAAATGGCGTTTTCAGCCCTCGATGACGAAGGACTGGGATTAATCGATGCTCTGGTGATGTCCGGGTTGATGAAAAGCAATGGCGATGCCCGCCGGTCGATTACGCAGGGCGGAATTTACGTTAACAATCGACGGGCCGAAGACTTCAACTATCGGTTGACGCGGAAAGACCTGGCCAGCGAGTCAGTGATCGTGTTGCGCAGCGGAAAAAAGAAGTATGCGTTACTTCGATTCAAATAAATCAAGCCCGCATCATAAACGACTGAACGATCGCACGACTGACGATCGCTAGAATGAACAATCCGACGGAATTCGTAGTGGCCGGCGATCGTTGCCGACTTGAATTCCGTTGTCAGGGTCGGTTCACCAATGCCAGCAAGTGATCTGCTTGCGAATCCACCGCCGTCAAACGGTAGGTCCGCCAATTTGCCAGCAGATCCAACGCTGGCATTACCGGTTTTGCAGAAGGTCGGATGTTAAATTGTATCAATTATGCGAAACGTATCGAAAATTCTAATGAGCTTGATCTTTCCTTGTCGATGGTTTCTATCACATGTACCACTTTTTCGGGCGCGTCGTGCGCTGGAATTGGTGGATAAATTAGCCCTGAAAGCGTCGGGATTCGTCTCGGGAGACATCGATGAAGATAAGATTGAGCCTTTTCTGCATTGCCTTGGCAATTCTTGCCTGTAACGTCGCAGATGCTCAGCTGTTGCATTCACTGCATGACGGAGCCTATGCCCAATCGGCTTTCCGGCCAATTGCAGGCGACTTGCTTCAGCCGAGTGCGGGCGGAACGCCTGGACGACTTTGGTTTGAAACTAATATTGCCGACCAGGCGTTAGGATTCGAGGGCAGTTACCTGACTCTCGGCGGAAAAACGCGACTTGGCGAAGATCGGTTTGACGGTCGCTGGCTGATTGAAAGCCAGTTTCATTACTCCCTGAAAGAGAACGGCGGGGGGTTTGCCAACATTGGAATCGAGCGTGTGTTTTCGATTCCTGCAGCCGAAGCCGACGTCAGTTTTGGCGTTTGGTACGACTACAATGGCGACCGCCAGACGGATTTCTCGCACACCTTTAATCAGGTTGGCGTCAGTGCCAAAATCAAGAAGCGTGACAGGGACTTGTTGATCAATGGTTATTTTCCCACGGGAGTTCAGGACTATTCCTACGGCGATCCCTCGGGAATCAATTGCTTTGTCGGCAACGAGATTGTGATGATTCCTGGTATTGACAGCGCGCTCCAGGGGTTTGATGTCACGTTGAGAACACGACCTGAACAACTGGCATTCATCAATGGCTATATTGACATTGGCGGCTACTCCTACAACTCAGACCTGGTTGACTCGTTCGGTGGTGGAAAAATCCGCATGGGATTCCAGGGCCTTCGCGGCATGATGGTTAGCGCGGAAGTCAATCAGGACGACCGATACAATACCTCCGGCGTCCTTTCCGTGGGTTGGGTATTTGGAGCCAACGGCAGCGGGTATGGCAGTGAATACTCCATGATTGGACGTGACCTCGAGTCAACGGTTCGAAATGATCATATCGTGGTCTTCAACCAGGAGGTTGTATTGGCGCTCGATCCATTGACAGGCGCTCCGTATAATGTCGTCCATGTTTCCAATACAGCTGATCCTGCCGGCCAGGACGGAACATTCGAACGACCTTATAGCACATTGGTTGCGGCCCAGAATCTGAGCACAACGGGCGATGTGATTCTCGTTAATGCGGGCGACGGAACCGACCGGAACATGCGGAACGGGATCATCCTGCAGGACGATCAACGTCTGTGGGGTAACGGCCAGTCGCTGCTGATTCCAGTTCAGAACGGTCAGTTTTTTCAACTTTGCACCAACCCGGGCGGCGTGACTCCAACCATCTCCAACAATGGCGGATTCGCGGTCGTCACACTGGCTAACAACAACGATGTCGCGGGGATCAATATCGATGCCACCGGCGCGACATTCGGTATTTTTGGAAATGGAAATCAGGCCAGTATTCGTGACAATACGGTGTCCAATGCAAACACCGATGGCGTTTATCTTTCTGGAACCACGGGCGATCTGATTATTGCCCGCAATACATTTTCAGACAACGGTCGCAACGGTCTCTTCCTGTTGAACGCTCTGGACACGACGGCCGACATCCTGTTCGATCGCAATATTGCGACTGGCAACCTGATGGACGGTATTCAAATTCGTAACTACGATCCTTCCACGATCCGCATGTTGAGTAATACGACCAACTCGAACCTGCGAAGCGGCCTGATGATGGAAAACTATCTCAACTCGTCCGGTAACGGAGTGTTGATTCGGGGGCATCGGTCAAGTCTGAACGCCTCCAACGGTATTCATATGAACCGTGGCAATGGCAACCTGGATATCATCAATTCGTCGATTACCAATAACCTGGCTGCCGGCGTCCTGCTTGAAAACTGGTCGACCGTTGATCCGGAACGTGTCAACTTCGGAACGACGACTGGCGGTGTCAGTTCGCTTTCCGGAAATGGTGCATACGCGAACTTGCACATCCTGATGAACGAGCCCGGGATTCACGCACAGGTCAACGTCAGTGACCAGATTCTCAGCAACGGTGTTCGCGGTCTGGCGGCACGGGTGGAAGGAGTCAATGGGGCTGGAGTTCGAACGACATTGGATCTCAACGTGATTGATAATGAAGAAATCAACGGCAATATTAACGACGGCATCAACCTCCAGGCATTCGACAGTGGTTTGATCCGGGCTCAAATCGGCAACACCGTGGGCACGGCTCCTCTCGAGATGCTTGACAATGCACGGGGTTCCGGAAGTGGAATCGCGATCGTGGCCCAGGGCGTCAACGGTCAACCGCAGGCGGAGGTTCAGGCTGTGATCAACAACGTAACGATCAACAACGCGGTCAGTCGGGTCATTCGCCCCGGATTAACCGACTTGATCGTCCCGACACAGGGAATCGACATTGCTTCGATTGGAAATGGACTGGTTGACGTCAGTGTTACCGATGCAACGATCGGTGGTCCCGCCTTTGGTGGGGCTTTCGATCGCGACACGCAAAACGGTATTTTCATTGATCTGGACAACAATGGTTCCGACCTGATTAACCGAATCAACATTGATGATGTAACCCTGTTTTCCGATCTTGGTGTGGTCCTGTTGACCGGTACGGATACCTACACCGATTTTACACTTGCGAATTCTACCATTTTGCCCAACGGTGCCCAAACGGTAGGTGGCCGATCAGACAATACACCATTCACCGACGGTGCCGGAATCAATGGTGTTTTTATCTCGGCCTTTGGTCGGGGAAATGTGATGGGTGTTAACTGGAACGCGGGTGGCTACCTCGGGATCGGTGCGGCGACGCCAACCAATATTGAAATTGGGGTCGCCCATATCGAGTCCGATGCCGACCTGGACAACTTGACAAAGGTCACTCTGGTCAACAATACGATTCAGGACTTTACAAACCAGGGTGTTCAGATCGAAACCGCTGGCGATGCTCAGATGTTGGTTTCGATGGTTGGCAACAATATCACCAACAACGGAGCCGGATTCAACAACGATACGAACAACAACAATGTATTCGAGCCTGATGCCGGAGTTGCCGATCCGAACAACCTGCTGTTCTGGGATGGCGTGGATATCAACGCATTCGATGCAAGTCAAATCTCAGCGGTCATCACCGGCAACGTGTTCCTGGATAACTTTGAACGGGGTCTGAGCCTGAATACGTTTAACACGGCAACCATCAACGCCCTGTTGGATGACAATACCTTCTTTGGTAACGATCGCGGACAAGATGCGGATGTGACTCTTCCGCCGACCGTCCTGGGGCAAGCGACTCCTGCGATCAATACTTCAGGATTTGCAGATTTTGAAGCGATTAACAATGAAGAGTTCTACAGCCGAAACTACGAGACGCTGGTGCTGATCGCGGCTGACAATGGAAATCTGATTGATCTGGCCGGTGTCGATCTTGTCGCTCCGGATATTTTTGGAAGACGAGTCGTTACCAGTTTGATGGACAATGTCGGCGTCGACCTGTTTGGCGGAATTGCCTTGGGCACCGCGAGCATGAATCTCTCGATGACCAACAATGCACTGCAACTGGGTCCGGAAATAGCTGACCTGTCGACGGCGGGTGGAGACTTCGCTTTGGGTCTGGATGGATTGACCAACGGATTCGGCCCTGGATTCCCAGGGGTTTCGGATGTCGGATTTGGTGCCGCCATTACCTTGATTGGCAACGAAGCTGCGTTCTTTGGGTCGCAAGGTTTCTGAGAGACTCCCGGAAAGCGGAGATTATCACAATGGGAGCTGGCTTTGGGCTGGCTCCCTTTTTTTTTGCCTGCGGCGTCGTGTCTGCATTCACTTCCTCGAACGGTACCGTCCAAGGTGCTAGCAAAAACAGCGCAGTCCAAAATGCTCCAAGTTGGTATGTTTTCCGATCACACGATCACCAGGGAGCAGGCGGTTGAAGATCTTGCAAGTTATTTCGGGGCGGAACGTCAACGGTGCGATCACTTATTGCAAGTTTATTTCAGAACAGCTGGTTTCGCGGGGACATGATATCACGATTCTCTGTCGTGCCGATGGATGGCTGCAGGAACACGTTGGTCCCTCAATTCAGTTTGTCGAATCCGAGCTGAACCGAAGTCCTTTTGAGCTGAGGCGGATTGCCAAGTGGATCAAGGATCACGACATCGATCTGATTCACACACACATGAGCCGAGGACATGCATTCGGAGTACTGATGGGTATGCTGACCGGAGTGCCGGTGATCGCGACAGCCCACAGTTGTTCTTTCCAGCTCCATTGGCGAATGAACGACTACGTGATTGCAAATTCTCAGGCAACGTACGAGTACCACCGTCGCGTGAACCGCATTCCGGCGCAGAACATGGAGAAAGTGTTTTGTTTTACCGATCTGGAACGATTCAAGCACATCACGCCGCTGAGTGTGACGACCGTGAAACGTCAAATGCGACTGACTGGCGACGAGTTTCTGGTTGGTGTGGTTGGCGAAGTGCTCGCGAGGAAAGGCCAGTTGTACCTGTTTCAAGCCCTTGCAGAAATCGTCGAAGCGATTCCCAACGTCAAACTCGTGATGCTCGGTCGTTTTAACCGCAACGAGTCCTATGTCAAAAAGCTGCGTGCCATTCAGCTCAAGCAGAAATTGTTTCGCCGGGTCAAATGGCTTGGGCTGCGGACCAATGTCCAGGACTTCATGGCTGCATTTGATGTTTTGGCCGTACCTTCGATCGAGGAGCCACTCGGATTGGTCGCGCTTGAGTCGCTCGCAGCGGGAACACCGGTGGTCGCTTCCAGAATCGGTGGACTGCCGGAAATTGTTCGTCCTGGCGAAAATGGGATTCTTGTTCCGCCCAGGAATCCACACCAACTTGCCCAAGCCATCATCGAGTTGGCGCAGTCCAAATCTGAGCGAGAGCGACTGGGTGAAAACGGGCGGAGGATGGTTCAACAGGAATTCGACCCGATTCAGTTGACGCGGCAAGTCGAGCACGTGTTTCAGCATGTCGTCGCGTCGCGTCGCGTGGCTTGAACGATTCCGCGTTCGCGATAAACTTGTACGACTGGTGAATGAGCTGGCCGGAACATGAGAATCATCCAAAGTGGAAAACGTCCTTAACAAGCCAGCTTTTACCCTCGACGACGCGGCCGGCATTGCGTTGGCGCATTTCGGAATCAAGGGTGTCGCGACGGCGTTGCCAGGGGAGCGTGACCAGAATTTCAGGCTCACCGGCGCGACTCAAGATTTTGTGATCAAGATCGCGAATCCCGATGTGGAGTTAAGCTCTCTGGAGTTGCAGAATGCCGCCATTGAGATCGCCGGGAGCCTGGACGAAGCCGGTTCCCGATCGTTCGAAACCCCGAGGTTGATCCGTTCCCAGGCTGGTAGTGCGATCGTCTTGCTGCAGGATCCCAACAAACGGGCCTGCCATGCGCGGTGTCTCAGTTTTTTACCGGGTCAGCCATTGGCAAGATTCGAAGCCCATTCACCTGCGCTGCTACGGGAAATCGGTCGACAGTTGGGAGCGCTGGATCTTGGTCTGACCGCTTTGAATCACAGTCCGGCTGGCAAACGGGAACTGTACTGGGACCTGAAGAATGCGGCCTCCATTGTCGCCGAGCGTGTTCCATCCATCGAAGAAGCCTCAAAACGATTGCTCCTGGAAAAGTGCCTCGCGAACTTCCGGCAGATTGCGGCACGAATCGATGCCTTGCCAAAATCAGTCATCCACAACGATGCCAATGACTATAATATTCTTGTTGACCAGGATGATTCAACCGGACGGGTGCTGCTGGGGCTGATTGACTTTGGCGACATCGTGTTCTCCACGACGATTTTTGAACTGGCGATCTGCGGCAGCTACATGATGCTCGGCAAACAGGACCCGATTTCTGCGGCCGGCGAACTGGTTGCGGGGTATCACCAGTTGTATCGTCTCGGCGAAACAGAGTTTTCGGTCCTGTTTCCCTTGATGTGCATGCGTTTATGTCAAAGCGTTTGTCTGGCTCACTATCAGCAACAACTTGAACCGGACAACGCGTATCTTGGCATCACGGAACAACCCGCATGGGATGCGCTGACGCAGCTTGTGGAGTTTGATCCTGCCGATGTACATCAGCGTTTTTCCCAGGCCTGCTCAACGATCAAGAAACGCATTTCCGGTTCCGGCCAGATCGAATCGTCACGGATTCTCGAACTGCGCAGGCAACATGTCGCCCCGTCACTGAGTCTTTCCTACCGGCAGCCGCTGCACTTCGTGAGGGGCAGTGGTCAATACCTGTTCGACCCATCCGATGTGACCTATCTGGATTGCGTCAATAACGTTTGTCATGTCGGCCATTGTCATCCCGACGTTGTCCAGGCGGCGCACCGGCAGATGAATCGGCTGAACACAAACACCCGGTACCTTCATGAGAACGTCGTCCGTTATGCCCAGCGGTTGACCGCGACATTACCCGAATCTTTGGAAGTCTGTTTCTTTGTAAATTCAGGAAGTGAAGCAAATGACCTGGCTCTGCGATTGGCACGCACGTTTCGCGGCCACCAAGACTGTGTGGTGATTGATCATGCGTACCATGGTCACGTCAGTTCGCTGATAGAATTGAGTCCGTACAAATTCAACCAACTAGGTGGAGCTGGCAAACCTGATCAGACTCACGTCGTTCCGCTTCCGGACGCTTACCGGGGTCCGTACAAGGACGCGGACCCGGATTGTGGCAGGAAATATGCGTCCATGGCGAACGAGGTTATCGAGCAGGCAAATTCGAACGGACGGACAATCGCCGCCTTTTTTGCCGAGTCGATTCTGGGCTGCGGGGGGCAAGTCCCGCTACCAGGGGGCTATTTGAATGCAGTCTATTCATCGGTCCGCGCTGCAGGGGGAGTTTGCGTTGCCGATGAAGTGCAGGTCGGATTTGGAAGAGTCGGCACTCACTTTTGGGGCTTTGAGCAACACGGCGTGGTGCCTGACATTGTCACCATGGGTAAGCCAATCGGAAACGGTCATCCGCTGGCCGCTGTCGTAACGACGCGCCAGATCGCGGATGCGTTTAACAACGGGATGGAGTATTTCAATACCTTTGGCGGGAACCCGGTTTCCTGTGCGATCGGGTTGGCCGTGCTGGATGTCATCGAAAAAGAAGGCTTGCAGCAGCACGCATGGGAATTGGGCAATTGGTTGTCCGGGCGTCTGAACCAGCTGAAAAGCGAGTTTGCGTGTATCGGAGACGTGCGAGGAAGTGGCCTGTTCCTTGGCATCGAGTTCGTCCTGGATGTAGGAAATCGGACACCGGCAGCGGAATTGGCCGGCGCGGTGGTTGAGCGAATGAAGCAGCGGAGGATTCTACTCAGTACCGATGGACCATTCGAGAACGTAATCAAGTTCAAACCGCCGATGGTTTTCAGTCGTGGCGATGCCGAGCGTCTGGTGATGACGCTGCGCGAAACATTAAATGAGCTCGCGAAATAGAGCCCAATGCGGTGGCGTTATCTGTGGCCAATCCACAGGTTTGGGCGTCGATGGATCGCGAGAGACCACTGGCGTTATTGCAACTGGTTTCGTCGCTGGTTGCGCTCGAAAGCCTCCTTGGCATCCAACGAAATATCCAAATCAACCGACGCAGTAGCGATATCCTGAAGAATCTTCTGGGTTCGCGGCGTGTTGAGCCGTTCGAGGGCAAACACAATTCGACTCCAGCGGCGAAGATCGACAAGGTTGGTTTCGGGTTTCGTGAATTTCTCCCTGAGAATCCGGGAAAGCCGTGCTTTGATTTCCGGGGAGGATGCCGCGTCCAATGCCAGACGGAGTTCGGTATCCATTTGGCCCCGCATCGCTACCAGTTGCAATGTGGCCTTCTCGCGAACTTCCCACTCGGGGTGATCCAGCAGTTTGATGGATTCATCAGTCGAGCCACTCGTTTTGGCATCGAGCATCTGGCCTACGCGCTCTTCCAGCAGATCCAAAAACTCATTCCCGCCTGCCATGAACTGCGTAGTTGCGAGCAACGAGTCCGGGAGCGATTGGGCGCCCAGGCTATTCCAGACCTGGTCATAATCCAGGGCCGCTTTCACGGTTTCCGGTTGCGGCAGGGATTGTTTCAAATCCCAGACGATGGTCGACGTGTCCGATGTTCCGGATGCTCCGCTTGCGAATGTCATGTCCAGCGGTGAAAACGCGGTTGCATTGACGTGCTCGGTGTGGCCCATGAACTGCGCGATCGGTTGACGCGTCAGAATATCCCAAACGATGACTTTTTCATCCCATCCCGACGAGACCAGGAATCGGCTGTCCGCCGAGAAACACAGGGACTGAACGGTCTCATCGTGTTTGGCCAGGACGTATTTTTTTTGGTGTGGATCCCGCAAGTCCCAGAGCTGGATTTTTTCGTCTCGATGATAGGCAACGGCGATCCAGATCCGATTGGGTGAGATTGCGACCGACTTCGGAATTTCCGTTGGGCCATCGAGTTGGATTTTTGATTTTGTCTCCAGGTCAATCACTTGCGTACGTTGGATCTGGCGATTGATTGTCTGGTACGTAACGACGATCCGCCCGTCCCTCGACATACCAGCGCGAACGTCGGCGCCATTTTTCCATTTTCGTTGCGCTGTCAATTGGACGCCGGGCCAGGAATAGGTCTCGACATGGGTTTCAGCGAGGACTTGAATCGAGGATCCGTTTCGGTTGAAGTAGGCGGCGTAGCCATCGGTTTTGATTTCCGCTTCGAGTTTTCCTGTCTGCGCCTGCCAGATTTTGACCTTTTCACCGGGTCCGGCGGCGGTCACAAAAAATCTTGAGTCGGGAGAAAAATCGATCGTTTCGACCCAGTTGTTGTCATGGCCATCGATTTCACATAGCAACTTTCGAGCACGGACATCGAAGATGGAAATGACGTTCTTGCGGTTCCGGGTCGCCAGAAGCTTCCCATTGGAAGAATAGGCAAGCCGATAGATTCCGTTGGCATCGGGCTCATTACCGAATTTCCAAATTGCCCCTTCCGGCAGTATGGGTTCCTGGCCAGATGGTTCGCCGTCGAGTCGCTGAATCTCATCCGTTCGAGTCATCGCGTCGGAATTCGACAGCATCATGTGTCCCCAAATGAGCAATGACACCAACAGCAATCGTTGAGGGCTTGTTCGGAAGGGATGTGAAACACACATGATCGCGAGATCGGGTCCTGCTGAAATAGCGAGCTAACTGGAGGCGAAAGCCGAAATTGCCTTCGTTAGTCTAGCAGAAACGAGTATTTTATGACTAATGGAAATGAGCCGAATTCGTCTATTCCGATAGCGATCGGTTTTCCATCCTCGCGAGAATCACGGTATATTTGTGAGTTGGATGCGGGACCATTGCTCCGTCTTTGCAGGTTGCGGGGAACTCCAGTGAAAAGTCTCACGTCCCAATTGAAACAGAGGTTTTTTCAGGGTTCCCAAACCAGGACAAAATCAAGCATGCAACGTGAATTTTTTAAAACCAGAGTCAGCCTGATACTGCTGGGAATCGGTTTGGGTTGGCTCGTCCGAATCATATTGGGTTCTCCGGCGGAGGAGCTTGACCTACCCAGGACGATCGATCGGCCGATCGGAACGGTGTCCGAGGAAGCTACTCAAGTTTCCGCCCTGCCACGTGGCCTCAAGTCGGCCGAGTTGTCGTCGGGCCTGGTCCCACCGATTCAGTTGCCAGGAAACTATGCGATCCTGAACTCAATCTACCAAAACGGAAATCCGGGAATTCGGGCGAGTCACGTATTGTTTGATGATTATTCGCATGACGAATCCGCGATGTTTGAAGCCCACGGTGAACAGATGTGTGCTTCGGGCTGCGCCGTCAGTCGCCACCCAACGTCGACACTGACGAAGTCCAGATTCGAGCGACTGCTGACGTCGTTCGCTGAGGGGTCCATGGATGACACGAATCAATCACTGGAAGAGCTGGTCTATTTTGGGCCGCAGACGCGCAAGTTGATTGAGTCTGCCGGAGTCGGCGAGCTGGATTCGGAACGCGCCAGGTTTCTTTGGGACGCGTTGAGTTTCACTCACGCCAGGATCTCGATTCGGGTCGTGGACGAACAAGGTGAGGTTCGAACCTGGATCGATCCAACGCGGGTTCCGTTTGACCGGCGTCATGTTTTTCAGATGCAGACGAACAACATTCAGCCACTTGTTACCAGTGGAACGGTCAAGCGGGTCGGGCTGAATCACCTGTGGACGCGATTGTGACTCGAAGGCGTGCACTTTGTGGCTGGGCCGTGGTTCACGGTTCACAAAAACGGGGATGACTGGCAGCCGGTAGGGCATGTCTGGGTCAGCAATGGTGAGCACGATTGCCAGGGGCAGGTTGAGATCAAGATTGAAATGGAGCGTGCAAATGAAGATTCGTAGTGTCAACCGACTGCTGAAATCCGTGATTGCGTTGTTGCTGACCTGTTGGGTGGCCAGCCCTGTGCTCTCGGATCCGTGTGGGATGGTGCCCCCCATTTATGTTGGTCCGGGCTCGCCGATTACGAGGATCGGATTGCAACAGACGTACGTTTTTTTTGACAGCGGGTTTGAGTCGTTTGTGATTCGCCCCGGTTTTCAGGGAAAGGTCGACAACTTCGGGATGTTGATTCCGTTTCCCAATCCGCCGGCATTGAGAAAGGTCCCTGACAGTGTTTTCGAGCAGATTGCGGCGGCGGTCGATCCACCAGAAGTCGTTGTCGATTTGCGGCCTCGCCCTGAATTGATGCTGCCGATGAATGCCGCCGCTCCCAGTGGTGGGGGTGGAGGCCAACTGATGCTTGAGGAGAGAAAGCGGAAAGTTACGGTCCTCAAGGAAGAAGCGGTCGGGATGTATGAAGTCGCGGTTCTCGAAGCCGGTAGTGCTGCAGCACTCAAGCAGTGGATGGATCAGAATCAATATCAATACCCCCAAGGTATGGACAAGGTCACCGAGGAGTACATCACCGCCGGCTGGTGTTTCGTCGCAGTGAAAACCAAGGTCGGTGCCAAGTCGGATGCTGAGCCTCGCCCGGGTCAACGCAACGCCAGTCCGCAGATGCCCAGGGGAAGTGTTTTCGACGGGAACGTGCAGGGATTGGGCTTTCGATTCGAGACAGACGAACTTGTTGTGCCAATGCGGCTTTCGGCGTTCAATGAGGGCGAATTGAGAAATGTGGTCTATCTATTGTCCCGCGGCGGCAAGAAGATCCGCGCGATTCCAGAAGAGTATGTGGTTCGGCAGATCTCTGGAGATGATCTTGTCGGCCATTTGACGAACCCGCTTCCGTTACGAATCATCGGCGGAACCGAAAAACAGATTCCCGCTTGGCGTCGACAGGGATTGAAGGCAGAACGCGATCCGACGCCACACAACGGTGTGGCTAAGCAGATTTTTGTTTCGGATATCGTCGCGACAACCGTTGAGGGTTTCTCGCTCGAACACGAGGAGTCGGAAAAGGAGCTTCTCCGGGTCAGTGAAAACCTCGGGTTGCGCGGCGCCGAGATCGATGTCGAGATCGAAGCGATCTCAACAGAAGACTCGAGAAAAATGATCGCTGACGCATTGCCGAAGCTCAAAGCGTTGACGTTGACGGTCGTGGATGGTGATTTTCCCCGAAACGTCATCGCCAATCAGAACTTGACGTTCGGTGAATTTGAAATCGCCGCGAATCGAAACAGAGCCGATCGTTACGATGCCAAGCTGCATGGGCCGGCCGAAAAACGCGAGGGCATTCTAATCAGTTGCGAACTGGGCGAGTTGCCCGACGGCAGTCTTGGAGCTCCTCGCAAGTTTTACGCGGCAATTGGATTTGCGGGAATGTTGCTGCTGATTTCACAATTCGTCTTGCGCCGATCGAAATCCAGGGATCACGAGTGAACTCAGGGGAAATCCATGTTCGGCCACGTTGCGGTCGGGCCTGTTGTCTTTTTGTCGAACAGAAAATCTGGAATAAGTTAGTTTGGTCGAATCATGAAACGATTTACTTTCAAAGTGCTGACGGCGGTTGTCGTTGGTCTGGTTGTTCTCTCCAGCGTGCATGCGGACCCGTGTGGAATGGTGCCGCCGATCTACGTCGGAAACGCGTCGCCGATCGCGAGAATTGGCTTGCAAAAGACCTACGTCTTTCACAAAGACGGCGTGGAAACGTTTGTAATTCGTCCAGGATTTTCCGGCAAAGTCGACAATTTCGGGATGCTGATTCCGTTTCCCAACCCTCCCGAATTGCGGAAGGTCGCGGATGATATTTTTGAGCAGGTTGCCAATGCCGTGGATCCGCCGGAGGTAGTCGTTGATTTGAGAGTTCGTTTACGTCGGTTTGCAGGAGCCATGGGAGGAGGCGCTCCGGCAGCCGCGGTCTCTGAAAAGAAGCTGGAATTTGCCAGGGACAAACTTACGGTTCTCAAGCAGGAAGCGGTCGGCATGTATGAAGTCGCGGTGTTGGAAGCGGGCAGTGCAGCGGCGCTCAAGAAATGGATGGACACCAATGGCTATAAATACCCGGAAGGAATGGACAAAGTCACCAATGAATACGTCGACATCGGTTGGTGTTTTGTCGCGGTCAAAACCAGGGTCGGTCAACAGGCAGCCGCGAATCCCCGGGCCGGACAACGCAACATTCGCCCCGAGCTCCCCAGCGGCAGCGTCTTCGACGGAAACGTCCAAGGCATGGGGTTTCGTTTTAAATCGGACAAGCTGATCGTTCCCATGCGGCTTTCGGCTTTCAACGATGGCCAACTCCGTAACGTGGTCTACCTCTTGACTGACGGACCGCGAAAAATCCGGTCCATTCCCGAAGAGTACGTGGTTCGCCAGGTTTCGGGCCAGCAGCTGTTAGCCAACGTTACTGAGCCATTGCCGCTGAGAATCATTGGTGGTACCGAAAAAGACATTCCGGAATTTCAACGACAGTCATTGCCGACCCGACGTGATCCGGAACCGAAAAATGGAATTGCCAAGGAACTCTTTGCGTCCGATTTATTGGCGGTCTCAACCGGCGACTTGTCGCTGGTTCACGAAGAACAGGAAAAGGAACTCCTGCGAGTGGGTGAGCATTTTGGATTGCGGGGCGGCGAAGTTGACCGTGAAAATGCGCTGGCACTTGCGGAAGATCGCAAGAAAACCGTCGAAGGTGGGCTGACCATGCTCAAGGATATGACATTGACGGTCGTCGATGGTGATTTCCCTCGTGAAGTCATTTCCAAAGAGAATCTCACATTTGCCGAATATAAAATGCCCCGTAGCCGCAACGACGCTCGCAGCTATGATGCGAATCGGTTTGGTCCGGGAGCAAAAAAAGAAGGCATCTTGAAAGTGGGTTTGATCGACTGGAGTGACGTGGATCGACAGATTACTCGTGAACAACGATACACGCGATACGCACTTGGTACGCTCGTCGGGTTGGGTTTTCTGGGAATGCTCGGTACGCTGGTTTTGCGGCGTCCCAAGGCAGCACTGTTGATCGCAATCCTGTTCGGGCTGTTTGCCGGAACGGCTTTCGGCCGTGAACCGGGAACATTCATCCAGCAAGATGAATGGATAGCGCGACTCGACAGTTCGAAAACCGCCCACGTGGCCATCAAGGAGATCCGCGAGTTCGCAGCCGAAAGCGATGACAACCGGGAAACGGTCATTGCAGAACTGCTGGAGGTGGTGAAAACCGACGAGAGTCTGCCCAAACGTGGTTGGGCGATCGCGGCACTTGCGGAAATTGGTGGTCAGGACGTTGATGAATATCTGTTAAACGTACATGCCGACGAAAAACAAAAAACAATTGTTCGAACCTGGGCGGCAGCAGCACGAGTCTCGATGACGCGGACGGTCAACGGTTTGATCGAAAAAGCAAGCCTGATTCCTCAGTTTCCGGCATTGGGCCGCCCGATCGGCATTCGAATCGTCGAACAATTGACGAAGGATTCATCCCAGGCCGATCCGGAAAAAGTACTGGCTGTGACCCAGCAGGTGCCTCAGCTTCAATCGGCACTGGCTCCCACAATCATGGCCTTTGGCGCTGGGCAATTGACCAACGTGATGTTACATGCCAAAGATCAGAACGTACGTCGAACTGCGGCGGGTTACCTGGGTGCCTTGGCCCAGCAGGGCGAGGCGGAGAATGTTGCCGGTATCGTCTCGAAAGAGCTGGCATTTGACAATATGGCCGAGATAGTTCCCTGGAATGGTGGACCCTTGTTCTTGCCAGGAATTGGTTGGTCCCAGAAAGATGCTAGGAATCTGGTGGGTCAGCTGATTCGTTGGAACCTCTGGTGTGATATCAAGGGAAAATCCGAAGAGCAAAAGCAGATACACAACAACATTCGCAGCCTGGGGTTGGCTCAAGCTGCAGGTTACCAGTCGCCAGGTTGGAATGAAGTTGCCTGCACGGCTTGGCTTCAAGCCTGGGGTGCATTGGTGGGCCGAACGGAAATCAAAGCGATTCTGGAAGAACAGGGCGTTTCCGATCAAGGTGACTACGCCTCGGTCTTGCGCAATCTGAATTGAAGCAAAGCGGACTTTCGTTGATTTCCGGTGAGGTAGCCGGGGCCGACAGGTCCCGACTGGTTTGCTGTCATTGTCTGCCGCGATTGGCTCGGGTTGGCAATGATATCAGACAAGACTTGTTGGATTTGATACGGTAATCAGTGGGTTATCGGAATCTCAATGAGAAAATTGCTAAACCATAACTGGCTTTGATTGGTATACTGAAGTTAGTCCGAATACTTTTATTCTGCCGAAAAGCAAGTCCAATGGATTCGAGTCCTGAAATCAAAACGACGACGGGTTCGATTCAGCGTCCGTTGTTGATCCCCAACGATCCCACTCTTTCCACGCCGGTTGAAGGGGCAGTTGCCAAGCCAATACGGGCTCAACGTGGCAAGCAGGAACCTGGTCTCTCCCAGGGGATGAATGGGTTGTACTTTTTGCTGGCCTCCGCCGCATTGATGTTCGGGATTTGGTTCATAGGTCCTCGTTTGGTCGAAGAATATCACTACGCCGCGACGCTGGGTCGTGCCCGAGCCGAGTATGAAAATGCGGTAACGACGCTCGGGTATCAACCGTTGAAAAACGTGTCCTACGCGTATCAGTTGGTTGCGCAACGTATTCGTCCAAGTGTCGTAAGTGTCAAATCAATTCGCACCAGTCCTTACGGCGTTACGGAAGGGAACGGGCTTGGTTCTGGCGTGATCATGTCCGCCGACGGTTTCATTTTGACCAACGCCCATGTGCTCGAGGGAGCATCCGACGTGAGGATTCAACTGCACGATCGAAGAGAGTTTTCAGCCAGCTTGATCGGAACCGATAGCACCAGTGACCTGGCCTTGTTGAAAATCAGCGCGCCGAACCTGAAGCCAGCCACCTGGGGCGACAGCGAAGGCGTGAGTGTGGGATCGATTGTGTGGGCGATTGGGAGCCCGTATGGTTTTCAGCAAACCGTGACGTCCGGGATTATCAGCGGGAAAGATCGGCCTGGTGATCAAGACCACCCGAAACAGAGTTTGCTGCAAACGGATGCGGCGGTGAACCCCGGAAACAGCGGTGGTCCCCTGGTTGACGCTCAGGGTCTCGTTATCGGCATTAACACGTCAATCTACGGCGACTCGTTTCAAGGAATTAGTTTTGCGGTGCCAAGTACGACCGCGAAATTTGTGTACCAACAACTGTTGAACAATGGCAGAGTGACTCGCGGCTATCTGGGAGCAAGGCTCGGGGAAGTCGACCATCGTTACGCACTGCAAATGCACCTTCCGGATCTTGATGGTGCCCGGCTAGAGTGGGTCGAACCTGGTTCACCTGCCTATTTCGCGGGAATTCGCCAATGGGACATTATCCGCACGTGGAATGGCGTCGATGTGAAGGACTACAAACATCTGTTTCGTCTTGCCGAAATGACGAGCCCGGATACGCGGGTCGAAGTGAGTCTGGTTCGCGACGGTCAGGAGCATCTGACCGAAGTCACCGTTGGTACGCTTCCCGAGTAGGCTCTGGACGCTAGTTCGTTTCTGTCGGTCTTGACGACCGCCCGTTCCCGTATCTTCGGAATCAATGCGCGTTCGATCGAGCCTCCTGTGTCCGCAGAGTTTACCTGATCGATCCATCTCTCAATTGTGGCCAGGTTTCGCTGTCCGCTTTGATCGACTCGTCCGGATCAATTGGCCCCATACGATCAAGCAAACGGTTGGAGTCCGCATTTTGCTTACAACCTGACCATCGAGCCACACGATACCTGTATTGAGTCACGGATGGTTGTTTGAACCGCCTGTTGTGTACTTGATGCAGACTTGGATTCGCCGAATTTGCTCCCAGGGATTTACCAGGAAGTAACGTCACCAATGGCAGCTCACAAAAAACGTAAACCAGATTCGAAGCTCGGAGACTCGAAAGGCATATCGGTCAATCGAAGATTCGCGCTCAAGTCGGCACTTACCGCTGCAGCAACCGGTATGTTATCGGGTTCCCAAGCGGTGAAGGCAGACGGTCCGATTGGCAAACTGGTTCAGATCGGTCAGCGAACCAGGACTTGCAATACGCCAATAAAACAACGTGCGGTAGAAGACTACGAGCGGAGTCTGCAATCGTATGGCGGTCGACTTTCCAATCCAATCCGCGAACTGTTTCTGACAGCCGAGGATCAGGATTCGATTCACTTTGGCGTGTTGGTTATCGGATCCGGATATGGGGCATCGATTACGGCGGCCCGGCTCTCCCAGAAACTGGGTGCCGGCCATCGAATGTGCGTTGTCGAACGTGGGAAGGAATGGGTTCCAGGGACGTTTCCGGACACCTTTGCCAATGTATTTGGCAATGCTCGGTCGGTGTTGGCAGGGCCGACCAAGGGGCAGGTGATCCAGCCGTTGGGGCTGTTCAACCTGATGATGAATGACGAAGTCAATATCCTGTCCGGAAATGGACTGGGGGGAGGATCGTTAATCAACGCGAGCATTGCGCTCCGTCCTCACCGCGAAGTTTTTGAGCAACCACGTTGGCCAGTGGCCTTGAAAAACGTAGAAGTACTCGCGCCTTATTACGATCAGGTTGCCCGCTCGCTCAGTCCCAGTCGAACACCGGTTGACCAGACTCCCAAAGTTCGGTCGCGACGCCTGGCTGCGGCACGGTTGAGCCAATCCCCCACGTTTTGCGATCGATCCAATATTTCGGTGATGTATGACTATCGTTACCTGGACGATCAGATGAGGAATCCGCAAGGCATGATCCAGCGACCGTGTACGTTGTGTGGTGATTGTATTAATGGCTGCAACATCGGAGCAAAAAATACCTTGGCCATGAACTACCTTCCGGTAGCCAAGCACAATGGGACGGAAATTTTCACACAGGTCGAAGTCAATTCAATTGAAAAACGCGTCGGTTACTATCGAATCCACATGACCTATATCGATGACCAACATGAGAAAATCACGCGTCATCCAATCAGCGTCAATTCGCAAATGGTCGTGGTCAGTGCAGGGAGCCCGAGCAGTGCAGCGATCCTGCTTGACTCTCAGGCTGATGGTTTTCAGTTTTCGCCAAAACTCGGCTACAACTGGTCCGGCAATGGCGACACGATCGGGTTTGTCGTCGGCTTGCCGCCGGAGAACAACATTGGCGGGTTTGGGGCGTATCCCCCGTGTCGCGGACCGGTCGGTCCAACCGTTCAGACGTCGCTGAATTTTTATGGCGACATTGAGCTACGCAAACGATTGTTGATTCAGGACGCCGCGATTCCGCGGGGCGTCAGCAACCTGTTTTCCGTATTGCTTCGCGATCCGGATTTAGACCGTTCGATGGCAATGCTCGGAATGGGGCATGATACCGCAGAGGGTCGGTTGATCAAGAAGTCGGGTCGATGGCAGGTGAAATGGGAGGGGCTGGAGGAAAGCGAATACCGTAAAATGGTCTTTGGTGAGTTCGAAAAACTGGCTGCAGCGCATGGTGGAAAGTACAAACGTCTCAAAGCCTTTGGCAATAATCTGGTGACGGTCCATCCGCTTGGTGGATGCGTCATGTCCGACAGCCCGGATTGCGGGCCGGTCAACCAGCTGGGACAGGTCTACGACTATAACGGCGGAGGTTATGTCGATTCCGGGACCGGTTTGCCAGCCGTTCACGATGGTTTGTACGTTGCCGACGGATCGGTTGTCCCAACTGCATTAGGTGTTAATCCGTACATGACCATTGGGGCCCTCTCCGAGCGGATTGCGAGTCACATCGTGAACAACCCGGCGCACTCGCATTTGTTTCGGTGAAGAATCGTTGGGTGCTCTTTGCCGGGAACCGGTGATGACGTCTGGATCGAGAATACTCTGACAACGACAAATCTTCCGTGATTCCAGATCAGATCCGACGGGGGTGGTTCTCGGGCTTGTCGAAAAGCAGGGGATCCAGCGGCTGGCCTCAAAACTCAAGAGAACTTCTTATTTCGGTTTGACGAAACGGGTGCGGGGGAATAAAACTTGAGTACCAAGTCTGTTGGTGAGTGAGCTCCGCGAGGGGGAGCCGTGAAGTGGGTCAGGCCTGAAATATGGAGCAGCCCTAAGCGGGGTACTCTTGTGCGGGGCTCTCTCACCTGCAGATTTTTTCTTGCGCAGATTCCGGTTCGACACGAAACTCGATCTGCCTGGCTGCCACTTTTCCAACCCCACAGCACCATGTAACGGTGTGTTTGTCGGGACGAAACACGGTGTTCTGATCGGCTGAATTCACTTGACGCAGAACTTCGTCAGATTGTCCACGGTTATCCACACGAACGTCATCATGGCTGGGTTTTTCACCTGATTTCCGGACCTACTTACTCAACCTCAAAATCGGGTAGAATTTGAGTCGGAACCAGTTGTCCATGATTCCCAACGCCCGAACAATTGTCGTAGCCCCAGATTCCCTGATGAACGCAAAACAGCCAGCTGAAGACGGTCAATACAAAGTTGTTGCGCTCAAGTACCGGCCTCAGTCGTTTGGTGACCTGGTCGGTCAAGCTCATATCGCGACGGCGCTATCCAACGCGATTGAAAAGAACCGGGTCGGCCATGCGTATTTGTTTACCGGGGCACGGGGAGTCGGGAAGACATCGTCGGCGCGAATTTTCGCCAAGTGTCTGAACTGCGAAAAAGGCCCCACCATGACGCCGTGCAATCAGTGTGATGTCTGCGAGGCAGTTTCCGCGGGGGAGGACGTCGATGTGCTTGAAATCGATGGCGCGAGTAATCGCGGAATCGATGAGATTCGCCAGTTAAGATCCAACGCGGCGGTCAGACCCAGTCGGTCCAAATACAAGATCTACATCATCGACGAAGTTCACATGTTGACCATGCAGGCTTTCAACGCATTGCTCAAGACTTTGGAGGAGCCGCCGTCGCACGTGAAGTTTATCTTCTGCACAACCGATCCACAGAAAATTCCAATCACAGTTTTGTCGCGCTGCCAGCGATTCGATTTTTCTCCGGTTCAAACCGTGGAGATCGCCAACCGGTTGAGAGAGATTGCTGAGAACGAGGGTGTTGTCGCAGACGATTCGGCGCTGGCACTGCTTGCCAGGCGCGCAAACGGTTCGATGCGAGACAGCCAGTCGCTTCTTGAGCAGTTGTTTTCGTTTTGTGGAATGGAAATCTCGGTCGACGAAGTCCATCAATTGCTGGGAACGGCAGACATGAGCCGGATTGCCGCGATTGCGACCGCGATGACAAACGCCGATCCAACCGAGACGCTAAACTTGATTCATCGAGGTATGGCTGATGGTGTGGATGCCGGGCAAATGGCGGAACAGCTGCTGGGCTACTTTCGCGACATGATGGCCGTTCGAGTCGGTTGCGGCGAAGACACGATGCTCAACTGCACTTCGTCGGACATGGAGCACCTCACGCGATTGGCCGATGCCATTGGTCTGGAAACGATCCTGTCGGTTGTCCAGTTGCTCGATGCGTCGATCGTCAGGATGCAGTCGAGTTTGCATTCACGCACGCTGTTGGAGTCTGCAGCGGTCCGCATTTGCAATCTGGAAAAACTGGATTCAATCTCGGATTTGGTCAAGAGTCTGTCCAAAGCGGGAGAATCAAAACCATCCGCGGATCGATCGGCAGCGCGAGCCCGACCGCGTGTGCAGTTTCAACAAGTCGAATACAAGAAACCGGAGCCCGAACCGCCATCAAAAAAAAACGAATTAGCTAGCGGTTTTTTGAAGGTGGAATCTGTCGAATTGAATGTTAACAACGCAACGATGGAAACTGCGATTGAGAGGGTTCCCGGTGCCGTTGAAGTCACCCCAGGAAGGGCACCAGAATCAATCGCAGTTGAGCTTCGGCCTCCCTCGCCGGAAACGAAACTGCCAAATCTCGGCAACGAAGATGATGGTTTGGTGCAACCGGCCGCGATCGAACCAACGGCTGTCGAAACGGCGCCCACGACGGTTGAAACTGGAGCTTCCCAACTGGACGCTGTGACCACTGGCAATATCGAATTGTTTTGGAAACGGATGCTCGAAGACATGGGTGATATGACTGCCGACATGGCCTCGGACTATGAAGCGGTTGAATTGACGCTGCCCGATCAACTGGTCGTCACGCTGCCCGATTCGGCCAGTAAGGAACTCTGTTCGAAACCTGAGCGAAAGCAGAAATTCGAGATGGCATTGGAGCGGATTACCGGGTCGAAAATCCGGGTGGATTTCATGGCTTCCGCGCGAGCCAGACAGGAACACACACCGGTCCCCAAGTTATCACGAGCACAACAAATCCGGAAACTGCAGGATGTCTCGCTGATCAAACAGACGATTTCACTTTTTGATGCCGAAATTACGGGGTACCAGGAACCGGCGCGGACAAAAAATGGTCGACGGGATAAAATCTGACTCGGTCGAACGCGTTCAATTGTCTTCGCAACGTCAATGCCATCACTTCTCTGGAGAATCAGATGTTTAAGGGAATCGGAAATATTGCATCGCTGATGAAGCAGGCCAGAACCATGGGGCCCAGGATGCAAGAGCAGATGGAACAGTTAAAGACGATCCAGGTTTGTGGCGTTTCCGGGGGTGGAATGGTGAAGGTCCATGCCGACGGGGGAGGTCAAATCCTGAGGATCGAAATTGATCCCGTCCTCGAAGAAAAAAAGGATCTCGAGATGATCCGGGATTTGCTGCCTGCGGCGATCAACGATGCATTGGAAAAACAGCAACAGTTGCGGATGGAGGCGATGCAGGCGGTCACCGAAGATCTCCCGATACCCGGTAACATGCAAGACATGCTCAAGCAGTTGATGGGAGAGGCAGACGAGGAAATCGGTTGATCATTGAGTTCGACGGGCGGCGAGCGACGAGGTCAAATTGACAGGGAGAATGTAACGGTCGAATGGCAGAACTTTCCGATTCAGTATCGCATATGATCGATCAGCTTTCGCGATTGCCGGGTATCGGTCGAAAGTCAGCTGAGCGATTGGCGTATCACCTCTTGCGGGTCCCTGAATCCGAGGCGTTTGCGCTTTCGGATTCGATTCGATCGGTGCGTGAAAACGTCCGGTATTGCGACATCTGTTTCAACCTTGCCGAGAGCGAGATGTGCAACATTTGTCGTGACCCGGCGCGGGACCAGACTTTGATTTGTGTGGTTGAACAGCCACGAGATTTGATGGCATTGGAGCAGTCTGGGACCTACAAAGGGCTGTATCATGTTTTGCTGGGTCGGATCGCACCACTAGAAAATATTGGTCCAGACCAGTTGACGATCGATCGGCTCGTTGGACGGATTGCCGAAGGAACATTTGCGGAAGTCATAATGGCGACCAATCCGACGGTTGAAGGCGATGGCACTGCTTTGCATATTTCGAACCTGTTGGCCGATGATGACGTAAGACTATCGAGGTTGGCGAGAGGCATCACGACTGGGAGTGTACTTGAATACACCAACAAGGAAATATTGGCAGACGCACTCGCCGGGCGGCAGCCGCTGTGATTGTTGGACAGACGTCTGATTCAGGCGACCGGTATGGGGTTGGATTACAGGAACCAGCGACGAATCCCGGGGATTGGTGTTACCAGATTTAACAACATTGAGCAGAACACTGGTTAACTGTCTGGTGTTTGCGTAAAAAGCGCCGGAATTGAGCACCACAAACGGCGTTCAAAACGTAAATTCTTTCAGCAATGAGCGTTTGCCGCGGATTTGAACGTTAAAATGGAAAATGCGGGAGTTCGCCTTACGGCGATACGTTTGATCCGATAAAAGTGAGCTGAGATGCTACTCACATTCATTCGATTCATTACCTGAAAGATGTAGATGAAAATATCGTTCGGCCAACACCTGTCCCAAAAGCAAACCCAGAAACTGGCTCCGCGCATGATCCAGTCGATGGAGATATTGCAGATGGCCCAGGCTGCGCTGGATGAAAAAATCGAGCAGGAACTGATTGAGAATCCGGCCCTGGAGCGGGCGGATGAAACCTCGTTTCCGGAAGATCAGCCAGAAAACACGCTTGATCCTGTAAAGGAATCAAAAGACGTCGAAGAAAAAGAGCTTGTCGTCGACGAAGACCAGGGTGGCGAGGATGACTTTGAACGGCTGCTAAATCTGGACAAGGACATCCCCGATTATTTTGACGAAAGCACGCGGCCGTCGTCCAACCGGATTCAGGAAAGCGGGGATCGCCAACACGATTTAATCGCCAATATCGTCGACCGCGGCGAGACGTTGCAGAGCCATCTGACGTCTCAGCTTCACGAAATGGATTTGAATCCCAAACTGCTCCGGATGTGCGAGCGGATTGTTTCGTCGTTGTCAGCAAAAGACGGTGGTTACCTGAAAGTCGCCCTCAACGATTTATTGCCATCGGATGCAGGGCCGGAAGATCTGGAGTTGGCCGAGGAAGCACTGGCTCACATTCAGCAACTTGACCCGCCAGGCGTGGGTGCCCGCGACCTGTGTGAATGTCTGTTGCTTCAACTGTCATCGGATATTGTCCACTTGAAAAATGTTCGTACGCTGATACTTCATCATCTCGAAGATTTGCAGCACAATCGAATGCCACAGATCGAAAAGTCGACGGGGCTCACGATTGATGAAATCAACGAAGCCTGGGACGAACTTCGAAAACTTGACCCGCGGCCGGCAAGTCGGTTCGCCGACGACTTTGTTCCGACGGTCACCCCTGACATGTGGCTGGAACAGGACGATCAAGGAAACTACATCGTCAGAATGGAAGAAGGCCCGACGCGCAATCTGTACATCAGCAAGTACTACCGTCAACGACTGGCAAACGGACAGGCCACGGCAGAAGAAAAGGAGTTTATCAAGCGGAAGGTTACCGCTGCCCAGTGGCTGATCGAGTCCATCGAACAGCGTCGCAGTACGTTGACGCGTGTCGCGCAGGAAATCGTCAACCATCAAAAGGAGTTCTTTGACGATGGGCCAGAGTTTCTCAAACCATTGAAAATGGATCAGATCGCTGAAAAGGTTGGTGTTGCCGTGACGACGGTCAGCCGCGCGGTCGATCAGAAATGGATTGAGACCAATCGCGGGATTTTGCCGTTAAGAATGTTCTTCATGGGCGGTACGACGACCGACGACGGGGAGGATGTGGCCTGGAACAAGGTCCGAATTGAACTGCAGAAACTGATCGATGGCGAAGACAAGTCCAAGCCCTACAGCGACGAAGAGATCATGCAGTTGTTGAAGAACCAGGGCTTTGTCGTCGCCCGACGTACCGTTTCCAAGTATCGTGAGAAACTCTCGATACCAAGTTCGCGACAGCGGAGAGACTGGTCAAAGAAGAAATCCTCGAGCTGATTTGGTTTGGCCAAAACCCTGCAACCATCCAGGATTGCTTTGTCCTTCGGATTGCCGGAATGATCCGGGCTTTGCAAATGAACGCCTTGTTCGGCGGATTGGATTCCGCTCCGACATGGACGGACGCAGGCGGTCCGTTGCTCGGTCGAACTTTCTGATGGATTGACACTTCTGGCGAACGTCGAATGTCAAATTATTGAATTGCAACTTGCGAAGGTTTCCTCTCACGGTGAGAATACACTGAATTGGGTTTCCAGTGCGTCAACCTACGGAGCGCCACACCCAGAAAATGGTGCACGCGAGAAGGGTTGAATGTACATGGCGGACGATTCCAAATTGTCGAATCAGAAAGGTGTTCCGGTCAAGGCGACGGCGCATTGGCGATCACCCATGTCCCGGCGCGAAACCCACGTGCTGGATACGACGATGAAAGTCAGGACGCCGGAGAACATTTCTTTTGATTATCAAATCACCGGGCCGTTTCAGCGGGCCGTCGCCTATGGGCTGGATTTGTTGATTTCCCTGGGAGGCTATTTTGGCCTCGTTTTCATCATTTATCTGCTGTTTGTTTTTGTCGTGCTGCCGCTGGCCAGCATGCTGGGAGGCAATGCGTGGGTGGAAGCCCTGATGGGTGTATTGGCGGGATTGATCAGCATCGGGTATTTCCTTGTGTATTGGTTTTACGGGACCTGCATGGAGACCTATTTCAATGGCCAGACGTTTGGCAAACGAATCACCAACATGCGTGTCATTTCAACCGATGGACACGCCATCGACGGTGTCCAGGCGACGTTGCGAAATTTTTTTCGACTCCTCGATATCATGCCGATGGTGCCTTTGACCGCCTTGATTCAGCTCGACCAGTCGTTTTCCGTTGGCTTGCCGAGCTGTCTGGTCGGTTTGGTCATCATGACACTTGGTAAGAACTTTCAGCGAGTAGGTGACCTGGTTGCCGGAACGGTCGTCGTGATAGAAGAGCGGAAGCGTCGTCCGAATCTCGAAACCTTTTTGGACGATCGAGTACCCCAATTGGCCGAGTTGATTCCAACCGGTTTTGTGGCGCCTGCCAGCATGGTCCGCGTGATCGCCGATTATATCGACCGGAGAAAATATCTTCCCTTCCAACGGGCCTCCGAGATCGCCGGTCATCTGGCCGTTCCCCTGATGGAGAAATTGGGAATTCGACCCGATACCGATTACGATCTGTTTCTGTGCGCATTTTACTACAGGACATTTATGACGGCAGAAAACAATGTTCGCGAGGGAGAGATTTCGTGGCCAGGGGGCGGCAGATTTCAGCCAGCATCGGTGATCCCGGTTGTGCAGACGGCCGTGGGTGGAGGAGATCGAGGTAATCCCGGTCGTAGTTCCGAGTCACGTGAAAGTCGGCTGGCAGGAGAAACGTTGGAATCTCCAGTGGACCCGAATCTAAATGTGTCGGACGCGTCGGCGGCGAATCAATCGAGTTTGAAGATCCGGGAAGACGAATGAAAGTCGCGGAACTGATTGAAAAACGTTCGCCACTTTGGGTGGAGTTGGAAACGCTGTGCGACGTGGTTGGTTCCCGAAAAAAAGGAGCAGATCTGGAAACTGTGACGCGGTTTGCGAGTCTGTATCGAGCCGCGTGTGCGGACCTGGCACTGGCCGAGTCATACCAGCTTCCACCCAGTACAGTTGACTACTTGCATCGGCTGGTCGCCAGGGCCCACAATCAGCTCTACCGCAGTCGTCGATTTCAGTGGAGTGACTGGTACCGGACGATTTTCGAAATCACACCTGGACTGATCTTCAAAGATCCCTGCATTCATCTTGTCACGGTCATGTTCTGGGGACTGTTTCTGATCTCGGCGACTTTGGCCGGTGAACATTCGGTGTGGCCCGGATTTGCCGAAACGGTGGTCGGTGAGGACGAACTTGAGTCCATGTGTGACATGTACAAGGGGTTCGGCGGCGATCGGGGCCTGGGAGTCAATTCGTTGATGACGGGGATCTATGTGAACCACAATGCGACGATTGGGCTGAGTTGTTTCGTCACAATGCTTTTCGTTTTGCCTGGCTTGATAACGCTTTCCTACAACGCGGTCTATCTGGGAACGGTGTTCGGATACATGTTTCGCCCGGATTTGGGCGATGCCAGTGTCAATTTTCAGAATTTTGTGACGGCGCACGGACCTTTTGAATTAACCGCGATTGTATTGTCAGCCGGGGCTGGAATGAAAATCGGGCTCAGCTGGCTGATGACGGGTGGTTTGAGCCGCAAGGACTCGCTGGTCAAGACGGCCAGGGAGACATTGCCGATTGCGATGTGTGCGGTTGTGCTCTTCTGTCTGGCCGCGATGATTGAGGGATTTGTTTCGCCGATCGGTGGTGATGTGCTGCCGTGGTGGGTCAAGGGGGCGGTGGCGGTGGTTTCGAGTTGTTTGTTGATGATTTACTTTGTCGTGTTGGGGTACCCACGTCACGAATCGGAAGATGACCTCAATGAGATTTGACAAGACGTTCATCGCGATTCGAGATCGAAGTATCCTGGAGATTTTTGACCTTTCACTGCTGGTGGTGACGGACCATTTCCAGGCCCTGTTTTGGCTACTGGTAATCGGAGCGACGCCCTGGGTTTCGTTGGATTGGTGGTTGGTCGGATGGATGTCGGACACCGATGATCTTACTGGACTTTATTACTGGGTGATGTTGTTGTTGATTGTGAGCCAGGCGCAAATAGGAACGTCGTTCATGACGCATTATCTTGGCCAGGCCATGTTTGTTGGCAGGCCAGGAATCTGGAAAACCGTGAAAAGCGTTTTCGGAACGGGCGTTTACTTCTGGTGGTCGCACGGGGTACTCCGGATGGTGATACCGGTTGTATTGTGTTGCGGGTTGGTCAATCAGGACAATCCGGAGACTGCCCTGTTGTTTGGCTTGTTTTTGATTCCCGGACTAGCCGCAATTGGATTAGGGGTCCGGGCACTTCGCCCGTTTGTTTCAGAAATCCTGCTGTTGGAAAAAACGCCGATTTCCAGCAGGGACGACAAGCAGGTTTGTTTTCAACGGCGATCCAGGACGCTGCATGTTGCTGGAAATTCGGATCTTTTCGGCAGATTTGTCATCAGTGCCATGATTGCCTTGCCCTTGGGGTTTGCCTGCCTTGCATTATTCATCACGATCGATTCCGTCCTGAATGTTCGCTCCAGCTCCGGGAGGTCGTTCTTGCCGTATTATTGGATTCTGGCTCAATGGATGGTTGCCGGATTCATTTGCGTCGCACGGTTCCTGTCCTATATTGACACCCGAATTCGTCAGGAAGGCTGGGCGGTCGAACTTCGTATGCGGGCGGAAGCTCGACTTTTGTTGGACGCGATCGAGTAACCCGAGTTTAGTGATACTGATTTTTTGTTACGAGTTGGATCAAGTGAAATTGGACTTCCTTATTGGATCGCAGTCCTCAAAAACCAACATTTGGTTGGGTACGGGAATAATCCGGTTCACTGCCACTTTGCTGTTGTTGTGGTGGGTCATGTTTTGCAGTGCCGGGATCGTCGCGGCACAGGAAGATCTCGGCGGGAAGGCGTTTTCGAAGAGAAAGTATCCCTGGTATAACCCACAAACCGGTCAGGCACAACGAATTGAGATGAACGATCGACCTGAGATTCGATCCGGCAATCGCAACCTGATTCCCCTGAAACCGGTGAATATCGCCGCGAAAACAAAAACGAACCGGGGAAACCCGGGGTCGCTGCTCAAAGGGCTGAGCCTGTTCGCCTGGGTGGCGATTGGCCTGTTGATCGCGGTGATTACTGCCATGTTGTTTTGGGCTTTTCTGAGCTTGCAGTCAAACGTACCGACGGACGAGGCATCAACTCAGGGACGATCGATGGCCGAGAGTATCAAGCAACTTCCGTTTGAGCTCGACTCCGAGTCTGGTGATTTTCGGCAGGCGGCTCGCCTGGGCTACCTGGCGGGAGATTACCGGAAGGCGATCATCTATTTGTTCAGCCATGTGCTTGTTTCCCTTGATCAAAAAGGACATATACGACTTCGCAAAGGAAAAACCAATCGTCAATATCTTGGTGAGCTACGCCCCTACCGGTCACTGGCGGATTTCTACCAGCGCGTGATGGTTCCCTTCGAAGCGACGTTTTTTGGCGACCATGAACTGGACAAACAGGAGTTCGAAAGCTGTTGGAACCAGCTGGACGAATTTCAGAAGGACATCGAACGGACTTCGCAGGTCGCTCATGGTTGAACCAGGAATCCGAATTGAAGTCAAGCTGGTGTGGCTCACGCTGATTTGCGTCTGTTTGGTTACCGGTTGTCGGGAACCGAACCTGAGCACGGAGTACGGAAAAATTACGGGCGTGACAGGAAGCGACAGTATCAATGGCACCAGTGTGTTGGCTGACATGTTTTTGGAACGTGGGTTCACGGTCAAACGCCGCCGGAAGATCTCTCCGCAGATCAATGGTTTCGGGACGATCGTCTGGTTCCCCGATGATTATTCCTGTCCCTCATCCGAAGCGGTCACCGCACTGACCCAGTGGCTCGAACAAGATTCTGGCCGGACCTTGATCTACGTTGGAAGAGACTATGATTCTCGCACCGATTACTTGAGCGAAGTGCTGATGACGGCGCCCGTTGAACAAAAAGAGGAATTGTTGCGGCAAATCGCCGAAGGCCGGTATATCCAGGCCCGTCTTTCCCACGACTCCGACATTTTCTCGTTTGAAGAGGATACAACTCAGTGCGAGTGGTTCGAGTTGGAACGCGTTAAACGGCGGAAGACCAACATACTCTCCGGATCATTGACGTCGGGGGTGACCTTGCAAACCACGGAAATTGAGCTTTCAACCATCCTCCGGACCCAGGCCGATGAACAAAACGACTGGAGTCCGCGGACACTGCTCGATGCCGACGGATTGGGGTTTGTCGTTGAGCTTAACAGTCGTAGCAACAGTGGAAGCAGATTGATCCTGGTTTCCAATGGTTCATTCTTGCTGAACTTCGCGTTGGTCGACCAGGGGCACCGCCAACTTGCATCAAACCTGATCGATCAATGCGACCCGACAGGAGGTGTTGTGTTTCTTGAGAGCGGCACTCGCGGGATTGAAGTCAGTGACACGGATAAGGATCACCACAACAACTGGGCGTGGATCGCTCAGCCGCCCCTGCGGTACATCGTTCCACATTTCTTGATGTGGGGGATCTTGTTCTGTCTTGTCTTCTTTCCGATTTTCGGCCGTCCGAAGCGAATCAAAAAACGAAACACTTCGACGTTTCGAGCCCACATTAACGCGATGGGGAAATTAATTGCACGAAGCGATCAGCCCAATCGGGCCATCGATAAGATTCGTGAGTACCAGCACCTGGCTTCCGGCGAATCCAGACGAAACAGACCAGACCAATAAACTCGTCGATCAAGACGACCAGCACTGAGAGCAGTCATGAATATGAATGAATTTGGAAATCCTGCCGGAAAATTTGTCGAGTTCGACTGCCCACACTGTTCAATGAGATTGAGGGTTTCTTCCTCGATCGTCGGCCAACCCGCGAAATGCCCGAGTTGTCACGGAGTCTCCGATGTGCCTGGGCATGCACAGCCTGGTCCGGGTTCCCTGGTACCGGACCGAGGCCAAGATTCAAGAGGAGAAGGTGACCTGCCAGAATCCAATTCCGTTAACCCGAATTCCTCGCAAGTGGTGGTTTCATCAGAATTGGCAGAGCCGCAACGACTGGAGTCAACCGTTGAGCAGGACACGCCCCGGCACCGGGAGGTAGGGGTGGAAACAGAAACGCGGAAATTGTACCAGCGCATAACCGACGAAATCGCCAAAATTTTTGTGGGTCAAGAGGAACTGGTTCGAGGCTCTTTGGTTGCTCTGTTTTCAGGCGGACACGTCCTCATCGAAAGTGTTCCCGGGCTGGGGAAAACCCTATTCGTCCGAACCTTGGGAAAAATCCTTGGTTGTCAGTTCGGACGAATTCAGTTCACGGCAGACTTGATGCCCTCCGACATCACTGGGGTACCGATTTTCAATATGAAGACGCAAGAGTTCGAGTTTCGTGCCGGGCCGGTATTTACCCAGCTTCTGCTGGCGGACGAGATCAACCGCTCACCCGCAAAAACCCACGCGGCACTGTTGGAGATCATGCAGGAAAAACGGGTCACCGTTGACGGAAAAACCCATATTCTCGAGTTGCCTTTTCTCGTCGTCGCGACGCAGAACCCGATCGAGTCGGAAGGGACATATAATCTGCCCGAAGCCCAGCTGGACCGGTTCATGTTCAAACTGGCTGCGGACTATCCCAGCGAAGCACAGGAAGCGGAGATCCTGATGAGGCATGGCGGTCAGCAGGATTTGAATCATCAACTGGAAGAAGGAATCGAGCAGGTTACTACCCCGGAGGAAATTGTCCGGGTGACGCTCGATAATGGCGAGATCCGGATCGATCCGTTGTTAGTGGGTTACATTAACAAGATCGTGCGACTGACTCGACAATGGCCCCAGTTTTTCATGGGGGCATCGCCACGCGCGGGCATCAGCCTGATGCAGGGTGCGCGAACGCTGGCAGCGTTTCATGGTCGCGACTACGCGGTCCCTGACGATGTTGTGCAAATTGCGTTACCGGCCTTGCGCCATCGTGTTCAATTGACGGCCGAAGCGGAAGTCGAAGGCCAAAGCGTCGATGAGCTCTTGATAGATTTGATTCGGACCATCGAGGTTCCCCGGTTGAAGTGATTCCCACACTGCGACACCCGGATTTCAGGCCAGGGCATCTACCACGGCCTTGGGTACGAACGACTGATTGAACTATTTTGGCCCGTAGCATGTATCTTGAAACGATAAAGTGACCACAACCATCGACGCCACAATCGATCTCCTGATTCACAGCCCAATTCTGCTGCTGGTACTGATGGGGATGCCGCTGTTGTGGCTGGCTCGGCAAAGGGGTTTATATCCCGATCGCAGGTTGCTCTTCCTGTCCGCGATTCCGGCAGTCGGTTCTGTATTGATGATTCAAGATCCAGCGGGGGGAGCCTCTTTCGCGGGATGGTCCTTCAAACAATGGACTTTGGCTACCGTATTGGCGTTGGACGGGGTCCTGTTGTTGACGGCGATCCTCGATATGCTTGCGATTGTCGGTGCTCCCCATTTTTCCTGCACGCGGAAACTGCAGCGAATCGCCTCCCAGGGGAAACGGCAGGAAGTCGAGATCGAATTGACAAACGCCTCCAGGCGAGGTTGTTACATTTCGGTGCGAGACGATTTGGCTCAGTCATTTGTGGCCGAACCGGACAGGTTTGATGTGCGGATTCAGGGGAGGAGCAAGACACAGTTTACCTATGACTTCATCTGCAACGAGCGGGGCAAATCAGTTCTGGAATGTGTGCATTTGCTCGTCCTCAGCCCGTTCAAGCTTTGGCGCGGATTTTATCAGGTTCCCGTTGAGTCGACGGTAAACGTGTACCCGGACATGAAACAGATTGCCGAGTACGATTTGTTGGCACGGACCAATCGCCTGAGTTTGCTGGGAATGCGTCGATCTCGAAAGATCGGCCAGGATAATGAGTTTGAACGACTGCGAGATTATACGCAGGATGACAACTACAAACACATCGACTGGCGGACTACCGCACGACGCCGCAAGTTAACAGTTCGGGATTTTCAGGCGAACCAGAGTCAGCGGATTGTGTTTATGGTTGACTGCGGGCGGATGATGACCGGCAGGGCAGCTGATATCAGTTTGCTTGACCATTCGCTCAACGCCATGTTGATGCTCAGCTACGTCGCTTTGCGTCAGGGAGATTCGGTAGGTCTGATCAGTTTTAGTGATCGGATTCACAATTACACGCCCGCGAGAAGTGGAGTAAAACACATCAATCGGCTGCTTCACGCGTCGTACAACCAGCGAGCGACCTATGTCGAATCAAGATATGACGATGCATTCCTGTATTTGAGAACGCATTGTCTGAAACGGTCGCTGGTGATCTTGATAACCAATGTAATCGACGAGATCAATTCGCATCAAATCAAACAGTACCTGGGTTCGTTAACCGGGCGGCACCTGCCGCTGGGTGTGTTGCTGCGAGACCATGATCTATATGCGGCGGTCGATGAGTTTGAGTCAGTTCCGAATCCTGATCGCAACATGATTTTTCAAGCCGCAGCCGCGGCCGATGTATTGACCTGGCGGCACCAGGTAATTCGTGACCTGCGGCATCAAGGCGTGTTGGCGCTGGACCTGTTTCCGGAACAGTTGACGTCCCAAATGGTGAATCAATATCTGGAAATCAAAGCCCGACACCTGCTCTAGTCGCTACTTCATACGCCGGAGAAAATTGCAAGCCAAGTGCCGATCCGCTTTCTTCGTATGCAAGAATCGGTCACTCAATATCAACCAGAAGCTCCGAGATTTCTTTCGGATCCACTTGCTGAGGGCTACGCAAACGGTCGAGGAAATCGGCAAGTTTCAACCGCTGTGCCTCCGTAACCGGGTATGCCTGGCCGGGAGCAGGAAGTTCCGGTACCAACAACCGTCCAACACAATCAATCATGTGCTCGATTCCCCGTCCTGTCTTAACCGAAGTTTGCATTCCCCCGGGGCGGTCAGGGTGGGAGGAATACATGCTCGCCAAATCGGTCTTGTTGAAGACAACCAGGTCTGGAACGATTGACTCCAGGAGGTCCTGATCCTGTCGGGTCCAGGCCTGGCTATGATCGAAAACGCATATACTGAGGCTGGCCAATTCAATCTCAGTCCTGGCTTTTTCAATCCCGATGGCTTCAATGGTATCGGTCGCCTGGCGTAGCCCGGCTGTGTCTTTCAATTCAACTGGCCAACCGTCAATTGCGGTCAACTGGGAAACGACATCCCGTGTGGTTCCCGCAACGTCGTGAACGATGGCGCGTTGAAATCCGATCATCGCGTTCGCCAAACTGCTTTTTCCCACGTTCGGTTGGCCACAAAGGACAACCGAACGTGGCTTGGTCAGTTGGATCCCAAAATCGGACCACCCGAGCATCCGCTCGAGTTGTTCGATCGCCGCGTGGACCTGATCGGTCCTGGTTAACTCGCCAATTTTCCTGATCGATTCCGGAAGTATCCCTAATTGATGGAGCAAGAGCTTCGCCGTCCTCGCGGTTGTCGCTTGAGTCAATGCCAGTTGTGTACTGACGGTCCACGGATTTTCAAATGCCCGGATCAACTCGGCGGGAGAAACCTGGCGGACATTCGAGTCAGCCAGTGAGCTGAGAATCGCCGAACACGCTGAATTTCCTCCGTGGCAATGAACTTCGAAGGCTTGGTCTCCACGACGTGAAACCACCAGGTCTTCCCCGGTTGGTTGCCATATCCCGTAGACGATTCGCCGATTCCGGGTCCGGCAAAATGAGTTACCATCTGCCGGACGAAAGTGCATGTCGACAATTGACTCCGCGTTTTTTCCCTGCAGGCCAACGACTGCAACGGCGCCACGTCCCGGTGGAGTCAATCGAGCGCAAATGGTGTCGGGGTGTTTTTCCAATCGAGAAATGTCTCACTCTGGGTCTGATGGTCCTGGCCTGGACTGGTTAAGCAAATTTCGACCGATCGATCTGGCCCCTCGCAACACAAGATCTGGCACGAAATCCCATGATTGGGGCAGATCATTCGAGATATCGCTGATACCACCACCGGTGGCAAAAACCGTGGCGCGCGGAGCGGAGCATGACGCCATTTGTTCCGTGATGCTTCGAATCGCCGAAATCTGTGATTGATAGACGCCTTTGATGATCGCGTCGTTGGTTGACTTTCCAATTACATTTGAAAATGGTCCCCGGGAGGCATTGGGTCGGTTTTCCCGGCCCAGGTCAGGTAACGCGTGGGTATATTCGGCCAGACGTCGGAAGTTCGATTCCGCTCCGGGGAAGATGACCCCTCCCTGAAAAACGAGGTTGCTATCGATCAAATCAATGGTCACCGCGGTGCCGGCGTCGATCACGACGACGGGTCCAGATTGATCGTTCAGTTGAACTGCCATCCACGCCCCGATCAACCGGTCTCGCCCCAATTGCAAACGCGACTCGACGTCGGTTTCGAGTTCAACTTCATCCGATTCAATCGCGTGAAAACGGTCATCGGGGCGATGCGTTTGAATCCAGTCGGTCAGGCGCTGTTGTCGCGCCTGATTTACACTGGAGGCACACCAGAAAGCAGGTTCGCTTCCCACATCGAGTGAATCGAGGTCCAAGTCCAGTGGTTCGTCACCTCGGAAAATCGTCTCCAGACACCACCGATCGTCGTCCGCAGCGTGTTCGATGGCAATTTTGATTGAACTGTTTCCGATGTCTGCCGCGATTAGTTGCATGCTGCATGCTGCTCCAGAACCTGGGAAATCCGGTTCATCAATTTTGGCAATCCGTCACCGGTTGCGGCGGAAATCAGGAATACTTCGCTGTCGATTTTGGATGCCAATTTTTCGGCGACGCGTTTGGCGTCCGGGAGTTCTGACTTGGTGACGACGACAATCTCCGGGCGTGATTTGAGTTGATCGTTGTACATTTCGAGTTCATGACGGATCGAGTCGTAGTTTTCAACCGGATCAGTCTGATCCATCGGCATGGGTTCCACCAGGTGGACCAGGATTCCAGAACGTTCAATATGTTTCAGAAAGTCGTGCCCCAGTCCAACGCCCTCCGAAGCACCTTCGATCAAGCCCGGGATGTCTGCCATGATCAATGTTCGCTCAGAATCGATCTGGACCTGGCCGAGGTTGGGAAACTTGGTCGTGAACGGATAGTCCGCGATTTCCGGTTTGGCGCTGGAAAGCCGACTCAGGAGCGTGCTCTTCCCGGCGTTTGGTTTCCCAATCAGACCGACATCGGCAATCACTTTGAGTTCAAGGATGAGTGTTCTTTTTTCACCCTCACCTCCCTGGGTTGCTTGCCGAGGCGCTTGATTCGTGGATGACTTGAATCGGGTATTTCCGCGGCCCCCGCGGCCTCCGCGGGCTGCGATGACCGAATCTCCATCTTCCGCGAGATCCTTGATGATCAGTCCTGATTCCGAATCGATGACAATCGTTCCCGCGGGAACCAGAATGGTAATGTCATCCGCGTTGGCACCATGGCGACCGGAGCCTTCACCATTGTTGCCGTTTTTGCCGCGAATATGATGGCGGTTGGCAAGCGCTACAAGACTGTTCACTCCATGTTTGGCGACCAACATGACGCTTCCACCGTTGCCGCCGTCACCTCCATCGGGACCACCTCGCGGCACGTACTTTTCCCTTCGAAAGCTCATGCAACCATGGCCACCGCGTCCGCCGATAACTTCAATCTGGACTTGATCGACGAACATGGAAATCCAATGGTTGGAGGCACCAGGCGGGCCTGGAAGTCAAGTATTGATTGATGAACCGTAATCGGAAAAAAAAAGGATGCCAGATCTGGCATCCTTGGTATTGTTTCGAATCGCACCGAGATGTCAACGAACGGAAATTCCTTGAGCGCCTCGCAGCTCTGGAAACCAATGGATTCCAGGACCATTCGGAAGAGGCACTAGTTGTTTTCCGCAACGACGTTGATTCGTCGGCCTTTGCGGTCGAACATGATGTTTCCATCGATCAATGCAAACAGCGTGTAGTCTTTTCCTTGGCCAACACCTTTCCCTGGATGCCACTTATTGCCAACCTGACGAACCAGAATGTTGCCAGCGATCACACGTTCTCCGCCAAATTTCTTTACACCGCGACGCTGGGCGTTGGAATCACGACCGTTGCGACTGGAGCCTTGTCCCTTTTTGTGGGCCATTGATCTACTTTCTTAATCTCAAATTCTCTTCGGATATGTCTGAATTGGCGATTCGTGCCCGCGAGCCATAATAGGCCCAACCGGGTGCCACTTCTGCATCAAGGTCGGGAAGCGAGATTTTAGCGGTAAATCCAGAAATGATCAAGGCTTTTGATGAACCGAATCCCGCCGGAATACGGTTCCCAATACTGGGGTTCCAGTACCAAAATATACTCATTTTCGCCTTGTTTTAACGACCACTTGCGACCTGGGATCGTCGTTGTCACGGCCGCCGCCTTATCGACCGTGATACCGGATTCAGCAAACGCCTGGGCAACCGAAGGGGGTAATGTACCCTGGTCGAGCGTCGGCGTGAGAGCGGACGTGAAATCCTTCAGATTGACTTGGGCATCGGTTTCGACCACCAGAACATCGCGTTTGGCGTCTTTATTGACGAAATAACCACGAATCACGGGCCCTGGCAGGTCGTATCGCTCGGTGATCAAAACCTGTTGGCGCGCGTCGTCGACGAGCGGAATTCCAAAATCGATGGCGTCCGCGTTCTCATTGACCGTGTCGCCGGGACGCCAGAAATTCAGCTGAAGCGTCTTAAACTTCGACGGATCATTCGCATTTTGGCCGAGCCGAAACGCATTCGTGAGTCCTTTCACATACACGCTGACATAGTCGAGTCGTGGATCGACATCTTCCCAAATCGCGACTCCCCAAACTCCCGGATCGCCGTCGTTCTTGGAGACCGGGATCTTGGCTTTTGACATTTCATGCATGTCCAGCAAAACCTGGTTGGGATCCTCACGTTGACGAATCTGGGCCAATACGATGGGATCTACCGAGTCACGATAGACAACCTTCTGGTAGACCCCGGCTTTGGCGGTTGGGATCCAGCCTTCGAGGGTAAAACGCGGGAGGAATTTTTTTTCTTCCGAAGACAGAGGCTCTCCCACCTTTAGTTCGTTCACCATGTGATCGAATTCCGGATTTTGTTTGACTTGGTCAAAAGTCATGGTTTCACCGATGTCGCGGATCCGGAATAGCATGTACCAGATGTTACGTTCGACGACTCCGTCGTTACCGGTCGGGATTTTCAGTTTTGCCTGACGAAGCGGAACGAACGAAATTTCATACTGCCAGACGTTGTTGCGAAACAAAATCACGCGTCGGGATTGCCCGTACAGCGTATCCTGGTTTGAGACTGTTTTGGGTTCGAATTTCGTCGCGTCAAGATCCGGAGGAACCATTGGGAGCGTAAACATGTCGCGCGGATTGAGGTCCGACGGGATCGTTATCAACACGCCCTTGGCCAGCGGTCTCGCTTGGCCCGATTGAGCTTGCGCACTGCCGGACCAACTTCCCGAAAGAAGGACAAGAAATGCGAAACCAGAAAGTACACGGTGACTCTGCATGGTAGTGTGCCAGTCAAATGGAGTTGAATCGGGATTGGAGGGGTGAATTGAGGGCGCTGCAACCAACCCCAAATATCGGTAAATCTGCCGTCAAAATCTACGTTTCAAGTATAATTGACCAGGTTTCACAGGGTCAAGTTTTAGGGGTTCCGTTGCATTAAATGTCGAAAATCGGTTGCTGCGATTATGATGATCAACCCAAACAACCGAATTGAAGCGCCCGACCAAGGTGGGATCGAGATCCAGCCTTGAGGGAAAATCGCCAATGAAGGATCTGTTTCAAAGATCCGATGTTGATCGAAATCGCGATAAACCGTTCGCAAAACCTCAAAAAAACCGCCTGTTTCTCGGCACAACCTTGAATCTCCGGGGCCATTGACACCCGGCTCAATTGCGACGTGATTTGACCGGACGTTGGATATTTCGACCAGTCATGAAGCGATCAATCAGTCAAAAATTCCTTTGCCGAATTCTTCGACTGACGGTTTGGAGCGGCCAGATGAGACATCGGGGTTCGGTTTATGCGGAGTGGCCTGTTTTTCTGACCCTTGATCCACACGGGTTTCCGGGGACCGGTGTTTGCCGTCTGTATAAGAAACTTTGCGATCGTTGGGTGCTGACGTTTTCGGTATTGGATCGGCCGGAGGCATCGCGATTACATCTTCGTTGTAGACTTCATCGTAGCGCGAACAGTACCCCGGTTGCGCGGCCAACTCCATCTCTTGGTTGAGTTCTTTGATTACTCGATCTTGAATCATCTCGCGACAAGCCGCATTGACCGGGTGCGCGATGTCCGCATAGAGTTTGGCCCGGCCGCCCTGGTCGTGTTCGATGTGATCGTTTTTCAGTCGGCTACCACAGTTGTTGCAATAGCTTGCGCGCAAGTGGTTTTTCGTTCGACATTTATAACAGTTCGACGTCAACTTTCGACTTGGCATCGCTACGAACGGCCCGTTGTTGCCTTCGATTATTTTCAGATCGCGAACTACGAAACAATCATCAAACGTAATGCTACAAAACCCTCGAAGTCGATCTTCGGCACTGTCGATCAACTTGATTCTAACTTCCGTAATCTCCATTACGTGCTCCTTCGCGTGGCCCTGGTAGCTGTGTGTTTAGGTTGTTGCGGGCCTATTGAGGGTCTGACTAGAAATAATCCTTACGTGTGGAAGTCGTGACGACAAGCAGTCAACGGCCCGACGAGCGACGCGTGGATTGGAAAACACGCCAAAATAGCTCGAACCGCTGCCACTCATTTGGTGACCCAGACAGTTCAGTCGTGAGAACTCGTCTCGTAATTGGGCAAATTGGCCGGCGATTCTCCGGTCCAACAGCTCGGCGAATTGCTGCAACCGGTTGAACATCCGGTCACCCAGAGATTTGGATTCAAATCGCTGGACGCTTTGTATCAGCCCCGCGCTATCGGTCGGATTATCGTTAAGTGAAACGCTGCCAAAAACTTCTGCCGTCGAAAGCGAAAAAGGTGGTTTCGCAACCACGATCGGAATTTGGGCCTGAACATCGATCGGTTGAACGAGCTCCCCTCGGCCGCGGCAAACCGCCGTCCCGCCATACAGAAAAAAAGGAATGTCACTTCCCAATTGGGACGCCAACTCGGAAAGTCTGGTAACGGACCAGTTCAATCTCCATAATCGATTTGCGGCAATCAAGGCAGCGGCTGCATCGCTCGAGGCCCCCCCCAATCCAGCAGCCGACGGGATGTTCTTTTGCAGGTGAACGTTGATCCCGGCGAAGCATTTCTCAGGCCCAAGTTCCCTGTTTGCCGTTGTCCGAATCAAATCAAGGGCTCTAATCACCAGGTTTCGCTCGTCATTCGGAATGTCGTCCGGATCGTGCGGCAACGATCCTCGACGAGTCAGACTCATCGAAAGTACCAGTTGAGAATCCTTGCGCAAGGTAAACCTGAGGAAGTCGAAGATGGAAACACTGGACATCACGGTTTCCAACTCGTGAAATCCATCGTCGCGACGGGCAAGCAACTCCAGAAAAAGATTCACCTTGCCAGGTGCCGCAATCTCGATTTGATTATGCCGCGTGTGTATTATCATAGTTGCTATTAATTTGGATCGCGCCTTCGACCAATCTTCATCGGCAAACACTGACTCACAAAAAATGACTTTCTCGGCAGCCAGTCGACTCGGTCATGGAGCTGCCGGTCTGTCTTCTGCGGTTTCGGCCCCCACAATCTATCACGGTTCACGCAAATCGCTACTAACCAACTGAATTGTTTTTCCAATCGACAGTTTCTTTTGGGTATCGTCGTAAGTTAAACAAACAGCAACTGTCAGGTGAGACTTCGCGGTCGCGACGGGTTTCCGGAAGACAAGGAAGAGATCGGTGTTCACTTGTATCGGTTGTCCCAATATCATGTCCCCATCCCGAGTTCGTGTGAAACTCGGGAAAACAGGCAAAACACGTTGGCTGGCGGTCGAGTCGCTCGAAGCGTTGGCAGGGTTACTCGGGCACTGTAATCGTCGATCACGGGCTCGGGTGATAGATCTTCAAGGAAAACGCATGACAAAAGAAACAGGGACCGGAAACGATGAATTGGTCCAGATGTCGAATTCTACATTGATTGCACGCTCGACATTTGGTGGTTTTTTAATGGGACTGGCCAACCTGGTTCCGGGGATTAGCGGCGGGACGATGTTGTTGGCCGCGGGGATTTACCCGGTCTTTATCGATGCGCTCGCCGACATGACGCGATTGAAGTTCCGTTTTCGGTCAATGTTGGTGATGGGCTGTGTTGTCGGTGCGGCGGGACTGGGAATCCTATTGCTCGCTGGAACGCTAAAAGAGCTGGTTGTGAATCAACGTTGGGTAATGTACAGCCTGTTCATCGGTTTGACGCTCGGCGGGCTACCGATTGTTTGGCGAATGGCCCATCCTGCAACAACCGGATTGATTGTGGCGGCAAGTTTGTCGTTACTGGTGATGGTCTCACTCTCCATTCTGGAATCACTGGGAATCGTCGGGTCCGGCCATGCGAACTTCCTGACTTTGTTTTTTGCGGGATTAGCCGGTGCAAGCGCCATGATTTTGCCAGGTGTCTCGGGTGGATACCTGTTGTTGCTGCTGGGTCAATACGTGCCGATCCTTAATGCGATTGACCAGTTCAAGGACGCGATTTCAGCTCGCGATATCGAGGCCGCCATGGTCCCGGCCCTGGGAGTCCTGCTTCCAGTTGGGGTCGGCGTCGTTTCGGGAGTCGTCATTGTCGGTAATCTTCTTGAGTGGCTGCTGCGTCGATTTCGTCAAGTAACACTCGGGGTGTTGATTGGATTGCTGCTCGGCTCCACTGTCGGTTTGTGGCCATTCCAGGAAGGTGTCTCTCCCGAAGCCGGCGACAGAATCAAGGGGGTGCTTGTGACGCAGGAAAATCTGGATGAAATCGACCCAGAAGACTGGAAGACCAGACGATTTCTGCCAACCGGGGCTCAAGTTGCCAGTTCGATGCTGCTGGTTGGACTTGGTTTTGGTGTCACGGCGGGAATCTCGTTGATCGGCGGCAGGGAACCCGAATCCAAATAGGTTCGCCTCAACTCGGATCCGGTGGAAAGTCAGGGCGTTTTCCAGCAACGCCCGGCTACGTCGCCCATGGTGTCGAACAAGTTTCGGCTCAGTTGCCGGAAGGGTGCACACCAGATCGATCGTTATCAGTTTTTCAGCGGGCCATCTCCGCCAGCCATCCAGCAACACCGATTCAGAATGGAAGAAATGCTATTTTTTAATTTTCTTCAACGATGTTTCTTCGTCCTTGTCGATTGCAAACACTTTGTTCAGTCTCATCAGCTTGAAAACTTCATCGACGTTTTCATTGATGTTACAAAGTCGAAGATCGACCTTGGCCGTCTTGCATTTCTTGCCAAACAAAACAAGCTTGCCGATCATGGCTGACGACATGAAGCTCACATTTTGAAAATTCAAAATAATTTTGCTGTTTTCACTGTTGTTAATCAACTCAGAGAGTTCTTGCCCGAGACTGTTTATTCTGGATTCATCGATGATGCGAACATCTTGAAAATAAGCGAGAAGAACTTCGCCATCCGATCGGGTAAGCATGGTAGCCACGTTATTTTCCTTTTACTTGTTCAGGCCAGAATCTTGTCAGGCCGAAAAACGTCAATCCGGATTGTAGTCCTTTTGGTGCTGTTGTAAAGCAAACCGAGGATGACCGAGGCAATTAGAATCCAATTGGAGCGGGGAAATCCAGACGCATGAAGATCCTGATATTCGAATGGTTGTCCGGTGGTGGGCTGTGGCTTGATCGGAAAGTTCATGATCCGGACGGCGCCATCCGGTTGCAAGGCGAGCGGATGCTGGAGGCGATCACGCAGGATTTTCTCGCCGCCGGCGTGGACGTTGTTATCCCTCTCGATGGACGCGGGGAAGACAGGTTCACGCATCGAATCGGGATGGAAAAGCATGTCTTGTGGGCAACCGATGAACTGCCTGCATGTCTGGTTGAATTGGCCGAACAGGTCGACCACATTCTGCTGATTGCTCCGGAATCAAATTCGTGTTTACTTGCTTGTCTGGAGTGGCTTCATTCGTTCAGCGCCAAGCTGATCTGTCCCGGCAACGAATTTGTCAGGATTGCATCGAACAAGCAAACGACGATTGACTGCCTGCGTGCCAACGGATTCAGATCGGTTCCGAACGGGTTGGGGTTTGCCGAATTTCAACCAGGAATGGAACGACAGATTGGACTGCCTGCAGTCATCAAACCGATCGACGGTGCCGGAAGTGACGGGGTCAAGCTGATTGACAACTGGAAAACGTGGAATCGGATCATTTCCCAATCGCCGGAGCACTATCGACTGGAACAGTTCATCGACGGTATTCCAGTGAGTGTTTCTGTCCTGTGCGGGCCCCGCGAATACTATTGCCTTCCGCCATCCAGGCAGTTATTTGATCAACTGCCGTTTGGCAACTATGTCGGGGCCGGTTTTCCCCTCGATCCAGCTCTCGCCTGGCGAGCCGGTAAGCTGGCCAAGCAAGCGATCCGGGCGATGCCGCCAACGCAAGGTTACGTTGGGATCGACATGGTGCTGAGTGATCGCTCAGAGACAGGGGACTGTCTGATCGAAATCAACCCACGTCTGACGATGTCCTACCTGAAGCTCAGAGAAGTGTGCCATCAGAATCTGGCATTGTTGATGTTGGAGATTGCCAGTGGGTCCCGGCGACCTGCTGGTGCTGACGGTGGCCTGGAGGACCAATGATCGCGAACGACCGAGTTTGGCGATCCGACGTCGACACCGACGGATTCGGGTCATCGAATTGTGTTCCGATGCCAATCACAAAAAGATCATCGTTGATCATAGTTGGTGATTGATGTTTTCAACACGATTGGGATTTTTCCATCGCCAAATCCTTGATGCCTCGCAAATCCAGTTTCCCTGTTCCGAGAATCGGAAGGTGCTCGACCTGGAAAAAACTCTGGGGTGTTGGAATGAAAATATTCGGAAGACCGGCATCTTTAAGCGATTGCTGCATTTCTTCGACCGATTTTTGAGTCGCGGTATGCAGCACAATCAGTCGTTCGCCTTTCTTTTCGTCCGGGACCGCGGTCACGGCAACCAGCAAATGATCGTCAGAGTCGTCGTCAGGGGTTGAGTCAAGCAATTCGGAAAGCACTTCTTCTATTTTCAGGTGGGGAACCATCTCGCCACCGATTTTGGAAAATCGACTCATTCGTCCGGTGATTTTGACGAAACCATCGTCGTCAATCAACGCGATATCGCCGGTCTTGTACCAACCGTCCTGGAGGGCTTCGGCGGTTGCTTCCGGATTGTTCAAGTAGCCTTTCATCACGCCGGGACCCATGATCCAGAGCATGCCGGGTTCGTTTGGACCAAGTGGCTCACCTGAATCCAGGTCCGTTACCTTGGCCGCCGTGTTGGGCATCGGGCGTCCAACGGTTCCTTCCTTGGCATCGATCTGGAAGTCCTTTCCGGACTGCCGCGAGTAGGGAATGTTGACCGCCGCGACCGGGGACAATTCCGTCGTGCCGTAACCTTCTACGGGCCGAACCCCAAATTTCTTTTCGAACTCTTCACATAGCTCGGGTGGTAATCTCTCGGCACCGGCGATCACCATGTCCAGGCTTTTGAACTGCTCTGGCGTACATCGGCGCGTGTACGATCTCAAAAACGTGGGCGTTGCGACGAGGATCGTCCCCGAGTATTTTTTGGTGATCTTGCCGACAATTTTTGAATCGAGCGGATTGAAATGATAGACGCCACGAATTGAGGATGTCATCGGGACCCAAAACGTGACGGTGTATCCCATTGAATGAAAAAATGGCAATAGGCCGATAATCGTATCCTGTGGAACCAGTGCAGCGACTTTTTCAATTCCCTCAACGTTGCTCATGATGTTTCGTTGTGTCAGCACGACTCCCTTGGGCACGCCGGTCGAACCCGAGGTGAACACGATGGTGAGGACATCGTCGGGTTGGACCCGGTTCAGGGCCAGCCAACGCTTGAGGACAATGCCCGGAAGTACAAAGCTCTGAAACGCTCCGATTGCCTTGTCAACCGCACTAACCTTGTCTTTGAGATCGTCGAGGTAATACACCTGGCAATCAAAATCGAATTCAAACTTTTGCGCGACGTTTCGCGTCGTCAAAACGGTTTTGATTTTTGCTTCTTCGATGCAGTGATTGATCAGATGATTGGAAAGGGTGTAGTTCAAGTTGACCGCTACGCGTCGATCGAGCGCCAGAGCCAGATTGACGATCGCCCCCCCGACGGATGGCGGAATCAGGACGGCGACATTCTGTTCATCTTTTCCCAACACGTGTTTGCGCAAAAGTTTCCTCAGAATCAGTACGCGTGTCAGAAGCTTGCCACCGGTTTCTTCCTGGTTTGTTGAGTCGGCGATCTTGGAGCGGAACTTGCTCTTTTTGCAAGCCTTAATGAACGCCGAGGGAGCGGGGACGAACTTGCCAGAGTAATTATCCATGGTCGTTGCACTTAATTCCTGGACTGCCTGTCGAATGTGAAACATTGTATCAGGTTTCTTGATTGGTTTTCCGATGTGAACCGACAGGGGGCGTCGAAATGAACTGGGCCATTTCTTGATCGACTTGCCACCCGAATAGCTGAAGATACTTCCCCAGAGCTCGTCGAAATACACGGGAACCACCGGTGCCGGATTTTCGAAATCGATGATCTTTGAGAGGCCGGGCTTGAACGACTTCAACTGGCAATCCTGCGAGATTCCGCCTTCCGGGAACACTGCGATCACTTCGCCATTTTCAACGGCTTCCCGGGCAGTTTGAAGACCTTTGCGAATGGACTTCGGTCCACCGGAAATCAGGATCACACCACAAAAGTCGGCCCATTGTTTCATCAGCCAATTCTGGAAATTACCCGCCCAGGCGATGGCGCGTGGCAAGCGAGGGACCAGGACCAACAAGAGTACACCGTCGATCCACGAGGAGTGATTGGCCACCACGACCGCGCCACCCTCGGTTGGCAGGTTGTCGGCGCCGGTGACGCGGATTCGATAAATCACCCCAAGGCCCATCAAGAATAGTAACCGCACAAATTGGCGAATCAATCGATAAAGCGAGTAACCAACGACGGGCAGAGTCATCAGGCACATGACGAGGAAGACTTGTCGCGAACTGAGCCACGGAAGTGGTCCACTTTGCGTGATCGCCTGACTAATCTGCCGCCCCAGACGACCCTGCGTGATTTTCATTTCAGGGCTGAGCGGGTGGCTTGGATCCGGTTTGAACTCATCGCGATATTGCTGTAGCGTTAATGAACGTACGGCCGTTCGGCGACGTTTGGAATCGATCATCACCAATTCCGTGAGCGCGGCGGTTTGACTTTCCGGTTCGGCACGGTCCACAAATGCCTTGATGTTCGCGCTTTCGCCAATGGGCGTCGCCTCGAACTCCGAGATCAGCGTTTGCAATTCCGATTTTTGCACTTCCGAAAGGCCTGCCGACGTTAACTCACGCGGAAGGTTGGCCACTGAACCGTCCGAACCGGGCGCCGTGCAGAAATACAAGACGCCAAACATCAAGAGGATTCCACTGAATGCCATGCAATTGGTTGCGGCCAGCATGGAGCCGCGTTTCTCGATTGGACTGTTGTGTTGAAGAAAAGATGCCAGCGGTACGTCAAAAATTCCTGCGCTGAAGCCCAATCCTCCGAGCAACAAGCAGACCAGTATCTTGCTGGCATTAAACGGGGAGTCGTTGATGAATCCTTCTGGAGACAACCACAGCAGGAAGGAGAATAACGCCACGCCAATCGCACCAATCGGGATGAGCCCAAGCTCGATGCGTCCAGCCGAAATTATTCCGGCAAACACGCTGCCGATTCCGATTCCCAGGACAACCGCGACCAGCAAAGGCGTCCGATCGGATTCATCGAGGCCCCCGCTTTCGGTAGAAAACACATCAATGTTGAGTTGAGCGAACGCAGCAATCGCCCAGAAGAACGTAATCCCCAGGGCGACTCTGAAAAGCGTCCGGTAAGAAAACAACTGCAGGATGTCCCGCAGAGTTTCACCAACCAGGGTTACCGGGAATTTTGCCTGACGATTCGCCGCCGGCAAGGTCCGTACGAGGAAACTCAACAGGGTCCCCACGACAGCAATGCCAACGAGTACGAATGCCGCCAGCCCGATGTTTTCCTGTCCGCGCACCGTGGCGTCGGAAAGCCATCCACCGAGTGCCATTCCGATGACGGTCGCCGAGAGCGTGGCCAGATTGAAAATTCCGTTGCCGGCAGCAATGTTCGTTTCGTCCAGAAGTTCGGGAATCGTTCCTACCTTGGCGGGCGCAAACAAAGCGCTTTGCATGCCCATCAGGAACACGGCGGCCAACAGCAGCCAGAAAAAGCGATCGACCCCAGCCGCGGGATTGGGAGTCTCAAGCCAACTGACCGCCAACACACCGAGGACCATGATCGCGATTTCGGCGATTTTGCAGCCAATGATGACATTGCGTTTCATGTAACGGTCGGCCAACCACCCGGCAACGGAGGCAAACAATATGTAAGGCACAATGAAAAACGCAGAACCGACGATCAGCAATACCGCCTGATCTTCTCGCGCGAATTGGTCTTTACCGACCCCAATCACAAACCACCGAAAGACGTTGTCATTGATCGCGGTCAGCCACTGCGTCCAAAGCAGACCCTGAAAACTCGGCGACCCTAGTCCGCCTGTCTTGGGAAAGACCGAACTGGAAGATGAATTCATACTTGTACTTAATCCATGCGACTTGCGGCTCTTGAGATACTCCAACCCGGCACCCGGAAGACTGTCGTGAACGGAGTTCGTCCTCCAATCTACCGGCATTAGCCTGTAACAGGAAATGCCGGATTATCCCTTAACGATCGCCAAACCGAGAATTCAGAACCGGTTCCCCAGAGTTTTTCGGACATGCGTTCACTAAAACCCAAAAAAACGGAACCCGATCACAACTTCAAACAGATTTGACGGTCCGGCGTTCAAGTACAAAAGTCCTTTCAAACGATAACAAACAGTGGAACAATATTTTGCGAGTGAACCGTAAAAGGGAGTTCTGGTCGCCAAACGGTGTCCGTCAAACTCCAATCGATAAGCGGTTGGTCATTTCCACAATGAGTTCTTCTCTGGAAAAAAGCAATGCAACGAACTTCCATCATGACGCTTGGATTTGTGCTGGTCTTTATTGGAATCCAGTTGAACCTGGTGGAAACCTATGTGTTGACGCCCCGGGTTTCCAACTTTCTGATGGAAAACGCACCTCGGGAAGATCCGCAATCAGCTTCCTATTCGATGTCAGGAAATGCCAACAACCCGGCTTTCAATTCCCCCTATTACCAGGCGTCCTATCCCGGCGGTGGTTCCCTGGCAAACCAGCAGCCAACGGCAGGCATCGGACAAACAATGTTGGGTACTCCAAAATCGTTTTCACCTCCGAATTGGCTTTGCTGGCCGGTTTTGTTCCTGGGGACCGTGGTGTTTTTGCACGGTCTGTCAGTTCAACGCGAATAGTTCGAACATCGTGATGAAATCTGAAAAACAGCGAAATTTTTTGAAAAACGTTTCAACCTGCGACACCCTCTGGTGCGATGAAAAACCTGAAGACTGAATTCCTGTTCAAAACCCGTGAGTCGCCGATAACCCCGCAACCAATCGACAATACGGCCGCATAAGCGAATCAAAAACACTAGTTCAACGCGTAAACGGATGAGATTCTGGTCAATCATTCGGGGACGTGGCGGCTAGTGTTTTTTTCTTGGATCTGCGTTTTGCCCTGATCCAGAATGAACCGGGATTCAGATGGAACGATTTGTTGCGTCCTGATTCTTCGTCACCAGACGAGTTATTTGCCCGGCATCCCCAGCGAGTACTCCGAGTTGGACCCGAAAGCCGGGATTGGGGCGTCCGCTTTGACGGCACGGTGCAACGGTCTAGAATGGTACAAGCGCCTTTTGCCGACTTCGGAACAATCAGGTGGCAGGTTTTTTCTTGAATGAGAATTGAGTTATGGATGATTTTGAATGCATTGAACTGGATAACATCAACAAGGTGTTTGTCGTCAAGTTCAAAGACCACAAGGTGATGGACCCGGCCCGGATCGAAACGATGGGAAAGGAACTGATGTCCCTGTTGGCCGGCAATGATTCAGAACGCATGTTGATCAATTTTGACAATGTCAGCTTCTTCTCCAGTGCGGCGATCAACAAACTGATCGTGTTGGAGAAACGCATTCGGTCCCAAGGTGGACAGATTCGTTTGAGCAATCTCCGTCCCGAGGTTCGGGACCTGTTCAGCTATACGAATCTCGATTCCATGTTTCAGATTAAAGATGAACAGGAAGAAGCCCTTGCGTCCTTTGAAAAAAAATGAATGGAGAATGCAATTGACTGGCCGCCGTGCCTGATCTTGATTTTCAATTGAGCCCAGATTCAAAATTGATTTCGCGTTAGACTATCTGAGATACACCTAGTTCGAGTGACCGGCCAAACGATGGAAAAAGCGGCAAAGCCATGGAGATACGATAATCGGATTCCGAGTCAACCGGATTATTGCGCAAATGTCATCAGCTTGATTCTTGAACAACTCGAAAAATCCAGCTGGAGTAACAAGGATACATTCGGCATTCATATGGCGATGGAAGAGGCCATCATGAATGCAATCCACCACGGCAATCATTGTGCTCCTGACAAAGATGTTCATGTTTTGGTCGAATTATTCGATGATCGTTTCTATTCCAAAATCACTGACCAGGGTTGCGGTTTTGATCCAGACGCGTTGCCCGATCCGACTGCCGAAGAGAACCTGGAAAAAGACTGTGGTCGAGGCGTGATGTTGATCATGAACTTCGTTGACGTTGTTGTTTACAATGCCAAGGGGAATTCGATCGAAATTACGAAACGACGATCGGACGTGCCGAGCAACAATCATGTCGAGGCAGATCGTTAACACTCCGCGAGACGGAATGTCGATCGGCCGTCGACCACGCGGATCTGCGTTACTGGCAATCGCAACCAGCATTGGCGATTACCGAGGCATCTCAAGAGGTTCGTTTCGACCGATCATGTGCGCAATCCGATCCACAAATAATACGATCGCGGCGATCAGCGCGAGCAAACCGTAGACCGGCAATACCGCAAAAACCAAACTGGCCAACCCACCCAGCAGGAGACCGAGGTTGGCGATCACTCGCAACGTGGAGTTTCGCCAAAACCAGATCACGCACCAGCACGCCAGCCAGACTCCCAGGCAAACGCCGATCGTGATGACGGCAGATAACCAACGGGAGAAGGTACGGGATTCAAGCGGTCGAACGGTGACCGTTGCCTTGCCGCGGGGTGATTTGAAGTAAAAACTAACTCCCCGCTCTGGAATTTCAATGTCCAGACTTGACAGTGCCGAGGAGAAAATGCCGTCGTCCTGCCGCGCGGTATTCGCAGCGACCTCGTTCCTTGGATCCGGTCCACTGGCTGAATCAGCCGAGTGACTGACGATCGATCCCGATTGTAGATCGGAAAGACGTCGATCCAGGTTGCCGCCAATCGGGCGATTCAGCGCTTCCCTTGAAGCACTGAATCTGGTTTTTATTTCTCCGGGTTCCTGTGGCAGTTCCTGCCCGAATCCACCACCGCCGCCGAGTCCACCTCCCTGGAATTTCCCTTCAGGGCCGGCCAGGCCGGCTGCCATTCCTCCAACCTGACCGCCCGATTCCTTGTCGGCCTCCAGTTTTTCCCGATTTTCCGGGTCACCGAGATCGGAGCGAACGATGGGATTGAAAAAACTGATCGAATCATCAAGTTGCTTGATTTCGGGCTTTGCGATCGGCGTTCGAAATCGCTCGCCAGACCGTCGATCGGTCAGTCCTTCCGCTTCGTGCTGTTGTTGAGGTTTTGCATCCTCTCCTCCCGGAATGCCACTCAGCTGGTTCCGATCCAGCCACCCACTGTCAAACGCCTTGTTGGCTGGGTCGACATTCCCGGCAGTATTCTTTTCACCTTTCGAATCGTCCGGGTTTTTCCCGGATTGCGCAACATCCAGTCTGAAATTCTGCTCTTGCTTGTTGATCAGGTTACGACCAATCCTGGCCGATTGGCCTTCGATCAGGCCATTGAAATTGTCGCGATTGTCGATCGAGATTCCAGAGGATCGGGAGTTCTGGTCGCTGTATGATTCCTGGGCTCGCTGAATGGCGTCGTTGTTTCCTCGCACCAGATCCAGTAATTGTTCATCCGCTTTTGATTGGATTGCCGGATTTGCGGATTCGAACTCAACCATTTCCTGTTGAAGTTGTGATAGATTTGAGTAGGCACGCGATTTGGAAAATGAACCGAACTGGGATGACTTGCTTTGAATCTGTTCGGCAAGTTGCTGGATTTGTCGACTCTTGTAATTCAGGTAACTTTCTTCGAGTTCGCCCTGATCGTCGACTTTCGTCATCGTCCCGTGGAAATTCATCCAGCGATAGGAATCGGGTAACCGCAGATGAAGCTGGCTTAGCTGAACGTTGATGTTCAGTGTTTCAATGACGGGGAATTCCACCTCGTTGAAACTCGACAGTTCTCCCAAACGCCCCGAAAATTTCAGTTGCACAGGGTAATCCAGATCACCCAGTTGAGTTTTGACCAAAGGAATTCGCAGCCTTCTTTCGTTTTGAGCTGCGGGCCAGGCAACCGGCTTGACGGGCTGGCCCTCGACGAGCACGGTCAACAATTGAGCCCCGAATGGCAGTTCGATCTCTAGATACTGTTCGGAGCGATTGTTGACCTGGAAATTTTGCAGAGCCCGATAGGCGCCGCTGGAATCCACGACCATGACCGTTTTCGAGAATTCAATGCTGGCGGCCACCGTGTCAAAGACCTCTCGCTGTCTGGTCTCGTATTGAAGAATCGGCGATTCGGTTTTTTTGTCGGCGGCATACGCCATTGTTACTTCACTGCCAGATAGTTTTTGCTTCAATTTAGTAAACTGGTCCAGCTCGCGATTGAGAGGTTGAAAATCGACTCCCTGGATCACGCTGATCTCGTCCCGACCCGCGTTTTGAAGCGTTGCGAATCGTTGCTCGGTGAGCCCGGTCAAAACCCGCGGGATGGGGACATTTTGCCGCGCTTCACCTAACTGTCGGTCGTTCTCGATGACGACGCGATAGGAATCAATTACTTCGTCCTGCAGATTCAACGTTATTCGAACGGTATTTGCATTACCGGCAACATCGTCCCGAAGAATTTCACTTACCAACCGGGCGTTGACGCGGGCGTTTTGCATGTCGGCCGGAAGTTCGAATTGAATTTGTCGAATTCCCGCCTGCTGAATATTGAAATCCAGCAGGATTGTCTCTTCGATCGCAAACAAGGTGGTTCTCACGTTGGTCACCGTTTCTACGGTAACACGCGGTTGAATCCTGGTGAAACGAAGGGTGGCATCGTAATCGGCTCCCCTGGTTCGCAAAGCCAGCCGTGTGGTTGAGCGCTGGTTCCGATTCAGCCAGCTTTCGACCTGCTGGAGGAGGACTGTTTCGCAGTTCTTTAGATTACTGGATGATACGGCCAAGGCAGGATCGACTTGAATTACCACGAATCCGTTTTGTTCGGTGACTTCGTTGACTTTTATTCTTGGAATCACCCATTCGGTTTGGCCAGAATATTCAGCCAGGGCCGCATCCAGAATGATCGGGAAGTCGTTTACGACCCCGGACGGAAAAAGTAACTCAATGCGTTGAATCCCGTCAATGATCTCCGACGTCCAGGTCTCGCCTAAACCGGCAGAAAGTGATCGAATATGAACTTCTTTGGGAAGGTCAAAGCTCAATTTGTAGATCGGTCGACGACCTGCCGAGATGTTGATTCGCATCTCAAGATCGGCTTCGGTCTGGCCTATTCTCATGATCGACTGTGTTTCGGCCTTGATCGTAAGGGGAACCAGGTTGGCTTTCAGACCAATTTGAAAAGGCGTGGTCACAAATTGCAGATCCTGAAAAGATCTAATTCCCAGCGGGCTGGATTTCGAGTCAATCCCTGCAATGTCAACCCTGGATTGGAATTGATCGGTGTCGATGCGACTGGCCGATCGTTGATTCGTTGTTTTGAGTTCAATGATCGGACTGCGGCGAACCGAATAAATGCCTTTGTGCAGCGCCGCTCCTTCCACGGTCAGATAGGGTGCGTCGAACTGCAACTCAGCCTCGCTGACGGCAAAGTCTCGACGGGATAATTCGATGGTAAACGCCTCTTTGTCCTTGGCGGGACTTAGCAGGGTCACATTAAGACGTTTTGATGCATCCTCCTTATTGACATCCCAAGCCCGGACGTTTTCTCCACTCACCTGCTCGACCAGGAATCCTTCAGGCAGATTCAGCGTGAACACGTCTCTTTCGGCTCCACGGAAGTCAAGTTCAACTCGCCAGGTCAATCGTAACCCGTCCTCCCGAACATCAAATACCGCTTCAGACTGGGCCGTCAGGCTTTGATCAACTGCCTGAGTTGCCGTTGACGGTTTCCACTGCAGACGCAATGACCCGTCCTCATTGAGAACCGTGGCAATTCTCTCGTTGGGTTTCGCTTCGATTGAACGACGATCGGAATCGGAATTCAAGCGTACTTCGGTGCGTTGATCCAGCGATGTCAAATCCAATCCTCTTGTCATACCAACGGGCAGTCTTACGTCAAGCAATCGCCAGCCACCCTGACGCAATGGTTTGATTCGCACCGTGAATTCAAAATCCTTTGCACCACGGCCTTCCAGGTGAAGCTGAATCATATTGGTATTGGTCGGTTGGCCGGTCTGATGTGCGGCCTGCTCGGAATTGGCCACGCTCTGAAACTGTAGCTTCGCCGGCTTCCCATCGACTTGTGCGTCGGCAAGCGCCCCTCCGAACAGCGGCAGTGCAACGGAAACGGGCCCCTCGGTCAACAGCTCAATGACCAGCCTGCCCTTGATCGAAATATCCTCATCCAGGGTCAGCTGAATGTTGTAGTGAGCCGAAGACAGCACATAATCGACTGGTGCACTGACTTGCTTTGGCCTGGTTTCCAGATCCGAACGGTTGATCAGCTCCAGGTAGTTCTCATAGGGCAGCAACAGACGTTCCGCATTCTTACGCCCTCGTGGATCCCCGGGGTCGAAGGGGATGATAACTGCATCGTCCGGTAGTTTCACTTTGGGTTCGGTCTGTAGAGTCTGGAGCAGTCGTTGCAGATCCGATATGTCGGTGACAACTTCCTGCGCACTGGCTTGACAAGCAAAGCCAATGGAAATGGCGAACACCAGGAAACACAACGGAATCCGGGCAGCGAACAATGCGACGGATCTTCCGAACAGCCGGATCATGGCAGCCAGCAAATAGTAGATCGCGACAAAAACCGCCGCGAGAATGGCGAGGTCGATGATCGTTCGAAACGCATCGAACGCGACGCCAGCCAGTGGAACCAGGCAGGCGATCAGCAGAACCAGTAACACATAAACCAGTTTTGATTTTCGCCGACGAGGGGTCAGCAAGACGCCGAGCGCGGCGATCATCATCGCCAAGGCAATTGCGATCCAGTTAAGCCGAGACTGATTGACGATCGTTGCTGTCAACGTCGGTTGTTCACCGAGATTGTAAAACTCGATCGAATTGCCGGTGTCCGTCAGCACAATGTCCAGGCTTCTCAACCCACTCAGCGCCCAGTTTGTCGGTGCTTTTGCCGCGTCGAGTGGTCCAAGTCCACGACTGGATGGATCGGCGGGCTCGCTTTTCAACCCCCGAACTTCGCCGCTCTTTCCAGGGGCCGGAGGTGCGGCTGACGGTCTCTTCATGTCTGCAACGGGTTGATCTGCCGGAAGTGTTTTTGGCAAGTTTGATTCTCTAACGGGAAGTGTTACTTCATCGGCAGCCATCGCATCGGCGATCCTGGCGTCGGGCGGAGCCAATCGACCTCCTCCGCCGGTGAAACCGGCTTCCGAGGCCAGTTGTCGGCCAAAACTCGATGCTCCAATGCCGCCACCAAGGCGGTAAACCCAATCGGCAAGCTGGCGGATGGGAGAAGGTCGGCCAACCAATTGGTCCGATTGAAACTTGCCATCGCCGTGAGAGATGCTGAATCCGTCCGGCATGATCAATCGCCAATGCAAGTCAACGAGGGGAACGCGAATGCCCTGGGCATCGCCCGCGTCGATGATCCAGAGCGTCGGCGCCTCTGCCTGGACTTTTCCGACAAGTCGAAACGAGCTGGCAGTCGATTCAAATACGATTTGCAAATCGCGCAGTTTGCCGGCTTCATTTCCCACCAGGCTGATCAATAGCGAACCGTTTTCCAGTTGCGGCTTTGCTGGTTGGCCATCCAGCTGAACGGACCAGAGTGTCGCATTTTCCGGTAGCTCGACGCGTAAAAAGGGTTGTTGCTTGGTGACCAACTGGAATCTCGCGGCCGTTTGAGCCTTGCCGTTGTCGGAAATCGACGTCACCATTTCTGCCCGTTGGACGATTGCGCCGGGCAGTTGATAGACGGGCCGTCGACGGCTCTTTATGGTCAGCGACATGGATTCGTTGGGCCAGGAATAGACCCCCAGGAGGAACCGACCGGGTTGGTAGAAGGCTTGCGAAAACTCGCCCACGTCCACGGTTCGGGCCGCGGTTTCAATTTCCGTGTCCAGCTCGGTGCTGCCTTCGACTGCAAACATCGACGATTGAAAATTCACATTGCGAATGATGACGGGAGCCAGCTTGAGTTCTGCCAGTTGCGACTCTTCAAGTGGCATTTGAAAATCGATCAACAAATGGACCTGTCCCTGCCTGGGTTTGGCGAGTTGAACGGTCCAGCGTCGAGTCGTTTCCGTGTTTTCGCTGCGATAGTCCTTGAGCTGGTCGTTGACAGCCCTGATCGAAATCGATGCAGGTGTTTCCAGCGGCAGATCAAACTGGAATTCTGCCTCTCTGGCCTGTTTGATGTCGTACATCAATTCTGCGTGAACCTTCATTTGAGTCGGCATGATTTTGACGTAATTGTACGTTCTGGCCATGATGGAAGGCTGGAGGCGTTCCAGTTCGAGACTCAGTCCGTAGTTCGAATTCTCAAACTGAAACGCGAGTGGCGCATTGGTTCGATCGAGTTCGAATTTCTGTTTGTCCGTTTCGTCAAGCAATTCGAGATTTACGACATTTGCCGGTCGAATCGACAGATCTTCCGTTGTCGAAATCGCGATTGCGCCGGTATGTTTCGTTTCTCCCTCAATTTTAACGGAAGGAAATTCAACCTGATTCGATTCCCATTCCTCCAGCCATCCCGCTCGCGTCAGACTTGCCTGCAGGAAGACTTTGACTGCCGAAGCGGACGGGATTCTGTCCGGAAGGTGCACGAGAAAATCGGAACTTCCATTGACGCCCACTCGGTCAAACCGAATCGCCTGGCCGTCGATTCCCGTCAATTGGTCCAGTCGCCATCCGTTGGGAAGCGTCATTTTGAAGCCGAAACGGGAGTCGTGCCGGCTGACCAACGAGATTCCTCCTTGCCATTGAAGACTCTGGTCACCGATCACCAGGCGAGAATTGGACCGGACGATCAACTCGGGAGCAGGCACGGAAAAATGGCTTGTGATGGAGTAGTCTCTCTGTGGTGCGTAAAACGCGGCCACGATGATCGACTGGTTTCCACGATCGGTCGATCGTACAGACTCGGGGATTGCCGCCATCAAGAACTCATGATCGATCGGAATCACTCCTTCCGAAACGAGTTTCGCAGATTCCAGTTCGATATCTGCCAGCACACCCACGACGGACACGTGGCCTGCGACCTCGACTGGTCGAATCTCCTCGGCCTTCCAGTGGCCCACAGCCCCCCGGTTTCGTTCTGCCGTGATGTTCAATACAAAATCCTCCCGGGTAGGCTGACGAAGCTTGACGAGCAACCGTTTCCCGGAATCATCCGCACCCTCGGGTGGATCCTTGATTACCCATTGGCTGAGGAGTTCCGTTGCAACCTGGCTGACCTGGAATCCAGGTGGAACCGTGAACTCGACCTCTTCCAGTGCGCCATGAATCACATCCATGGAACACGTCACATGCATTTCCTGTGTGTGGGCTGAGAGCTTGTGAATCATGACGCTGCGAGAAACCGCGACGCGCTCGTCCTTCAACAACCGGTTGTTTAACGACATCACAATATTCATTGGTTCACGAGTCGCCAGCAAGTCAAACTCGGTCGTGTTGCGATCCTGATCGTAAAGCCGGAGGGCGACTGGTACGCCACTCTTGACTTCGACGTTGCCCGGCACTGTCAGGCGAAACGACGTTGCCGATGGTGAGGGTAACTGAATCGACATCGACTGTCTGGCAGCCGATGTCTGCATCGGAACGGTCATTTCGATATTCAACGTCTCGCGCGCCTGGCTGGATGTCAGCAAAACGATCTGGCCACTCGGGTTTCGCCATAGTTTGGCGGGCTCGTCACCCAGGTTTGCTTGGCGAATGGCAACCCCGCTAAAAGGCAACGGAATTTGCACGAGGCCTTCGTTCAATGGCTCAACGATTAACTCGCCCTTGATCAGCGCAACGCCTTCCGATATCTTCCCGGTATATTTGGCGGAAACGATGGCGCTATCCAGAGGAGCCCGCTTGACTTCCCGTGTGCGAGCCGACTTCAGTAGTGCCTCATATTCGGCACGTGTCAGCAGAACCCGGTTCGAGTTTCCATCCAGCAAGATGTCCAGACTGTCAAAGGGTACAAAAATCTGTCGCTGGAATGCCTTCGGCGCTGTGTCGACCGTCGGCAAGTCCTGGGAAAAAAGCCGCTCGCCGGGAAACGAACCCATAGCGACAGCAACGATCGTGATCAGAGCAACGTTTCTCATTGTGAGTCTCCTTCCTCGTGGTCTGCGGAAGTCGATGGAGAATCACTCACACCTGGAGGAAACGCGGTGGAATCCGCAGATTCGGGCACCGGCGATGGCAGACCGGCGATTGCGAAATCTGACTGTCCCGCCATGAGAGCCTGGTTTGCTCGACGGGCGATCCGTAGTCCACGGAACCAGCGAACTGCGTCGGATGTCAACCAGGTCAGAGCGGTCACTCCGACCGTCAGCAATAGAGCTTCGCTAAAGACATGTTCCGTGATCAGCGGGAAAAAGACACCTGCTGCGACGAATGCAGCAAGCACGAGCATAACGCCTGCCAGTTGCGTGGTCAGTCGGGCACGAACCAGCGCCAGGCCGAGCAAGCCAATGATTCCCAATACGATTACGTTCAGGAGTTTCAGATTGATCGTACGGAGGTGAAGCGAACCGTTGGGTGCCGGCTCCGGTCGCAATGCTGAGAACACATAAGGCCGACCATCGATCTCAAACTTCTGACTGGTCGACACGTCGCAATTCACGCCTGAATGAACCCAGCTCAATAATTGATCCACATTTTCGCTGCGCCGTCGGAACATCCTCGTCACCAGGGAATTCGGATTGTTCGTATTGAAAAGGCCTGCGATGGAAGTGGAATGTTCGTCTACCGCTTCGTCCGTCCAGGGACCGGATTGACGCAACAACGCCCGTTCAAATGGCAGGTAAACGCATAAGTAGACTTTTTGAACGGCTGGTTCGTCGGTAAATATTGGTAAATCGATCTGGTGCGGATCGCGGTCGATGGTGTACCGGATCTCCAGTAGAAAAGGTTCGTCCGAGTTCACGCCGTTCAACGGAACGTAAATCAGGTCTTGACCTCCCCGCTCGGGAGTGATCCTGGCTCCATTGATGCGAATCGGTTGATCGTCAAATGACGTTGCCTCGTCGAATCCTGCCGGCATTTGAATTGAAATCCGCTGACTGACGCTTCGCATTTGGAACAGACATTGAACGGAGAGTCCGTTTTCGCGAAGTGCCACTGCTCGAACGACAGCCCTAGAGATACTGGTTCGCTTCAATTCCTGGAGTTCAAACCGGGTTGCCGTCAGGTTCAACGTCCAATCATCAACAAACTCAAAAGCCATTGCTGCATTGTCAACCGCGACACCCTGAGCCAAATCCGTTTGTGGATCAATCGGACGCAAGCCCGTTGCATCGGATTTTGGGCGGACGTCAATGGTTTCCGATTTGGTCAACACGATTTGTCCGTTGGCCCGATCGACGTCCGCAGGAATCAACCGGTCCACGCCAACATCGGCACTTTTACCCAGTTGCAGATCAGCGATTTTTTCTTCCCAGGTGTAACGAATTTCATGCAGACCAAAAAACTCATTGTCTCCTGTCAGTTCCCAGGCGGTGTATCCAACCGGGACATTGTCTGGCTGTGGATCGAAGGGCTGTTTCAGGATGTTCGTCGAACGGCTTCGCAGTTCGTTGACCAGCGAACTGGGCACATCGAGTCGTAGCGACTTGACTCCGCTGTACAGGACTTCATAAAAAAGACGCGCGTCATACTTGACGACTCCCGACTGAATCGAGACCACGACGATCTGTTCCACCGTGACCTGGGGTCGTCGCCGTTTGGCTTCCAGTTCGATCGATGCCGCGGTATGCGAGAAACTGAATGCCAGGATGGGCCTCACCGCCGACAGGTTCATGGCGGCAGGTTGTCGGGAAAACGCGTTTTGGAAACTATCGTTCCGTAATCCCCTGGTTTCCGCGGCATTGAGCTGCAGGCTTTCGGGCGCATACACAACGAGGTTTCCCTGTGAAAACTCGACACTGCCGATCATCGCTTTGGGGATTGAGAATCCAATCCTGGAAGCAACATCGGTGGGGCTAAGCAGATTTGCATCTTTGAGTTCGCGGTCAAGCGAAATCAGCAATCCCATTTTCCCGATTGCCTTCTTTCCCAGCGTGATCAGAACATGGTTCTCGTTATTGGGGTCACGGTAAAACGTGTCCACGGGTACGTTGATCAGGTCATTGCGGGAGAGTGGCCGGATTTCGCGGATTTCAAACTCTTGGGGAATTTCCAGGTCGAGTTGAAAGACGCCAGCCAGCTGGATGTCATATATGGCAGACAACTCGACATCGAGCTTTTCCGGGCGAACCGAGACTTCGACCAGTTGCTCCACGTTGATTAAAGGTTGGATCTTTTTCACATTCAGGGACAGCGCAAATGGAAGCGACGCATAGCGATAAGCGAATTCCCATTTCTGTTTCTGCAGGTCTTCTGGTAGTTCTGCGGCGTCCATCTGGAGTAACCCCGTTTTCGTCTCTGGTTCGGCCCGCAATCCGGATGACAAATTGACCAGGAAGATTCCGCTGTTTCGCGAAACATCGTTGGCCTTGATCTGGGGTACGTTGATGGTCGTATCTTCGATCTCGTCGATAAATTTTTCCAGTTCCACCGCCAGGAGTTGTTGCCCGAGGGTCGGCTCAAACAATTCAATCCGGATGGTTTGAGCCTCTTCTGCCTTTTCGACTTCCCATTTCTTGACGTTCCGATCAAACACGCTGACTACTTTTTGATCTGACGGGACGCTGAGTGAAACAGATCTTATTTCTGCCCGAGAAATATCCAGCGTGACCGCAGCGCTGGTACGGGCAACTCCCTGATCGATTTGAAAACGGGCCTGAGTATCTGCTGAAATGAGTGCGGCCAATCCCGAGGCTCCTTCTGCCTTGGGCGTCCACATGATTTTGACTTCGGGTGCAGCCCCGACAAACGCCAGTATTTCATCACCTTCGTTCGGTCGATCTTCTCCCTCAGGGTTGCCCAGTTTCTTGGACGAGGCAATCATGGGTTCGATTTGAACGTCGATATCCTTTTGCCCCGTGCGAATGGTCCAACGATTGACAGGTGCCTGTGGCGACTGAAATGCAACGGAACTCTGTCCGCCCGATTTGGCCAACGCTTTGGCATACGACAGCTTCAGCTCGATCGTTTTCGGCTGGTCATCATCGTAGGAAACGAGCAACTCATATTGCCCGTCCTGGCCCGATACAATCCTGGCTTCCTTTCCGTCGATCTCGGCGCGACGAATCGCCGCGTTGGCCAGTCGCAGCGGTATCCGGTGCCAGCCTTTGCGGAGGAGTTCGATCTTGATCGTTGCATCGACGTTGACGATTTCCATTCCGAGGGTCGCGGTACTTTCGATATCCGTCATCAAGGCTCCCAAAGGGGCGCTGAGGTCGGACTTCCTGGGTTGATTCCGACGGGCTTCATTCCACAGTTGCTGGAATTTGTCGTAAGGCAGGAATACGCCTCGGCCATCTCGCTCGAAAACTTCGCGGAGTTTTTCGTAGGGGATGTAGATTGTTTGTTCGTTGATCGATTCGGGATCGTCAGATCCACTATTTGGCTCCTGGGTGACACCAACGGCCACGCAACCGAACGAGAGAAAAATCAACAACAGTACCGCAGCGGAGAATCTCAGGGGTCTCATGTTTCGACTCGATTCGGTCTAAATCAGTTGGGGTAGGTCGACGACGGGCTGCCCGTGGGCGTGATCGGAGTGCGTTTCTACAATGCCAATCGTCGGGCAAACAGGAGCAACGATTCAACTTCCGTAACTATTTACCGTCCGCCTATTATTATCGATGGCGCGTCGGGAATTGCTGCTGTTACAACGACGTTACATTGCGTATGACCTGGATTTTACCTTCCTGACCGAAAAATGAACGCAGTTCGTTGAGGTTCACATTCGGCAATCCGAGCCACATAGCCACATCCATATGACGAGTCACCGGCCAAATCGTTAGTTGGAAATACGAACAATTGTCCGTTTTGATCGGGCCCCTTTTAACTCAGGCGGGCACAGGGAGAAATGAGCGAATTTCGCAAATATTGCAGGAGCGTGAGAAAATGGACGGGATTAACGCCATCCGTCTCGCCGGGACGGGAGAATCGACCGATCGCAGGTTGGAAAACATCGAAGCACTAAAGCAACAACATTTCCTTGAATTCGCCACGCATGCAATGGTTGGACGCCATCGAAGATGAATAAGCTCCGGCATTGATCAGGGCCACAATATCGCCTTCATTCAGGGGTGGCAGCTCAATATCCCGATACCAGATGTCAAGCGCTTCATTAATGTTTCCGTGAACCGTGACAGTTTGGGATTGACCGGCGTTGCGCACGGCCGGAACCGGTTCAAACGGCAATCCGTATACCGCCGGTTCCACCGCAAGATTGAATCCGGCATCCAGACCGACAAACGTGGTTGATTGTTTTTGCTCAACTGTTGTCACGCTCAACAACAACAGGCCCGAGTCCTTGACAAGATAGTCTCCAGGTTCGACTTCGATGGTCAAGTTCGAGTCCAGAAAATGATTTGCCAGAACGCCCGACCAGTGCGCCAGGTCAAGTGGTTGATCGGAGTTAACGTGCGGGACGCCAAGCCCACCGCCGACATTAATAGTCTGAAGTGAAGGCACCTGTTCAATAAACCACCGCGCACGTTGAATGATCTCGTCCCACCGATCCAGCTGCGGAGTGAGGTATCCACAACCCGTATGAAAATGGATCGTTTCGATGGTCAGATCAAACTTTCCAGCCAGATCGAGGGCTTGGTCAAACTGTTCGCGATAAATCCCAAACTTCGTCGTCTGGTGGCCGGCGTAATGCAGTTTGTCGTTTTCCGCCCGCCCGACACCTATGGCCGGGTTGACCCGAATTCCAATCGCCGTTCCTGCCCGGAGTTCACCGAGACGCCGGATCGTGGACAAAGAATCGCAATTCACTCGAATTCCAGGAAACCTTCCCAGTTTTTGATAATCACGGTTCGAAAGACTGCCCGCAGTAAATGAAATTTCGTCTTCACGAAATCCGCAGCTGATCGCATGTTCGACTTCATTCGGTGAGCAAGCATCAATTCCAAGCATTCCACTTGATTTCAGATGAGTTAACAAGGGAGCAAAGCGATTGGCTTTCATCGCGAAATAAATTCTGAATCGATCAGCAAAGCCGGCATTTGAGAGCGCATCATGCAATCGACTGGCGTTGTCAATGATTCTTTTTCCGCTGTAGACGAACGTCGGTGTGCCAAACTGGCTGGCCATTTCGTTGACGCCGCGGCCGGCAAAAATCAAATTGTCCTTCTGAAATGCCAAGTCCGGCCTGGCCCACCAATCAGTAGATACCGCAATACTCACGCAACGGCCTTTCGGTAACGCATCGCTTCCTGATAAAGCGGATTGGATTCATCCGGCAATTCTTTTCGGCCCGTAATCCAGCCACGGCACAATGTTGCACCACAGCTGCAAGGAAATTGACGAAATAGCTGATCTTCGGTCTGTGCATAGTCCATGTAAAGGAAATCGCCCCGGCGGATTGCGCTGATCGCAAAGACCTGCTTCGAATTCATTTCCAAGTGGACGTTCGGATCGCAACTGTGCAGGAAATAGCCGACAAAATACAGGTCGTTGATATGCCGGCCCGGTTCGATCTGCAGGGTGTGCTGCGTCATCTCAGTGACAATTTCACCGTTGAATTCGGCGATCAGGTCACCCGGTTCAAAGGACCGATACGTCATGACGCCGAGGCCATTGGTTTCGTCTTTGTAGATTACTTTGAAATCGTCAGAGCGAGGGTAAAGTGGATTTGTTCCGAATGATTCCGGATACATAGGCTTGTGTCTCCATTTCCAAAAAGTTCCAAGAACAACCAGCGTTGCAGGGGTTACTCGCCAAAAACAACAAAACAGCCAATTGGTCTCCCAAAAAAAGGTGACGATCAAAGGTTGACTGTAATGCCATATTTCCGGGCGAAATTCTTGAAGCTTTCAAGCCCATATTTCCGGACATTAACTTCTTAATGCGCGATTCGATTCGCGGCCAAAAAAATACACTCGACGGGGCGATGTGAAAAGAGCATTCATGCCAAAAAGGAACAATATTATTCCCTCTGTCCACTCATGAATCTACTCAAATTCTACGACGGCTGACTGATCCGCAAAACAATTCGGCAGTTCCCCGATGACTTACCGAATATCGGTGAATCCTCAAACGCTGGCCCGAACCTGACGTGAGTGGACGCGGAAGAGCTCCTCATGTGCTGGCGGCATTCAACCTGGGTTCAACCCTTCGGACGATTCATGAAAGATTGTCATGCATTTTGGGGAAATTCGGCGTCTCCAGACCGCGTATTCCAATTCAATACACATTCCACCTTCGCTTGATCAGGCGGGACGCAAGAGGTGTACGCCGGGGAAACGGAAGGACCAGTCCGGCTAACCAACGGATCTGTCGCTGCGGGTTCTGGTCCCTCCGATACTTTTTTGGAAGGGAATGAAGAATACGTTTACCGTGATGCCGTTTCGAAAATCGAAGCCGGGAGACCCTCGGCGTTAATCAAATTCGCGCCTTCCGGGTTGGCCGACCAGGCATATCGAACCGACTTCGGTTTGCGGACGTCAGGGCAGGCCACGACAACGGTATCCCCGATGATACGGGCATTTGCCCAGTGCCAGTTCTTGTCTTCGCCGGCAATCTCGAAACGCTCAAGTGGCTTGCCATCTCGGCTCTTGAGCCCACTTCCCACATGATCGAATTCAATCGTCACCTGGTCGCCTTCGATCTGGTGAGTACGGTAGATCGGTCCGCTAACCACGACGTCTTTGTGGTACTGGTTTCTCAAGGCCCAGAGCGCCAATCGGTTGCCAACGGTTTTCTTGTTTTTAGGGTGAATGTCCTTGGCCGCACCAACATCGTTAATTGTGGCCATCCCCGTTCCGGGCAATTCCAGTGTCAATCGTTGATTGTTCTGAACCGTTGCCCAATCGCTACGGTTGCCGGGTTCGGTCGTGGGATCCTGGAAGTTCGCCAACTGGACAAAGTAAAACGGGAAATCATCGCCCCAACGGGTTCGCCAGTCCTGAATCATCAATGTGAACATCTCCTGGTAAATCCCGGCAAGCTCCGGTTTCGCGTTAGCCTCACCCTGGTACCAGATCGCGCCACGCATCGTATACCCAACGAACGGATGGATCATTCCATTGTACAGGACGGTGGGATTACGTTCGTTTTCGTAGACCGGTTTGGATTTTTGAGGTTGCCGCGGGACACGTTTCTTTTCGGACGGTTCCTTGCCTTTGTTGAATTCACGAATTTCTGCCGTTTTCTCTTTCCAGGCCGCCAGCGCTTTTTCGTAGGTGTTGGCAGCATTTTTTGCGTCAAACTGTTCAGCCAGTTTGTCCAGTTCATCAATCATCTTCCGGCCGTGCTCGTTGGACAGCATTGCTTCCCGACTGGTAAAGCACTCAGATCGTTTTCCTCCCCAGGATGATTTGAGGACGCCGACGGGGACGCCCGTCTCTTCGTGAAGACGCAGGGCGAAAAAATAGGCAACCGCGGAAAACGACCCGGCCGTCTCGGGCGTGGAAACATGCCAGGATCCTCGAATGTCAGTCTGGGGATCCGCCGCCGGCGTGTTGGCGGCCAGGAACATCCGGATGCCAGGATGTTCGGCTGCAGCAATGTCCTGTTCAGCTTCGTCTGTCTTGAGAAGCAGAAAATCCATGTTCGATTGGCCACTGGCAAACCAGACTTCACCCACCAGCACGTTCTTGATCTCAATTCGCTCGGATCCGCTCTCGACGATAAGACTCGATCCTTCGCTGCTGGCTTTCAATGCGGGAAGTTTCACCATCCATTTTCCTGTCTCGTCGGCGGTTGCGGATTGAGTCTGCCCCGCAAACGCGACGGTTGTTTTGGCATTCGCGTCGGCCCAGCCCCAGATGGCAACCGGTTTTTCGCGCTGGAGCACCATGTCGTCGCTGAAGAAGGACGGGAGCTTGAGCTGCGCCCATCCGCTGGAACAGGGAAGGACGGAAAACAAAACAATCACAAGTGCAACATACTGACGTGGCTTCATGGCATTCCTCGGCGTTGGAAAATGGATGCCCTATCTTGGCGTTAATCGACGTCGATTTCAAGCAAAACCGGCAAATGATTCAAACACCAGCGGATGCGGAATCGTCAAGTGCCCGCGCAAAAAACCAAGGCTAGATGCGGACCATGGTTGTTCCACTCACGCGGCGAACCAGTCTTCTCATTTCGAGAATGCTGATGGTCGAAAGCACGCGTGCCGGCGGCAGCCCTGTTTGGGCAACGATCACGTCGAATTGGGTGACTTCCTCGGTAATTGCGTTGAGGACTTTGGATTCCTGTTCCGTAAGTTTGAGTTCCGCCGGAAATCGAATCGTTGTTTCGTCATCCACCTGGGCTGGCGTTGCCATCGGGCCGAGCTCTTCCAGCACATCGTCGACGCTCTCTACCAGTTTCGCGCCGTCTCGAATCAGCCGGTGACACCCTCGTGAGTTTCGGTTGTCGATTCGGCCGGGTACGGCGAACACTTCCCTGCCCTGTTCCATTGCCAGTCGTGCGGAAATGAGGGCACCGCTTCGATCCGCGGCTTCAACAACGATTACGCCAAGGCTCAGACCGGTCACGATGCGGTTGCGACGTGGAAATGAACCGCTTTTGGGAGGACACTCGGGAAGCGATTCACTCACGACGGCGCCCTGTTCGCAAATCTGTTTTGCCAGGTCGCTGTGTTCCGCTGGGTACATTTTCAAGTGGCCACCACCGAGCACCGCGATCGTTCGGCCGCCGGATTCCAAGGCACCTCGATGGGCCGCCGCATCAATGCCCCGGGCAAGCCCGGAAACGATAGTTACACCGGCCATCGAAAGCCCTCTCGCAAGTTGCCCAGCCGTTTTTGTTCCGTAATGGGAGGCGTGTCGTGTGCCGACAATTGCCACGGAAATGCTGTCGGCAGGAAGGATCTTTCCCTGGCAAAACAGAATCGTCGGTGGATCGTAAATTTCGCTCAACCGTTCCGGGTATTGATCACTGCCACGTTCCAGAATTTGAATTCCCTGACGGTGGCAAACCGCAAGTTGCTGCTGGACATCGATGGTTTCCCGAGCGGTGACAATCGCATGAACCAGTTTTGCGCCAACCCCGGGAACCTCGTGCAGTTGAGCCGGGGCGGCGTTGAGGACATTTGCTGGAGATCCAAAGGCTGCAATCAGATCCGCATAGACAACGGGTCCGATGCCGGCAACGAGTTTCAAACAAAGTGCCGCTTCGGTTTCGTGCTTAAACAAGATCGGTTGTTTTTGCTCGCTCACAGTCAGCTCGATTGGGAAAAGAAAATATCGAGAAGCCTGGGACCAGTCTATCGGACATTGGCGTCGCATCAAGTCGACACCGCAGCAACTGGGGTAACGGAGACTCATTGGGGAATCGGGATTATCCGGCCGAATCAGTGTCGGGAATGCGCTCCGACATCAATTGGCTTACGGTCTTGGTGGTCAAGATTTCGTCGACCGTGCGTTCAATCGTTTCGCAGATTCCATCCAGATCAAGATTGTCCCCGACGGCTTCAAAAGGCTGTTCAATATGTTCCGCGACAATCTCCGCGGCGAGGACCAGATAAGAAGTCAGAAATACAATCAGAATTGTCCAGACGCCAAATTGATCAACCAGCCCCCAGGGCAATGTCAACAAGAACAGCGCCAACGCATGGAGCAGCAGGACCCGGTAAGAGACGGCGATCGGAGTATTCTTGATTCGCTCACACCCGCCGCACACTTCCAGGAGTACTTTTGATTCGCGGTCCAACATCCGAAATTCGCCGTATTGAATTCGTTCTTCCCGCTTCCAGACTTCGAAGATTCCATAGATCTGGTTAACGATCCAGCTCGGCATATGCTGACCGCTGAAATGCTCGCCCGACATGTCAGGAATGCGAGAGGCTCCTGTAACGCCCCGCAAGTGATCTCGAAGCGAAAACGGAAAAGCGACCACCAGCCGGTGGAGGCGGTCGAACGAACTATCGTGTTTAACCACAACGTTGTTTGCTTTGACTGCCAGGTTTCGACAGGCGTTGACCAGTGTTCCCCATAGAATTCGCCCCTCCCACCAACGGTCAAACGCACGATTCACTCTCAGCGCCAACAGCAGCCCCAAGGCCAACGTGAGGGCCGCTTCCAGTCCCGGTGGAAAGTCCGCAAATCGCGAGTAGGGTCCTTGCTCCTTCCAAACAGCAAGCCCGCTGTAAATCGCAACCAGGGATGATAACAACATCGCCCGGCGTAGCGCATAGGTTGGTATGAGTCGACGGAACACGAAATATCCTGGTGTCAAAAAGACATAACAACCCGATTCGCGAATTTCTCAAGCTTTTTCATCGACTGCCAGTTCAGGATGGATGACTTCCGGATTACTTGACGGAAACATAGACCGCCATCGACTTGTGCGGAAGCGTGTGGGTTCCGCTGACACCCAGAATCGGACCATTGAGTTCCGGGTAAACGTCATGGGGAGACGGCAGGGAGGTGTCGGCAAACAGCCGCCATTTTCGTGACTTTGCAATTGTCGGAATCAGGAACCGGGAACCCAGGCTTCCTGAATTCAACATCAACAGGACATCACGCCCCAGTCCTTCCGGATCGTCGGCGGGCAAGGGCGAAGCAAGCAGGCAGATGATCGGCTGCTCCGGAACATGCCAGTCAACAGCAGTACCCAGCGGGTTGTACCAACTGACGTCGGACCAGCCGTCCTTGCTGTTGGGAACTCCCGTCAGGAAATGGTGACGACGAACGGTCGGTTGGTTTCGTCGGAATTCGATCAACGATCGACAAAATCGAATCAGTTCGGCGTTTTCTTCCACCAGCTTCCAATCCAGCCACGAAATCTCGTTGTCCTGGCAATACGCGTTGTTGTTCCCGTTTTGGGTTCGGCGAAACTCGTCACCGGCAACCATCATCGGCACGCCCTGACTGAGCATCAACGTAGCGATCATGTTTTTGATCTGACGTAACCGAAGCTGGTCAATAATCGGCTGATTTGTCGGTCCTTCGACCCCGAAATTCTCGCTGAAATTGTGATTGTCGCCGTCGCGGTTGTCTTCGCCATTGGCCAGGTTATGTTTTTCACGATAACTGACCATGTCGTTAAGCGTAAATCCGTCGTGCGAGGTAATAAAGTTGATACTGCTGCACGGCGGTCGTCCCCCGGGTTGATAAAGGTCGGCTGAACCGGCAAGTCGCGTCGCCAGCGGTCCGCGTGTACCGCTGTCCCCTCGCCAGTAGCTGCGGACGTCATCGCGATACCGACCATTCCATTCGGCCCAACGGTCCTCGCCGAACGAGCCGACCTGGTAGGCTCCGGCGGCGTCCCAGGCTTCCGCGATGATTTTCGTATCGGCCAGGAGTGGGTCTTCACCGATCGCCTCAACCAGAGGTGGATTAGGTACCAGGTTTCCATTGCGGTCACGGCTGAGTATCGAGGCGAGGTCAAACCGGAAGCCATCAATATGGTAGTTGTGAACCCAGTGGCGAAGGCAATGAAAAATCATCTCGCGGACGATCGGGTGATTGCCGTTGACCGTATTGCCACAGCCCGAATAGTTCTTGTAGTAACGTTTGTCGTGTTCAAGCATGTAATAGACCGGGTTCTCAAGGCCTTTGAAGCTATGAACCGGGCCACGTTCGTTGCCTTCGCACGTGTGATTGAAAACGACGTCGAGAATGACCTCGATGCCGGCGTCGTGCAATGCCTTGACCATCTGCTTGAACTCGACAACTTGTCCGCCGGGAGTCGGATCGGCGGCATATCCACGATGCGGCGCAAAAAACGCCAGCGGGTCATAACCCCAATAGTTGGGGCGTTCGCTCTGTGAGCCGTCGGTCGAAAGGATTGGGAACTCGTGAACGGGCATCAATTCAACGGCAGTGATGCCCAGCGATTGCAGGTAGGGGATCTTCTCGATCACACCAAGGTAAGTGCCCGGATTTTCGACGCCGCTTGATTCATGTTTCGTAAAACCACGGACGTGCATCTCGTAGATGATTGATTCGGAAAGTTCGCGTCGGAGATGACGATCTCCTTCCCAGTCAAAGGTATCATCGATGACGACGCACTTGGGTGGACGCGTGATACCATCGGCGGAAGACTGAAAGGTCCCTGCCAGGGCTTTGGCGTACGGATCGATCAATCGCGCATGAGGAGAAAACCGGAGGCCTCGACTCGGGTCATTGGGTCCGTTGGCCTGGAAATGGTACAGCTGGCCGGGAACAACTTCGGGTACGAAGATACTCCAGATGTCTCCCCAGCGATCAGACGTTGGATCAAAGGTAATGATTTCGGCGGGATCGAGGTCGTTGACGTCGTCGTAGAGCAAAAGCCGCATTTCGCTGGCGTTGCGACTGAAGACGACAAACTGGACGCCATGGTCATGAATGACTGCCCCATAAGGCAGCATGTGCGTGAATTGGAGTTTGGGATGGGTGTGTCGCATGTGCATTAACATTGGTCGATTTCCTGTTGATTGACAATCCCATGCGTCGCAGTCCCTGCTATTCAACATGTTTCGCGATTGGCCCAAAGGACAAATTCTTCCCTCGAGGCGCGGCTGACGGTATATCCATTCATCCGCTATTTTGAGGACGATTTTTAATCGTTTTTCGTGA
>JAHEBQ010000005.1:0-894 GCA_024642205.1 Planctomycetaceae bacterium | reverse complement strand
CTGTTGATTGACAATCCCATGCGTCGCAGTCCTTGCTATTCAACATGTGTCTTTTATGGTGAAGGGACAGAATTGTCCCTCGGCGTGCGGTGAAACGTATCTCTTTTCATCCGCTATTTCGGGGCTGATTTTTAATCGTTTTCCGGCAATCAAAGCTGGATGCCTGACCGCCACGACTGTTGAAACTGGAAACGGTGTTTGATCCGGCACAATCCGCCGGACGAAGCGGTGCAACCCCCCGTTAGCGGGCGATAGTGTGGTTCGCCGCACGGTTGCCGGAATTGAAGGAATCAGGCAAACTGTGCTGCATTGCAAAACACTTTCGATAACACCCGACTCGTTGAGTTGGCCTAACTGATCCGCGAGCCCATGACAGGCGTTTCCTATAAAGATTCTGGCGTCGACCTTGAAGTTTACAGCGAGGCGATGAAACGATTACCGAAGTTGATGCACCGGACGTTTTCCCCCCGTGTGCGTCATCTCGATGGTGGGTTCGCGGGTTTGTTCGAGCTTGACTTTGAGAGCAAGCTTTTTCGCCGCAACTATCAGGATCCAGTCCTGGTCGCCTGCACGGACGGCGTTGGAACAAAACTCAAACTCGCCCAGATGCTTGACCGTCACAATACGGTGGGAATCGACCTGGTGGCGATGTGCGTCAATGATGCAATCTGTTGCGGTGCGGAGCCATTGTTCTTTTTGGATTACGTGGCAATGTCGCATGACGATCCCGTGGCCCTCGAACAGATTGTGCGCGGAATCAGCGATGGATGTCTGGCTGCCGATTGTGCCCTGCTGGGCGGCGAGACGGCGATCATGCCGGACCTTTACCAGCGCGGGGAATACGATCTGGCCGGATTTTGCGTAGGAGTGGTCGAACGAAAGCATGTGATCGAT
>JAHEBQ010000040.1 GCA_024642205.1 Planctomycetaceae bacterium | reverse complement strand
GATATTGGATTGATCAGAAAGTTGGGTCCCGGATTGTGTTCACCCTGTTGGGGCTGGTTTTTGGGATGGGCGGCGCGGTGATGCAGTTGGTTCGTCTGGTTTCGGTGGACGACGATTCGTCGACTCCGGATTGAAGTTCCGAACAGACGGAAGGCATGCAAACAGGAATGTGGAAACAGTTGGCATCCCGAAACATTGTTTTTCGGCTTGTGCTACTTGCAATTGTCGTTTTTGGGGCTGGTGTCGTTGCGACATTGCTCGGCATGGTGGTTTTCCAGACTGGTTGGAAGACAGCGGCGATAGCTCTGTTTGCTTGCCTTGTTTCCGCGTTGTTTGCACATGTTGCCGGAGAGTTTCCGAAGGGTGACGAGTTGATTGCGGCTCGCATGGCATTGCAAATGGTGGTGCGAAGCGTACTTCCATTTGTGGTTGCCGTTTGGGGGATTTATTTTTCAGAACCACCGCTCGAAAAGAGTTTGGTTTTCTATATGATCTTGTTTTACTTAATCGGGCTGGTTGCGGAAGTTCAGCTTAGTCTGGCTCGATTGAGGATTGAGTGAGTTGCGAATTGGCTGAAATAACTAGAAACTCGAAGTGGATAGCGACAGGCACCGCGAGTCGATGACATACCAAAATCCCATCGTCGAAGACGAAAAAAACACCGACGAAAAAGCAAATCAGGGTGATGGCCATGCCAAGGATGGTCATGCTGTTGATGATGCGCATGCGAAGTCCGATGGTGCACATGCGGTTCCGAGTGGCGGTCCTGAGTCTGACGGTAGTTGGACGATGGCTGATGCGATGGGCCATTACCTGGGTCGCGATCACCTGATCAGCCACGTGCAGGATGCCGATTACTTTGAGGGATTCGGCTTTGACGAGCATGGGGAAAGAAACAAAGTTGAAATTCCCTGGATTTCACCATTCACGAATGAAAAGCCGTTTCTGGGTGAGAATGGCTTGATTTCGATCAAGACAGAAAAAAATGATTTCCTTGGTAAGGCGACTTTTCAGCCAACCAAGTTCGTGATCCTGGAGTTGATTGGCGCTTTGATCGTGTGTGCGATATTTATTCCATACGCCCGGCGGATCAGGAATGGTGATCGTCCCAAGGGTCGTTTTTGGAACATGGTTGATGCGGCCGTTTGTTATGTTCGGGACGAAATTGCCGTGCCGAGCATTGGCTCAAGCGATGCCGGGCGGTTCCTTCCTTTGGTGTGGACGGTTTTTTTCTTCGTTCTGACTTTGAACTTGATTGGGATGGTGCCGGGCTTTGGGGCCGCGACAGGTTCGATTTCGGTGACCATTGCATTTGCGATGGTGATTTTTTTCGTCGTAATCGCGACCGGCATGAAAAAGATGGGGGTCGTTGGGTTCTTGAAGGCGCAGGCTCCACATTTGGACCTGCCTCCGGCGATGAAGCTGGTTTTGCTTCCGATGATCTGGGCGATCGAGGTTTTTGGGCTGGTGTTGAAGCACATGGTGCTGGCGGTTCGATTGTTTGCCAACATGTTTGCTGGCCATCTGGTGGTTGGGGTTTTTATCGCGTTTATTGGTGTGACCTGGGGTACCTGGATGATGTACCCGACAGTTCCGGTGGTCATTGTTTCTACGATCGCGATCAGTCTGCTCGAGTTGCTGGTTGCATTCATTCAGGCCTACGTGTTTGCGTTTTTGACTTCGTTGTTTATCGGTGCGGCGATTCACCCGCACTGATTTGAATATGCTTTTGGATTCACACTGCACTTTTTGCACTTGGAGACTTTTGATGGTTAGGTTCTTGTTCACGCTCATGTTCATTTTGGGTGGCTTTTTGTTTTGTTCGCCGACGTTCGCGCAGGAAATCGGGGACGGTTTGTTGGGGCAATTGGGAGCGGATGGCCATAAGATGAAGGCGATTGGTGCTGGCTTGGCTGTAATCGGTGCCGGTATCGGTATTGGTCGCATTGGTGGTTCTGCTTGTGATGGCATTGCCCGTCAGCCGGAGGTTGCTGGCAAGATTCAGGCAGCCGGTATTATCTTTGCCGCGCTCGTCGAAGGTGCTGCATTTGCCGCAATCCTTTTGTGTCTTGTTTTTTAGTTCGGTTTGTTTTCCGCCGTTCGCCCGCAGGCATCGGCGGTTTGTTGGCCGGGCCCAATGCGGGATATAAGACTTAAAACTTGGTGAAGATGACTATGTTGAGTGACCGAATGTTCAACTCGTTTGTGTTGATTGCTTCTGAAGGTGGCGCGCATTCGCGTCCACCACTTGAGGTTCGCGTCGATACGTTGATCTTTTCGCTGATTATCTTTTTGGGATTGGCTGCCGTGCTGATGAAATTCGCGTGGAAGCCGATTATGGAAGGGCTTGATGCACGCGAGAAACGAATCGCGGACGATATCGAGAATGCGCGACTGGCAAAAGAGCAGGCCCAGGCTCAATTGACAGCGTACGAACAGCAATTGGCGGGGGCGAATGTCGAGGCTGCCGGCGTGATTGCGGAAGCCAAAAATGATGCGATCCGGGCCAAGGAAAAAATCATGGCGGAAGCCGCTGCCGAAGCCCAGCGGACTCGCGATCGCGCGCTGGCCGAAATTGAATCGGCCAAGAACGCGGCAGTTCGCGAGTTGGCCGAGAGTAGCGTCGATTCCGCGGTTGATTTGGCGGGCAGTATTGTTGGCCGATCGCTCAACAAGCAGGATCATTCCGATCTGATTGAAAAATCAATCAAGCAATTTACTACCGGGGCGTAACTGCCGACCTGTAACAAGAACGATTGATCGGGTAACAATCCCTGATGGAAAATACGAAACATCTTACCGTGTTCGACAGCGATCAGCAGCAGCTTGGCAATGTATATGCCAAAGCATTGGTGGGCGTTGGGAAGGAATCGGGCATTCTTGATCGATTGGTCGAAGAGCTCGGTGCAGTCGCTGGCGTGGTTCAATCGGTGCCAGGTCTGCAGGCGGCACTTGAGTCGCCGCGGATTGCTTTCGGGGAAAAATCCCAGTTGCTCGAAAAGGCGTTTGGAGGAAAGGTCGAAAAAGTTCTGATTGACTTTTTGAAAGTCGTCGGCAGCAAAGGCCGGTTCGACTGCCTCGGCGCAATCGCTGCATCGGCGCGGTCGATGCAGGATGAAATGTCCGGTCGGGTTCAAGCCGTTTTGACGTCGGCCTCTGAAATCGATGACAGTGTCAAGAATAAAATCGCGGAGCAGTTGGCGAAAGTGCTTGGCAAGACGGTCAGCCTCGAGTCGGTTATCGATCCTGCGATCCTGGGCGGAATGGTCGTGAGAATTGGAGACACGGTGTACGACGGAAGCGTGGTCAATCAGTTGGCCCGGATTCGCGTCCGAGCCGTAAAAAGCGCATCCGATGCGATTCGCGAAAAGTTGGATCGATTTGCCACGTCCAGCTGACGGGATTCACGGGTGGCTCCGTGAAATGGTGCTACGAAACGAACTTCAACTGTTTGAAGCAAAGATGATCCGAGGATTGTCTTTTTAAAATAACGAGGAAATCAATGAAAATCAGTGCTGACGAAATTGCTTCAGTGATCCAACAAGAGATCGCGAATTTTGAGAGCGAGATCGATGTACGGGAAGTCGGAACCGTTCTGGAAGTGGGTGATGGTATCGCCCGCGTCCATGGCTTGACCAACGTCGCGGCCGGTGAAATGGTCGAATTTCCCGGAGGAATCATCGGGCTGGCGTTTAACCTGGAAGAGAATTCCGTCGGTATTATCATTCTCGGCGACTACCTCAAGATTAACGAGGGCGACCAGGTCAAATCACTCGGTACTTTGCTTTCCGTTCCCGTCGGAGACGCCGTGGTGGGGCGAGTCCTCGATCCGTTGGGCAATCCGCTCGATGGTAAAGGTCCTGTCAACGCCAAGGAGACCCGCCCGGTTGAAATCATTGCTGCCGGCGTTGCCGAGCGAAAGCCGGTCAAGGAGGCGATGCAGACGGGCATCAAAGCCGTGGATGCGATGACTCCCGTTGGCCGTGGTCAGCGCGAGTTGGTCATTGGTGACCGGAAAACGGGCAAGACCGCGATCGGCATCGACGCGATTCTGAACCAGAAAGAAACCGGCGTTAAGTGTTTTTACATAGCGATTGGCCAGAAAGATTCCTCCGTTGCCGGCGTGATCAAGGTGCTCGAAGACCATGGGGCGATGGATTACACCACGGTGATCGTTTCCGGTGCCAGTACGCCGGCCCCGATGCAGTACATTGCACCTTATGCCGGTACGGCAATGGCGGAGCATTTCATGTACGCCGGTGGACATTGCCTGGTCATTTACGATGACCTTTCCAAGCAGGCGGTTGCCTACCGGGAGTTATCGCTTTTGATGCGGCGTCCACCGGGGCGGGAGGCTTATCCAGGTGACGTGTTTTATTGTCACTCTCGTTTGCTGGAACGCAGTGTGAAACTCAATGACGAGCTCGGAGGTGGTTCCATCACATCGTTGCCGATCATTGAGACACAGGAAGGCGAAGTTTCCGCCTACATTCCGACCAATGTGATTTCCATTACCGACGGACAGATTTATCTCCAGCCCGACTTGTTCTTTTCCGGCGTACGACCTGCGATGAATGCCGGTATTTCGGTTTCCCGCGTCGGTGGAAATGCTCAAGTGGCCGCGATGAAAAACGTCGCGGGTGGTTTGCGGTTGCAGTTGGCAGCGTTCAGGGCGTTGGAGGCCTTTGCCCAACTCGGAACCGATCTCGACGCAGCGACCCAGGCGGACCTGGATCGTGGATACCGAATGGTGGAATTGCTGAAACAGCCGCAGTACAAGCCGCTGAACGTTTGCGACCAGATCATGGTGATCCATGCCGGAACATCAGGCAGAATTGATGGAGTTCCGGTTCAGGATGTTCGTCGTTGGGAGGAAGAGTTCCTCGATCATATTCACACCAAACAGCAGGCGGTTTGGGACAACCTGAATGCCAACAAGGAAGACGGCGCCACGATGAAAAAGGCCGACAACGAGACCACCATCCTGGTCAATAAGGCGATCGATGAATTCAATCGGTCGTTCAAGTAACGAACGATGGTCACTCAGAAGTACAAGTAGAAAAAGCCACAGGAAAGGACGGAGTTGGAAGCCAGTTGAGTCACGGATTTTGTTCCCCTCTCGGTATTCCGAATTCCGCATTTGAAAAATGGCCAACGCCAGAGCACTCGACAAACGTCGCAAATCCATTCGCAACATCAAAAAGATTACGCGAACCATGGAGCTGATCGCGACGGCGCGGTTCAAGAAAGCGATGGATCGTGCCACGGCCGCCAATGACTATACCAGGCGAATCACGGCCGTGGTTTCCGATTTGGCCCGAGCTGGATTAGAAGTCTCTCACCCGCTCCTGGAAGCTCCGGACGAAACCAGTCAGGCAACGCTGTTGGTACTGACCGGTAACCGTGGCCTCTGCGGAGGATACAACGGAAACGCCATGCGGATGGGCGTCAAAACACGCGAGGAATTGATTCAAGGCATTCCCAACGTGCGGCTGGAGGTCAGCGGAAAGCGGGGTATTTCCGGATTCAAGTTCCGTGAAATTGCAATCGACGAGTCGTTCACGCAATTCGACGATCAGCCCCAGTTTCTGGACGTCGAGGCCATTGCCGATCGATACTTGCGGGAATATGCGGCGGGAAACCTTCATCGGCTGGATGTGACTTACACCAAGTTTATCTCCGTTGCCAAACAGGTGATCGTCAATGAAACGCTGTTGCCGTTGGGGAAAATCGAGGGAGCCGACACGCCGGTCGATCCCGACGTCGCCAATGGCCTGGTGTCGCTGTACGAGTTCGTTCCCTCTGCGGAAAGTGTTTTGGAAGAAATCGTTCCGGCAAGCTTCAAAACCAAACTGTTTAAGTGTTTCCTCGACGCGGCGGTCAGCGAACAGGTGGCACGAATGATTGCGATGAAAAGTGCAACCGAAAACGCGAATGAGATGATCAAGATGCTTTCTCGGACCTATAACCGTGCCCGTCAATCTCAGATTACGGGTGAAATCATGGAAGTCATCGGGGGCGTTGAGGCATTGGAAGGCTAACCATTCCGGCCGAATACGGCGTTCCAAGAAATTTCTGAAATCTGAAACTTCGAAACTTCGAAACTCGGAAACCAACCAACCAAACTAAAATTGAACACTGTTAACCAAAGATAATTCCTATGGCAAATATCGGTAAAATCACCCAGGTGATCGGCTCGACTTTTGATGCTGAATTCAGCGATTCAAACATGCCGGCGATTTACAACGCCGTGACCGTTGAAATTGATGCGGGCGGCCAACAGAGAACTCTCTATGGCGAGATTTCCAAGCACCTGGGCGGCGGACGTGCCCGCTGCGTAGCATTGGGCTCCACGGAGGGACTGCGTCGGGGGGCCGACTGCGTTGATACGGGCGGACCAATTGAGGTTCCCGTTGGCGAAGAAACGCTGGGTCGTGTCTTTAACATGTTGGGCGAACCGGTCGACGGCCGAGGCCCGGTCAGCGCTACAGCGAAACGATCGATCCATCGGGCGGCTCCGGGCATCGACGAACTTTCCACCAGCACCGAGTTGTTTGAAACAGGTATCAAGGTAATTGACCTCTTGACGCCGTTTGTGCGCGGCGGAAAAGCGGGGCTGTTCGGCGGTGCAGGGTTGGGTAAAACCGTTATTCTGACCGAATTGATTGCGCGGATCGCCAGTCAACACGGTGGATATTCCGTGTTTGCGGGCGTTGGCGAACGGACGCGAGAAGGTACCGACCTCTGGCTGGAAATGCAGGAAACGGAAATCGGCTCAACCGGACGAATGGTGATCGAACAAACCGCGATGGTCTTCGGTCAAATGAACGAGCCGCCGGGTGCACGTCTTCGCGTTGCTCTTTCCGCCTTGACCATGGCAGAACACTTTCGCGATCAAACCGGTAAGGACACGCTGCTGTTTGTTGACAATATTTTCCGGTTTTCCCAAGCAGGCTCTGAAGTTTCGGCTTTGCTCGGTCGGATGCCGTCTGCGGTGGGTTACCAGCCAACGCTGGCCACCGAGATGGGAGCATTGCAGGAGCGAATTGCTTCGACCAACAAGGGGGCGATTACCTCGGTGCAGGCGGTATATGTACCGGCGGACGATCCGACCGACCCTGCACCAGCAACCGCGTTCGGTCAGCTCGACGCATTCCTTTATCTGGAACGCTCGATTTCGGAAAAAGGAATCTATCCGGCGGTTGATCCCCTGGCTTCTTCGTCACGTATCCTGGATCCCGCCTACGTTGGCGAACACCACTACGCGGTCGCTCGCAAAGTCCAGACCACCCTCCAGCGATACCGGGAACTGCAGGATATCATTGCGATTCTGGGTGTTGATGAGTTGAGTGAGCAGGACAAATTGGTGGTTCACCGGGCTCGTCGAATTGAGCGATTCCTCTCTCAGCCGTTCTTCGTGGCTGAGGTATTTACGGGAAAGAAAGGTGAATTTACACCCCTCGATGACACCATCCGCAGCTTCGAAGAACTGTGCGATGGCAAATGGGATCATCTTCCGGAAAACGCTTTCATGTACGTTGGTTCGATTGAGCAGGCGGAAGAACAAGCCAAGAGGTTGGCGAAGTAATCATGGGACAAATACAACTCATCATCGTCACACCTGAACAAACCACGCTCGACCAAATGGTCGACGCGGTCACAGTTCCATTGATTGACGGAGAAGCTGGGATTTTGGCAAACCACGCCCCGATGATCGGGCGGCTTGGCCCCGGGGAGTTGCGGATTCGCGCCGGTTCCAGCGAAGAACGGTATTACGTGGATGGCGGCAACGTTCAAGTTGAAAGTAATGTCGTTTCCGTACTGACAGGTCGTAGCATTCCAGCCAGCGAAATTGACGTTGCCGCGGCCCGCGCGGCATTGGAAGCCGCTGAAAACGAATCGGCAACGACCCCCGTCCTGGCCGAGATGAAACAAAAGTCGATTGCCCAGGCGCGGGCACAAATCCACATGGCGGAAAAATCGTAGTTGGATTTCGATTCGAACCTGATTGGTACCGGTTGGCAATTAGTTGAACTTCGAGACGATTTCCAGCAAGGCCGGATGCAGTCTCGAGTTGCTGGCCAGGATGGAAGTTTTTTCCAATGGCAATTCGTTGCCGGTGCACGTCGTGATCGTTCCGCCGGCCTCTTCCAGAAACAACCGGGCCGCCGCAAAGTCCCACGGCGACAGTTGATACTCAAAGTATCCGCCAAATCGCCCCAAGCCGACCTGGACGATGTCCAGCGCCGCAGTACCGAATCGCCTGATCCCGTGAATCTCCTGCTCGAACAGCGCCTCGATGGCTCGCAGTGTCGATTTCATCATCGCCCCCCGATCGTAGTAAAAACCTACAGCGATCATGGTTTCGCTGAGCGACTGGTGTTGGTTGACAGCGACCAGGACCCCGTTCCACCACGCCCCCCTACCCCGCTCGGCCGTAAACAGGTCGCCTGTGCAGGGGTTCAAGACGACGCCGCATTGGGCTCGGCCGTTTTGATAGTAGGCCACCGAGACGGCAAAGTGGGGAATGCCGTGAGCGAAATTATTGGTGCCATCGAGCGGGTCGATGATCCATAGATGCTCCGCGTTGGGGGTCGACGAGTGCTCTTCCTCGGCAAGAAAACGATGGTTGGAAAACGATCTGCGTATTTCCGTGACCACCGCACGTTCGGCTTCGATATCCGCCTGGGTGATGATGCCCTGATATCCTTCGTTGGTGGTTTTGGTTTGGATTCCTGCCGATGCAAGGTCCGCAAAGTACGTTGAAAGAACTGATTCGCCGGCTCTGGCCGCCAAAATTGCCGTTGCCAATTCCAGGGAGTCTGTCATCGCGTCTGATCCAGTGGTTGATTCGGTTGTTGATTCGGCTGTTGATTCGGTTGTTGATTCGGTTGTTGATTCGGTTGTTGATTCGGTTGTTGATTCGGTTGTTGATTCGGTTGTTTCGGCCAGCGGGTTTCAAACGGACTCGATGCGATGACTTGTCAGCACAGTTTCCAGCACCGTTTTCCAGGTTCGCCAGTTCGCCGGAATGGCGGTTCATGATCCGACGATTCAAGACGGATTCGCATTTTCATCTGCGCGACGCCCTTCCATCGGAAACCGGGCCTTGACGATGTTAATGGGAAACCCCGGACAGTTGGTTCATCAGATCGACAATCGCCTTTCGATCCGCTTCGCTGGGTACCGTCTCGATGCCCTGCAACCGAAAACATTCGTTCACGCTGCGCGACTGAAAGCCCTCGTTCAGGATTTCAAAACTATCGGTCGTGACGATCGCCGGGTGTTGGGAGCCACAGGCATGACACAACTGCAGGATTTCTTTTCGCAACGCGATGACATAGTTGGCAAGTCTGGCAGCTTTGTCCGTCGGATCAAGGCCCCGCATCAACCATTTGTTTTGTGTCGCGACTCCGGTCGGACATTTTCCGGTATGGCAAACCTGAGCCTGGATGCATCCGATGGAGAGCATGGCTTCGCGGGCAACATTGATCATGTCGCAGCCCATCGCCATCGCCAGGATTGCTTCTTCGGGAAAGCCAAGTTTTCCGGAGCCAACAAAAACGACTTTTTCATGCAGCCCTGATTCCGCAAATTCCCGAAACACGCGTGCGAATCCCATCTTGAACGGGAGCGACACATGGTCCGAGAAAGTAAGCGGTGCCGCACCGGTTCCTCCCTCACCTCCATCGACGGTCACGAAATCGACGCCGCGATCGCCTTGCCTCATCAGCGAAACAAGATCGCGCCAAAAATTCAGCTCGCCGACAGCGGATTTGATCCCAACCGGCAATCCCGATAGATCAGCAAGCCGTTCCACGAAATCGAGCAACTGGTCGGCGTTCGAAAATTCAACATGCGAGTTGGGAGAAAGGCAACTCTGACCGACTTCAATTCCGCGGATCTGGGCGATCTCTTCCGTGACCTTGCTGGCCGGTAGCAAACCCCCTCGGCCAGGCTTTGCTCCCTGACTGAGTTTCACTTCGATGGCGCTAACCGGGAACTGGTCGCAGGTTTCGACAAACCGTTTTTCATCGAACCGGCCATTGGGCAATCTCGCGCCGAAGTAGCCAGTTCCCAACTGCCAAATCAATTCGCCGCCATGTTGGTGGTAGGACGAAATACCGCCTTCTCCCGTATTTTGCAGGCAACCAGCGAGTTTGCAGCCACGGTTGATGGCTTCGACCGCGGCAGCCGAAAGCGAGCCGTAGCTCATCGCCGAAACATTGACGATCGATGAAGGGCGAAACGCCCCCCGCCGACCACGTGGGCCACCCACGATTTTGGCCGCAGGAATTCGATACTTCGGATCGTAATTGGGGTCGCCCGGTTGAGCATCGAAAACCGGAAATGTTGACTGTTTGATGATCAGGTATCCGGAGGATTGCTCAAGATCATTGTCCGTTCCGAACCCGAAATAATTGTTTTCGTTATTGGCTGAGCGGTAGACCCAGTGGCGTTGGTCGCGAGTGAATGGTCGCTCTTCGTTATTTCCGGCAATGATGTACTGGCGAAGCTTGGGACCCAGCTCTTCGAGCAAATACCGGCCATGGCCGATGACAGGAAAGTTTCGAAGGATCGAATACCTTGTTTGAAGCAAATCATAAACCGCCAACAGAATGACGATCAACAGGACAATTCCTAAAGCAATCAACCAACCCACTTGAATCTCCAGTTGGACGCCAACCTGTTACCGTAGTTGTTATTCTAACCGCGGAGCGACGTCGCAATCTACTTGGGAGGAACAACGGGCCCCAATTCATCATCGAAAGGATCGTGGGAAAACGGTAAATGAAGGTTCCGGGACCAGTCTTTCTTTTCCGACCAGTAGTATTTTGCCGACCTGATTCAGCGTCGTGCCCACTGGTCGTACCGGATCGATTCTCCAGATAGGATATTAATTGTGAGCAAGCCTGAGCCAACACATGAATCCCTTTTCGCGCGGTATTGGCCGGCTCTCTTGATCGGTGCCACGTGGCTTTGGATCTTCTGGCCGGTGATGACGGGCGAGAAAGTCATTGGCTTTCGCGATTCTGCTTACTTGTATTACCCGTTATTCAAGTGGATCGACGCACAATGGGCTGCCGGCGAGATCCCGCTTTGGAATCCATTTTGTAACTTCGGAATGCCCGTCGTCGCCGATGGCACCTCCAGTGTTTTCTATCCGGGCAAGTTGGTGTTCTTTTGTCGGTTTCTCAGCTATCCCGCTCGGTATGGAATTTATTTGGCGATGCATGTGCCGCTGGCGGCTGCCGGTGCCTATTGGTTTTCGCGGACATTGCGGGCCAACCGCGGAGGATCAACCCTGGCCGCATTTTCATTTGCATTTGGTGGAAGTGTTTTGTTTCAGGTCACCAATGTGATCTACCTGGTCAGCGCGGCGTGGCTCCCATTTGCCCTGTGCTGTGTCTGGAAAATGATCGTCACCGGTCAATTACGCTGGGCGGTTGCGGCTGGAGTTGCCTGCGCCTTGATGATCCTCGGTGGGGATCCCCAAATGGTGTACCACGTTGGCTTGATCGCCGTTGCGACGGTTGCGGGTCAGTTCTTTCGACGGTTTCGCCGCCGACGTAAGGCATTACATCCGATTGGGAACAGCGAATTTCTCTGGCTGACTGTGATGGGATCGCGTGTCGCTGCGATGATTGTTGTTACCTGTGTGCTTGCTGCGATTCAACTTTTACCGACTTTCGGTTGGTCCAGGCTCAGCGAAAGAACGAATCTTTCCGTGCCAGCCAATGTGTATCAGGCGTGGGCCGCACTTGAGCGAAACGGCGACGTTGCCGCGGTGGAAGACGCGTTGCTGGGAGATCCGACAGCAACGGCGGAACATTCGTATCAGTTCAGCCAGCCACCATGGTCTTTGCTCGAACTGTTTTGGCCGAATTTTTCGGGAAAACCATTTCCGCGCCATCAGAGATGGACCAGTGGCCTGGCCGGTGCAGACCGCGTTTGGGTTCCATCGCTTTATGCCGGCCTGGTGACGGTACTGTGGGGAGTGCTGGGATTCCGATTTTGGGGTCGAAAACGAAAACAGGTTTGGCTGACTTTCCTGTTTTTCTTCTTCATGCTTGGGTCCTTCGGATGGTATGGCTTCGTCTGGCTGGCCATCGAGACTTTCCCTGCGCTTGGCGGGCAAACGCAACTGGGTCCCCAAGTCGGTGGGCTGTACTGGTTGATGAATATGTTATTGCCGCAATATTTTTCGTTTCGGTATCCAGCGAAGCTTTTTCTGGTTGCGAGCTTGGCACTCTCGGTTTTGGCAGGCGTTAATTTTCGGGCCGCTCACCTGCGTCGAGTGTTATGGGCCATCCTGGGCTTCGGCAGTCTGACCCTTTGCGGGCTGGTCGGATTCAATTCCCTGGTTGAATCCTGGATGGCAGACATGGTTCCTGATTCACTGTTTGGGCCTTTTGATCTCGCAGGTGCATCGGACAGTTTCCGTGCAAGCCTGGTTCAATCCTTCACCATCGGGGCGAGTAGTCTTGTCCTGGTGCTCGCGATCCAGCGGTTGGAAAAACACGCCACCGAAAATCGAAGCCAGTGGATCCAGCGATTGTCCACGCTGTTGGTGGTGATCGCTGCGCTGGATATTACAATCTCCAACCGCTGGCTTGTTCCAGTCATAGATGCGTCGGTTTTCGAGAATGCCAATCCAGTCGCAACCCGGCTGGAGGAGTTGCATTCGGCCATCACTGGAGCAGAGCCGCTTCGAGTTTACCGAAGTACGTTTGACCACTTTGAGCCCGTTGCATGGGAGCGTCAAAGTTCAGAGCAACGTCTGGCGGAAATCGTGGCCTGGCAACGTGAGACACTCCATCCCAAACACCATCTCGGCGAAAACGTCGTCCTGTTGGGCAGTTTCAGTTCGATTTGGCCGGCGACTTATCAAGCGTTTCTGGAATCGTTTGAATGGTATCGTCAGGATGCGGGTTTGGCCAATGGGAACCAGTCCATCATTCTCAAGATGTTTCATGGTTCGTTTGAAATCAATGACAACGGGGTATTGGAAATCAAGGCGTTTCAGCCAAAGCTAGCCGTTGGGTCCGCGTTGCCGATCGATTGGATGTTTGAATTTGATCCATTGACGGAAACCAGCGGAACGCGTCACCCGCGATGTTTGTGGCGTGAGGATTCGGCACGAACGATGACTCGATCTGCCGAACGGGACTGCCGGATTATTGAATTTGAAAACAACCGGTTCGTGGCGCAGGTGTCGACGGATCGACCCCAAGTACTGGCTTACTTCGCCCCGGTAGATCATGGCTGGAAAGTCAAGGTGAAAAATCTGGCAACCGGCGACGTGCGACGTGAAAAGTTGATCGAGTTGAACGACTGGTTGTTGTCGGGAGGTGTCGGATTTATCAACACGTTCCTGTTGCCATTTCCCAGCCCGGGTCAATTCGAAGTCGAATTCGTCTATCGCCCGCGTGAGTTTTGGATGGGAGCCTGGCTCAGCGGATGCAGTTGGTCGATTCTTGGTTTTGGCATGTTGATTGGAATGTGGCGAAAACGTCCTGTGACAACCGGGGAATGAAGTTCCATCACCCATGCAAATGCCCCTGGCAGGTTAAGTTGGATTTTCTGATTAACCTTGTCGTCGAGTTGAAATTGGTTTGTTAGATTAACTCCGGAAACCGATGCTGTGCATAAATCTTGATGAACCAAAAAGGAACTTGGATGTTACGCTTTCAGTTGATTATTGCTGTCGTGTGTTATTCCACACTTGCAACGCAAGCGATCGCCCAACAGGGGAGTTCCGGCGAAAAAAAAGAAAAGCAGATCGTCGGCAGCATTGAGCAGCTTGATCCGGCGTTGGAAGACCTGATCGACAAGAACGAAAAAATCGAAGTCCTTACGACGGGCTATCAATGGTCGGAAGGTCCTGTCTGGATCAAATCCGGCGGGTACCTGCTTTTTTCTGACGTTCCCAAAAACAGGATTCACCAATGGAGTCCGAAAACAGGCCCGGCCATTTTTATGGAACCCAGCGGCTTTGATGGTGAAAACGGAGAGAAGGAACCAGGTTCCAACGGGCTGACGACGGACGCCCAGGGACGATTGGTTGTTTGCGACCATGGTAACCGCCGCATCTACCGCTTGGAAAAAGACGGAACCAAAACAACGTTGGCGGACAGATTCGACGGCAAGCGATTTAACAGCCCGAACGATCTGGTGATCCACTCCAACGGCGACATCTATTTCACCGATCCGCCGTACGGACTTCGCGATCAGACAAAACGCGAAATTGATTTCTGTGGCGTTTATCGTTGCGGGACCGACGGAAAAATCACATTGCTGACCAGGGAGTTGGAGCGTCCCAATGGCATTGGACTCTCTCCAGACGAAAAGACACTTTACGTAGCGCAGTCACACCGCCCTGCCCCGATTTATAACGCCTATGCCCTCCAGGAAGACGGGACGACGGTTGAGAATGGCAGGCTGCTGTTCAACAGCATTGAGTTTGCCGAAAAAGGCGATCCCGGCATGCCTGACGGAATGTGCGTCGATGCGAATGGCAATCTCTGGGCGACCGGTCCGGGAGGCGTGTTGGTCATTTCTTCCTCAGGCAAGCTGCTGGGCCGAATCCTGATGGGAAAACCGACCGCCAACTGCACGTTCGGGGAAGACGGAACGACGTTGTTCATTACGTCGAGCGATCGCATTTGCAAGGTCAAGACCCGGACGAAGGGCATGGGTTTTTAGCTGAATTGGACGGTTATCCTTCAACCGTGGCGGAAACATCTCCTGGTAAAACCGGCCGTCGCAACACTTGGGTACCGGTCGCGGTTGCTGGCACACTGAAACAAGCGTCCGGCGCGTCGATCACAGACAAAACCGTCCCTTTGTATCCCGGAACATGGCCAGCGTTAAAGGCCGTCGCATTCTGTCCCGGATGCCATTCACATCGGCGGGTCGGTTGGTCTGGATTCAAGCGTTTCTGCGGTCGGCTTGGTTTCGACGCGTTGGTCCGGAAAGTTGGGGTCGTGGGAAGAGGGTGGAGTCGGTGTTGCCGGCGGCGGAAACGTCGGAATGGTCCCGACCGGCGGGACAGGCTCGCCAGGAGCGACGGGTGGGTAGAAATTGTGATACCGGCGAGCACAGCGTTCCTTGAACGCTGAGAGGGCCGAGTCGCGAAGATCATCTGAGGAAAATGCGCGGTCCAGGGTTTCGTCGAGAAACCGATCCGCTTTTTCAAAGACCGGGTAATCAATTTTCAAGTAGCGATCGACCAATTCCCTGTCTTGTTTCGAAATCTCCGCGTCTTTCTTCGAAACATTCGCCCGGACATAGGACAAATCCGAAAACACGGTTGGAAACAGTTGCTCAAGGCAAATGCACGATTCATCGAATCGTTCGATCGGAAACAGGAATGCTCTTCCCGTCGCCAACGCGTCATCAATCACTTTCATGTCGTCGAACGAGCGGCCCCCGTTGAGGAAGTAAATCTGACTATTGGTTTGCGGGTGTACTTCCTGCTTGACCAGTTCGGCGTTGGCGAATTCGCGAAAACTCAGGCGTTGCGCAATGCAGTTGACTTCTTCAAAGTGACGATGAAAAAAGTAGCGCGAAATGAACCGTTCCACCGGATCGCGAACATAAGTGAGCGCAAAAACTCGCGCGTATTCGTGCTCGAAAGGCAGATCAAACGATAATTTGTGATCACTCAGGCACTGGACCCAGGGATGACAACGTACAATTTCGCTGACGTCGTCTCGCGTGTACTGTTTGGTTTCGAGCAGCGAATTCGAATTGTAAAAACCTGTGCCGAAATTTCGATTCATCAACTGCCGCAGGGTCGACCCGCCCGCCTTGGGGACATGCACGTGCAGCCAGACGTGACGTAACAATTCCAGGCTTTCACGGGAAGACGGGCTCGCTTGGGCGACACTTGCATTGGGGGCTGGCGAAGACATTGAGTTCTCAGTGGCGGGTTCGAGTCAGGCGACATAGTGCGTATTTTCACATGGGAAGTGATGCTGGGCAATATCAACGCCATTCTTTGATGATCGGGAAGATCGACGATTCGGCCCGCGGGACGATATCGAATCACGGGCGATGTCGAATCACGGGCAATGTCGAATCACGGGCGATGTCGAATCACGGGCAATGTCGAATCGCGGGCGATGTCGAATCGCGGGCGATGTCGAATCACGGGGCATTTCGAATCGCGGGGCATTTCGAATCGCGGGGGTTGTCGAATCGAGATCGGTTTTCAAATCATTTCGTTTCGCAGGCAGCCTTCGATGTCCCTTGTCCGTGAATCAAATTTGAAAGTCGTGTGGTGGCTCGAATTCGTTGTGCACCACCTGATTCCGCATTCGCAATTTTGGCTTTTCCATGATCACGGTTGTCGAAGGAGCAACGCTGGCGGTCAACCAGACATTGGATCCAATGACAGAGTCCTGCCCAACAACTGTCGTTCCACCGAGAACTGTCGCGTTGGCGTAAATGACGACATTGTCTTCAATGGTCGGATGACGTTTTGAATCGCGGACCAGATGGCCCGATTCATCCTGGGGAAAACTCAGCGCACCCAATGTAACCCCTTGGTAGATTTTCACGTGTTCGCCGATGATACATGTTTCGCCAATGACGACGCCGGTTCCATGGTCAATGAAAAAATGATCTCCGATCCTTGCACCCGGATGGATGTCGACTCCTGTTTCTCCGTGAACCCACTCGGTCATCATGCGCGGGAGAAACGGCACGTTGAGCAGATACAGCTCATGGGCCAAGCGATAAATGGTGGTTGCATTCAGGCCCGGATAGCAAAGAATAACTTCGTCAAAGTTCTTGCAGGCCGGGTCACCCATGTACGCGGCTTTGACATCCGTCAGGAGCGAGGCCCGAATCTGAGGCATGCGCGAGATATATTCGGTTGCGATCTGTTGGCTGTGCGCAATGATGTCGTTCGGTTTATTGAGCGCGCCTGACCCGGCCTGGTTGCAATCCGTATGCGCCATGTCTTCGCAGGCCTCAAAGTGCCGCGCGATCGCAATGGCAATCTGGCGGGAAATGATCTGGTGCGCTTCACCCAGCTGGGATCGCAGTTCAGCAAGAACGTTTTCGCAAGACGATTCATTGGACCGGAAGCCGGGATAAACAATCGCCTTGAGTCGCTGAATCATGTCGACCAGCGAATCGAATTCCGGAATCGGCGCCGCGTGTTCCGACTCCGGAAATATTAGCGACGTCACGATCTCAGCGGCGACGTTGTCCAGTGACTGGGCGGAACGATGCTGTTCGGATTGGGTTTGCGATGTCATGTAATTCGAGATGAAAAAGGTGTCCGCCGAAGAAATTCGATGCGGGGCGATTTTTCTGGGGCGGCGAGTTTCCGGGGAAGCAATCGTTGGCCCAGTCGAGGGAACAAACGCGACCTTGTTCAGGTTGGCACTCATTGGAATATCCAATAGCGGGTCATTCTAACGGATCAGCTCAATTTTCAAACCGAAGTCGTTCTCGTACCTCATCGAAAGCGCACGGTCAAATTGAGTATCGACATGGTCAAGCACTGGTCTTTTGGAGTATTCTGGTCGAATTGCAGAAATCGGCTTGATTTTTGCTCCTTGAGGCAAGTTCTGTCACCGGGAATCGTTATTGGTTGCTCAAGTCATTGGATGTGGAATGCCTGAATCGTCGCGAAACGGCGATCATGCAGAATCACGGATCGCTGCCTGCGGACGCAGGACTTTTCAATCTTCCGAGAAAAATTCATGATTTTGGTTTGCTGGAAAACTTTCTGTCAGTTGGCTCCCTGGTTACTGTTGGGCATGTTGCTGTCGGGGCTAATGAGCGTGTTACTGCCGGCGGGTTTCGTCAAACAGAAATTTCATGGATTCTCGGGAATCGTCAAAGCCGTCCTGCTTGGTGTTCCATTGCCCTTGTGTTCCTGCGGCGTCGTGCCGGCCGGTATCGGACTGAAGAACCAGGGGGCAAGCAACGGGGCGTCCGTCGGTTTCCTGATCAGCACACCGCAGACGGGTGTCGATTCGATTATGGTCAGCGCGTCGTTTTTCGGCTGGCCATTCGCGATTTTCAAGATGATGACTTCAGCGATTACCGGCGTTGTCGGAGGCTGGCTCACGGACCAGGTCGAAGGCAATCAACTTGGGAGCATCAGATCGGCCAGTGCCTTGGCAGCATCGCCCGACAACGATTCAGAACAAGCCGATTCGGTTGACGAAGTCGGCGTCTTCGCCAGGATATGGGGCCAGAGTGTCGAAATTCTGCGATCCATTTGGGGTTGGCTCTTGCTGGGAGTGTTGGTTTCGGCCGCTATCGAATCCTACATTCCCGGTTCGTGGTTCGAGATGATTGGGAATTCGGGACTGCTTCCCTCGATGTTGCTTGTGTTGTTTGTGTCGATCCCTTTGTATGTTTGTGCTACCGCTTCGGTCCCAATTGCGGCCGCGCTGGTAACCGGTGGGCTTCCCCCCGCCGCTGCCCTGGTCTTTCTGATGGCAGGACCAGCAACGAATGTTACGACGATCGGAGCGATTTATGGAAGGTTTGGATGGAAGACCGCGGTCGTTTACCTTGCCACGATCATCCTGGGCAGCATGTTTTTTGCATGGGTTTTTGACTGGTTGTTAACGGCCGAGGTAGGAATCGCGTCGGGTCACACGCACGATCATCAAAACTGGTGGTCGGTGTCGAGTGCCTTGATTCTGCTGGCCATGATGGTCAGTTTTGCGTGGAGTGACATGTCACGATGGTGGCGAAAGCAATTGGCAAAGGCATCCGATGAGCCCAAAATCGAGATTTCCATTCTCGGCATGACTTGCGGTGGTTGTGTCGATCGAATCGAATCAGCGATCAGAAAAAGCAAAGGGGTGGAGTCGGTAAATGTCGAACTGAAATCCGGTCTCGCCACGATTGTCGGCAAACCCCAGTTGGACGAAATCAAACGGCTCATTCGGTCGTTGGGTTTTCAAGTTGCAACCGACGGGAATCACGGAAAGCAAAATGGCTGAAAACGAGAAAAATGCAAAGCGGTTAACCGCCCTGGAAACGTCGTTGATGCATTTACAGAATGATTTCGATTCGCTGAATGATGCCGTGTTGAAGAACGCTCAACGACTGGATCTGATGGCGAAGTCGATCCAGGTGCTTTCTGATCGTCTCCGGGCTGCCTCTGAACCGGTGTCGGAGCGCAGCGCCGAAGATGAGATTCCGCCGCACTATTGATCAGGGCTTCCCAGGCGGTGCGCTGGGCGACCTCAACGTTTCACTGGATGCGGACACGGCGGAAAGTCTGTGGATCCGGCCATCGCGAGCATTTCCGGCGCGAAATTACGGTTCCGATTTCACGTGATACGCGAAGCGAATTTTTCTGGTGGTTCGAACAGGAAATCGGCCCTGCCAATCGGGTTCATGATTCAACATCGGCGTCGGCATGAACTTCAGGGTTTCCTTGATCGAAGTTCACGAGTTACTCGTCTTCGTCGTCTTTCAGTTTCGCTTTCTCGATTACCTCCTGCTGTACGTTTGCCGGCATCGTGTCGTAGTGGCTGAACTCCATCGTGTAACTTCCCATTCCACCGGTCAAACTCGAGAGCGTTCTGGCGTAGGTCGTTACTTCGCGCAACGGGACTTCGCAGTGAATTGACGTGAAAGCGCCACCGGCGGGATCGCTGCCCAGGACCCGACCACTGCGTCCCGACATGTCACTATACACGTCGCCGACGTTGGATTCGGGAACGGTGACATCGAGGTGGACGACGGGTTCGAGCAGGCAGGGTCTGGCCTGCTCAAACACCTGCTTGAACACATACTTCGCGGCCAGCTTGAATGCGGCTTCACTGGAATCGACCGGGTGATGCTTGCCAAAATGAACTTCGATGCAGACATCCTGAATCGGGTAACCTGCGATCACACCGTTGGCGACTTTCTCGGCAAAACCCTTGCCGATGGCCGGCATGAAGTTATGCGGAATCACACCACCAACCACGGAATCAACCCACAGGAAGTTCGATTTCTCATCGTAGTGGTAGTTTTTCATCGAATGGAAATTCGCTTTGGTGGCAAACTCTTCGATATTGGTGCCGCGGGGCAGCGGCTGAATCCGCACATGGATTTCACCGAATTGGCCTCGACCGCCGGATTGTTTCCGGTGACGGTAACTGCCTTCTGCGTTCGCCATGATCGTTTCACGGAAGGCGATGCGAGGTTGTTTGGTTTCAATCTCCAACTTGTCGCGGCGGATCAAACGCTCCTGGATGACATTGAGGTGCAGGTCGCTCATCCCGGTCATGACCAGTTCCTGGGTTTGGGCATCCCGATCAAGGTGGAAGGTCGGATCTTCTTCAAGGACCTTGTGAAGTGCGCTGGAAAGTCGCGTTTCATCACCACGCGTTTTGGGCACGACCGCGAGGCTTACCATCGGAGAAGGAAACTGGGTTGCGGGCAGCGTCAAATCCCCCAGGACGGTACCCGTATGCAAATCCTCCATTTTGGCGATGGCGACAATATCCCCTGGACCGGCAGACTCGACGGGGCTGGTCGATTCCCCCTGGACCTCAAGGAGTGGGCCAAGCTTGATGTTTTTTCGGGCCGATGATGCATGAACGGAGTCGTCGCGATGCAGCGTTCCGGAAAACACACGAATGAAATTCAGCTTCTGTACAAAAGGATCAATCCGTGTTCGAAAGACCCTCGCGACAAGGGGACCATCGGCAGTGGGTTCAACATTCAATGGACCTGCGCCATTCTCGGCGGATCGAACCAACTCGATTGGAGAAAGTCCACACATCCCGATCGTTTCGAGAACCTCGTTGACGCCGACGCCGGTTTTTGCACTGCAACAAACAATGGGAATCAAGCTGCCTTGTTTCACGGCTTGGACGATCAGTTTTGAGAGTTCCTGCTTGGTCGGCATTTGGCCTTCGAAGTAGCGTTCCATTACCGCATCATCGGCTTCAATGATCGACTCGATCAGCGGCTCGCTGAACTCGCTGGGATCAATCAGGGCCCCCGTCGTGTCTTTCGGAACATTAAGCGTGCTGATGACGGCAGCAAATTGATCGCCAGAGCCGACCGGGATGTTCAAAGGCGTGCACTGGGTTCCCCACATTTCGCGGATGGAACGAACAAGCTCCGGATAGTCGACAGTTTCATCGTCCATTTTGTTGATGACGATGATCCGGCCCAGACCTTCCTTGCCGGCTTCCTTGAATACCCGTCGGGTATTGACTTCGATTCCGCTATGTCCGTTGATAACGATGACGGCATTATCGACCGCCTGCATCGGCCCAATGACTTGACCGATGAAATCGGGATAGCCCGGAGTGTCGATCACATTAAAACGAAAGCCGCCATTTTCAAAGTGAATGGCGGCTGCTTCGATTGAATATTTGTGTTTTTTTTCTTCAGGGTCAAAGTCACAGATGCTTGTCCCATCTTCAACACTATGGGACCCTCCGACGACTTTGGTCAGAGTCAAGAAGGTGTCGGCGAGCGTTGTTTTGCCCGCCGATCCGTGACCGCACAAAACGACATTTCTGATCGATTCGACTTTACTCATATTGTGGTCCCCTTGATAGGTATAACTAAACTTCGTGGCGACGAGCGCCAATTATCTTATGGTGTCGATGCTCCTGAAGGCCTCCGGGATGACTGGAAATGCGGACCTTTCAAACCAGGTTGCATACCATGTGTCAGGGCATCCTGTTGGCAGGAAGCCTGTCCCCGGGTGATTTCTTTCAACGCAGATTCCATGCATTCTGCAAGCGTCAATCTCCCTTCGTAGAGCGCACGACCAATCACGCAGCCGTCCAGTCTGAGCGTCGCCAATCTGGATACATCCTCGATTTTCGCAATGCCTCCGGATGCAATGACGGGAACATCGACGGCATCCCGCATTTGTTGTTGTGCTTCGTAATTGGGTCCTTCCAGCGTGCCGTCTTTGGAGATGTCCGTGAAAACAACTCCAGCGATCGGATAGTTGGCCATCTCCTGGGCAAACGCAATCGGCGCAAGTGCCGTCGTCGTGAGCCATCCGTCGGAGGCCAGCAAACCGTCTCTCGCGTCGAGTCCCAGCATGATCTGATGGGGATACGTGATTGCCATACGGATCGCCCACTGCGGATCCTTCAGAGCGCGGGTGCCAACGACCAAACGGTCAATGCCGATGTCGAGGTATCTCTTGATCGTGGCTTCGTCGCGAATGCCACCGCCCAGCAAAACAGGAACTTTTGCCTGCTGCACAAGGTCGCGAATCGATTCAAAATTGTTGGTCGTTCCATCTCGGGCGCCATCCAGATCAACGACTTGAAGTCCCTGCGCTCCATCATTGACCCAGCGAATGGCCATATCCGCAGGACTCTCGCCGTACACCGTTTCACGCTGGTAGTCGCCTTGCGAAAGGCGTACGCACTTTCCAGATCGAATTTCAACGGCCGGCAGGATTTGCATCAGTTTCCTTCATTCGTCATGGCCTCGTGAATAATCGGTTGATGAATAACCAGGTTGAAAAACCAGGTCATCAACGACGTTCAAACAAGAAACCTTGTAAAGTGAAACATCCGTATTCAACTATCCCACAGCAAAACTCCCGTTGCAAGTAGTTTTCAAAATCCGCGATTCGAATTAGACGCTCCGGAGACAGCAAATCGGCGAAAGCATGCAGGTTTTTCGAGCCGCGTCCAAGCGGTGCCGTGCTGAAAAACACAGGCCGCTTCCCGCCGAGTTTATCGACTTATTGGGTTTTAACGATTACGTGAATTGAGTAACGAGAGCGCCCTGATCCCCCACAAAATCAGGGCGGCACGAATTGTGACCCCCTGGAGATCACGCTGCCTCTGCGCAGCCTGCTGGGGTTCAGCATCAGCAGGCGGACTTTCACCCGGGTCCAACCAACATGGCCAGTGGAATCCAGGCAGCGATAATCCGGAACGACAGAACGTATGACTGGCCGAGAATCCGGTCGCAACGTATCAGGCGACGCTTGCGTTTTTTTCGACCGAATCAAGCCAGCCCCATTCGTCCTTGGTAGATCCGTCAAACAGACCGAAGAACGAGCTTTGAACAGCTTCCGTGATGGTGCCTCGGGAACCGCAGCCAATTTCGATGCCGTCGACACTCCGAATGGGAGTCACTTCTGCCGCGGTACCTGTGAAGAACAACTCGTCGGCGACATACAGCAACTCTCGCGGTATCTCCTGTTCGATCACTTCGTAACCAAGCTTGCGAGCCAGTGTCATCGCCGTGTCGCGAGTAATTCCATTAAGAATCGCAGCCGACAAGGGAGGGGTGAAGATCTTTCCGTCGCGAACCACAAAAATGTTTTCCGCCGAACCCTCGCTGACGGTTCCTCGGGCGGTGACTGAGATGCCTTCGGCAAAACCGTTGCGCCGCGCTTCGCCACCGATCAATTGGGCGTTGAGATAATGTCCGCCGGCTTTCGAGAGGACCGGAAGCGCTGCACTCGTGGTTCGTGACCATGACGAGATGCAAACATCAATTCCGTTCGTGAGCCCCTCTTCACCCAGGTACGTTCCGAATTCCATCGCCGCAATGATGACATCGGTTGGCACATCCGGGTTGGGTACAACGCCCAGCGAGCCGGCACCGAGAAATGCGAGCGGGCGGATGTAGGCGGATTTGAGTTCGTTTTCGACTATCGAATCTCGACAAGCTTGTTCAATTTCCTGCCGTGAAAATGGAATCGGATATCGGTAGAGCTTGGCCGAGTCAAAAAACCTCCTGATATGGGCGCTCAATCGGAAGATACATCGACCTTGCGGCGTTTCGTAGCAACGAATGCCTTCAAAAACGCTCGAACCATAATGCAAGGCGTGAGCCATGACATGGACGGTTGCGTTTTCCCAGGGAATCATCTTGCCGTTCATCCAGATGTATTTGCTGGTATTCATGGTTGTTGGTTTGCTGTTAGATTATTCAATGAGCTGTCATTGAGATTGGTGGGAGTATCGCCCATCTCATGGCCACATGTTATCCCGATCACCTTAGCATACACAATTTGAGATGAGAAAAAATGGCCTGTCGCGTCGCTCTGGCGCGACCAGGATCGGCAAGCCAGCATCGCCGAGGATTCTTTTGTTTGCGGGTATCGTAGGACACATGGTTTTCGCTGCTATATTGGGATGACAACCCGGAAGGGAATGCTGATCTGCCTGGGGTTGCAATGGGTAAGGTATCCAGAGATCGCGAAATATTGACGACCGAAAGGAATTCCAAATGGGGCAGGAGCTGAAAACACTGATGGCCACAATGCCACAAACCGGCACGGTCGAATGGATTGGGCTTCGACCGGGTCGACGAGTGCCGATCCAAGTGGTGGACTCAGCGAGTCTGGGCGAGCAGGGTTTGGAAGGAGATCGGTTTAACGGCAAGAACGATTCGCCTCGCATGGTTACTCTAATCCAGAAGGAGCACATCGATGCAGTAGCTTCTATCCTGAAACAGGCGGTAATCGACCCCTCGCAGTTGCGGCGGAATATCGTTGTCTCGGGAATCAACCTGGCCGCGTTGAAACAGAGTGAATTCCAAATCGGTGACGTCGTTCTGTGTGGAACCGGAAACTGCCCACCGTGCAGTCGGATGGAAGAAAATCTTGGGCCCGGTGGCTATAACGCCATGCGGGGTCACGGCGGAATCACGGCCAAGGTGGTCACTGGTGGAACCATTCGCTGCGGCGACGCTGTTCGTCTTATTGCGTCCACCCCCAACCGTTGACCCGGAAATGACGAATCCTGGTCGTATATTCTTCTACCGGCAACGGTTCGCCTTTCCCGCCACGTCGTTTTCATTTGACAATCATCGCCGGAGGCTCGTCGCCTTCTGGGTAGAACCTCATCGAGATCGAGTTGACACAGTGACGGACGTTTTTTTCGGTTTTGCGTTCGCCTTCAAATACATGCCCGAGATGGCCGCCACAGTTGTTGCACAGGATTTCAACTCGGTCGCCATCGGCGTCAATCTGTCTTTTCACGGCGTCCGGAATCTCATCATCAAAGCTCGGCCAACCGCAATGGGCCTCGAATTTGTCTTCCGAGCGATACAGCTTTGCATTGCACTGCCGGCAAACATATACGCCGGCAGCTGTTGTGCTGTTGTATTCACCGGTTCCGGGATACTCGGTACCTTTGTCGAGGATGACACGTGCTTCCTGGGCTGTTAACGGGTTGTATTCTTTAGGCATCGCTTTGGTTTCCTCAGGATGGTTGGTTGCAACCGGAGGCTGTTTGTTCTGATCGGCCGAGCCGATCTGTGTTTGCCTGCCTGTCGGCGGATAAAAAACGAAATAGACGACAACGAGAGCGACAGCCACGCACGCGATCACAAAAACCATTCGATTCATTTGCTCAAGCTTTCAGATATCTGTTTCATCCGTTTCCGATTTGCACCTAAATCGGAATGGCCGACGCGGGAGGCCGACCGAAAATGGACCACCGATGCTTTATCATCAACAAAGAACTCGACATCGTCAACAAACCGAAAGATAAGTGACTTGAATTCAAAGTGTAAATAGTGATCGAATTCACTAACCAACATTGCTCGTGGAAAACCGGATTGCACCATGCTCTTGATTCGCTCAAGCGTTTCGTCCGGATCGCCGTCAAAAGGAATCACCGGCATTTGTTGTTCCAGGTTATCAGCTTGCGTGGAGACGCAATTTGGACTGGATGGACATTTAGCCAGTTTTCCGTTGTGAACGCCAAGATGGGTGGGAGTGGGAGCTGTCATGCTTAGAAAATACAGTCCGACGACTGAGACCAAGGGGATAATTGCGAATCGGCGAATGATACGATGAAATAGTGCTCTCCTGAATATCGGTTGTTTCGACGAACCATCACGATTTGAGACATCTCGGAGGTCGGTTTTGTCGCAGGGCGTCTTCGGCTGCGTAACGTCAGCGAGTGGATCTAATCGGTTCATGAGCTGCATGGACTTACGAGGTTGAGGGGTTTCCAAGTTTATCATCGGCTGAATTGAGATACGATCCCCGCTACCGCCAATACAAGCATCAGCACACCAAGGCACCATTTCAACTCTCCATTTTGAGCCGGTCGACAAGTCAAGAAGCCTCCGGAAACCGAGTTGAGTTTTTTCTTTTGTTCTTCTTCATCCTCGAACATCCAGATTTGAGTTCTCCTGTCACGCCTTCCAATGCGCTCGTCATCCAGCACGACGCCATATCTTTCGTGCGTTTGGTTTTCCCCCGTTTCCCTTTCGTTCTCAAAACTTGATATTGGGTGAAACTTCACCCTTACGTGAAATCGAAAAACCTGTACCCAACCTGGGCGCTGGATCGCATGAAGCTCCAGATCGCTTATTTTTGCCGAGTGTCCGAGGCAACCTTGGCCGTCAAGCCAATTGCGGATGTCCTTCTCAGTGACTCGATTTCCAATGGTTATTGGCATTGATTTTGTTTTAAGTCTTTCTCGGCTAATCTTCCGAGTCGGAATATGGAGGATGATCCATCGGTCCATCGGAGGAACGAGAAAGAAACTCCCTGTTTGCCCGAGTGGAAGACCGGCCTCCCGGCTTCGGGTAACCGGAATTTTTCAAAAAAGTTCACTTTCATTTGACCAGTATTTACAACGACCGCAAATGCGATTTTAATTCTATGGCAGTTAGGAGAACTGGGACGCGATAGGAAGTTAGGATCATGCAGAACTTTTACTTGTCAATTGCTCTGATTCGTAAGTCCAAAAATCAAGGTTTGCGATGGCTGGCCCGCCTTGATCCATCGACAAAGCAGCTTCGGTTTGTGATTGGTGAAAGGCTGGAAAACGAGTCGTTTCGCGAAACGACGATACGTGAAGTCGCCTGGGAGCTGATGCTGGATCGCAAACGCGATTTTCTGGTTTCCAACATGGCGCAGATGAATCTTGAATTCATCGATCGAATGCCTGGTTACTACGACAAGAGTCATATCGTCGCATCTTTTTACAATGTTGAAGTCTATCGCAAAGAGATCGTGACTCAGCTGGAGAGCGACCCTCGTAATTTCTGGGTTTCGTCTGAAGAGATCTGCAATGGCGTCAGCCAGTGTAGTCGTTATTTTGATCCAATGGTTCCCTACTTGATCAACCGATCGAGTGTGATTCAGTATTGGGAATCGTCGTCCGGCAACTAGTGTTTCGATTGATAGGAGACCAGGGGACATGTCTCCGGCGTTGCGGGATGTTCTGCGCTGGTTGTGGAACGGTGCAGGATCATTTGACGATCGGAATAAGTATTGCCGACCTGTTCAAAATGATGAACGGGATCATCGACGACGCTATTCAATTGAGAAAGTCATCCATGAAGAACTTGACGCTGATCATTTCTCCCTTGGTGGCTGCGGTGGTTGGTGTCGTTTTGTACTTGTGCGGATCGCCCTCTGAAATCGCTTGGACCGCGGGGATTACTTTGTGGGTTGCGGCCTGGTGGATTACCGAACCGATCTCGATTCCAGCAACATCTTTGATTCCGTTGGCGGTTTTTCCGTTGGTGGGAGTTTTGACGCCCGCGGAAGTTGGCAGTGCTTTCGGAAACAATCTCGTCCTGTTGATGATGGGCGGATTCATGTTGTCGGCCGCGATGGAACGCAGTGGGGCGCACCAACGAATCGCGTTGGGAATGGTTCATTTGTTCGGGGGATCCAGCGGGCGAAGATTGGTTTTCGGGTTCATGGCTGCGTCCGCGCTATTGAGCATGTGGATCTCCAATGCCGCGACGACATTGATGTTGTTGCCGATTGCCATGGCGGTGGTTTCTCAAACAAACAATGCAAAACTTCAGGTCAACCTTCTGCTGGGCATCGCCTACGCGGCGAGCATCGGTGGAATTGCGACTCCGATCGGGACGCCTCCCAATCTGGTTTTTATGGCGGTTTACAGGGAAAATTTTGGAATTGAAATTGGATTCATTGACTGGATGAGGTGGGCGTTTCCTGTGGTGTTGATCATGTTGCCGATTGCCGGTTTGTGGCTGACTCGCGGGTTGAGCAAGATCGAATCGATCGAGCTTCCCAACACCGGCTGCTGGCGACCGGAAGAGTCTCGCACGTTGATCGTATTCGCAGTGACGGCCGTTTTTTGGGTGACTCGATCGCAGCCTTTCGGCGGTTGGACAGGACTGGCCGAGCAGGCCGGTTTTCCGATGCCGTATGCCAACGACGCTTCCATCGCAATTCTGGGCGTTCTGGCACTCTTCCTGATACCCAATGGCAAAGGAGAAAAGCTGCTTGACTGGACATCGGCCGAGAATATTCCGTGGGGCGTCTTGATTCTGTTTGCCGGCGGATTGAGCCTGGCTGAAGCATTTAAGTCATCGGGATTGAGCGAGTGGTTGGGTACGGGAATGGCCAGCTTCGGACAACTGCCAACGATTCTGTTGATCGCCGCGATTTGCCTGGCAGTGACTTTCTTGACCGAAGTCACGAGCAATACTGCGACCACCACGCTGCTCCTTCCGATTCTCGCGACCGCGGCACTGGCGGCGGAGGTCGATGCCAGGTTATTCATGATTCCGGCGACGCTAAGCGCCAGTTTTGCCTTCATGTTGCCAGTTGCGACACCACCCAATGCGATTGTGTTTGCCGCTAACCGGTTTTCCGTGCAGGACATGGCCCGCGAAGGCCTGGTGTTGAACCTGATCGGTGTCATGGTTGTGACCACCATCTGTTACGTGATGTTCACCTGATGGCCCCAGGGTCAATCGCCCAGTCGGAATTTTTTCCTCCCGCGGGGAGTGAAATGCTGGAGCGTCGTTAATCCCGAACCAGCTCGACCCCGGCAACGTTACTCCACTGCGTGATCCATTTGATCCAGGTCCACCATTTCACTGCGTAGCATTTTCAGCAGCGTCTGCAGGAAAGCCACGACCATGGGTCCAATCACGATTCCGATCGGCCCCAGTGCCGCAACGCCACCGAGTACACTGAGCAATGCGAACAGCGGATGGATGTTTGATTGCCCGTGTAGAATATAAGGCTTGATGACATTGTCTGCCATCGAAATGATGGCCGCGCCATAGACTCCCAGGCCGATCGCTGCCGCCAGGTTGTGGTCGAAAAAGTACAGGTAAAAGCAGCAGGGAACCCAAATGGCTGCAGCCCCCACAAACGGAACCATGGCCAACAGGGCCGACATGACGGTCAACAAAATGACTGAGTCCAATCCAGCAAAATAGAAACCGATACCCGCCAGGAGTCCTTGGACGAGAGCTGAAATCAAGGTTGCAAGAACGACCGCCCGGCTGACCCGAGCAAACTCGGCGACCAATTCCTGCTCGTGTTCGTCGTCGATCGGGGAAAGGCCTTTGAACGTTTCGATCATTTTTGGACCGTCCAGCAGGAAAAAATATAATCCGATGATCATGATTGCAGTGCCAAGCAACAGCTTGCCAACATACGCAACACCTGCTCCGGTAAGTCGGAATAGCCTGTCGCGCAATAAACTGACGGTCGATGCGGCATAGGTTTCGGTTTCTTCATCGGAAGGATTTGCCAACTCAGTGATCCAGGCTTTGGTTTTGCCGCCGAGAAATCGAGTCCGGAATGTGGCGAAGTGTTCCGCGGTTTCGTTGAGTTTGACCTGGTATTTGCGCAGACTTTCATTTCGTTGTTCGTTGCTCGATTTGTTCTCGTCAGAACGCCAGGGGATTTCATTGTGCAGCACTCGGGCTTGCATCAGATCGCTGGCAAATAGAAACCAGTCAGAGTTCTCTGAAGGCGTGTTTGCGTCAGAAGCTGGATTGCTGGGCCAATTCAGGCCCTGCTGGCTGGCCAGTTTTTTTGCCGCCTCTTCGATTTCATATAAACCGGACTGGTGTGAATACTCCTCGGCGGGAGTAAACGTGATCGACTCCTGAAGCAACGATAGACCGTTGTCAATTTGGCGCAATTCCTGTTTGGAGGGCATGTCGAGCTTCATGTTGGTGCGGATCTGACGGACACCTTCGACGATCCTGGTCGCGTTAAATTGGCGGTAGAAATGCCGGCTTTCCGCCGCAGCCATGACCAACAGGATTCCGATCGGTATCAGAACGACCAGTAGAACCGCGGCCGTTGTCAGCAATGCGGAAAGCTTCTCGCGTCCACTGCATTTCTCGGCGATCCATCGATGAAGCGGTCGAAAAACGACCACCAGAACGGCGGCCAGGAAAAGTGGGATCAAGAATTGCGCCATGACTTCGTAGAACAGGATGCCAACCAGGGCCACCACGCCCAGCAACAACCCAAACGAAATGTATCGAGAAATGCGGGACTTGGCGGGACCGTTGTTTGGCCCCGGCGTTTCGCCCTTCAGATCGAGGGCCTCGGAGCGAGAAGGCGTCGCAGAGGGAACGGACGGCGAATCCTCGATGCACGCCCGCTCGGGACTCGCCGGCTTATTCGCGCCCGACTTTTTTTTCTTGCTCATTCACAATTTCCCGGAAAAAACAGTGCGGTTCGCTTTTCGATTTCGGAAAACGAACACCAAGTGGAAATTGTAGCCTCGACGCACGAAAGTTGCAGGCTGCCCAAATCCAATCGGAGGGAGCAAACCGGCGGCGATGTCGGTGGTTATGCCGTCTGTGGATCGAAGCCAGCTATTGGCGGGAGCCGGGAGTGATTTTCATCTTGACTCGTTTGCCGTCCCGCATCACCGTAATCGACGTTTCTTCGCCGATTTTGATCGCATCGATGATCGCGGTGTAATCGTAGATGTTCTCGATCGATTTTCCGGCCAATTCAACGATTATATCGCCTTTCTTCACTCCGGCCGTTTCAGCCGGTCCACCTTTGGAAACATCGGAAAGCTGCACACCGACGACATCTTCTCCATAAGACGGTACGCTGCCGAGATAGGCTCGCAAGCCCCCGCGAGGAACGTCCGCGGCCTTGGCTTTTTGCTGGATGAAATCTGGAACCTGTTCGGTGGTTGCCAATGAACGGGCAATCAAACCCATCAAACGAGAAATACGGGCAGCATCCGGATAATTCAATTTCTCGGGCGTGTCGCGCGGTGTGTGATAATCGGTGTGAGATCCCGTAAAAGCGGAAAGGATCGGGATTCCGGCGCGGTAAAAAGAACTGGCATCGGTGGGTAATTCGGTTTCATTGCTCAACGTCACCGGTAATCCAACGACCACATTTTTTGATTCGATCACGCTGGGCCAATAGGAGCTGCTGCTGACGCCCTGCAGAACGACTTTATCGGTCATCCGACCGACCATGTCCATGTTCAGGGCCGCGACAATCGTGGTTGGCGTGCCTTGGTCGGAATTGGCCGGGTTGTTGGCCTCAACGGAGACTTTCTTGACTCCCTGGCCAAGAACCAGGTTTTTGAGTTCGGTGACTTTTTGTAGTTTGGCGTCTGGATGAGCGACGATCTCGATTTGGAAATCAGGATAATGTTGAGCGATGAATTTAAGCGATTCACTCAATTCGTCCATTTGGGCTGGCTTTCCATTGAGCAAGATTTCATTTTCCTGGGTGATTCCCAATACGAAATCGTGCGATGACGCTTTCTTCTCGGCGGGCTCGGCCGATTCCAAAGACTTCACAAAGTTAGCCGATCCATGCAATCCAAGTTCTTCTCCTGACCAACCGGCGAAGATCATGTCGCGTTTTAGCGTGAGCCTGCCCGCTCGTTGCTGTGATACGATGTACTCGGCGATTTCAAGCATCGCCGCGACCCCCGAAGCATTGTCGTCGGCACCAAAGTGAATATTGTTCTGTTCGTCCTGACTAGCCAGGCTGGTACCCGTTTTCCCCAAACCGAGGTGATCAATATGGGCACCGACGATCACGGCGTCGGCAGTTGGCGTGTCGCCGGCCAGCAGTCGACCTACCACGTTGCGGCCCTTGCCAACAATCTTGTGGATGTCGATGTTGGCACCCAACTGGAAACCATCGAGGGCGAATCCCGATACGGGCGAGCCGTCATCGAGCTTGTCCTGCAATGTTTTGATGTCTTTGCCGGCGGCAACAAGCATTTTCGACGCGACCTCATCGGTGACACTGATCGCAGCGATACTCGATCCGGTAGGGGAGAAATCGTTCTGGAGAGGAACCAATTGGTCGCGGACCTGGGAATTGGGTCCGCTCACGACAATCATCCCTTTTGCACCCTGTTCTCTGGCGTAAAAAATCTTCTTGTGGAGTTCGCCGAATTTTTGAAAAAACCGACGCCGCTCGGGTGAGACGTCTTCGGGAATAAATCGATAGACCATGACCCATTTATTCTTGACATCAAGGTGGACGTAGGAGTCATATTCATCATTATCACCTTCCGCGGGCGCCACGATTCCATAGCCGGCAAACACGACATCTGTTGGCTCAATTTCCACGTTGCCGGAAAAGGTCAATGGCCGCCAGTCCTGATTGACAGCGAAATCAACGGTGTCGTTGCCGGTTTTGAGGCTGAGCCGATTTTGTTGGCCCAACTCGGCACCGTTGGGGAAATCGAATTTTTGAAACCACGTCCCGTTATCGCCTGCCGGCTTCAATCCCAGGTGGTCCAGGTAGGCGGCGACATAGGCCGTCGCTTTACGTTCGCCTGCCGAACCGGTCATTCGCCCACCGAGTTCCTTTCGACAGAGAAAGTCGACATGACGCATGATATCGCGCGGATCGAAGTCGGCACTGGCCTGTTTGGCGGAACTGGTGCCCGTCTGGAAGGCTTCGGTTTCTTCCCCCGCGACCTCGTTGCTGGCGGCAATCGCCTTGACGGCTGATTCATGGTTCCAATCTGCCAGGAAAATCTGAGAATCCTTTTTGGGGGTTCGATTCGAGGTCCAGGTCAGCTTTTTCCCGTCAGGAGAAAAGCTGGCCAACCCGTCAAATCCATCGGTGTCGGTGACCCGGACCGGCACCGAATTGCCATCCGCGGCGACGAGATACAATTCGAAGTTTCCGAAGCCGTGTTTATTGGTGGTGAAGATCAAGTATTTTCCGGAAGGGTGGTAATACGGGGCCCAACTCAGGGCACCCATCTGAGTGAGCTGTTTTTGGTCACTGCCATCAATATTCATCGTCATGATTTCGGCAGTGAGGCCCGATTCAGAAAATCGACGCCAGCAAATCCGTTTTCCATCCGGCGAGAAAAACGGTCCGCCATCATAACCTGGCTCATCGGTCAATTGGCGAAGATTGGTCCCGTCAGAATTCATGATGAAGATGTCCATCATGTAGGCCGGATCGGTTTTAAACATTTTCGTTTGCTCTTCGTTGAGCGATTGGGAAAATCCGTTTCGATTGGACGCGAACGCAATCAGCTTTCCGTCTGGAGAATAAGACCCCTCGGCGTCGTATCCGCGGGAATCGGTGAGTTGCTTGTACTTTTTCGTTTTGCGATCGAATTCAATAATGTCATAGGTCTCGTCGTAGTCCCAGGCATAGCGGCGGACTTGACCGGATTCACGAAACTCGATTTCCTGTTTTTGTTTCGCTTTCGCTTCGGGGTCCAACTGGGTCGAGGCGTAGAGCACCCGGTTGTTGTTGGGGTGTACCCACGAGCAGGTTGTCTTGCCGTAACCTGGCGAAATCGGTTCGACATCGCCTGACTCCAGGTCCAACAAGTAAATCTGAAAAAACGGATTGTCCTCGCGCCGTTCGCTCTGAAAAACCAGTAACGACCCATCCGGGCTGAAGTAGCCCTCGCCGGCTCGCCGTCCTTCAAACGTGAGCTGACGCGACTGGGTGAAGAACTGCTGTTCGAGGGTGCTTTTTTCAGCTTCCTGTTTGAACGTCAAGGATTGCCCGGCGGCCGGCGCAGACAAACAACCCAAACAGACCAGGGACTTGATGAGAAAGGCAGGAAGTGCCAGCGGGAGACGTAAAAAATTCATACCAGGATTCCGTTTTTTCGTAAAACGTGCAAATGACGTTTTAGCTATGATGATTGAGTCGTTTGATTTTCCGTGAAGAACGAAGTTCATTCTAGGGCTGCGACGAATTGGTTTTGCTTTGGATTTCCATCTGAATTGCCAAAAACGACATGACAACCGATAATTGGTTCGAATCGAAGGAAATCGACAAGGATCCAACAAAATACCTGATTGCGAACAAATCCCAAGGACCATCGTTAAAAAGCCGTAGATTTTTTCGGTTTACTTTGGACGCTAAGGTGCTAAAAGATATTCATTGGTTTGAATTCGCACCATTTTAGTCGAAATTCGGTCCCGACCTGACATTATTCGGAGTGCGGACCTGTTGCTAGACAGCATCAAAATCGAAAATTAGGTTAGGTGTTTTAAGCATTCCCAAGGCTCAATGCAGGGGCCTTCCAAACGTCCGATCAACGATTCCCCTCCGGACCGAATCATTGTTTTGTGAAACTGGGTCCGAGGCAACAAGAAAACGCTGGATCGTTGGTCGGTCCAGATTTATTGGAAGATTCAAGATGATTGCAAATCGAAGCTACGACTGTCTCGTTATTGGAGCTGGGCCAGGTGGCTCGGCCGCCGCCGCGATTGTTGCCGAACAAGGACATTCGACCCTGTTGGTCGAGCGGGACAAAATGCCGCGATTTCACGTGGGAGAATCGCTGATGCCCGAAACGTATTGGATGTTTGAGCGACTGGGTATCTTGTCTGAGATCGGCCGAATTGGCTTTACCCAAAAAAATGGAGTTCAATTCGTCAACAGCGACGACAAAGAGACCAAGCCGTTCATTTTCGCAGATCACGACGATCGACCATGCAATCAGACTTGGCATGTTGAACGATCGAAGTTCGACCAACTCCTTTACGAGACGGCATTCAACCGGGGCGCGACCTGCACGGACGAAACACGGGTCCTGGAAGTCGATATCCGAAAAAAATCTCCACACAAAGTCACGCTCCAAACCGCCTCGGGGAAACAGCATGACATTACGGCGAAAGTTATTATTGACGCCTCCGGTCAATCGGCGATTCTGGCCAATCGGATGCAACTCAAGGAATATTATCCGGATTTACGTAAAGCAGCGATCTGGGGCTACTTTGACAATGCGGTTCGGGCTGGTGGGGGCAATCCTGAGGTGACATGCATCCTCCACACAGAAAACAAAGACGCCTGGTTCTGGTACATTCCGTTGGGCGATGGCACCGTCAGCGTCGGATTGGTGGCCGATAATGATTTTCTCCTCAAACGGGGTGGTTCGCCGCAAAACACGTTCGAGAACGAAATCAAGAATTGTCCTGGTATCCAGCGACGATTGGTTGATGCTACGCTGGCCGGAAAGTTCAATGTCGCCAAGGAATTTTCCTACACCGTAAAACAGCAAGCCGGTGAAGGATGGGTACTGATTGGTGATGCCGGCGGTTTTATCGATCCGATTTATTCATCCGGCGTTTTCCTGGCTCTCAAGTCCGGGATCATGGCGGGAGAGGCGGTTGCCGAAGGTCTTCACGCTGGCGACACCTCGGCGAAACAACTGGGACGCTGGACAAGCGAATATAACGAGGGCGTCAAATGGATTCGAAAACTGGTTCGCGCATTCTATACCAAGGAATTCAGTTTCGGTTCATTCATGAAAGCGTTTCCCGAACACGGAAAAAACGTGACGAATTTGTTGATCGGCCGAGTGTTCGAAGGTAACCCCGGCAAGATTTTTGAAGATCTGGATCCATGGATTGAAAAAGCCAGAAAGAGCGACAACATGGAAATGGTCTCCAGATAGGACGGTCACGTCGCAGCATGCCATTGGATGACATTCGGTATCACTGATGCTCCGGGTGCGACTTGTCGAAGATCGTAGCCTGGATGGTTTCCAGCGAGTTGCCACAACGGATACTGTGCCGTCTTGCTGGTCCTCTGAAATAGACGTTTGCCCCACAACCCGATTTGCTGGACACTAAGCGTTCCTGGCAAACGAGATTAGCCTTCCCCAGGGGCGAAGTAACTTCGTTGAAACCGCCGTCGATTTCTGCCGTTCCCAAGTCACCTCAAGCAGAGATTCGACAATTGAATACTTGACATCGTTGGGGAAACGTCGATATCGTGGTCTAATACGGGAATCCAATTGCCCCAGTCGATGTACGGCACCCATCTCCAGCCTTTGATGGTTCGTTTCTTAACGACTGATTTAAACTGGTAATTTTCATGGAGTATCTGTTGAGAAACCGCCGCAACACAGGTTTCACGCTCGTGGAGCTTCTAGTGGTGATTGCCATTATTGGCATGCTTGTCGGGATGTTGCTTCCTGCCGTCCAGCAGATACGAGAAGCGGCTCGTCGTAGCGTTTGTATGAACAATCTTCGCCAAATCGAATTGGCGGCCCTCAGCTATGAGTCGGCTCACCGGAAAATGCCCAATGCATACAACGGTGGCAAAAACTACAAAGAAACAAGAGTTGCACTTAGCAAGGCTTTCGAAGGTGCTCCGACAGGTTACCAGTTTGGTGGTCCTCTCGTTGCGGTGTTACCGTATATCGAACAGGACAACGTTTATCGTTATTTTGAAGAGTACCATGTTGCGGACGCGTATTGGACTTCGGCTGACATCAACAAGTTCGCAACATCGCAAAAGATACCGTCATTTATTTGCCCATCAGACTCAGCTGAATCTCGTCGCAAGGTCGGTGGTTCAAGTGAATATTCGACCTACTATTTGTTGACTGGCAGCGGCAGCGCATGGGTGATGAATGACAGTTCGGTGGGTCCCGTTTCAAGCAATCACCAAGTCACTAACTATGCCGGCTGCTCGGGGCGTTTGGACTGGAATAATATTGGACGGGACGATCGTTGGTCGCCGTATTACGGAGTCTTTGGCGATTGGAACCGTGGCGTGGGTCTGGCTGAGGTTTCTGATGGTGCCTCAAACACAATTGCTTTCGGCGAAGTAACGGGGTTGGGTAGCAATGCCTGTTTCGCTTGGACGACTTCTCCACAATGCGTTCACTGGAACACCAAGGATCTGACTGGCAAGCCATACCCGGATTATGATGGGTCCTGGTTTGTCTTTGATTCCAGACACTCGGGTGAGATTATTAATTGGGCGTTTGTCGACGGATCGACTCACTCGATTTCCGAGTCGATTAATCCGGATCTCCTGATCCAATTGGCTGGACGGGCAGACGGCGAAGTCCTGATTGGCGAATACTAGTGCGGCGTCAAGTTTTGATTGTTGGAACCTGGACGAGTTCGCGAGACCTTTTGATCAAGAAAACGCAAGGACTCGTAGCCTCCCACTACGACCAACTCTTGTAATTGGCTGTCACGGAACACTGGCAGGCTGGGGTGTTACCAGCCCATGATGAGGCATTCGATGCGGAAATGCTTTTTTCTTTTGGTTTGTATCGTGTTGGCAATCGTTGGGTGTCAGGAAGGACCCCAGGGTGATCCGGCGTTCAAGAAAGAAAAAGCTGATCCCGCCAGTAAAATGCCTGTTAAAGGCCAAAGACAACAAGAGGCTCCGCCGGCATAAAAGCTGGAGACGAAAGTCGCGGCTTGCCAGCCGAATGATCGCGAGTGCCGTGTGCTCGCTGGCGTCGTCGATGATCCCATCCTCGGATCTCGGACCAGCTACTTCAAAATATCGACCCAAACCAGGCGGTGGTCGGACGCGATAACCAGTTCCGCGCCCGGCTGGCCAGGTTCCGGCCAGAAAACGCCGCTTTGTTTGATATTCAGGGTCTTGGATGGCAAACAGTAATCGATACGCAGGTTGCCTACATTCTGGTCATTGAAATCACCAGTATCGAAGGCGGGGTTGCCGACATGTTGCTGGTTTGCCTTTCCCTGTTCTTTGGAATAATAAACACCGCCTTGGCTTTCAGGTGTGTGCGACAGGTTGATCAGGGGATGCTCGGTCAACAACTTGGCAGCATTGAGGGTACTGTCTCCATCATTCGGATCTGCGTTCATGTCGCCTGCGATCACGAAGTTTGCGCCTCGGGACAAGCCGCCCTTTTTGCCCTGGTCGTCGTAAATGTAATCCGATTTTTCTGGTGTCACATAGTCGGCCAAAAGTCGAATCTCGTCGTGGTTTCGACGGCCATTTCGGTCTTCTTCCTCATCAAATACAGGCGGTGTTGGATGTGCCACCAGGAAATGTATGGTCTTTTCGCCAATGTTGATCGGGATATCCCAATGACTTTTTGAGGAGAGCCGAAATACATTTCTGATGTCGTCGTTGTAATACGGCTTTTGCGATTCGGGATCGACCGGCCACAGGGCGCCTGGCATGTCTTTCCATAGGAAATTCTGAAATGTCCGGACGTTTGGTTTGTCGATTTCGTATTGCGACATGACAACCATCCCGTATTGCCCGGGGAAAGCCCCGAATCCAAATGCGTCGCCGGCAGTTCCGAGTTTGCCGTCCCTGTTCAAATCCTGGCCGGAATCGACTCCCGTGTTCACGGAACTCATATAGGCATGCTTGTACCGGATCGGTGCTTGCCCGCCTTGGGAAACTTGGAGATAGTTGGATTCGAAATTTGCGATGCCTTCGCCACTTGGGTCGAAATCGAACTCACAGAGCAAGAGCACGTCCGGACGGACTCGTTGAATTATCTCGGCGATTCGCTTCGGGTTGCTGGCCGTTCCGATCGCCAAATCCTGTTTGAGTTGCCCTTCGTTTTTTCGGTTGAAAGATATATTGAACGTGGCGAAACGGAGGGAGTCGTCGTCCTTTTCCAACCCGGCCGTGGGTTGGGTTTGATCAGACTGTTGAGCTCCCCGGCAATCATGGGACTTCCATCCAATCAACAGACAAACGGCAATGGCGAAGAATCTCATTTCAACGACCTGGATTGGGTGGTTTCTCGGGAGGGGGTCAAGTTCGGATCCTGAAACCTGGTTGTCCCACGAATGACGGGTATGCTGCGCTGACTTTGGGCGCCGCAATACGGCGTCAATGCGCCGGCAAGCCAATGGGTGAACGAGGGTCCGAAGATCAATTTCAAGTAACCATTTTTTAGACCAGACAATGGATTCTGGAAATCCGCTCAACTGAACTTTTTGAGAATCTGCATGCAGGCAGGGAAATACACACCGCCGAATAGATTGAGGTGATTCAACAAATGGTATAGCCGGTAGATCTCCACACGTTCCTGCCAGCCATCTGACATTGGCCAGCATTCATTGTACGCATCGTAGAATCTAGGGCTCAATCCGCTGAAAAGCGTTGTCATACCGAACTCAGCTTCGCGAGATCCATAATAGACGGCTGGGTCGATCAACACGGGATCGCCATTACTCGCAATCATGAAATTACCGGACCAGAGGTCGCCATGGATCAAGCACGGTTCGACATCGGACTCGATGAACGAGGTTAGTTTGGAAATCACCCGGTCAAATCGCTTCAGGAATTCCGTTGTTGTATGACCATTTGCCTGGGCCAATGAGCTTTGATATCCCAGTCGATCGCGAATCAAAAACTCAACCCACGACGTTGCCCAGCAGTTGATCTGGAGCGAACGGCCAATGAAATTGTCGCAATGGTATCCGAATCTGTCGTTCCTGCCCCGGCGGTGCATGTTCGCGAGGGATCGGCCAAGTCGTGTTTCGAATTCTGTGTCGGCTTGACCTGTTTCAATGACCTCAAGAACGAGCAATCCAGTGCCGGAATCGGTTTGATCGTTCCCAATGACTTGCGGCACTCGAATTGCTTTTGTTAATTCAATCTCGGCCAGCCCCTCTGACTCTGCTACAAATAATTCGGGAGTCGTGTGGTTGTACTTGACGAAGAACTTACATCCGTCTTCGAGTGTTACAATCTCCGCCTGGCTGATGCAGCCTCCCGAAACACGTTGGGTCGAAGAGATGCTAACCCTGGTCAACTCTCCTTCGAGGTGGTTGGATCCGGTAGCGATATGCGCCTGAATAACACGTTCAATCGACTGCCGTAATTCCGTATTCCGAGAAAGCGGGCTCATTCGAATCTCGGCCCGTCCTGAGCGTTGCCGTGCCGAAGCAGCATTTCCAAAATATTCGGACAAGCGGCCTCGATCATGTCCAGTACATAATCAAACCCTTCTGCTTCGCCGTAATAGGGGTCCGGCACATCGTCAGGCCATGTGTCTCCTAAAAACTCGCTGAGCAATTTGATGGTCGATTTTGGTGACGAATGCATTGATCGGATATCGGCCAAGTTTTCTCGATCCATGGCAATCACAAGATCAAAAGTCTCCAGATCGGCAGGGGTAATCTTCCTGGAACGACTCTGCAGGCTGAACCCACGACGTCGGGCGGCTGATTGCATCCTTTCATCCGCGGGATGTCCGGTATGATAACCGATGGTGCCGGCCGAATCGATCATGACCTGTTTCGACAGGCCTTGAGCGTCGACGAGGTGTTGCATGACACCTTCGCCGGATGGGGAACGGCAGATATTTCCAAGACAAACAAATAGGACGGATCTGTTTTGGTGGGCGCTCAATGAGGTAACCTTATGCGGAAAAATGCTTGCATTTCCAGCATTATATCATTTTCCGAAATCAACGCGATTAAATGGCACCTGGCCGACGTGGGAAGGACGTCCAGCAAGCGACGTTTTTCATTTGTGGCACCATAAGACAAGCAGATCACCTGACCGGTATTGTGTCGGTCAGCATTCAATAGCAGCGGCGCGCCGGGTTGATGGGAAGACGAACATCCCCTCCCAAGCTTTGGTTGCGATGGCTACGGCACGATGACTTGGATTTCGTCGGCCGTATCAAACCAAAGCGCTTTTTGAACATCCCCGGTTTGAAGAATCGCCGAGATGCTGAAGATCGCAATCATCGCGATCAGAAGAGCGTATTCAACGGCTGTTGCAGCTTCTTCGTCACGAAGAAACGAAGTCCAAGTTCTGGATAATCGTTGAATCATTTGTGTTTCGAGGCGAATGATGGTGTCGGGAACTGTTTTAGTAATCATAGGTCACGATCATCACGGACGCGTGGAATTCCGATTTTATCGCCCCGCCCGAACGCAACGCAGTTTGGATCTGAGGGTAATGCCGGATTGTTGGATTGTTCCGGAGACAGCTTTCGAACGGTCGGTTACTTCGCAGGTTTCAGACTGCTCGCGTGCCGATTCCAGTTGAGTTTTTTCCGGATCTCATCCTTAAGGTGACTCACCACTGAGTCCTTGTCTGTTGATGCCAGGATATCCCTGACGACGCTTTTTGCGGATCCTTCACCCCAGGAGCCGCCATGTTCGAAAAAGTGTTTTGCAGACTTTCCGATAATGTAGGAGCCGAACCCAACCGCGGCTCCCTGCGGAATCAAAGTCAGCGCGGTCCCCAGTGTTCCGGTAACCAGTTTGAACAGGCTGGCTCCGTAGTTGGCCAGTTCACCTAGCGCGTAAATACCTCCTGCGGCACTGATCGTTTTTGCCAGTCCGCGAGCCTGGCTCATCGAGAACTTCAGCCCGTAGACTTTCGACAGCGTCGCAATCATGAGAGCATCCACGGACAAGCCACCGACCAGGTCAAGAAACGGGATCGGGTTCGCCGCGACGACGACTGCTTTTGTGGCCGCCATGGTCCAGATCACCTGATCCGCTTTACGGTTGCGCATTTCAACCCGGATGGTCGCAATCCGATCACTTTTGTCAGCCGCGTACATTGCCGCGTTGAGTGCGATCAAACCCAAGCCTTCCTTTTCCAGCGTTTCAAGAATCAGCGACTTGAGCTGACCAACGTCCGGGGCGGGTTTTTTCCATTGGGTGATTGCGTGGCCTTCTTGCCGTTCAATCACATACTCGATCTCTCTTGGGTCGGCGGCGGTCAAGACAAAGTGTTCAGGGGGAATCAGACCGTCCAGGCGGCTTTTGAGCAGGTTGACCAACGACTTTTTCACGTCGGGCAAGTACAGGTCGATCTTGTTAAACACGCAAATGATCGGTTTTTGGATGGCGGCCAATTCAACCAGCGCGGAATACTCTGTGTCGTTCAGATCCGAATCGGTCACAAACAGAATCAAGTCGGCGCGACGAGCTGTTATTTCGGCAAGTTCCGCGCGGTCGGCTCCGCCCACTTCATTGATCCCCGGGGTATCGACAATGACGATTTCGGAGGAATCGAGGCCCGGCAGCCGGTGACCAGCGCCTTCCCAGGTTGTCCCCCAGACCTGTTTGGTCCAGCCACCCTGGACATCGACCTCGGCGACAGCGCGTCCGATCAGTGCATTGACGAGCGCAGATTTCCCCGTGCTGATCTCGCCGAAAATCACAATCTCCACGCGACCGGTCGTAATTTTCTCGTACATCTCGCTGAGTTGCGTGATGTCTTTTTGAAGCTGCTCGCGCTCGGCGTCCGGACAACCCCTGAGATCAGCAAGCGTTTTCTCCACCGCTTTGATCGCTTCGCGATAATTCGGTTCCGTTAGGGCGGTGTTTTCTGGCACGATGATGTCGGTCCTCGAGTCAAATGAAAATTTGATCAGTCTTTCAGTTTTTCTCGGGCAGATTGAACCAATTTTCGCAGTTCGTCAATGCTGGTCACGAATTCCCATTTTCGCCTTGCCAATCCGGTAAGTCCGCCCTCCGGGGCCTGCATCTCGTTTCGGAAATACTCGATGAATACCGAGCCAATCCACTTGGTGATTAATGCCTGGACCGCGCCCTGCAAAACCCCACCCGCGATCGTTCCAGCAAATGGGACCGTCTTGATTAAGGAAGCAACCACTGCGCTTACCGCGACCGTGGCTCCCTGGGCTCCCAGAACACCGATCAGGTTTTTCCCCATTTCGCCAAGCCATTTGGATGCTGTTTCCAAATCGACCTTCTGGTGATACACCTCGGCAAGATCAATAATCATCTTGGTGGAGATCGCCGAACCAGCGATCAGGTCAACAGCCGGAAACGGACTTAGGGCCGCGACGCCACCGGCTCCCCACATGTACTTGTCGACGATGTTCCATGCCTTGCGGTCAATTGATTCCCTGACGCGGGACCGCGCTTTCTCCACCAACCCCCGGGATTGCAGAAGCAGATTGGCCATCAGCAGGTCTTTCCCGTCGCGCCGGACGATTTGCATCATCCGACTGGCCAACGGGTTGATATCAGGGTGGACGTCGACATGCTCGTCGACTTCCGATCCGTCGGCCAATACCTTTCGACGTACGCGATGCCCGATTTGAGCCTGGATGCAGACAATGTCATCCCGATGAACAAAGTCTCCGGTCTGCTGGAAGATCTGGCCGATCAGTTTTTCGCGATCCGCCTCAGAATACCAGTCGGATTTGTTCAAACAAATGATGACCCGTTTTTCCATTTCTCCAAGTCGAGCAAGCAAGTTGTGTTCGCTTTCCCGCAACGGTCCGTCAACAACCACCAACACGAGGTCCGCATCCCTGGCGGACTCTGCGGCGATCTTGACATGCAGGGCACCATCAATTTCTCCCAGCCCTGGAGTATCGACCAGGGTTACCTGGTCAATTCCTGGCCACGGGATTTCGTTGCGATTCACTGTTGTGCCGCCCCGGGCATCAGTCGCAAATACGTCGCGGCCAGCCAGCAGATTCAAGACCGAAGATTTGCCACTGGAGATTGTTCCAAATGCGACGATCTCCAGCGTCTGGGCCTCGCGTTTTTTTTCCATTTCCCTAAGCAGTGGATCAAGCTGACCCCTGAGCAACGAACTGTCTTCCGCTTCGGCCGCGAGACGCTCGATCTGACCAATGTTCTCATCGATCTCAGACGCACGTTGTCCAAGAGTGAGTTCGCTGGGATTCTTGTTTCGACGCAGCCGACGTCGCTTTTTGGTGAGGGATGCTCCCCACAGCTTCCAAATGGTCCACAAGCCGCTGCCGACCAGCAGAATTGCGCCAAGGCCAACGACTGCCAAATAGAGCCAACCCAATCCAATCCCTTGAGCGCGTTCATAGTTGAGCAATACCCAGCCTGGCAAATACACCAAGGCAAAACCAAGGCAAGCCGCGACGACGACCAGCAATATTCCGGAAAATGTCTGACTGATTTTCATGCGTTGAATCGTTGGCTGAGTAACGCTCGGATCAAGCGCCTTTGTATTCGGTCAGGGAAGGGAGCGTCGTTTGGTATAACTTCTCAAGTTGTGGGAGCGAAAATCAAAGAAGATCGGCCCGACGTCCCGAATCAAATCAAGAAACGGAAGCCTGTTTGACTCATTCCTATGAATCGGTCTGCCGAGTTTAATTCCACGATCCCGCCAAGATATTGACGATTTTAACTAATTGCCAAGAAGGATATTCGGATGGATGGCCATTTTATTGCCCTGATTTTCGATAAAGGCAGCCATCCAGGACCGGGCCCTCATGGCAATGAACAGTTTTCCGACGTTTGTCGAATATTTTCCCTCCAGCATCGCACCGTAGCCAATTCCGAATTTGCTCCCATTTGTCAAGCGGTTTCATTTTGTTCAAATGGGTTTGAACGGCAGTCACATACTTCTTTAGTTGCATGATGAAAAACATCCTGAGCACGCTGGCGGTTTTATGCCTTTTCGGAGCTTCGGCGGTCGGAGCCTTCCTGCTTTATCAACGCGCCTTTGAGGCAAGGCCGGTTACTCGCGAGCTTGGCCCGGAGGAGGCTGCAACCGAGATTTCGTTGAGGTTGGGTAAGCCGTTTGTGAAAGCCTGGGCCGCTCGAGACGTGAAGGCACTCAAATCCCTGACCCAGGGTGATTTCGGTGGCGGAATGGCAACGAACATCGAGTGGGCAATTGAAAATCAACCACCGTTCGAAAAGAAGCAGCGAACGTGCGATGAAGAAGAACAGGCATCAACCACTGAATTCGACGAGTTTTTTAGCTGCCTGCTCGATCCGATTGCCGGTTGGAAGAACGTGCAAACAGAATTCAGCATCCTGAGCGTCGTATTCTATTCCAGAAAGAGTGGCGATTTGTACCAATGTCGATTGTTGGTGAGCGCAACTGGAATCACCGGGAAACATGGAGTGAAGACGTTTCAAACCGAACAGGAAGTCATCGTGACCTTGCCTGAATTCGATTCCGTCATTGCTCCCGCTTTCCAGTCGTGGCAGATTCGAGAAGAGACCATTCGCGAAAGTACAATTCCGGTAGCGGATCAGATCTTTGACCTGCTTTCGCAACAGGGGATCGAAGTGGATGATCAATCCAGTGCGACCCTGGATGTCGCGGACCTCGACGGTGACAACGACCTGGATATCGCAGTGACACTGGCGGGAGGAAAAAGATTCGTGTTCGCGTTCAGCGATCAGACGTATCACGATGTCACTGGCTCGCTGGGGATTTCGAGCGAGGCAGCACAGGCGCAGGGCAGTCGCCCAACGCGAACGGCGTGGTTCGACTTCAATCAGGATGGATTTCCGGATCTGGTTTCGGGAGACCGGATGTTTGAAAACAAGAACGGCCAGTCGTTTGTTGATGTCACTGAGAAACTCGACCTGACCGATTTGATGGGCACACCGGAAATTGAAACGATGGGACGGCTGCGCCGGCATTTTCGGCCGGAATGATCGAACTGCTGACAATGACCCCACGCCAGTCAGAACCAGGGAGACCACGGGTTGGCAACTCTGCCAAGGGGTTCCGAAGCCGGGCCTGGATGTGTCCCTGCCCAGCCCGCCGACATCGAGGCAAAAAAAAGCTCGGCACCATGAGGCGTGGTGCCGAGCCGAGTCGAGGACCGACGGTTTACTTAAGAATAAATACTGCTCAAGCTGTTTGTCGGGAGGCATCCTCGAAAACTCGTCGAACTGTCCTGATTATCCGATCAGATCCGAAATAATGTTACCATCTCTCACGATCGAGATCGGACGGCCGATGGAAGTATTATACTCTTTGCGGTGGTTAATGCCTAATGTTTGGTAAAACGTTGCCGCGGCGTCCTCTGGCTTGATCCCATCATTTTTCGGACCAGCGGCCTTTTCGTCGCTCGCACCGATTACCTGGCCAACTCGAACGGGCCCGCCCCCCATCAACATAAACATGCATCGTGGATAGTGGTCGCGTCCCCCGTCGGCCGATCTGGCGTTGATTTTCGGCGTTCGACCAAATTCACCGGAGACGAAAACCGTGGTTGAATCAAGCAGGCCTTTGGCGGCCAATCCATTGAACAAACCGGCTAGCCCGGCATCCAGTTTGGGCAAGAGTTCGTTTTGTAGTTTGTTGAAATTATCTGAATGCGTGTCCCAGCCACCCAACGAAACGGTAATGAACTTGACGCCCGATTCGATCAGACGAGTGGCCAACAGGCAACTTTGGCTGAATTCGTCCTCGCCGAACATATTCGCAAAGCTGGGCGCCTCTTGACTGAGGTCAAACGCATCCCGAGCACGTTTTGACGTGATCATGTCATATGCTTTTTGGCTGAACTTGTCCAATCCGCTCAGAAGGTCATTGGCTTCCTTGATCGAATCAAACGTCTGGTCCAGATCTTTGAGCAAACTCGTTCGCCGTTCCATCTCCTTCAACGAAATCCCGTTTCCAAGCGTAATTCCACGAACACTGAACGGCTGGCCCAATCGCGGCGTTGCATTGGTTTGCAGTGACGCGTACTTCACTCCCAGGTGGCCGGGACCCTGTTGGACTTTTGGAATCGAAACATACGAGGGAAGATCCGGCGAACCCGGCATTTCCCTGGCCACAACGCTTCCGTACCCTGGGTAATCCAGCGAAGGATTGGGTCGGTTGCCGGTGAATATGAATTGTTGGCCAAGCGGATGGGCTCCCAGCGAATGCGAAACACCACGCAAGATTGAAAATTTGTCCGCGCATTGAGCCATTTTCGGCAAGTGTTCGCAGATCTCGATGCCCGGAACATTGGTCTTGATTGGGTTGAATTTACCACGAAACTCCGATGGAGCATCTGGTTTCAAGTCAAATGTATCGATGTGGGAAGGGCCGCCGGGAAGTTCAATGAAAATCGCCGCCTGCGAACTCGCTTTGGGATTAACCTGCCCCGCATCAGCGAGTCGCAGATAGTTGCTCATCGTCAGCCCGGCAGCCGAACCGATGACGCCGAGCTTGATTGCATCGCGTCGCGTGATGCCGTCACATTGTCGATTGAGACTCATGATTCGATTCCTGGTAGCGTAGAATTTGGAAATGGCTGGGCAAATTGGAAGTGGTTCGCCCCGCGGAAGTGGAAGGCGAGCAATGCCTGGCTAGTGGTTAACGATAAACTCTTTGGTATTGACCAATGCCCATAGGACGGCGGTGACGCCATTCACCAGATCTTTGTCCCCGCGGATATAGGTCTCACAACGCGTGATCTCCTCGGCGGACGGAAAACGACTGAGTGTTCGCAGGTAGGCCTCCGTCACCACGTCCCGGATATCCATCGCTTCGGCCTGCGTTTCTGCAGCGGCAATTTTCTGCTGCAATGGCTCCATGTTCTTTTTCAGACCAAGTATCTGTTTCTCCGTCTTCTGTAGCTGCCTTTCGTTCCCGGCTTCCTCCTGGCGGGACTTGACTTTTTCCAGTGCGGCCACACGTCCCCTCAGGCCCTCCAGTTGCTTCATCACGGCATCCTGGTTGGGAGTTACGCGATGAAGGAATGCCATTTGGTTGACCCAACTGTCTTTCCGCGTGAGCATCGCGTGGATGTCGCGGTCATTCTGCATATAAACCGTTTGAATCAAGCTCGTTTCGTCCGAACGATCACAATCACAACTGCTGGCTCGTTCGGATCGTCCGAAGACTTTCAAGGCAAAAGCCGAATCGGTGTTTGTTTTTTTCTTGCCGTTGTTGTTGGTTGCCGTCCCCGGAATCGAAATCGCCCGATCTTCAACAACTTCACGAAAGCTGCGGTTGGTTTTCGAATTCGATGATGCCGAGGCAACGGCATCGAAGACGACTTCCGCAGGGAGTCTGCGAGGCAGCGCACGACTGAAGTTTCGGCGGTCTTGCTTGTTTGTTTCGTTCGGAATCCAACTCAACTGGTAAGTTCGACTGTTCGCAATTTCCCGATGCAGCCACTTCAGATCGAAACCTTGACGAATGAATTCCGAGGCCAGGTAATCCAGCAATGCCGCGTTACTCGGCGGATTCGCGAGGTTCAAGTCGTCCGGTGGATCAACAATACCGGAGCCGAAGTAGTTGGCCCAGACTCGATTGACCAGTGCTTTGGCAAAAAAAGGATTGTCGGGACGACGCATCCAATCCATCACAGGTTGACGAGTGTCGGCGTATTTCGTCAAGTCAACGGTCTCGCTGCCCAGCAATCGAGCTTCGGTAATCGCAGGCTGTTGGATTTTAATTTTCTTGTTCTGTTTCCTGGCTTCCTTGATTTTTTCCTGAATCTCCCGTTGCTCTTCCTTGGAGGGTTTGGGTGCATGAACCACGAGATAACCGAAGGGCGTCGTTTCACCTTTTTTGAGGGCGTCCGCCAGCTGTTTGCGAATGTTGCCTTTGTTCTTTTGGTCGGGGTCAATGTCGAGGTTCTTGAGGATCTGGGCGTATTCTGTTTTTTCTTCAGCGGTTCGCGCCTGGCCGTAGTTTTGAGCGGTTACACCTCCAAAAAACTTGGCAAATTCCTTGAAGTCGTTCTGACTCCACTGGTCGAATGGATGTTTATGGCAGGAGGCACATTGAATTCGCAGGCCCAGAAACGCGTGAGCAAAACTGATCGCCCGAGTGTCTCGATCCTGGAACTCGCGCCGCATCCAGTAGTAAGGCATCGAGTCCGAATCGCCGAATGAGCCGTCCCCCTGGCTGAGTTGCGTCATCCGTTCACAATATTGGGTGTAAGACTCGCCTGACTTGCGGCTAACACCGGTCACGATACCCGCGATCATCTCGTCATAAGGCACGTTCCTTTCGACTCGGTCGTGGATCCACTCGTACCATTGATTGCTGGCAGAATTGTTGTCGTAGGAGATGTTGCGAAGTTGAGTCGTATTGTTTTCCGTCATGTCACAGAAAAACGTCGTCCACCAGGCAGTGTATGCCGGTGTCTCAAGAAGCTCGTCAATCTTGAGTTGGCGTTTTTCCGGATCCGTACTGGCGACAAATTCGCGAATCTCGTCTGGTGACGGGAGTGTACCGGTAATGTCGATGCTCACCCGTCTCAAAAACATGGCGTCATCGGAAAGCTCAGACGGGACAATATTGAGTTTTTCCCATTTCTGTTTGACGAGCTCGTCAACCCGCGACTGGGACGGAAATTGGCTGAGGAAATCGGTCGAGCGGTTTTCGTATGGATGAATCACTGGAACGGAAACCACGGCGTTGTCATAGGAGATCACCACATGTGTGTCGCCGGCCATGACATCGGTCGACACGACGCCCGTTTCACTGATGTTGGCAATCGAATCGTCGTTGGAGTCAAATCGACAAAGTGGTGTGACGTCTTCGCTGGTCCCATCCGACCAGAATGCCGTCGCTTTGAGTTCGATTTTCAAGTCGGGGTCACTTAATGGAAGCTCAGCCGGTACGACCTCCAAACGGTCAAGTTTGTGGATTTCTACTGGAGTATTGCCGCCGGACGCGATCCAGTTCTTCAGCAAGTTGAATTGCCAGCTTCCTTTTTCATAACGCAGACCGCCCTCGTGCTCATCTTCGTTGGTCGGTTTGACCAGGATGAGGCTCTCTTCGGGCTCTGCCAGGTCGACACGGCCTGCCCCTTCCTCCAGGAGTGACTTGTGATCGGCTTCAAAGTCGAAACCAAACAATGAAAGGCGAAACCCGCCCTGGCCCTGAAATGAACCGTGACATGCACGACCATTGCAACCCAGACGCCCCAGCAACGGCGCCACATGTTTTTGGAAATCCGGTGTCTCGTCCGTCGAGGAGTCCTTGAACCGGATTTCGACACTCTCGTACGCCCGTTTCAGTTCGGTCGTGCCTGGGGTCGATTCTCCGGCCCTGCGAGAGAGGTCTCCAATGGGTTCGTCGATGATTGCAATCGCGACCGCGGTGGAACAGGAAATCACCATCAGCAGAATCGTGGCGTGGAGGATCTGTGTCTTACGAATCAACGGCACGGCTTATTCTCCAGGTTACGGTGCAAGTCTTTTGACCGACGGCGAACTCCAACCCGATTTTTTTGGGTCGGGAGTTGGCCATCCTGCAATCTTGGCTACTTGTCCGGCAAAGCGGCAGGTTGCTTGTTTGGGGCTGCCTTTTTCTTGGCGTCCGCGGCTTTCTGTTGAATGGCCAGGATTCGCTCAGCGTTCTTTGTGATGGCGTCCATTTGCCTTTTGATTTCTGCGGCTCGACCTGATCGAAGGCCCTTCAGTTGGACTTCCGATTTCTCCAGCCGTTTCCTCGCCGTGGCGACGTCTTTGGAGAGCTGCGCGATTCTCAAATCCTGTTGCTTGGTGATCAGGGACTTAAGTTCGCTTTTGAGAGTCGAATTCTCTTCATCCGTTTTCTTCAAAACGAGTTGGGCCGAAATCAATTTGATGTGAGATTTGCAAATCCATTGATCCAGCAGGTTCTGGTATCGTTCCGGCGAGCGACTCTCCCACGTCTGAAGATTCTTGACCTCACGGTCCAGCGTACGCATCGCGGACTGGAACTCGGTTGGGCGGTTTCTTGAGAGTGAGTTGAGCAGAGGACGGAGTTCGGGATGGTGTTTTTTGACAAATCCCATTAACTCCGAGCGACGTTGATCCGAAACCGGTGGCAGGAGCTTTTTGTCCGATTTCTGCGCGGGCTTGTCAGCAGTTTTGGGGGGCGAGGTTCGGTCGTTGAGTTGATTTTTCGTCGAATCATCCTGCGCGTTTCCGACGGAACAGTAAGCCAGCAGGCAGATTGCCAGCAGCGGAACGCTGATGATTCTAGTTGGCTTCACGTTCAGCCCCTTCGGAATCCTCCAGGTCGGTCAGAGCGAGTAACATCCAGTCGTCCGATTCTTCGTCAGACGAATCGACGATGGCTGATTCATCTTCAATAAAATCGTCCAATCCTTCGTCGCTCATTACCATCATTGTCTCGACCCAGGCCGAAGCCAAACGATCGGAGTCCGACGCCATCACGGCATTCGAATTACCCAGATCGGAGTTGGAAAACCAGGCCCATCCAGCCACCACCACCAACATCACGACCGCTGCCGTAAACGTTGTCCTGGCCCGTTTGAATCCTCTTTGATTCGCTGGGACATCACGGGAAACAATTGCAACAGGCTCTTTACCATCGTTGAAGGAAGTGGAATTCAACGATGAATAAAGAACTTGTGCAAATTGCATGGCATCTGCGACGGCTTGCTGGGCAAGTTCGTCGTTTTCCAGCCGATTCTCGAATTGATCACGCTCGACGTGGTCAAGTTCATCGGCGATGTAACAAAAAGCCAACCACTCAACATCGTTGGAGTTGAACTCTGCGTCATCGCCAAGATTCGTTTGATCCGAGATGTAATCAGTCATTTTTTCCAATTTTATTCTTCGTAAGCTGATTTCAATATTGGCTTGAGTTTCTTGAGTGCGGCCTGCATTCGAGCCAACACGGTTCCCAATGGAACATCCAACTCATCGGCGATTTCTCGAAACTTCAACCCCTGATATATTCGTTTTTCGACAACCTCACGCTGCGACTCCGGCAAACGCATGAGTGCTTCGCGAACTCGTATGACGTCTTCTTGTTGAATCGCATAATGAACCGACTGACTGAGCCGCTGGTCTGTTCCGGATTGACCCTGGACTTTCCAGGCGACATTTTCGGCATGTTTTCGACTGATTGACTCTCTTCGGCGGATCAGCATCGCCTCGTTAAAGGCGACCCGAAACAGCCACGACTTCAAGGAGTCCTGTTGTTGGACCAAATGGCCTTTTTCCAGCAAACGAGAAAAAGTTGTTTGCAACGCGTCTGCTGCAGCGGCTTCATCTCGCAGGACTCCGATCAGGAATCGCTCTAATACCAATCGATGTTCCAAATAGACCGCTTGGACTTCGTCCGGGTCCATCGCCGACTGGTTCGGTTCCGAGGAATCTGAATTCAAGTGTTCAACCAAAACCGGAGCTTTCCTGCTCGAAACTAAGATGAACGAAATCGCAATCTTATTGCATCATCGCAGCTAATTATCGAAAATTGCCCGTTTCTCAAGGCTTTGGCCGCTGTTCGGCCCTGCCAAATGGAATATCTTATCAACTTTGGGGAAGATTTGCGCCATTAGGCCGATCCGCTGAGTTGCCGGAAATGGAGTCTGCCGGGGCACCGTCGCGGCCGAACCACCGGATTCCGGCTCGTCAATCCGTAGCGTTTTGGACGTTGACGAAAGTTCGGAAATATTCCAATTCCGGCCCACGCGATCCGGGCAAATGACCTCTCGGCTACGTAGAAACAAACTGCCACGTTATAATTTCTGGAAACCTAGAAATCCCCGCAAACTTTGTTCGGACCTCTTCCCGTTGCTGTTTGGTTTGGCCACATGGGTTGCGTTTGAATCCATTCGGAAAGATATGAATTGTTAGTCGGCCCTGTTTTTTTCCGCGAAGCCGTTGTCGCTCCCCGACGTGTTCGCCATTACATCATGCGGACGATCTATGCTGTCTCGCTGCTGCTGTTGATTTGTACGGCCTGGATGATCCTCAAAGGGACACAAATCATTCAAAATGTCGGCGACATGGCACGCTTTGGTGCGATCCTGTTTCAGATACTTGCGCCCCTGCAACTGGCACTGATCATGTTTCTTTCGGCGATCCAGGCGGCAAGTAACATTGCCATTGAAAAAGACCGACAGACATTGATTCTGCTTCTGATGAGTCGGTTGACTAACAGTGAACTGGTTTTGGGAAAACTGTTCGCCAGTTTGTTGAACATCGGCGTCATGTTGATTACGAGTTTGCCGATATTCATGTTGATTGTGTTATTTGGCGGCACGTCGTTCTCGCAGGTGGGTTGGACATTTGCGGTGACGGCTGCAACCGCGTTTGCGGCTGGATCGCTGGGAGCGGTCGTTGCCCTGTGGCGCGAAAAAACTTTCCAGACACTCGCGCTCGTGGCGATGTGCATCGTCTTCTGGTTAGGTTTTTGGGAAGGCGTTGGCCTGACTGGAATCAGTCTGGCGGGGCTCCCGGCCGAGCAAATCACCGGGGCAACCAGTCCGATTCGGGCCATCATTGCCGCCAGTCATCCAACGGTTTCTTCTTCCTGGTCGTATGCCGTGGTGCCCTATCTCATGGTCTCATTGACGGTCGCCTGCGGACTTTGCGGTTTGGCGATCCTGAAGGTTCGACGTTGGAACCCGAGTCGGGACGTCCGGTTCGGTCAGCAGGAATCTGACGAAGCGAAAAATGCAATTGACGTTTTCACTGGTAAGGTACGGGTCGCCGGCTCGACCCTGGAAGAACACACGGCGGCTACGAAGTTGACCGGCCGTCAATTGGTTGAGCAATCCGAAGGTCTTCGCTCGGGTCACGTGGATGATCGTTCTCGAGCCGCCAGCACAAAAAGCCGGCGAGTCTGGGACAATCCCGTTTTGTGGCGGGAAATGAAAACCTGGGCTTATGGTCGCAAGATCCTGTTCATTCGAGCCGCCTATTGGCTGTTGGCGGCCTGCGTGTTTGTGGCGATCTATTCGATGGTCAGTTCTGGTGCCGCGACACGAGTGACGTCCGATACCGGTGTAACTATACCGATTGCCGCGCGTCCGCTGGCCCCGTTCATTCTGGTCAGTATCGTGATGGTGAACGCCCTGGCAGTGACGTCGATCACGACGGAACGCGACGGCCGGGCACTGGATCTGTTGATGGTGACCGACATTTCTCCCAAGGAGTTCCTGTTCGGGAAACTTGGCGGCGTGCTGTACGTGGTCTCCGACATGATCCTGTTGCCCGTTTTGATGTGTGGCTACCTGTGGTTCAATGGCGCCATGACGGGTGAAAACTTTACGTACCTGTGTATCGGACTATTTGTATTGTTCTTGTTTGTCACGATGCTGGGTATCCATTGCGGAATGTCCTATGCGGGAAGCCGGCAGGCAATCGGTGTCAGCCTGGGGACGGTGTTTTTCCTGTTCCTGGGCGTCGTGACCGTGATGGTGATGATGGTTTCATTTACCGGGAATGTGGAAGCCCAGTTGAGCCCGTTCCTGGCTTGCATTGTCGGCGGGGCGATTGGTTTGTACGTTGCCCTGGGATGGCACACTCCGTCTCCGGCACTGGTACTGGCCTGCGGTGTGTTACCGATTGCCATGTTCTATTCGATTACCAGTTTGCTGCTGGGTAACTATCTTTCTGTTTTGCTGGTGGTCTGTTTTACCTATGGATTCGCCACGACTGCAATGATGATTCCACGACTCAGTGAGTTCCTCGTTTCTACCGGGCGATCAAAAACGGCGGAGAATGGATAGCTTTCTGCAATTGTTGCCATGGTTGATCACGATGGCAGTTCTAATGGCATGTTCTGGTTTCTTCTCGGCCAGTGAAGCGGCATTGTTCTATCTCAAGTCTCGCGATCGGCGAGACCTCCAAAATGGAAGCCCCGGCGAAAAGGCGGCGGGAGTCCTGCTGACCAATCCGGATCGATTGTTATCCGCGGTCCTGTTCTGGAATCTCGTAATCAACATTACGTATTTCGCAATTTCCTCGATTTGCGCCATCCGGTTGCAAGAGAATATCGCGCTGGGACAGACTGCCGCCGTCACTTTCGCCATCATTTCACTGTTGGCGATTATTTTTTTCAGCGAAATGCTGCCCAAAAGCGTCGCGGTCTTGAAGCCCAGGGCCATGGCGAAATTCGTAAGTATTCCATTGTCGGGCGCGGTTCGAATCGTCGATCCCTTGATACCGATGCTGCAGTCGATCAACCTGATTTCGCGTCGGTTGATCTGGCCCAATTTCCGGGCCGAGCCATACCTGGAAGTCAGTGATCTTGAACGCGCGATTGAACATTCCGGCAATGACGCGGCGTTGATCAAGCAGGAACAGGCCGTCCTTCAGAATATCGTTCAGCTTTCAACGATTCGCGTCGAAGAGTGGATGCGGCCGAGAACCCAGTTCGTGGCGTATACGCCACCGGTCAAACTGGCGGATTTGAACGGGTCGGTTCCGGCCAGTGGCTACCTGTTGATTACCGAGCCCAATAGCGGAGAGATTGAAAAAGCCATCCGGCTGGACAATCAGTATCAACTGGACGACGAAAATCTTGAGCGGTTTTCGGATCCAGTCCTGTACCTGCCGTGGTGCGCAACGGTCGCCGACGCGTTGGAGAAAATGTCGCATCGCGACCGAGAGGTCACTGTTGTCGTGAATGAATTTGGTGACACGATCGGCGTGTTGACGATTGAAGACATCCTCGAGACGGTATTTGTCTATTCACCCAGTCGCACCGAGCGCTTGCTCGACATGCCACCGCTGCGGCAAATTGACGAGGATACGTGGCGAGTCGCCGGGATCATGAGTCTGCGACAACTGGCACGCCGATTGGAGGTGGCGATCCCGGAAACACTAAGCGTGACCGTTGGGGGAGCCATTCAGGAATCGGTGCAACGACTGGCCGAAGCTGGTGACCAGTGTGTCTGGGGGCCGTTTCATTTTCACGTCGTGGAAACCGGACAACGCGGAGCGATGCTTGTCGAAGTCCGCCTGTACGATGCGGCAAAGGAGTCATCGTGATCCTCGCCGTCTCAGCGCTGCTGCTCTTGATTGGCGTTTTCCTGAGCGCACTGTTCAGCGGAAGCGAAACCGGGTTTTACCGGGCCAGTCGCGTACGCGTCGTTATCTCCGGCCTCGACGGCGATCGTGTTTCCCAGTACCTGATCAAACTGATCAATAATCCCACGCTGTTTGTCGCAACAACATTAATCGGGAATAACGTGGCCAATTATCTGACCAGTCTGGCGATCGTGCTGATTACGCAGCAAGCTACTACGTCAAGCGCGGCAGAAATGCTTGCTCCGGTGTTGTTGTCGCCACTGTTATTTGTTTATGGAGAACTCCTGCCAAAAAACCTTTTTTACCGCGCGCCGAATTTTCTGCTTCGTCTTTCCGCCCCGCTGTTTCTGTTTTTTACCTGCCTGTTCTCACCCGTCGCCGCATTGCTCTGGGGCCTGGGGCGATTCCTGGAACGTCTGCTTGGTGAGTCACCGGAAAAAATCCGTTTGACGTTGGCGCGAAAGGAACTTCAACAGGTGCTCCAGGAGGGGCTGGAAGCGGGGATTCTCCACCCCACCCAACGACACCTGGGTCAGAGTTTCTTTCTCGCGGCATCCCAACCGGTCGGTGAAATCTGTACGCCGATCTCGCGGGTTCAGTCGATCTCGGTTCGGTCGACAACCGAACAGGCGTTGAAATTCGCCCGGCAGAAACGCATGGCCGACATTCCCGTATTTCGTGGATCGAAGAATGAACTGGTCGGCTATGTTCGGACTGTGGAATTAATGGTTAACACCCACTTCCAGGCACCAGCTGAACTGGTCCACAAGCTCAGTGACGTGAAGGCAACTGATCTGTTCGGCGAGATCATTTTACAAATGCAGTCGTCCCGGAAGACCCTGGTTCGCGTCGTTGGCAAGACGGGAAAGGTTGTTGGCTTGCTTTCGGTTGACCAGTTGACCGATCCGCTGCTCAATGGACCACTCGGTGCGTTGAAGCGGTAGATTAAGCTTTCAACTTCCGTTTGTTCGCCAACAAGAGCGATTATTGGTTGTTTGCGATCAGAAGACATTAATCAACCAAGCCTGGTTCGCCGATGATCACTGTTTTTCGACCACCTCCGGGACGTCGGGTTCGGTTGTCGGGGTTTTCATCGGGAAACATTGCCCGCGGGCCAAGTCCGCTGGCGACCGTGTTGCGACACCAGGCCACGATCGAAGCACCCTGGCTTTTCACGCACGCATCTGCAAAACGACGGGTGGGGAGTCGAGCGTAGACAAAGGTCCGAGCTTCTTCACGCCCCATGCTCTTATGCATGGACAATTGCGGAAGTTGATTCTTTTGACACCCTTAGGTTTTCACGTAGCCCAGAGACTTGATGACACCGAGCATTTCTTCATACGTGATGTAACGGCGCCGGTTCATCAATTTATATTGGTCAATCGCCTTTCCCAATTCGGCTGCCTCGGGAGACAGATCGCGATGACTGTCAGAAAACTGACGCCTCTCGAATCCAGAGGGATTCGACGTGGATGTCGAACGCCGCTCCACAAATGTGGCTTCCTGGTTCCCAGTTCCGAAGGTTCGATTCTCAGTCGCCATGTTGTCTCCCGAGATTTGGTCACTAACTGAATGATTTGAGAAAACGAAATTATTGCGTTCCTAGCCTAACTTTCTTTTCGGCGGAGCGACCGTTTCTCCCCACCATGGGAATGTCGAAACCCGATCGCGGGCTGGTTTCCGGTGGAACCGTCCCGATTGATCCGGTTGTATTGCCATTTTCGAGACCTCCAGCAGAGGCGACGGATTGGCTATCGAACGGTCAGATGGCCTGTTGACGCAACCCGTGGCTCATCCGATTGAAGATCGTTGAGCAATTGATCGAACAGAGCCAGATTGGGGAAAGCCTGCTGGCCACGAACCAGCGAAGCTCGAGCATCGGAGTCTTGCTCAGCCTGCAACTGTGCCCGGCTCAGCTGAATGAACACTTCACTGGACGCATTTTTTTTGTTGCTTGCCGTTTGCAACAAGTCAATGGCCGGTCGCAGTTGATTGAGATCCATCAAGGCCACGCTCTTGGCAACCACGAGTTGCTCGGGAATCGCGTCCGATGGATGCTTGTTGAGAATCTGTTCAATCGCCGAGAGCGCTCGATGGGGTTCCTTCATCGCTTGATACGTGTCCACCACCAGCATCTGTACCGGGAGCATATCTGGTTCGAACCCCAGTGCCTTCTGAAAGTCGGCGAGCGCTTCACGGTAATTGCCCTTGGCTTTCTCGGTTCTGCCACTGAGCGCCCAGGCCGGGGCGAAGCGATGGTTCACTGCCAGTGCGAGTTCGACCTGGCGGCGAGCGGGAATCCACTGGCCAACGTCCAGGTACATCTCGCCAAGTTCAACGATTAGCCGAGGGTCGCCTTTGGAAAGGTCAACCGCGAGTTGCATCTGCAAAATCGCCTGCTGGTGATCTCCGCTATTATATAGCGCGCGGGCCAGGTTTTCCCGAACCGAAGGGTCGCTCGGATTCTGTTCGGCGGCAAGAAACAAAAGTGATTTCGCCTGGTCAAGCCGGCCGTCGTGAAACGCTTTAAGTCCACCGCTCGCCGACTGCCTGGCTAAAACAAGGTTGTCCCGTGTTTTTTTTGCGAATGGACAAAAAGTCTGGCAGCCAAGGTTCGACAAAAAACAGAACGCCAACCCGATCATTAGCATAGGATTGCGTCGTGACACATGCGCACAACGAGATGGATTGGTTTGGCGCAACAATGGAGCAGCTTCCTTGCTACAACGTCGGAGGATCGCGATTGGAAAAGGCCAATGCCCGGCGGACTCTACCAAAAGAGACCGATGGATTACCATATCGGAACATTTGGGAGGTTGTGATTATCTGTTTCGATGCGTAAAGTCAAACATGCGATGAATGTCGCCGATCTGCTGTCGTTTGATTTGCTAGCGGTCTCCCATTGAATCGAATCGACGAACAGCTCGGGGTCCTGCGAAACGCCGGAGATGAAAACTGCGCGCAAGTGACGTTGGACGTCAGAATTGGATTTGCGGTTTGAATTGAGAGTTGACTGGAATTGAAGGTAAAAAGTAAATGACCGCAGTCTATGACAAGCGAGGTTTGAAGTTTCTTTACCCGGAAAACTGGAAGCTGATCGACGATTCGACCGATCTTCCCCAGGTGATTACACTGGAAACTCCCGACGGCAGCAGTACCTGGTCGGTCCATGTTTATCCGCCGGAAACCGATGGTGACCTCGTTCTAAAGGAAACCCTCGAATCTCTGCAGGAAACCTATGAAGATCTCGAGATCTTTCCGCACGGCCAACAGTTCGGCAAGTTGAACGCAACGGGAGTCGAGGCCATGTTTTACTGCCTTGATTTTCTGATCCGGGCGCAGTTGTGCCTCTTGCAGACACGAAACAGCGTGTTGTTGTTGTGGACCCAGGCGGAAGATCGGGAGTTTGACAAACAGCAGATCGTATTCCAGGCAATCGGGACCAGCCTGCTTCGGTCACTTGATGAAACCTGATGCCTGGTTGTTCATCCACTTCAGTCGTTAAAAATACGTTTTCCTCCAGTTAACGAACGAATCGAAAGAAGATAAGCCACCGTTTGTGAACCGTGTAATTGTTACACCATTGCGCCGGGGATTGAAAAATTCAGCCTCCCGAACTTGCCAGCATCATGTCGGAACATTGAAAAAACAGGCATACAGGAAAAAGCCAACGCTTGGCACAGCAAATGCAATGGTTGAGTCGTCAGGATGACACGTGAATCGAACAGGGAAGTCACCTGTGAATCTAAGGCCAACTCATCAAGTACGATGAACAAACCAGCTAACTAAGTACGTAGCAAGCGCCAATTTTTCACGGCTAAATGGCCCACCCAAATCTCCATGGGTGGGCCTTTTTTTAAGGCGACCGAGTGAATCCAGGGGTTGAAGACCTTTCCTGGTCTGGGGGTTGCATGATTAATTGACAATCTCCAGCGATACGTCACGCCAACAGGCACGCCATGGCAACTTTTTTTCCGTATCGTCGAACGGGCTGTCGGCAGTTTACTGGATCTTCGCGACCATCACCGAGTCGTGGATGCCGGGGAGGACTTCCGTGTCGGTCACGATAACATAGGGGTCACCTGATTTTAGGTCAGTATTCGTCCGAACCCACTGGTTGATAAACCCCTGCAATCGTGTCTCTTCGATGGCGGTAGGACACACGACCGGAGTCACTCCCCAGAAAAGCGACATTCGGCGGTAGTTGTTAGGTCGATCCGTTACGCAAATGGTCGGGATGAAGTCACGTTGTTTGGACTTCAGCAGCGCCGCATGGGATTCACCGCTGGCGATCACGACCATTTTCGCACCCACGCGTTTTGCAATCTGAGCAGCGCCGAAAATGACGGCATCCGATATTTCCCA
>JAHEBQ010000039.1 GCA_024642205.1 Planctomycetaceae bacterium | reverse complement strand
ATCAGGCTCGGCTGGTTTGGAGCATCGACAGGATCCCGGGCAATTCGTCCCAGTCGATTACCATCACGGCTGTTCCACGAAAAGCAGACGTTTTTGAAGTCGGCGTCGAATGGACGCTGGTGCCGCGTGTCGGAAAGACGATCGTCAATGTGACGGAGCCCCGACTTGAAATGAGTATCGCCGGGCCTCCTGAGGTGCTTTACGGGGAAACTGCCCTTTATCACGTAACCGTCCGAAACCCGGGAACCGGAGACGCGGAAAACGTGATTGTCATGCTTCCTGAAGCCCTCGGGGGCGAACGTGCCTCACTGGGCCACATTGAAGCAGGCAAAGAAAAGAACTTTCAGGTTGAGTTGTTGGCGAGAACCGCTGGCGAACTGAACCTCGTTGCGACCGCCGCTGCCGAAGGCGACCTCAAAACGTCGGCTGAGCGTGCATTGACCGTTCGAAGAGCCAATCTGGAAATTGCACTTCAAGGTCCAGGCCTGAAGTACGCAGGAAGTGTCGCTGAATATTCCGTCGTCATTACCAACAGCGGAGACGCAACGGCGAACGAGATTGTTTCCGCAGTCGCGCTACCCTCGGGCGTCAAATACATCAGCGGAGTCGAAGCAGTCAAGTTGATCGACGGCGGTATGCGATGGCCGGTTGGGACGTTGGAACCGGGTCAGACACGAACTTACAAAATCAATTGCCAACTGGATGCTTCGGGTGATCTGCAACTTGAAGTCGGTGCCCGGGGACGTGGTGATTTGGCCGCCTCCAGTGCCTGTCTGACAACGGTCGAGACGATCGCAGACCTGGTATTGACGGTTGCCGATCCGAAGGGACCGTTGCCAACCGGCGAAGAAGTTCCTTACGAAATCACCGTTCAAAACCGCGGAAGCAAATCCGCCAAAGGCGTGAATCTGGTCATGCAGTTTTCAGAAGGCATCGAGCCGAAAATCGCGAGTGGTCTGGAATACCGGATCGTACCAGGGCAAGTTCTGTTCTCGCCAATTGTGCAGATTGATCCAGGACAGGAAATGACGCTGAAGGTAACAGCTGAAGCAATGAAGGCGGGGACTCATATTTTCCGCGCCCAGTTGATTTGCGAAGACTCTGACTCTCGTGAAATTGCTGAAGGGACAACACGTTTCTTTGGTGAAACGATTCAACCAGCGGCTTCCACCGTCAACTCGACAGATGCAAAACCAGAAGTCGGTTCCAACGATTTCGGAACCGAATTCAACCGATAAGCTCAACGAAGTCGCACAATGAAGTCGGCGACTTTTCCTGAACACCCTGTAACCCACCTTGAGATGCCGCAAGCCAATTCTGGCTTGCGGCTTTCCTTTTGCGCTTAGGCAACGTCTCACTTTGTGCCACGATCTTGATCCGGTGGATTGGAGATGGCAATGATGCATCTTGGCGCCCGACCAAAGCCGGGCCCCGTGCACCGTTGTCAAGAAAACCAACCGAGCTCCTCCCGTTTTCCCGGTCCGAGCGGACGGTCGTTCTGGTCTGGCTGGTGCAGCGTTAAAAATTGCTTGTTGAGTGGTGGACGAACAACCTTAATTCTTGGCTGCAGCGGAACACGGGCTGCCGCCTTGTGAGCTGCCACATCGAAACCGAAAGGATCGAATCTTATCGACCGATTTCTGCGACAACGCAGGAACCGTGCGGATCAGGCAATCTGGGAAACCACCATCGGCGTAATCAGAACCGTTAACTGATTGAATATGAGCTTTCTTGCTACAATAACCTGCATTAATGACTTGCTGGCACTCTTTCGACGGGCAATAATGTCTCGCTAATTCGGAAAGGATGCTCTCACAGGCGGGAGTCGTGCGGGGTATTGAATCAGCATTCCTGGGGCAAGCATTGAAGCCAGCTGTCGCAACACAGTCGGGCATTTAAGCTAGCTGACCGTTGGAGAAATCATGAAGCTCGGATTTTGTTTGTCTGCGTTTATTATTGGCTGCTTTGTGACCGTCTCAATGAAAGTCAATGCCCCCAATGACGCGACAGCCGAGAGCACGTTCGTGAGCTCTTCACACCATTCGACAGGGAACGTCATCAATCAAGAGCCAATTCAAATGGAAATCGTGACCCGTCCTTATGGCAAAACCAAAGCTGGTCAAGAAGTTACGCAGTACATTTGTCGCAATTCCAATGGTTACGTTTTGGAAATGATTGACTATGGTGCGTTGGTCACAGCTTTTCGTGCACCGGACAAGAACGGGTTACAGGAAAACATCACACTAAGCTGCACAGACATGGAAGGTTACGAAGCCTGTACGTCCTACTTTGGAAGTACGGTTGGGAGGTTTTGTAACCGGATCGCGAAAGGAAAATTTTCCATTGATGGCACCGAGTATACGTTGGCCACCAACAATGGCGAAAACCATCTCCATGGAGGAAAAGTCGGATTCGACAAACGCATGTGGAAATCGGAACGCTTGCTCGACAAAGAGGCAAAATCCGTCGGTGTTCGGTTTTCCCTGGTTAGTGACGACGGCGACGAGGGTTACCCGGGAAATCTCGATGTCGCCGTGGATTATGTATTGAACAATGACAACGAATTGATAATCGACTTTACGGCGACAACAGATAAGCCAACGCATGTGAATTTGACAAATCACAATTATTGGAATTTGTGCGGTGCAGGATCGGGAAGTATCGCCGATCATTTGTTGAAACTGGAAGCCGACCAGTATTTGCCGGTTGATGAGCAGTCGATCCCAACCGGCGAATTGGCCGACGTGGCAGGAACACCATTTGACTTTCGTTCCGAAACCAGGATCGGGGCTCGGCTGAATGAGATCAAGTCCGATCCGGTGGGCTACGATCACAATTACGTTCTTCGATCTGGAGGTGGTGATCTGAGTCTGGCGGCGACGGTTCGTTGCCCCAAATCGGGTCGCCGCATGGAAATCCGAACGACTCAACCGGGAATCCAGTTCTACACCGGAAACTACCTCAATGGCCAACCTGGCAGTGGTGGATTCAACCAGTATGGGGCGATTTGCCTGGAGACCCAACATTTTCCCGACGCTCCCAATCGGGCCTCGTTTTCCTCGACACTTCTGAAGCCAGGCCAGATCTATCGTCAAACGACGGTTCACAAGTTCAGCGTTGAGAAGTAACGAAACGGGAACCATTCATTCCAGATCCATTCTGCGATTTCTGCGCCGCCTTACAATCAGGCCAACCATTACGACCAGACCGAGAATCCAAACGGTCCAACCGCACCAGATGAGATTTCGGGCGTTGGCAATACTGTTTTCAAGTACAAAATTCGAAATCACGATCGTGAAAAACAACCACATCGCGATGAAGCCATCGAGGTACGCCCACCGATATCGCTCGGCAAGTCCGCCGATTCGTTTATCCTGAATCGAAGCCATCACGGTGTCGACGAGATTACTGATCGACAGGAAACTGAGTGCGAGAATTCCCACCCAGCTGCCGACGCAAAACGACGCTGCAAGCCCGACATTCAATGGCTCGCGGGCCACAAATGCCAGCAAGAGTGCGGTGATAAACATTCCCAGCAACAGGCGTTTAATCGAGAATTGTCGCACCTTATAGATCCTTGGCACCCCAGTAATTCGAGAGTGAGTTGACGCCTGGATTCTGAACCGGCGCGACTAACGTGGAATTCTCTCCGAAAACAAGTTTGATTCACAGGGTCCAGAACAGGATTTAGCCCGGGCTTACGGCTAACATCCTTCCATGCGAAATACGACCAGTGGACGGTCTTCCATTCGTTACAGAGATTTCAACCATACCCGGCAACGGGTTTCTTGGTGATTCCAACGATGGAAAACGGGCACCCATAACTTTTGCTTGACCGGTTTTTGTCGGGAACTATAGTGAAATTCACACCGCAAACCGACATGCTTAAGCCCCATTTGTTTTATCCTGACGGGGTTATCGACGGTTTGCACCTTGAATTTTCATCTTTGTTGAGCAACTCATGAGCATTGCAGTCGTCACTGGCTCCGCAGGTTTGATTGGTTCGGAAGCCAGTCGTCATTTTGCAAAACGGGGCCTGACGGTTCTCGGGATCGACAACGACCTCCGCGCAGCGTTTTTTGGACCGGATGCGTCAACGTTTTGGCAACAAAAGCAATTGAAATCTGAACTTGGAACCAACTACCGACATATTGACGGCGACATTCGTGACGACGTATTGATCAACAACCTCTTTCGTGAATTTGGAAATGACATTGAATTGATTGTCCATGCCGCGGCGCAACCCTCTCACGATTGGGCAGCTCAAGATCCCCAGATGGATTTTACAGTCAATGCCAATGGCACGTTAAACTTGCTTGAAGCGACGCGTCAAAACTGCCCGGAAGCGGTTTTTATCTTTACCTCAACGAACAAGGTCTATGGCGACACGCCCAATCGCCTGCCACTAATCGAGCAGGAACTGAGATGGGAAATTGACCCCTCCCATGAATTCAACAACGGCATTCCGGAGAGCATGTCCATCGACAGCAGTTTACACAGCCTGTTCGGCGCGTCAAAAGTTGCTGCCGACATCCTGGTTCAGGAATACGGAAGATACTTTGGCATGAAAACGGCCACCTTCCGCGGCGGATGCCTGACCGGTCCCAATCACAGCGGCGCAAAACTCCATGGATTCCTGGCTTACTTGATGAAGTGCACGATGACCGGAATACCATACCAGGTGTTCGGCTACCATGGCAAACAGGTTCGTGACAACATCCACAGTTACGATTTAATCCAGGCGTTCGACCACTTCTTTCGGGCACCGCGTTGTGGTGAAGTTTACAACATCGGCGGCGGACGATTCAGCCACTGTTCGATGTTGGAAGCCATTCGCATCTGTGAAGAGATATCCTCCCGCCCACTTGAATACGTTTACGAAGAAGACAATCGAATCGGCGATCACATCTGGTACGTAAGCGATATCAGCAAGTTTCAGGATCACTATCCGAGATGGTCGCTGACCAAGGATATTCGCACGATTCTGACGGAGATTTATCAGTTCAACCTGTCGCGTTGGCAATTCGCGGTGGCCCGATGATCGATCTCGGCAAATTCAATTTGCTGGGAGTCAATATCAGCGCCGTGGACTATGAAGCCGTTGTTGGAAGAATCGTCGAATCGGCCCAGCAACAGCAGCCACTTGGCGTCTCCGCGCTTGCCGTCCACGGAGTCATGACGGGTGTCATGGACGAAGAACACCGACATCGACTTAATCAGATTGAATTAGTCGTCCCGGATGGCCAACCGGTGAGGTGGGCCTTGAACCTGTTGCATGGAACGGCACTCAAAGACCGCGTGTACGGGCCGAACCTGATGCTGGAGACCTGCCGGGCCGCAGAGCAGCAACGCATTCCGATTTACCTGTTTGGCGGAAGTTCGGAAGTACTTGGCGATTTGACCGAAAAACTTGCCCAGAGATTCCCCAACCTGGAAATCGTCGGCGTCATGCCTTCGAAATTCCGTATGGTTTCCGTTTCGGAAAAGCAGGAGATCATCGATGCAATTAACCGGAGCGGAGCCCGGATTACCTTGGTGGGTATTGGCTGTCCACGACAGGAAGTCTGGGCCTACGAATTCAAAGAGCACCTCCGAATGCCGGTTCTTGCGGTGGGCGCAGCTTTCAACTTTCACGCTGGTTGCCTCGCTCAAGCCCCTCCGATTTTTCAACGACTGGGCCTGGAGTGGCTCTACCGTTTGTCCCTTGAGCCACGCAGATTGTGGCGCCGGTACGTCTTACTCAATCCGTATTACCTCGGCCTTGTCTTGCTTCAAGGGACCGGATTGAAAAAATTTGATCCGGACTCAACGGTACTTCCCAAAAAGGAAATCCGATACGGATAGGACTTCATCGCGGATTCGGTTCAGGATGAGACCGCGAAAAATGGAAAATTACCATTCCAGCCGTTTCCCGGAGAGACCGGCAAGCGGCTCGGCAAAACGGGTATCTGCCGGTTCCGCTTCTGCCTTGTCTGTTTTGCGGCAGACCTTGATCAACCTTCGCTCGTGGGTGGGAGTGTTGCAACCACATCGCAAACGCGGTACGTCGGACCCATGGTATCCCCCGAGTGCTTCAAGTCTTCGATTCGTCGGCTTAGAATGTTGGCATACGTTACTCCACTCCACGAGCCCCAGCTCAGGTATGAATCCTCCTTTCAAACGTCGGTTACGGAAACTCCGGTCCAGCATCAAGTCACTGGGGGTTTCTGCACTGTTGGTGACCAACATCAAAAACGTCGGTTACTTGACCGGGTTTACCGGAAGTGCAGGATATCTGTTTGTCACTTCGAATCAGGAGATCCTGCTCAGCGACAGTCGCTACTCGACTCAACTTGAAGACGAATGCCCGGGTCTGGATGTTGAAATTCGAGACGCCAGGTCGACCATGCTCGATTCATTGGAAAAAGTTACCAGGCAATCAAAATTCACATCGGTCGCCTTCGAATCCGATTCGATGTCGAAAGCCGAATTCGACCGCCTGGAATCACGCCTTTCGATGTCGGAATGGGTTGCCTCCAGCGATTTGATTGAATCGCTCCGGTTAATCAAAGACAAGTCCGAAATCGCGGCGATTCGAAAATCGGTCGAGGTAAACCAGCGCACTTTCGACGTCATTCGTTCGCAGTTGACTCCCGACCAAACCGAGCTTCAAATTGCACATAACATCGAACACCAAATGCGCGCATTTGGGGCAACGCGATGCGCCTTTGATCCAATTGTCGGCGTTGGGGCCAGATCGGCGCTGCCGCATGGTCGCCCCAGCCAGAAACGGATAGGTGAAAGCCCATTTGTACTGCTCGATTGGGGCGCGGAAGTCGATCGCTACATGAGTGACCTGACACGTGTCCTGATTACCTCGAACATCCCGACGAAATTACGGAAGATTTATGAAATTGTCCTGAAGGCCCAATTGGCTGCCATTAAGAAAATCCGGCCTGGCGTTCCTATGAAATCAGTGGATTCTGCAGCGAGAAGCGTGATCGAGGCGTCCGGATTCGGTCCACATTTCGGACACGGGCTCGGACATGGTATCGGCCTCGATATTCATGAAAAACCGTACATCTCGCCAATCCAAACAGATTCGCTCAAGGCCGGAATGGTCGTAACGGTCGAACCAGGGATCTACATCCCCGATTTTGGTGGGATCAGGATCGAAGACGATGTTTTGGTCACGCCGGAGGGACACGAGGTTCTCAGCAATTTACCGAAACATATCGAAGAATGTACCGTGGACCTCGGATGTTAGTTGAAGCTACAATCGGGACTCGTTTTTGAAAGACCACACTGACTTTAATTCCGTCATCCCGCGTCTCGGATATCGACTCGATAAGTGATGGTGGAGTATTCGCTGATTTACCAATAACCAGAACAATTCAGACCACGCGTTGGAGAACGACAGCAATATGGCTAACGAAACTCCGGCTCACGGCTGTGGAGCAATAATGGCGAAAGAAAAACATGAATCCGTTTTTGAGGTTACCAAGATCCGTGAGTTGATCGAGCTGATGCAAGAGCACGATCTCAGCGAAGTGGATTTGAAACAGGCCGATCAGCGAATCCGTTTGCGCCGTGGAGGTGATCAACCGATCGCCTACACTCCGAACCCGGCGCCGGCGCCAACGGTGACTGCCGGAGGTCCGGCAGTCACTGCCCCCGTGGCCGACGATCCCAATGTCGTATTCATCGAGAGTCCAACCATTGGGACTTTCTATTCAAAACCGAAGCCGGATTCCGAGAATTTCGTCAAAGTCGGAGACTCGGTAACACCGGACACGGTTGTTTGCATTGTGGAAGCCATGAAGATGTTTAACGAAATCACAGCTGGCGTTTCCGGAAAAATCATTGAGTGCCTGGTTGGAAATGAAGAACCGGTGGACAACAACAAGCCGCTCTTCAAAGTCCTCAAAAGCTGATACCGGGCTGCGTCTCCGAATCAAGGTAACGCAGATCTGGATTCCAGCCAGATCCATGACAAATCTGACCGGCGATTTTCCGATGAATCCTCGTTTCTGTTGACGAATCACCGGCGCCGCTGTTTCGACGTTCACAATCCAGACGATCAAATAAATAACCATGTACCACCGAATCCTGATCGCGAACCGCGGAGAGATTGCCCTTCGTATCATCCGGGCCTGCAAAGAAATGGGGATCGAAACGGTTGCGATTTTTAGTGAAGCCGATCGCGGCAGTGCCTACCTTGAACTTGCCGACGAAGCCTACTGTGTTGGCAACGCGCGCTCCAGCGAGAGCTACCTCCGAATTGAGCAGATCATCTCTGCCGCGGAAGTTGCCAACGCGGAAGCAATTCATCCCGGCTACGGCTTCATGGCCGAGAATGCGCACTTCAATGAAGTATGTCGGGATTCCAATATCGACTTTATTGGGCCAACACCGGAAGCCATGCAGATGCTGGGGGACAAAAACGAAGCCCGCGCGCTGGCCCGCAAGGCGAATGTGCCCGTTGTTCCAGGGAGCGCCGGCCTGATCGAGGAAGAGAACGACGCACTTCAAACCGCCAAAGAAATCGGTTACCCGGTACTCGTCAAAGCCACAGCTGGCGGAGGTGGCAAGGGAATGCGAATCGCTGCAAGCGAATCCGAACTCAAGAACGCGTTGGAGCAGGCGGCCCAGGAAGCTCAAGCAGCATTTGGAAACGCCGGCGTCTATCTCGAAAAATTCATCGCTCAGCCCCGCCATGTCGAAGTCCAAATCCTTGCCGACATGCACGGCAACGTAGTCCACTTGTGGGAACGCGACTGCTCGACCCAACGACGGCACCAAAAGCTGATCGAAGAGAGTCCCGCGCCCACGTTGCCCGAGAGCGTGCGAACGTCGATTTGTGACGCGGCTGTGCGGATGATCAAGAATGCAAATTATTACAACGCCGCGACAGTTGAGTTTATTGTTGACCAAGACAACAATTATTATTTTATCGAAGTCAACGCCCGGATTCAGGTGGAACATCCTGTTTCTGAAATGGTCACCGGAATCGACTTGATCCAGCAGCAAATCCGCGTTGCTGCCGGAGAAAAACTGGCATTTACCCAAGACGAAATCAAATGCAACGGAGTCGCGATCGAGTGCCGAATCAACGCCGAAGATCCGTCGAAAAACTTCGCACCAAGCCCGGGAACCATTCAGAGCATCTGCATCCCGGGCGGATTGGGCGTTCGTTTTGACACCCACGTTCATGCGGGATATACCGTTCCTCCGTATTACGATTCGATGGTCGGTAAGCTGATCGTTCACCAGCCGACTCGAACCCAGGCCATCGCTTGTATGATTCGTTGCCTCGATGAGCTACGTATCACCGGGATTAAGACAACGGTTCCCTTTCTGACGACCGTGCTCAAGCATCCGGATTTCGTTGATTGCAAGGTCGACACCAAATGGGTTGAGCGAAACTTGTGACCAAATCAACATTTAGGGTACGCGGAATTCTCAATGTCAATCGGAGTGATCCGCCCGTATTCAATCTTCTTTCTTTTGAATAAACTCGATTTGTTACCATTCCATACCAGTCGAGTTCAAGGCACCAAGTCGTGACAAATACGCTTTCACCTCCCATCAAACCTGACCATTCTTTCAAGAGGGTCGCCATCCTGTTTGCCGGCGGTCCGGCTCCCTCGGCCAATGCGGTCATTTCCGCTGCGGCGGCGTCATTTCTGCGCGCCGGTGTTGAAGTCATCGGGATCAAGTACGGGTATTCGTCGCTGGTCGATTTCGATTCCTCCAAACCGCTCGTTGAAGGCACCGACTACATTATCCTCAGCCACAAAGTCCTTGGCCGAACGCGTAATGCGCAAGGGATCATGATCGGAACTGCCCGGACCAACCCCGGTAAGCATATCACCTGTCCTGCCGACCTTTCAGATGCGGAAAAATCTGCCCCGATGAAACGCGTCTGCGAAGCCCTCGCCTCGATCGGCATTGACGCCTTGATTTCCATTGGAGGTGACGACACGCTCAAGACGGCCAACAAATTCAAGCTTTACCAGGAAAAAAACGGTGTCGGGAAAACGATTCCCGTCGTGCACTTGCCGAAAACGATCGACAACGATTACCACGGTATCGATTTTACTTTTGGCTTTTTTACGGCCGTCGATTTTCTGGCGACCGAGATCCGAAACTTGATCTACGACGCCGAAGCAACGCGTTCTTACTTCCTGACCGAAACAATGGGTCGCAGTGCCGGCTGGCTTTCCTATGGAGCTGCCATCGCCGGAGAAGCCAGTCTAGTGATCAGCGTCGAAGACATCATGGCAGGGTACCTGGTTGAGGAAGAATTCACGAACGAAGCCGGGCAAATCATAACCCGCCAATGCATGGACATGGACCGCGTCTCGGAACGGATCGTTAAGACGATGCTCGCCCGCGAAGCAGAAGGGAAACAGTACGGTGTTATCGTCGTGGCTGAAGGGCTCGCCGAGTTCCTCCCATTCAGTTACGTCGAGGGGGTGTCCCGTGATGATCATGGCCATATCAATATCTCGCAGGTCAGCTTGTACTCGATTCTGTCGAACTCGGTTCAGAAAAAATACACGGAAAAAACTGGTTCAAGACGCCTGGTCAAAGGCCTTCAACTTGGCTATGAAGCCCGTTGTGCCAAGCCCCACGCATTCGACGCAATGCTCGGTAGTCAACTGGGAGTCGGTGCATTTCGCGCGCTCGCCGAAAAGAAGCTCAATGGAGTCATGGTGAGCATCAGTGGCCAGCTTGATCTACATTACGAACCTTTCGAAAACCTTGTGGACCCTGAAACACTGGTAACGGTCGTTCGATACATCGACACGAATAGTGATTTTCATCGTTTGGCACGATTTCTCGAAACGCACGTCAACGACTAGTCCTTTCGCGATTGGTTCCAGTCGCGGATCGAGTGGCGCCTACCTGTTTGCTTTTTCCGGGCGATCTTCGTGAATACCTCAGCCGCGCGTTACTTGGGCCGAGACGTGGATTTTTCAATTCGCAAATCTGTGGAATGGGCCCTGGCACTGTTTTGTTTTGGCGGCCGCTTTCCCTTAAGATGGTTCCACACCACAACCAGGCCAGCCTCAATCCGCAAAGGTCCATCCATGAAATCGACATTCCGTTTCTTGACTGTGATCATCATTTTCGTGTTGTCACTTCCACCCGCCATTACGGGTCAGGAGCCGAAGGTAGGGCACAGCCCCAAAGCTTCGATTGATGATCTCAAGTGGATTGCCGGGCATTGGGAAGGCGAAGCAATGGGAGGAAAGTTTGAAGAGACATGGAATCCTCCCAAAGGTGGAACCATGGTGGGTATGTTCAAATTCATCAAGGATGGCCACGTCAATTTCTACGAGTTCCTGACCATCGTTCCAAAGGACGAGACACTCGTACTTCGACTCAAGCATTTCAGCAGCGAACTGGTCGGCTGGGAAGAGAAGGACAAATCCATCGAGTTCCCCTTGACCTCCATTTCAGAAAAGGAAGCCAGGTTTGACGGGTTGACGTTCCAGAACATCAGTCCTGATCGGCTGCTCATTGTCGTCATGAACCAACAGAAAGATGGAACCAACCAGGAGCTGCGATTTAGTTGCCATCGAACTGGCCAGGCTCCCAGGAAAGGCGCCAAACAGGCAATCGCACAGGTGCTTGCTATGGATTCCGTGCTTTCACGGCAACGCGACCAATTACCGGAAAAGCACTCGTTGGCAACGGCGGTGAGTGTTTACGTGCATGGGTTGGACAGCATCGATTTTAGTGAATGCCCTACTGAGTTTGCCAGCGCCTTCAAACAACATCGCGATGCGTGGAATGACTCAATCCCGTTTTTTGAAAAGCACGACGGGCTGCACGGAGAAATGCAAGAAGTGATGGGCAAGATTCGACAAATGGACCAAACCGTGGTTTCGGAACTCGACCGTTACCTGGTTCACATCATGGATTCCTGGACCGAAGTTGAAAACATAGCGAGTAACCACGGCGCCGACTAGCAGTAAAGCGCCTCGGCATCTCCATCACCGTACAATCTCTTCGATAAAATGACCCCAATACCCGGCAGTTGGCTTTCCCTGGAAATCACTTCGCCTCATTAATGCCACATTGCAGCTCTCGTCATTCGATTGCTCGACGGTGGCGATCCGTTGAGCGCTATCGCCAATTCAAATTGGCTTGGCTAACATATTTCAAAACCAGTTTTTACTCCCGACAGCCAATCAAAAGGTATCCACCTGATGTCAATCACTTTACCCCAATCCATGCCAGCCATTCGCAAGCTCCATGATGCGCCGGGTCTGGATTGGTGCGACTCCATTGATGTTCCCGAAATTGGTCCGCGCCAGGTATTGATCAAAGTTACGCATGCCGGGATTTGCGGGACCGATCGTCATATCTACGAATGGGATGCCTGGAGCCAGGATCGGGTCAAGCTCGGAATCACCACCGGCCATGAGTTTGTGGGAAAGGTGATCAAGATTGGCAGCGCTGTCGAGAGAGTCGAGATCGGCCAGCGCGTCAGCGGCGAAGGTCACATCGGATGCGGCAAATGCGAAATGTGCCGAACTGGAAATGGTCATATTTGCGAGGCGGTGGTCATTTTGGGGATCGATTGTAATGGGTGTTTTGCCCCATACGTTGCCGTCCCTGAAGAAAACTGTTGGCCGGTGAGTCCTGGCATTCCGGACAAGATCGCCGCGATTTTTGATCCGCTTGGCAACGCCGTCCATACCGTCATGTCCGCAGGCGTAAGCGGAAAATCGGTCCTGATCACGGGTGTTGGCATTATCGGTTTGATGGCGGTCACGGTCGCCAAAGCGGCAGGAGCCGGGAAAATATTCGTCACGGACATGGATGATCGACGACTGGAACTGGCCACAAAACTGGGGGCCGAACGGGCGTTCAAAGCAAGCGACAACTGGACGAAAGAAATTCAGGAGCTGACTCACGGCCACGGTCCACACGTGATGTTGGAAATGAGCGGAAGCCCACATGCAATCCGGGATGGATTCTCCGTACTTCGCAGCGGTGGCACGGCCGCAATGCTCGGAATCCCCTCCAATGAAATTCAACTCGATTGGGCGAAGCTGGTCATTTTCAAAGGAATCACGATTCTGGGAATCAATGGTCGAAAAATGTTCGAAACGTGGTATCAAATGGAAAACCTGTTGCTTTCCGAGCGACTGGAACTCGATCCAATCATCACCCATGTATTGGATATGGCAGATTACGAAAAAGGCCTCAAGATGATGCAGTCCGGTGAGGCGATCAAAGTCGTGATCAAGATGCCACAGTAATCGTTCGCATACTCCATGTTTCGGTTCTGCCACAAGTCACAACTGAATTCACAATCTCTTTCAAATCTCACGTCACGCGTGTCCCTATGCCAAACAGTTCATTTGATCGACGTTGCCAACAGTTCATCCACGAATGGTCCGATTCAGGGCAGCTCAAGCCGTTTTATGACATTTCATCACCGATGCGCCCGGTGGTTGAAATCGAAGGTAAAGGCCAGGTGCTTGTTCTCTGTTCCAACAACTACCTCGGATTGGCCGACCATCCTGACGTCATCGAGGCCGGCATCCAGGGTCTCCGTGACTACGGAGCCGGGACCGCGTCGGTACGATTCATCTGTGGAACGCTCCAATGTCACCGACGACTTGAATCCAAAATAGCCAGTTTTGTCGGCACCGAAAGTTCGCTCTCCTACGTCAGCTGTTGGAACGCTAACGAAGCCCTGTTCCCGACATTGGTCGGTCCGGAAGACGTGATCCTTTCTGACGAATTGAATCATGCCAGCATCATTGACGGGATGCGGTTGATGTCAAAATCGGTCACCAAGAAAGTCTACAAACACAGTGATATCGACCAACTTGAATCATTGCTGAAGGAATCACAATCACATGTAACGCGGTGGGTGGTGACGGATGGTGTATTCAGCATGGAAGGCGATGTGGCCAGGCTCCCAGAACTTGTCGCGCTGTGCAAACAATACGACGCACTGCTGGTGGTGGACGACTCGCACGCGGTCGGCGTAATGGGGAAGGGGGGGCGTGGTACACATGAGCATTTCGACTTGCTCGGACACGTCGATGTGATTACGGGAACGCTGGGCAAAGCACTGGGAGGCGCCGCCGGCGGGTACATTGCCGCTTCCGCCGATGCGATTTCCGTGCTGGAACAACGGGGTCGGCCCAGCCTGTTTTCCAACGCGCTGCCGGCGACCGTGGCTTACAGTGCACACAAAGCGATCGAAGTAATCGAAAATGACCCGACGATCGTTGCCCGACTGCACGCCAACGTCGCAACGTTTCGCGAGGGACTGGCGGATCTCGGTTTTGATTGCACACCATCGCCCACGGCGATCATTCCGATCATGATTGGTGACGAGGCCGAAGCGATTCGTAAATCGAAACAATTGTTCGACCTCGGCGTGATGGTGATCGGTTTCGGCTTCCCAGTTGTCCCCAAAGGTGAAGCCCGATTGCGGGTCCAGGTTTCTGCCGCCTTGACGGACGCGCATATCCAGCAGGCCATGGATGCGTTCGCCAAACTGTAGTCCAACTTCAATTTCAGCTCAATCTCCAACATAACCTTGGTTCTATATCCCAGATGATCGATCTTCGCAGCGACACCCTCACGAAGCCGTGCCGGAACATGCGGCAAGCCATCATGGACGCCGAGGTCAACGACGACGTGATCGACGTCGACCCCTCCGTGGCGAGACTCCAGGACACCATCGCGAGGATGCTGGGAAAAGAGGCCGCGATGTTCATGCCGTCGGGAACGATGACGAACCAGGTGGCGGTTCGACTTCACTGCCGTCCCGGCGACGAATTTCTTTGTGAATCCGGCTGTCATATTTACAACTACGAGCAAGGGGCATTCGCCCAACTCAGCGGAGTGGTGGCCCGCACGTTTCAGGGAACCAACAGTTCGATCGATCTTCGGCAGCTTCGCAATCAAATACATCCTGACAACGAGCATGCGGTTCGAACGCGATTGCTTTGCCTGGAAAACACACACAACAAGGGGGGCGGCGTCGTCCTGCCCTATGACTCGGTCGCCGAGACGTGCTCGTGGGCACATGAAAACGGCTTGACCACCCACTTGGACGGAGCCCGCTTGTTCAATGCGGTTGTCGCATCGGGAATTTCGGCCCTTGATTGGGCTCAGCATTTCGATACTGTCAGCGTCTGCTTCAGTAAAGGGCTCGGGGCTCCCGTTGGATCGGCGTTGGTCGGAACCGAATCGATGATGCGGGAGATGCGTCGGCATCGGAAACTGTTTGGTGGAGCGATGCGGCAATCGGGCTTCCTGGCCTCGGCGGCACTTTACGCGATCGAGAACAATATTCCCCGCCTCGCCGACGACCATGCCAATGCGAAACGAATCGGTGTCGAAATCACGAAAACACCAGGTCTGAGCCTGGACCTCGACCGGGTTGAGACGAACATCGTAATTTTTAGAGTCGACTCGGAGGTCGGCACGGCCGTCGAGTTTTGCGAATCGGCCCGCCAGGCTGGTGTCTGGATGTTTCCTTTCAGCCACCAGGATGTTCGCGCCGTAACGCACCTTCATATTTCTGAAACGGACGCAATTGAGGCGGGCAAGATCATCGCCTCCGTCACAGAACTGCTGAAAGCAAAGTCCAAGCCAACGGTCTGAGTCGACTTCCCGCCACGATGAACCGGCGGCCCATGAAATTGCAGCGACTGGATTTACGCGGCTCTGGCCAGAACCTTACCGACGACGTGCACGTCCATTTGTGGATAGGGAATGGAAATGCCTGCCTGGTCGAGGGCTTCCTTGGCGGCGGCCGTGAGGTTTTCGCGGACACCCCAGTATTTCGTCGGATGGCACCAAACCCGAAGCTGCCAATTGACGGAGGACGATCCCAATTCCAGGAGATAAACTTGCGCATCTGGTACGTCGACCTTCCGTTTGTCGTCCACACAGGCAGCACTGATTTTGGCGGTCGCCCGCTCAAGCGCCTTGCGGGTAACGCCAAGATCAGCTGAATAAGAGGCTCCGACATTGACGTCGACTCGTCGCAGGGGGTTGCGCGAATAATTTTCCAGTTTTGCTCCGAAGATTTCGCCGTTCGGAATGATCAAGTGCCGATTGTCAGGTGCGTTCAGTCGTGTGGTAAACAGGTCTATTTCTTCGACCGTTCCCTGGGTTCCCGCGATCACAATGTAGTCGTCGACCTTGAAGGGGCGAAAAACCAGCAGCATGACACCGGCGGCAAAATTGGCCAATGTACCCTGAAGTGCCAGGCCGATCGCAAAACCAGCTGCGGCCAGAATCGCGGCAAAACCGGCCACATCGACACCACAAATCGTCTGCAGGGCGACCATGGCAACAACCAGCATGATCACGTTTCGAATCGCTTTGTTGAGAAACTTCCCCAGTGTCACGTCGACTTTCCGGGTGACGATTCCGCCAATCGATCGGCCGAACCAGGAGGCGATGATGTAACAGAAAAACAACAAGGCAAGCACAAACGTCGCATTACCTGCCAGCTCAATCAGCTCTTTTTGAGCTAATTGGCCGGTTTGTCCACCTTGAAATGCATCGGAAATGTTCTTGATGATTCCAGTCGCTTGTCCGCCAATGTCGGCAGTCGTGCTGGCGACATCGGAGCCGTCGGCAGCGCGGACGAGAAAACCGACCAGGCATACCGGCAATAACTGTAACTTCCATGCTGCTCGAAACATTTCCATTCTCCTTGGATTCGGCTGACAACAGCCAATTTTCCCACCGTCCCGTGGATCAATGCATGACCGGCCTTCTCAGATTCGCCCGGATTCTAGAATGACGCGGAAATCGATCAATACCGATTTGGCGCGTGAATCAAGTGAACATGACCACCCAAATACATGCTTGGCGGGTTGAGTCCAATCCATGGAAAACTGCTGGCAGTGAAACGGACTGGAGCTTTTTTTCCGAATTGTCTAACGTTCGCGACTTGTTTTGCCGACGCGAACGGCTTTTGAGCCCAATATCACAGATTGCATCGTCATGAATTTCGTAAAACGCTTGCCAGATTTTTTGCTCCCGATGGGTATTATTGCCTGCTTGATGGTGATATTCGTCCCCCTTCCAGCACCGTTGATGGACATTTTGCTGGCGGCCAACATCTCGGTCGCCGTCGTGATTTTGTTGACAACGGTCTACGTCAAATCGCCAATGGAGCTTAGTGTCTTTCCTTCATTGTTGTTGGCGACAACCCTTGCGAGGCTCGCACTCAACGTGGGAACCACCCGGTTGATTCTCACTCGGGGTGCGATTGATCATGAAAGAGCCGCGGGTGGTGTCATTCAGAGTTTTTCCCAGTTTGTAACCGGAGACAGTTTGGCAGTGGGACTGGTAATATTTTCGATCATCGTCGTGATCCAGTTCGTTGTAATCACCAAAGGGGCCACAAGAATCTCGGAAGTCACCGCGCGATTTGCACTCGACGGCCTCCCTGGTCGGCAAATGGCGATTGACGCGGATCTGAATGCTGGATTGATTGACAGCCGCCAGGCACAACGACTGCGAGGCGAGACGGTCGCCCATGCAGATTTTTATGGGGCGATGGACGGAGCCAGCAAATTCGTCCGGGGTGATGCGATTGCCGGCGTGCTGATCACGATCATCAACATTGTGGGCGGCTTGATCATCGGGGTATCCAGCTCGATGTCATTCGGCGAAGCCGCCGAGACATTTACGAAGTTGACCATTGGCGATGGATTGGCAAGCCAACTTCCGGCATTGTTGATTTCGCTGGCAGCTGGTTTGCTTGTCACGCGTAGTACACGACAAACCGATTTACCCCGTGAGTCGATGAACCAGATTTTCGCCCGCCCGATCGTGCTGATCATCACGGCAGTTTTTCTCGGTCTGATGGTGTTGACTGACTTGCCCAAGATTCCATTGTTGCTCATCGCAACCGGCTGTTTGATTGGAGCTTACATGTTGTTTCAGAATACGGTTGCTCAAAAAGCGGCTTCCGTTTCAACGTCGCCGGCCAAACCGCAGGCCACCGAGGTTACGATTGACAAATTATTGAGCAACGACGTTCTCGAAATGGAACTTGGCGTCGGGCTGATTCAGCTGGCCGATACGCGACAAGGCGGAAATCTGCTTGCGGCGATCACTCAGGTTCGCATGGAAATCGCCGCTGAAATGGGAGTCATTCTTCCCAAGATTCGGATTCGAGACAATTTGAAACTGGGGCCCAATCGGTTTCGCATTTCCATTCAGGGCAATTTGGTTCAGCGCGGAGAAATCCGACCCGATGGGTGTTTGGCGATCGACTCCGGCAAGGCGGTCGGACCACTGGCGGACGGTGTTGTACTTGGTCTGGCCGAAGAACAGTTAAACCCTGCACCGGCGTTTTGGATCAAACCGGAAGCGTATCCGTCGGCCAGGCAGGGTGGATACGAGGTAAAAACTGCGACCGAAGCACTGGCGGACATTTTAAAAACAACGTCAATCGAGAACGCCGCGTCATTGCTGACTCGCGATGCGACAAAACAGTTGATTGAGGAGATAGCAAAAACATCGCCAGCGACGGTCGCTGAACTCATCCCTGGCGTGATGAGCTTGGCGCAGATTCAACACGTATTGAAGAACCTCGTGACTGAGGGGGTTTCGATTCGACCATTGAATTTGATTCTTGAGACGCTTGGAGATTACGCGACGCGCACCTCCAATCGATGGGAACTTACGGAGAAGGTACGAATTCGCTTGTCGCGGCATATTTCGGATGGACTGACGAATGAGGCCGGTGACCCGATTCCTGTATTTACGATTTCAAAAGACCTGGAGGACCGTATCGCTGGTGCCTGGGAACGCAAAGATGATGAAATCCGGCTCGAATTGCCGCGGCCAATCGTCGAAAGCCTCGCGATCGCGATTCAAAACGCTGCCAGGCAAATGGTCGGGTCAGGTGTCCGCCCGATCGCCCTGGTTGCCCAGTCGATCCGCCCCGTCATTGCGGAATTGGCTTTCGATCACGCCAGCGAGCTATTTGTGCTTGGTAGCCAGGAAGCCGACGGGATCGGAATCGAAATCATGGGCGAAATTACGTCCGAGCAGATCAATTCAGTCGCCAATGCCGCCTAGCAATCTGTCGTAGCCTGGAAAAAGGGCAGGTCGTCGTAGACGAGGCTACGATTCCTTGCGTTTTCTTGATTAAAAGGACTCGTAACCTCGTACACAACCCAAATCTTCAAATCTTGACGCTGCACCAGGCACCATCCCTCAATTGGGAGGTTGAGAATCCTGTTGAAACAGCGCGACGTGAAAACAAGTCCCGGCGGGAGCCAAGACCTCATAAAAACGAAACAAATTTCAAAGTCCAGGGAATGGTCTGGACAGAAGCATGAAGATGTATGGTTAAGGCTTGCTTTCGAAAAACTTCTGGCGACGTCAGATCGAATACGAAGGCAGTCCGGAAAAATGCAGAAAACATGAACGCCCGTCCGGAACAAACGCTAGCTTTAGCATTCAATTGCGATTACTCATAATCCGCCTGAATTGGGCAAACTGAATATTGGACAGAAGTATCATGAATCGGCTGCCGATAAAATTAGAGCGGCAAATTCAGGCTCACGTTTTGGCGTGCGCGCTTGGAAAAGAACAGCTGGAATACATGCGAAAAAACGATCAAAAATTTACATCAACCATGTAATTTATTCATTGACGCAACGAAGCTAAATCTGATATTTACCGTCCTCTCAAATCGAAACAGAGTTTTATTGACTCGGTATTGAAATGAGATTGACACATTTTTTTGTGTCTTGCAGACAACAAGTGAATGGTTTCGGCTATCCGACAAAAAACGCGCTTTCGGGCGCGACATCGCATAACAATCACGGAGGATTGCATGGCGACAAGTGTTGCAAAAGTGGACGACATCGTTGAAGTCTGGAACAAATACAAGCCAGATTGCACCGACAAAGACTTGCGAAACCGGTTAATGGAACGTTACTTTCCACTCGTCAAATATAATGGCGAGCGGATATGGCAACGGCTACCTGACGGAGTTGAACTGGATGATCTCATTTCGGCCGGAGTTTTCGGTTTGATGGATGCGATCGACGCGTTTGACATGGACCGGGGTGTCAAGTTTGAGACGTATTGTGTTCCCCGGATCCGGGGTGCCATGCTGGATGAACTTCGAACGATGGACTGGGTTCCACGACTCGTTCGATCCAAAGCCAGCAAGATAAACAATGCGACCAAGCGGCTGGAAACGAAATTAGGACGATCCCCAACCGTGATTGAACTCGCTGAAGATCTTGAACTATCGGTCAAAGAAACCGAAAAGATGATGAGCGACGCCAATGCGGTCGGACTTATTAGCCTGAACAAAAAATGGTATGAGACTGACAGCTACAAGGACGTCCGGGAAATCGATATTCTTGAAGACAAGAAAGGTGAGGATCCCACACGTCGAATTCAAAAAAACGATTTGATGCGACTGGTGACCAAGGGCCTGAATCGAAACGAGCGACTGATTATCATCCTCTACTATTATGAAGAGTTGACGATGAAGGAAATTGGTGCCACTCTTGATCTGAGTGAAAGCCGAGTCAGTCAGATGCACAGCAGCATCGTCCAACGCCTGCAACAGCAGCTTGGTCGCCGCCGGGTCGAGTTCGGCCGGAAGTAACGTGCTGGAATCGATTTCGCCGAGCGATGGCTTGATCAGAACACACCAAGGTTTGCCCGATTTCTGGCAGACCTTTTTTTGGTTTTGGACACGGAAACAGACGTTTTCGAAAACGGGGTTGCAGGCCTCCCTCGCGGGCCCATTCGGCTCCCGACAGGGAATTCCAGGATCGGTGGACACCGGGCAGCCTCCCGAATTCAATGGTCTCGTGTTGAAGACTGCGATATGAATTCCACATCCTCGCGATCTGCGTTAACATGGCGACAAAAGAGACCTTCTGCGGAGCATCCCTGTGGCCAACGGCAACGATCATCATCGCCGGGATCAATCCAGCGAGTTGTATTTCAATGCGGCAAAGCTGTTTGCCTACCTGCGAAAAAAACGAAACGTTGATCCAACACGATCAGTTTTGAATTGGTCGTTCCATTTCGAATCCGTAGCAACTATTTCTGACGAACTTATCGATTCGCTGGTCGAGTTGCTTGGCGACGAATTTGAAGCGGACGAAGACGCGATACGGGCAGAAGTTCACGTTCAAGGATTCAACGAACCCGACCTGGACGGGCAGGGAAATACGGAGTTGGCATTGATTTTCACGGGTGTTGTGCGCGAGCGTCGGCTGGCATCGCTCCACCTCAAATTCGCACAATTGTCGCAACAAGTTGGGATCTCCTATTGCGGCGTGACCTGCCTGGAAGACAGTGGTGGAGCCAATTTGGAAAACTTGATCAAATGGACCGATGGTGTTCTGGAAACGACGGCCAAGTGGAAGATTGAGCAACTTGCATGGGTCGCACCTGTGTTCAGAGACTCTCACTTGGGTCAATTAAACGACCTTGGGTTGGAAACCACCGACAAGATACCCAACGCTCACGAACGGGGGTTTTCGCAGGTTCGTCCAAAACCGGAAATTGTTCGACGGCTAATGGCGACCTTGGCTGCGTTCGCCTGGGTCTGTGCACCGGATGAGATCGTGCACGATGAAACCGTGATGCGGTACATCCAGGAAAACGAACTGAACGATGGCACGTTTTCATTGCCCGAAGCAAAATGGATTGCCACGCCTCGCAATCTGGCCCGTCAATTCGCGGTGGAAGCGGGATGGATGACTGAATACATGTGGAGCCTGGCCTGGCTATTGGGCTATCCGCCGACTCCCAATCCATGCCCGGAACAGGTCACGCAGGAGATCATTGTTGCTCTTCGGGATGGCTTTCTCGGCGGTTTCGATTCCGGCTTTGATGAGTTGATGAACACCACCCGGGTTCGCTCGCTGGAATCAATCATTACCCTGGAAGACCTTTTGTATTGTGCTCATAACGCGATGTTCAGGATCGGCAACGTCGATTCGACCAGAATTGTTCAAGAACGACGTCATTCCCTTACCTGGTCGCTTTCGCCAGGCGTTACCTGGGAACAAACGGACGTGACAGGCAAGTCCTGATCAGAGACAGTTGCCGGGACTGCCAGCGAACTTACGACAAAGCCGATTCACGACAGCTTCCGGCCGAGACATCAGTGTTCTGATTCCGGTTTGCTGGTCCACAGTTGACGGATCATCGACTTGAACCAGGGGCGACTCTCGTGGTCCGCCTCCGTCGATGGAAATCAAGTCAAACCCGTCGCATCCAGCGGCTCTTCAACCATGGGTTTGCGTGGCTGGTTTCTGTGCTTGAACTTGGCCTCCAGATCAAGCAACTCCTCGGAAATCCAAAAGCTGAACTCAAAAAACGACTCCATATCGACGAAAAACGGCCGTTCAAACTGGTTGCGTGACAGGTTGAGTTGGGGAAGTTGTGGCGTTCGAATAACCATGGCAATCTCAGGGGTGATTCACGGAAAAACGCGATCCCTGCTTTGCGATGCCCGTAGTCATTACCGGCGCTGTCTGGATAATTACGTCGAAACCACTCGATTAGTTCGCGGACGGGAGGTCGGCGATTTCGGTAAAACAAGCTACCACTGATCGTGAATGAGGTTGTACCGGTTCCTTGTTTCTACCTATAATCCGCCGCATAATTTTGACAGCATAGGAACCAGACTTTTTTCGGATTCAATCGAACCGGAACAGGGAGAGGCACGTACTACCGGTCGAGTCAAATGATTACTGGTTGAAAACGCGAAAAAAACAGCGAGTACATCCGGCAGTCAGGAATGGCATGAACATTCAGGCCATTTTTTGAATTTGAGAAACCGCGCCGGGATGACACCGGCGACTCAACGAAACTTGATGGCTCAAGCGACAAAAACCTTACAGGCGTCGGGCATACCGCCAGCGTCACGAAACAATCATTAAAAGATCCTCCTAAGATGCTAGCATTGCAAGTCGATAACAAACATGCTTTCATTAGTGCTTGCGTTGTCAGACTCCAGTTACGGATGGCACGTTCTACGACAGGGATGCAGCCTTGGGAGATTTTTTGCGGCCGATTTTTACAGGATGAAATCGAATGACTTGTCACAGCTGAAGAAACCAGGCGTGACATCTTTCGAATTCACGAAAAATTGAATCGCGAATATCAAATGGAATTGTGCAAAATCAACAAACATGGTTTGCTGTTCGCTTAGAACGTTCAAACCACTTACCCGTAACGGGGAGAACAAGATGCAAATTAGACCAACATCCAACATTCAAACAACTTCCGCAGTCAACCTGCAAACCCAAAACACGACTAGCGCGACGAATTCCGCCAGTTCGGTTCCTGTTGACCAGCTTGAGATCTCGGCCGAAGCTCAAATGATGAGCGCGGCCGCCAGCAATGACATACGCGCAGATCGCGTTGCGGACATTCGCACCCAGATCGCCAGTGGACAATACGATACGGCTGAAAAGCTGGACCTGGCAGTCAGTCGAATGTTCGATGAATTCGCTTAGCTTGCCGGGGCCAAAGTGCCATTGAGTATTTTATCAGATCGAGGCAAAAAGCCGTGGTTTTGTAACCACGGCTTTTTTGCATGCTGAACGTGGACAATTACCGATTGCACGGTGTGACCAAGCCAACCGTTACGGTTGTCAAGTATATTTCGCGCGCGTTTTCTGCCACATCCTTTTGGAGCGAACCAGTGTGTTACGTTTGATTGAGTGGCCTGCCTGGAAACGGTACCGGCACCTTTCGTCGAAGAGTTTTCGGTACCACCCAGGTAATAGATCCATTGAAGTAAACACCTGGCGGAAAATGTTTTCGGGAATTTCGCTCAAAACGCGTGATGGCATGTTGCGCAAGTGAAAGAAGTTGTCGTTGGTAAGTTGACCAGGTACAAGCATCAAATTTACAATTGAAGCTCACGAGGAACGAGACGCCTCTAGAAAATTCCCTCTGCGACAACGATCAATGGCAATTTTGACTTCATCTGACCAATCGGTCCAAAAACGACGGTGCCCGCTTGGCAAGGATCCTGTCATCATTGGGCGACACCCTGATTGCGATATTCATATTGACGATGGTTCGGTCAGTCGCCATCACGCTCAAGTGACATTCAGCGGAGGCCAATATTACCTTCAGGATCTCAACAGTCGAAATGGAACGTTTCTCAACAACCAGCAGATACACCATCCCATAAAACTTCTTGATCAATCGGAAATCAGAATCTGTGAAATTACATTGACTTTCTCGCTTGGCGATGTCGTTCCAGAATCGGTACGAAATCCTCGACCGACTGTCGAACATGACTCCCAGGCCAACCCGGCAAGTTCGGTGATGCTGGAAGATTTTGAAGAGTCGTCGGCCAGCGTAATGTCGCAATTTGACATTCCGTCCCATCATTCACGAACCCACAACCATATTGGTGCCGAAGAAAAACTCCAGGCCCTCACGAAAATAACACACGCCCTGAGTGAAACGGTCGAACGTGATGAAGTGCTGGCAAAAATTCTTGACTTTTTGTTCGACCTTTTCACAGAGGCCGACCGTGGATTTGTAATTCTTAAATCCGAAGACGGTCGACTGGAACCACTGGGGGTAAAGACGCGTCGTCCGGGAACCGAAGAAATGATTCGTATCAGTCGGACGATTATCAACAAGGTCATCGAAAACAAGCGTCCCGTGATCAGCAGTGACGCGGCAACGGATGACCGGTTTGACATGAGTCAGAGTATTGTTGATTTCCGGATTCGCTCGATCATGTGCGCGCCGCTGATTAACAGCAAGGACGAAGCGATTGGCGTGATTCAGTTGGATACGCTCAAACAGTCAATTGCCTTCAAAGAAGAGGATCTCGAGACGCTGGTCACCGTTGCGATGCAAGCCAGTTTGGCGATTCAGAAAAGCGATCTGTTCCTGGAATCCAAGCGTGCCCAAAGCATGCGGGCGGATCTTGAATTGGCTCATGAGTTACAGCAACGATTCCTTCCACAGCATCAACCGGAGACCTGTGAGTTCGATTTTTTCTCTTATTATCGTCCGATGCAGCAGGTGGGCGGTGACTATTTCGACTACATTCTTCTTGCCGGCAATCGAATTGGCATCATTGTGGCGGATGTGGTTGGTCATGGAATCGCTGCAGCGTTGTTGATGGCCAAAGTATCGGCGGAGTCCCGATTCGCGCTGGCAACATCTACGACGGCTGTCGAAGCGATTTCAAAGATGAACAATAGTCTCTCCGGAATGCAAATCGATCGATTTGTCACACTCGTGCTCGGCATCCTCGATTTGGAAACCAACCAAATGACGATCGTCAACGCGGGGCACATGCCGCCGATCATCCGAAAATCAGCCAATGGTGAAATCGTTCAAGTCGCAATGAAGGAGTCCGGATTGCCATTGGGTATCACGGACGAGTACGAATATGAGTCGGTCAACGTTGAACTGGCGCCCGGCGATATCATGGTAATGTACACCGACGGAATTAATGAAGCCATGAACGCCGAAGGAAATCAGCTTACAACGGAAAAGATGATTAAGGAAATGAAAGAGGGGCAGGCCAAAACGCCAGAGTCGGTCGGAAAGTTGCTCTGTGATGTCGTCGCGCGCCACGCCGGACGGGAGCCCGCGATTGATGACATGTGCCTGGTTTGCATCGGTCGCCACGCAGCAACGTTGGTTCGAACACCTTAGCTCGACGGTGAAAACAGCTGTCGCAGTTGACCTGCCAGATTAAGGTAATGGATTCGCAAAAGAAGATTTCAATCTGGATGACTCCTGCTGCAAATGAACTTTCTTGTTCGATCTGTAGCTGACCCGTGTCGTTTCATCGAGATCGCACGTGGTCCAGTTTGAATTTCATGTTCTGACAGGTATCCTCGGTCGCATGACGGTCGGTTCCGCAGGCTATTGGCATCACGCGGTCGGTTGTGAACAGGGCCTTTTCCATGCGGAAAAGCGGACAAGCGGATTTGCCTGTCTTTGATCGCGTTCCCATCGCCGCGGAATGTGTTCGAACAGTATGTTGCGATCAGCCACTTTGGCACCGGCAGGTTTTTGCGTATCTGTTGTTTCGTCAAACTGACGGTTAAAAACAAACACCTTCCCAGTCCTCTGAACAGCCGACACGGATTGCCTTAAAAGCGAATCGACAGGAGACTCAAAATCAGGGAAAGATCTCTTGGAGGTATCAGTAAGAGAAATACATAACGACAGGAAACTCAAAGTCGGTCCAAAGCGAAAGTTGTTTTCAACGTCGCCCTGGGTCGCTCCGCCAGCTGATTCCGGTTCGCCTTCAGGCCTGGCGTCTGGACTTCCGACTCCTGCCGGATTATGGAAGCCATCAGGTCCCTGGATGGATTCCGCCGCGACAATCCGCCCTGATCAAAACCGGCTTATTTCCAGGGAAATGCTTTTCCAGCCAGTCGTTCGTAAGCGTCAATATATTTTTCGCGAGTCCTGTGAACAATATCATCAGGCAGTTCAGGGGGCTCGCTGTTCTTGTCCCAATCCGTTGAATCGAGATACTCACGGACAAATTGTTTGTCGAACGAAACCTGATTGCGGCCTGGCTCGTACTGATCGGCAGGCCAAAACCGCGAACTGTCCGGCGTCAGAACTTCATCGATCAGGATCAATTCGCCATCGCACCAGCCCCATTCGAATTTCGTATCGGCCAGGATGATCCCCTTGCTGGCCGCGAAATCTCGGCCTCGCTCATAAACCTCAATGCTTTTTTCTTTCAGCTCGTTGGACGTTTCGTTACCGATCAGTTCCTTCATTCGTTCGAATGAAATGTTCTCGTCATGACCGGATTCCTCTTTCGTTGCGGGAGTAAATAGAGCCTCGGGAAATTTTGCGCAATTCGCCAGCCCATCTGGAAGCTCGATTCCACACACCGATCCTGTCGATTGATAATCACGCCACCCCGACCCTACCAGGTAGCCTCGAACCACACACTCGATCGGTACGACTTCGCATTTCTTGACAATCATCGACCGTCCCTCAAGTTCCGCCCGGTCAAGACCGTCTGGAAGCCCGATCGATTCTAATTCAGTCGATACGAGATGATGGGGAACATCAAAAAAGTCAAACCAGAACTTGCTGATCTGAGTCAGAACTCGTCCTTTGTCAGGGATCCGGGTAGGGAGGATGTAATCAAACGCGCTGATGCGATCGCTGGCGACCATCAAATAATACTCACCCACATCGTAAACGTCTCGAACCTTTCCCTGTCGAACCAAAGTTGACACAATTGCGCTCCTCAAAAATGGGAATGGATGACTTCAGGACCTGGAAAAATGGCTGTCTGGCAGAATTCCGGTGCCAATATAATCCAGCCGAGTGGACTGGAAAAGTCCCCAAAATCCGGACTGGACTGCTCCACGCGGTTCCCAACCCGCGGTTGCCCGTCTCGCGCCCTGAATATCGAAGCTCCAATATTACGATCAATTCATCACCATATCGGTTTGCTGCTATTCCTTCGGGTGATTGGAGTCGGCACAATGGAGGGCAAACAATCATCAAGTTTTCAAGTCAACGAGTATCCGATGGGCGAGTTTCGGTTTCGAGTACCAATCGAGTGGAATTTGGATCCGTATCATGGAAACTCGATCCACGTCATTGGCCTTGATGGAATTCCGTGGCCGTGTCGGATCGCGGTTTCCGACGATCCGATGGAGCCCCAAACCAGAAAACTCGTGTCGGTTTCGCGAAATCGCGATGAATCCGGCCGGCTGTTCGTCCTTTATTCACTTGCTGATCGCGGAGAAATGCTGATTTGCACTGGTACACTCCCGGTCCGCGAACAGCCTTATGAATTATTGACTGAGTTGGCGCGCGGAACCTTGAACCGCTTGCGGAACCAGATTTCGATATGGGAAGAAGGAGGACTGGAGGTCAGTGATTCAGTACGAAAGTCGGTTTTTACGGCAACTCACTTTCTCAGCGAATCAATTCTTTGCACCGATACAAGTTCCCGCGACAATTCCGCACGCCGATCCATTGAGACGACAATGGACGCGATTTTTGAATTGTCCCAGTCCTTCGGCAGGCAGATTTCCGAGTTTCGGCGCGAACACGAGGAAATGAGCAGCTTCTGGATGGCCAACGTACTCGGATTCGGCGACGAGTTCGAACCAAGCCTGGCCCATGTCGGTTTTGACCTTCTGGAAGTCTGCCTGAATCCAGAAGACGTCCATCAGGCAGCCAGGCTTGCTAATGGTCGTGCCGAGGAACTTGGCAAAAGAATCATCGTAGGTCCATGGTTGGACGCAAGCGTTGGCGGAATGAGCCAAAGCCTGATCGACGTTCCCGATTTTCATACCAGAAAGACCCAGTTGTTGATCGAGTGTCGTCGACAGCTGAATCAAATTCCCTCCACGACTTCATTGATTCATGTGGTCAGCGGGCTCAATGGGATTGGCCATCGGCATCTTTCGTATCCGCAACAGCTTCAAGTCGCCGTCGATATGTTGCGACTGGTGGAGGAATCAAAAGTCGAATTGCCGACGCTGATCAGTTTTGATTTCCCCTGGGCCGAGCGGCTGGCTGGTGCTGTTGGCGGTGTCCACCCGCTTCAGATTGCCGATTCCCTGATGCGGCAAGGATTACCGATTTCCTTCCTGGGCCTCGACATCAATCTCGATTACTGGCCCAATGGAAGTGCTGTCCGTGATCCGCTTCAATGGATCGACCTGATCGACGTCTGGGCTCAACTGGGTTTGCCATTGGTGATTTGTCTGCGCACGCCGATTGGCGAACAGCACAACACCATTCCTGTCGATATCGATCGACAGACAAATCAGCTCCGCAGTAATCTAACGGATGAGGACCGGATTAATTTCCTCAACACCGTCATGCCCATGATGATTGCTCGGCCATCGGTCCACGGAATGATCTGGCGCCAGTGGAGTGACCTTGATGACCCACGGTTCCCCAGGGGAGGACTGGTTGACGTAACCGGTGCGTCAAAAAAGATCAACGGCGTTATCGACAACATGCGAGCCGCAATTCACGGCGATGGGTAGGTGGGTGACCCGCCTGGATCCAGTCCGAAATCTTGATGTCTTTTTCAGATCACAGCTTGGAAATCAACTGCTTCAACATTCTCACTCGAATCAAATTACCGTGTGACTGTTCCAGTTTTGGATCCGAGAATATGACGATCGCCTGGTCGTAATCTTTCAGCTTCTCCTGTGACCGGCCCAGCAGATAGGTCACGCCATCGGACCAGCGCCCGCCCGCATCTTCATTCTTGAGAATATTCAGCCAGTTGGCGGAGGCATACATGCTTCCATTATCGAACAGGCATTGAGCCAGGAAGAGCCCCGCGTCGCGTCGAATCAGCTCCATCTGATTTTGAACGCTCCTGATTTCGTTCGAAAACGAGTTCACATCCTGATCCGCCTCTTTTCGAATCCCCAAACGCCGCTGTTGGGTTTTGTCCGAACCCAGGTTATCAATCTGTTCGTCGGTATACTTCAACCGTTGGCAACTCTGGATCGCATTGAGCGACGTCCCTTCCGGATCGAGCGAAAATTTCCCTTTGAAAAAACGGGAACGAGCCGTCCGGTACACGACGAAATTGTCGATGTAAAACTCATTCAAATAGTACCACTGAAGCTTATTCGATAGAACATCATCCGATTTCTGTTCAAGGGCAGTTCGAACGGCCTGCCGATACTGATGTGTTTCAAACCCGATATCCCAGGTTTTGACATCGACACCTGCGGCCTTGGGAAGGCGACTGACAATATCATCGGCTGTAAAGGCCAGTGTCATCCGTGCGTCACCCACAAGCGATGCTTCCAGGTCGAACATTCGTTTTGAAACCGATTCCGGCGAAACATAAACCAAAGCGTCCAGTTGCTTCAACTGTTCAGGCTTGACCCAATAATCGGTATCGTCCTCGAGTGACTCATCGGTCGTCAGATCAAGCGACGAGATTAACTCCGGTTTCTCGCGGACCTGGGCCAGCGTTGCAATCGAACCAGTTTTTTCTCCCGGTATCGGCAAGGCCAATTTTGTATCGAACAGATAATACTCGCCGCCAATCACCACTCCGACGGCCCAGGGAGCAGAGGATCCGTCCGCGTTTTTCGTCGCCAACATCACTGAGTCGATGTTGAGTTGACGCAGGCCGAGCATGACGAGTTTTGCACGCTCCACATAGTCTCCGCGACCGTACAGCAGGACCTGCCATGGGTAGCGTTGATACCCAAGCCCGGGAGTCCCTGAAACGGCGTTGCCCTCATTGTTATTCAAGCGAACCGATTCAACTTCGTCAGCGCTGACTTTCGATTCGGGAAGCAACTGAATATTGCGCACAACCCAATCAAAAACACTCAGGCTATTCGCCAGTTTTTCACTGCCGGTTTCGTCCAATTCAGGGTGGAGTTTCTTGATAACCTCGACAAGCGGGGCATCGACATCTTCATCGGGCTTGTAATTGTCAGCCGCAAGTCGATAAAGCTCGAACGGACCAAGCTGGGTGGCGGGATTGGTCACTCGACGGACAATCTGAGAAATCCAGGCTGACTCCTGCAAGTAATATCCATCGGTGCTCAGAAAACTGAGTTCTTCACTTCGTTTCACAATATCGAGATTATCATTGGCTGCCATCAACGGCTGCGAAAGCGTATCTCGCTTCCATCGACCATCGAGGTCCTTGATCAGTTCTTTGGAAGTCGAAACCCAGCGATTGAGGCCGGTTGAAACCGTGTCCTTGAATTCCTGTTGCTCAAATCGAACCTCGCTGTTGATGAAATCCATGGTCCGAGCCAAATCATCAACCTTGGTCTTCTTCAGATCGGCATCCATCATTTCCAGCATTGGATCGCTGGGCGGCGTGCAACCCACACAGATCACTCCAATCGCCAGTAGCAACAGTCCAAAAAATCGTTTTTCAAAACTCATCGAGTTGTCCTTGGTTCCTTTGTTCTCAATTCCCTCCGTCGCTGCATTAGCGGCGCACGACGTCTGTTGTTTATCAAACAATCTATCTCACGACGCATTAACCAGTTCGTGAAGCTGTTTTAGACGAGACAGTAAGGGTTTCATTCGTTTAATCGGTAGCATGTTCGGGCCGTCGCTTGGTGATTGATCCGGATCCGGATGGGTTTCCAAAAACACGGCGTCACAACCCATCGCGACGGCAGCGCGGGCAAGCGGTTCAACCATTTCACGATCGCCACCGGTCTTACCTCCCGCAACACTCGGTTGTTGGACACTGTGCGTCGCGTCAAACACAACCGGTACGCCAAGGCAGGCCATCGCGGGAAGCGATCTCATATCGTTGACCAGGCTGCCGTACCCGAAAAAGGTACCTCGCTCGGTCAACAAGATGTTCTGACATCCAGACTCCTCCAGTTTACCTACCACATGCTTCATATCCCATGGCGCCATGAATTGCCCCTTTTTGACGTTAACGGCTCGTCCAGTTTGGGCCGCGGCGACCAGCAAATCCGTTTGTCGAGCCAAAAAGGCGGGAATTTGAAGCAATTGGCAAACTTCTCCCACGACCGGGGCTTGCTCCGGCAAGTGAATATCGGTCGTGACGATAATCCCAAATGTCGTGCGAACTTCGTCGAGTATTTTAAGCCCTGTTTCAAGTCCTACCCCTCGATACGAATTCAAACTCGTTCGGTTCGCTTTATCGAAGGATGCTTTGAAAATCAGGGGCAATTTTAGCTCGCCACAGACCATTTTGAGTTCTTCGGCGATCTCCATCATCAGATCGCGGCGATCAATCACGCACGGCCCTGCAATCACCACCAATGGGTGCCCGCTGCCACAGGTCAGGTCTTCTATTTGGACGGGATTATGAAGCACGGTCGAGCTCGTCAGAATGGGAGGGTTGATAGGATTGGACGAATTTGTTTCGGTAAACGTTCGTGGCAGACTATTGTGCTCCAGTTTGGCCAAGCGCCCAGCAGGGCTTGCGAATCAAGCGTTTCCTTGCGACCCAAGACTGCCACACGATTAGGCGATAACGTTTCAAAGGACAAAACCCGTGCAAATAGGCAATAACGGCCAAGAAACAGTTCCGGAAAGTGCTGCGTTACTCAGCCGGTCGGCGGCTTGTCCACCCGCGGCACATCAGATTCCATTTTGACATCTTTTTCAACGCGTTTGCAGCCCCATTCATCCCTGCCAATTCGAAGGCACAAGGACTTTCAAAAACTCTGGAACCACCTCAATCTCCAGAGGTAAAACACCCCCTGGATCACCGTCGAGCTGAAACGGTACGCGTTCGTCCGATTCGATCCGAATTTTCCCAAATCTCTGAAAATGGGAATACTTCCAACCGCGGTGCTGCCGCAGAATGATCGCCGACAGATAAAACAGCCCTCGAATTAGATTTCCGCCACGAAACGTGCATAAATCCAGTTTTCCGTCACGGGGATCGGCATCCCAAACAATCGGAAGATTCATGGCGTATCGCGGGACGTTGAAAATAAACGCCCACTTGGCAGTTAATATTTTGTCTCGTCCATCGACGCGTATCCGAATCTTCGGGTACCGGTACTTTCCAATGGCTCCGACGATCGGCTTGGCATAGGACCAGTGGTGAATATGGCCTTTGCGCTGGGAATGCAGTCGATGTACGACATCCGCGTCAAATCCACAGCTGGCCATCACGAGAAATAGTTGCCCGTTGGCTCGCCCTACATCCAGGCAGACGGTACGGGATTGCGCTATCATCTCGGCAACCTGCTTGCCGTCGGCGATCAAACCAAGATGTTTCGCCAACAGGTTTTCGGTTCCCAGCGGAAGAATCGCGATCGGCGTTTGTGGTGGAAGTCGATTAGCCAAAAGCGATACGGTTCCGTCCCCGCCAGCGGCCACGACTGCGCGAATCCCTGGGCACATCGGGTCGCCCTGGAAACTCTCAACGGTCCGTTGTACTTCGTCGATATCCGTTAACAGCCGTACCTCCAAGCCCTGTTTTTCCAGCTCGGTTATCAGTTGATCCACGATGCTGCGCCGATCCATCGATCCAGAATTTGGATTCGACGAAATCACGACCATGTTCGGGCCTTCGCAAGTGGATTCAGCTGCCATGAACCGAATCTATCAAATCCAACTGGGTCTGGTTACCTGAGATGAACGATGGTCGACAACAAAAGGTGGAAAAAAATCCGCAATATGCCGGGGCAATTGGGGCGTGTCGAGATTGCTCAATCCTGCCGCATGTTTTTTGCGCCAAGCGTCGCGATACGATACACATCCTCGGCAGGATTGTGCAAAAAGCAGTCTGGATCACTGACAATAATTTTTTGGGACGTTGGCACACCAATTGCCTAAGAGAGAGTCGTTGGGAAGTCAAAGGAATATCCAATGACAACCCACCGACCCGTGAGGTCTCTGGAGTTTGTTACCGAATGATTGCCTTGCCCCTAATCATTCAGTAGGTCAAATCGTATTTGGCACCAGAGGCCTCGCCTAACGGGTCGCGCGATTATTCTTCCAATCAAACAAACGTCAGCTGTTTGTCTGACGGCAAATCGATGGTCTCGCGTCCGCGAGACCACTTTTGTTGTAACGATCCCGCCGCTTGTTCTGACCAACGGTCGAATCGCAACATCGTGGTGGCAAAAATGGCAGGACACTTCTGCGGGAACAGTGCAAGTGGATTCGTTACTGGCCTTTCCGCGGCGACTTTTCATTCGCTTCTGTTTCCGACCGTCTGCGTTCGCTTTCCGCATTACGCCGGGCTTCCAACTGCACGACGAATTCGTCGTCGCTATCCGGCTGGCGTTGGCCGGTCAGAACAGCAGGATCATCGAGCACCATCATGTGACCATGGTCGGCCGTTACGATCAAACAGGTGTCATTCCAGTTGCTGTTCTCCTCCACCCAATCCGTGACTGCGACAAACGCATCTTCACCGCTGAAAACGGCACCGATCGCGTCGTCAATATTGTTATTGTGATTCGCCCAGTCGACATCCCCCGCCTCCACCATCAAGTAAAAACCTTTCTCGTTTTTCCCAAGTACTTTCAAAGCCGCGTTGGTCATGTCTGCTAAAGTCGGGTTCTCTTCAATGTCTTCCGGTTTGTAAACGTCGACTTCACTTTTTCCCCGCGTTGGGTTGTAATTTCCGTCTGCCGTTTGAAACGGCAAATGCCCCTTGGTCGCACCAAAGTAGCCAAAAAAGCGTTTCTGTTTCGCGATCGCCTGTTCGACCCCTTCCGCCAAGACCTGTTTGCCCGATTTGCCAGGCGTTCTCTGAGCGACCACATACTTGCCACCGCTTGCCTGATCAACCCTCGGGAAGTCGTCTTCGGCCATGTACTTGTTGCCCGGCACGTAATCGCTTCCCTGATTCTTCCGATCATCGTCCTTGGATTCACCCCAACCACACCCGATCAGCACATCGACCCCAGGCAAAGGATCCGTTCGGTGTGATATCGATGGCAGCCCCAAAAGGTCGCGCGAGATATCCTGATAGTCATTTCGGGTCACGTTGTGCGCGTAAACACACGCCGGGGTCGCGTGGCTGATCGGGACACTGGTGACAACGCCGATTGCGTAACCCTTGCTCTGCATTTGATGAGCCAGAGTCTCGATTCTCTCGTTGTCCATCCCAACGTTGATCGACGAATTATAAGTTTTCCAGCCTGAGTTCATTGAAACCGCCGACGAGGCGGAATCCGTAACGAGGTGGGGAATGCTCTTTCGTTTACCCAGCAGATAGGATGGATCGCCGGGCGAGTCCCAGGGTGTGCTTCCGCCAAACTCCCAGGAGTAACCACCCTCCAGATCATCGTCTTTCGTCGTCACAACCTGTGCGTCGACGTCCTTTTGGGCTGATCCAGCTTGCGGGCTGGTCACACAGAATCCAAACCCCGGATTACCCTTCCGGTAGTCCAGGAACGCGAGCCCACTACCACGCCCTTGCGAGTAAAGCACTTTCCTGTTTTTGTAGATGGATGCGGCCTGCGTCGTGTTCCAGTCGGTTCCGTCAAAGATCATCAGGATCACGTTTTTCTTTCCGGACTCCCAGGCCCGTTTTTGCAATCGGTAGATATCGGTCTGGTCAAAGTACTCCGCATCCGGATTCAATGTCGCTGTTGGCATTTTTCCGTAGATCATTTTCAGTCGTTCGGCATCGCGGTAGCAGCTGTTCTGACCCTGTACCGATTCAAGGCTGACACCAAAACTGTAAACCGGGATCAGGCGATTCGAATGGTTGGTCCAGTTGGAAAATACTGAACTTCGATCGCCCCAGTGAATCCAGTCCGCTTTGTCGAGCTCAACGGCTCGAAACTGAAAGGTTCGCAGTCCATCGGCAGGTTTCTCCTGGCCGATAGCAACTGCGCTGGACAAGCATGCCAAAACAAATACAAAGCCAATACGTTTACGAACTGACATCATTGCAAGTCTCGAAAAGGATCTTGATTGAGGAATGGAATTTGTTTCTAGCTTAGCGAATCCCACGAACGTTGGGGAGGACTTCACCAAACCTTCATATCAGGTGCCCTGTCCGAGTCCCGGCAACTTTTGCAGTGAGCTTTGCATTGACCGCCAGTGTAGTTTGCCTTACGGTTCCAGCTGGTTCGGCTCGGTGAGAGGATTGTACAAATCGGGTCGACGATCCTTCATCCGATGAACTTCATGTTCACCCGGGATATTCACCAGGTGTTTTCTTCGAGCAAATTCGGGATCGATTTCTGCGTAGAGGATCGCTTCATTGGCGTGGTCAGCAAACGCCAGGTCTGCGCCTCGCGGGTCACAAATCTTGCTCTTGCCAATAAACTCGAATCCTCGCTCGTTACCGATCCGGTTGACCGACATGAAATAAACATGATTTTCAAGGGCCCGGGCATTGGGAATCACATCTGCTGTCAATCCTGACGTCGGCGGCCAATTGGTGGGCAACGTGATCAAGTCGGCCCCCCGGACGGAAAGTACCCGGGCGGCTTCCGGAAAGGAACTGTCATAACAGATGTTCATTCCAATTCGAATATCGGGAGCCTGAATCACTTCGAACGGACGATCGCCCGGAGTCGTGAACCGATCCACTCCGAGGTGGGGCAAGTGTATTTTCCGGTAGGTTCCCAGGACGCCCGTTGGCCCGACAAGCGCCAGCGCATTGAACAAGCGATCACCGTCGAGCTCAAGCAGCCCAAAAACGACCATCGTATCTTTTTCCCGGCACCACTGATGCACGCGGGTTACCGACGGACCGTCGAATCCCTCAGCAACCTGTTTCGCTTCGTCCAGCGAGTTGAAACAGTATCCGCTAATCGTACACTCGGGAAAAACCGTCAGGCGAGCACCGGCAGCGGTTGTTTCATCCAATCGCTCAGCCATCTTGTTGAGATTCGCTTCGACATTGGCGAAATGGATGTCCATCTGGACGCCGGCGACTTTGAATCTGGCCATCGCGTTACTTTTTAGATTCCGGAATGTTCACTGTTTCCGACGGTTGGTTTCCATGTTCGACCGCGGTTTGCTCCTCCGCTTCGTCGGGCGACGATTCAATCATGCTTTGAGCGGTTTTCAACAACGCCTGGTAGCCTTCGTTTTGCGGATCAATCTCAATCAATGGCTGAATGTACTTGAGAGCTTCTCGCGGTTTCTCAAACTGGATGTAATAGGTTGCCAGACCCATCAGGTACCGTGGCATTTTTGGTTCCTGTCGATACGCCTCCAGCAAATGCTCTTCCGCCTGTTCGAATCGTTGCTGCAGGTACGATGACATGGCAAATCGAAAATGCAAACCATGCGTATTGGCCAGCCCCTTGCTCCGTTCAATATCCTTGGCCAACAACGCGTGCTCCTCAAATCGCAGTTTCGCCGCCTGGAATCCGATTTGCTGGGTCTGTGCCATGATCTGCTTCAATTGACCGGCGTTCATTGCATTACCCTGTTGTGATGACTGCTGCAGCTGTTGTCTCAGGCGATTCACGTCGTCGTCCAGTCGGGCCGCCAAATTGGACCGTGGACCTGCCAGATTGGGCTCGACAGCGATCGCGGAGCGGTAATCGTCCTTGGCTCGGTCAGTATCACCAAGCAATTCATGCAGTCCACCGAGCATCATGTGATAGGCAGCGCGATCATTCTCGATATTCAACGACTCTTTCAGTTCATCGAGTGATTTTTCAAAACCGTGCCGCTGCTCCGGATCGGCAAATGCGACCCGTGACTGTGGATCAAGCGAAACGTAAACCCGGGCAGCTTCGATCCGAACGCGAGGAGAAGGATGTGAAAAAAGCTTCGCAATCGCTTCGGCGATCGGCCGAACTTCGGAAGTTGTCCGGCCGGACGAAGCCACATACTGTTGACGTTCACCAATCCGGTTGATTTCTGCGTCAAGCCGCATTAACGCTGCTGAAACCACTTTCGGGCTGGGGTCGTTCAGAGACTCAATCGCGACTTGAAGTGACTCGGGATCACCGTCATCCATCAATTCCGCCAGGGCACTGGCACGAAACATGGCCGGAACGCGAATGTCTTTGGCCAGTTCCATCAGTGTTGGCACACTTCGATCGGATCCTGAGAGCCCACTCGCCAGCTGTTCATAGTATTTGGTTTTCTCGGGCGATTGGTCGGCCGGATACCATTTCTCGGTCGCTTCCAGCATTGTCCGGTCAATTCGTTTCAATTCGGCCATGACGACATCGTCACCTTCTTCCGAAGCGATGATCCAGTCGAGGTACTGGCCCAACGGCTTGTCCGATGTTCGCCCCACAAGCTTGGAGGAATCAACATGACAGGCCGTACAGGCATTCGGTGTCCCCAGGCTCACGCTCAGATCCGGTCGAGGCACGCGAAAGCTGTGATCGCGACGTGAGTCGACCATCATGTAGGTCGTCGCCGGCATGTGACACTCGATGCAACGTGCCCCCGGCGTGCCGGGTTGGTGATGGTGGTGACTGGGTGAGTCGTATTTCCCTGCCGGATGCTGATGACAGGAAGTACACAACTGGTTGTTATCGAATTTCACCTTGGTCGAGTGCGGGTCATGACAGTCGCTGCATCGAATTCCATTGTGATACATTTTGGTTTGGATGAATGAACCGTAAACATAATCCTCATCGCGAATCTGTCCATCGACAAAGTAAATGGGCGCCGCGACCAGCTGCGTGGCAAAGTAATCATCGAAACTGCACCCCGGCGTGAATCCCTCCTTGACCATCGTGCGACGAGAATGACACGGCGCACAGGCTTCAATTTGGGGAATGTTGCTTTCCGATTTCAGTTTCGCCAAACCATATCCGTGCTTTCGATCCCAGAACAAGCTTTTTCGATTGGCCAATTCAACGTGGTAGCTGCCCGGACCGTGGCAGGCTTCACAACTGACATCGATTTCAGAAAACGTGGTGTGGTAGTCACCGGAAAGCGGGTTGAAGTTCTTTTTCAAGTCAGTGCTGTGGCAGTTTGCACAACTCGCGTTCCAGTTCTGCGTAATTCCAGTCCAGTGCAACGGGTCATCAGGATCAAGTTTTTCATTGACGTCCGGCGGCTTCAGGTAAAACCATTTGTTCCGGTTTGTGTCCCAGGAGATCCGCAAGACCTGGACGCGACCAACTTCATTTTCCTTGGCATCGGCGGGTCGGTCCAATTCCACCATGTACTGTTGAAGCGGTCGAACACCGAAAACGTATTTGACTTCGAAATCGGCCATCTTCCCGTCGGGCCCTTCGGTGTTGACCATGAATTTCGGGCCGTCGCGGTACATTCGTGACGTAACGCCGTAATGTTCGATCGTCTGGTCGTCAAAGTCGCCAAGCACGAATTCGTCCGTTGCCAAATCCATTGCCAGGTCGTGGTCCGAACCATGAAACAGCGATGCTTGCACCTGGTGGCAGGCGACACAAGAGTCTCGACCTACGTAAGTGGAAACCAATTTGTCAGGCGATTTGCGATTCCAGTCTGCGAAAAAATATCCGCCAACAAAAATCAAGACCACGACCGTTATTCCAACTCCAACTTTTCCACTCATCAACGATAACTCTTCCTGAAGTTGGATTCCGAAATATTACTGGCGACCCCTCAATGAACTTCCCAGTTTAACTTCTCTTTCCCCAGTTCACTACGGGCAAACCCGGATTGTTATTGCACGATTCAAATCACGCGTCAAAAAGCTAGAATCAACCGCAGTTGTTCGCAAGCCTCCACCCGCATATGGCATCCCATGGTGCAATTGCCAACAAACGGAATTCGCCTCTCGAAAACCGATCAGTTTATCGTCGAACAATGTCGACGGTGGGGACCCTCGGGATACAGTCCTGTCGGAATCCCGCCCGCCGGTTTTGCAGATGCAAACCCGGCCGACACGTTCCTGTTGTGGTTTCCAGCGGGGATCCCATGCGGCGCTTCAGTGTCGGTCGCCAGCTCGCGACTGGGCCAGAAGCTGGATGAGGAATCGGATTGGTTTGATGCACTTCGAACGATGGCGGTGGGTGTTGACAAGGCTACCGAATTCCTGATTACGGCCAAAGGTACCACGACTCATGAATTCGTGTGCCGACTGGCTGAGCTTTTCCAGATTCCGATAGTGGATTTCGAACCATTCCCCCGGCGTCCTTCCACGGTGTGGTTCAAGCATCAGGCCCAGTCTGCCGAAAACCCGGCAGAGCAGGGGGGACGCATTTTCAGGGCTTTCTTCAAGCCGTTTGCGCGTGCATGTAAAACGCAACCCAAGTCCATCGTCGACGAACTGCTGATCGGATTGGCAAAATCTGCAATCCTGCTTTCGGTTCGAAAGAACGGAAACATACAAAAACTGGCTCAACGACGCATCTCGCGCAATCCCGCCTCCGGGACCCGACTACTGATTAACCGCAAGCTCACGCCAGCATCGGTCGAGTCAGATTTGCTGAAGCGAGGGGCGCTCGCATGGTGGCTTTACGGGCCGGATATCTCTCCGTCGGACGAACCGTCCCGAAATCACGCTTGGTTTGACCCAAGGCCTGGGCCTCATGCAATCATTCTGACCCTGGATGAACTCAAGACCAAGGATTACCTCGCACACTGGACTCGTCGTCGAGTCGGTCCCTGGCCGGATCAGACGCGTGCGGAGTTCCTCGATGACCTGATCTTTCTTGCTTCCCGCCGGGAACACAATGAAATCTCGGCGCTTTGTCGAATCCTGGCGCTTGGTCGCATCCTAGGTTCACACGGTTTGACGCGCGATTCTCGCGACGTCGTATGTTTTTCCAACCTACCGTTGGACGAGATGCTTGATCGAAGAGTTTTCCGACCCCACCTCGGCCGCTGGGACTTCGAGCCATATGGGATCGCCGTCGATAGAGAATTTCTGAAACGCTTGGGAGCCAGACCCGTTGTCTACGGCGACGAATCGGCCTGGGAACAACTATCCGATGCTGACCAGGCTTTTTTTCAACTGGAACATTCCAGGTCGTCCCAAATCGACTGGACCCTGGAACAGGAATGGCGACTCGTTGGCGATCTGAAACTTGACGACATTCCAGTCGACCAAGCCGTGGTGTTCGTAAAATCCGAGTCGGAGGCGTTGATGGTATCGGCATTGAGCCGATGGCCGGTTGTCATTCTCAACAATGGAAACCAAAAACGAGATCTGCCTTGACTTCTCCTTGAGAATCCCGACTTTTTCCCAAACCATTTCATGTTTCCGCCCGTACAGTTGCCAAATAAGCCAACTCAAAGCGAATGCCAAAACGATTTTCGGCCGCTAGCGAAATAAACGAGGCGAAAACACGAGCCAAATCATTGTGGGCTTGCCCGTATTCCTGGCTTTCTGTAATTACGCGTCAGAAAACCTAAAGTTTGAGGTCAAGGATGGACCATACTTTGCCAGCAAATTCGCAACCACAACGTACAAACCAACGATTCGTTGATTATCCGCGCGCCAGTCTCGTGGTGATTCACAGGGTATTCTTGATTTCGTTGGCGTTAATCTCAGTTTCTCAAACCGGCTGCCAGTCGACTCGGTTTGGAAAGACCGAGATTCCGCTGCCACCCGCGATACTTGACGATACCGAACTCCAGGACGCGCGTTTCCAAAGCCCCGAGCGGCCGATCGGATCTGCGCATCGCGTTACGAGTTTGAAAACAACTCTTGAAACGCAGGCACGACAGGAATCGAACGTGCAGCGTCAGTCGATATCGGATCAAGCCAACCTCATCGCCGATGTGATCGTCAAAGGAAACAGGACGATCCCCACCCATCACTTGATGCGCAACATTCGAACTCGTCCGGGGCGATATTTCGACCCCGACAAACTGAAACAGGATGTTGACGAACTCTGGCGCATGCCGGAGGTCAGTCGAATCAACGGGCCGTTTCTTGACCATACGCCCGAAGGCGTCGTTGTTACTCTGGAAGTCGTCGAACGTAACACGATCGGCACCATTGAATTTATTGGAAACCGAGGAATCTCGGACCGTGTTCTGAAAAAAGAAATCGGACTTGAAGATGGCAAACCTCTCGATGTCCACGAAATCCGGATGGCAAAAACCAAACTCGAGGAGTACTACAAGGAAAAAGGCTACCCCCGAACCCAAATTGAGATTATGGAAGGGAGCGAGAACGACGATTCGAAAGTCGTTTTTCTGATCCATGAAGATGAAAAACAGAGAATCTGGAAAGTTGAATTCGAAGGTAACAAAATCGCATCCGATGCGCGACTGCGCAACTTCATCAAGTCGAAGCCGGGTTACGTCAAACTGGTTGGAGGACTCGTCAAGCGTGACGAAATCGAACAGGACCTCGTTCGCCTCACGACCTATTATCGCAGCCTCGGCTTTTTCAATGCCAGGATTGGCCGCGAAATCGAAGAAAGCAACGACGGGCGTTGGCTGAATATCCGGTTCATCATTGACGAAGGACCCCGTTATCGAGTCCGAAATGTCTCTTTCCTCGGAAACGAAGCCTACACGGCTGAGCAACTCGAATCGATGGTTGAACTCAAACCAGGGGGAGAAGACTCAATCCAACCGGAATTCAATGTTGCGAAAATGAACCAGGACGTCGTTTCGTTGCGAGACCTGTACGGCAGTCAGGGCTTTGTTTATTCACGAATCGAAGCCGAACCTCGGTTTCTCGAAGAACCAGGACTTCTGGACATCGTTTACAAAATTGAAGAAGGAAAACAGTATGTCGCAGGCAACATCAATGTGCACTTCGAAGGCGACTACGGGATTACGAAACGAGAAGTCGTGCTTAACCGATTGTCGATTCGGCCCGGGGACCTGATTGATGTTCGTGAAATCAGAAACAGCGAACGACGACTAGGTGCCGCGCAGGTTTTTGCGACCGGCCAAACGCCCGGTGGCAAGCCGCCATCGATTGTGGTGCGTCCTCCGGAAATTCAGGAACTTGAACGTCAGGCAAGTGGCCCACAAGGCTCTTCGTTCCGTTAACCGCCAAAACCGAAATCCCACTCGTTGGCAAGCACCAAAAACCCAGACTACAACACTTCGGCCGAAAGTCGTCTTGATTCCATGCAACGCAACCAAAAACAATTTACCACTCGCATGACGATCGGACTCGTCGCGTCGGTACTCGTCGTCGCAACAGGATGCCAACAGCCTCTGTTCAAGGGTACCCCTGGCGTTTCCGGGCTTTTCCAGAAGAAACCAGCCTTCAAGACATTGCTTTCCGCCAGTCAACAAACAATTTCTTCCGAGGCAACGGTCGAAGATCGACTGGCCAACATTGGCGTCCAACAACCCGTCGAATCGACGGAAACCACGAAACGACAGGTCAAATTGTCCCCCCGGGCGACACCAACCGACGAACTGGCGGTCGATCAAAGGCCGGGGCAAATCGCTCGAAGACAGACCGCCGCCCCGTTGCTTGCACAGAGCCCCATCCCAGGCGGAAAGTCTTCGAAAATTGAAATCCAACCCGCGGCGTTTCAGCAATCGAAACGCCAGGTGGAAGGCCCGGTCGTTCGGGGTCAAAGCCCGGATTTTGGGAGTTCACCACAAGATGGCAACGTGGTCCAGGCTGATGGCAGTCAAGATGACGGATCAGGCAGAGTTCAACTTGCTCAATATCCTGAACTCGACACATCGGACCGCGCGATGCCGCCTGGAAACGGCCTGGCGTCACCAGACGTCGGCTCGCCCAATACACTCAATCCATTGATTCAACCCTACGAACGCGGAGGAAACGCCTGGACTCCCCATAACTACACCGATTACGCCGACCTCGACGTCTATGTGTCGGAAACCCAGACGGGTCGCATCAACTTCGGCGGAGCCTACAACTCGGATAACGGAATTGTCGGCCAGTTTACGGTTGACGAGAAAAACTTTGATATCACACGCTGGCCGAGGAACTTTCATGAAATTCTTGACGGGACCGCTTGGCGCGGAGCCGGGCAGACGTTTCGACTTGAACTCGTTCCAGGGGCCAACCTCGAGCGATACCTCGTCAGTTTTACCGAACCGTACATGTTGGGCACTGACTACAGTTTCAGCGCCAGTGGCTATCTGTTCCAGCGATCCTATTTCGACTGGAATGAGCAACGTCTGGGTGGTCGTTTTGCAGTCGGTCGACGATTGACTCCCGATCTTTCGATCAGTGCAGGCGTACGATTGGAGAGCGTCACCGTCGACAAACCTCGCGTCAACACGTCTCCCGAACTCAACAATTCCCTCGGCACAAGCAACCTGTATCTCGGAAACGTCGGTTTAATTCGCGATACGCGCGACAACACGATGCAAGCCACCGAAGGGTCGTTTCTGTCAATGACCTTTAGCCAGGCGTTCGGCGATTACAGCTATTCTCGTGGCGATCTGGATTTTAGAACCTACCGTTTGCTGTACGAGCGACCCGATGGTTCAGGCCGCCATACGGTCAGTGTTGGAACCAAGCTCGGATTCAGCGGATCCTCGACGCCAATTTTCGAAAACTACTTTGCCGGCGGATTCTCGACTTTGCGCGGATTCGACTTCCGTGGTGCCTCGCCGGTTGAAGGAGACGTTCGTGTGGGCGGCGAATTTCAATGGCTCAATACGGTGGAATACATGTTCCCTCTGACGGCCAGCGACATGGTCAAAGGCGTGATGTTCTGTGATTTTGGAACCGTCGAGGAGAGCATTGAAATCAACTCGGATCAATTCCGAGTCGCTCCCGGTTTCGGCTTCCGCGTATCCATGCCCGGGGCCGGCATCGGCGCTCCATTGGCGTTTGATTTCGCTTTTCCTGTAGCTTCGGCTGAAGGCGACGATGAAAAAGTATTCAGCTTCTACCTGGGAGTCTTGCGGTAAAACCGTGATTCACCGTTTGATTGAACCGCGCCAACGGCCCTGCATGGAATCCCCCGCACCCCAACCAGGCTTTCAAATCGTTCCACTGGCACGGTGGGCCTGCCTGCTGCTGACTTGTATTTCCGAACTCACGTTCTCGCAGACCGGATCAGCCCAAACTGCAAACCCCTACCAGATTCGCTACGCGGCGCAGCAACCATCATATCAGTACCCGGCGACCAATCCTCCCGGCACGATTGGCGCGGGAACAAACTCGCTTTATGGCAGACAATCGCCGACCGGTTTCCAGCCGTCCAGTATTGATCAATTCCAGGCGCCAAATATTCAATCGCCAATTTTCCTGGAACCGCCGTCGGGCGACCTTTCCGGAATGTCGACCATGCCACCGCCCCCTTTGTTTGAACCGACTCCGCAGATTTTCAACCAACCAACCCAGCCAGCAGTCCTGGATCTCGATGTAACGGTGCCCCAATCGCTGACCCAGCGACTTAGTCTCGGTGGGACATACGGATCGGACAATAGCCTGGTGGGACAACTCGTTTTTGACGAAAGTGATTTTGACATTCTGGCCTGGCCGCGAAGCGTGAACGGGGTTTTTGGTCGCCAAGCCTGGAGCGGAGGAGGTCAGCATTTTCGGGTCGAGGCCGTTCCGGGAAATGAGCTACAACGCTACCTCGTCAGTTGGTCCAATCCCTATTTTCGCAACTCCGACTACAGCCTCAGCGTCAGTGGATATCTGTTTGACCGCCAATATCTTGACTATGACGAAGGACGCATCGGTGGTCGAATCGGGATCGGCAGACAATTGACCGATTACCTTTCAATCAACTATGGCCTCCGAATGGAAAGCGTCACCATAGACAATCCCCGACTTGGAACTTCACCGCAACTTAACGCGAATCTTGGCAACAGCAATCTTTTTCTCGGCAGCGTCGGGCTCGTATACGACACGCGAGTCTATCCATACCTGACCGGCGTCGGCTCCTACCTGGGATTGAAATTCACCCAGGCGTTCGGAGACTACAGCTACTCGCGCGGCGAAATCGATTTCCGTAACCATCGAACGATTTACGAACGGCCCGATGGATCTGGCCGTCACGGGATTGAATTCCGAACCAAGCTGGGGTTCTCGGGCAGCGACACACCTGTGTTTGAAAACTTCATCGCAGGTGGAATGACCTCGCTACGCGGCTTCGAGTATCGTGGTGTCTCGCCAATCGACGGTGGTGTTCGCGTCGGTGGCGAGTTCCAATGGATCAACTCAATCGAATACGATTTCCCCTTAACCCAGGGCGATATGGTCCATGGAGTCATGTTTGTTGATTTTGGGACGGTCGAAGAGAGCGTTAAACTCACTTCCGGGAACTTCCGTATCGCGCCGGGACTTGGGCTTCGCGTGCACCTGCCGTATGCGGGATTGGGTGCACCCCTGGCTTTCGATTTTGCGGTGCCTGTGTCAACCGCATCCGGCGATGAGGAACAGACCTTCGGATTCCTGATTGGGGTCATGCGCTAGGCCTACCAGCGCAAGAGCTATCAAGAAGAGCGTTGCCTTACGAACAACCGGGAATCCCGGTGTCGACGGCAGCGATCCTGCAACACGGAAACTCGATCAATCAAGGCAATCACACCAGCGTAGAATGTTTTCACGTCACGGTTCCAAAATCGAGACTTGTGTTCGGGGAGCAGCTCCCGGAACTACAAATCACGGCACAATACCGGGGGGTGAAGACCCGTTTGACCTGGTGATCTCGACTGGCACCAGTCGTTATTTTCCCCACTGCGCCCAACCGGTTTTTACGGCCCATCGGCTGGGTTTCGCAACGGTGGCGATCGTTCCCGCCGAAACGTCAGTTTGGAAATTCGTGGATGGCAAGTCTTCAATGCGGACGGCCGAGTCGTTGGTCGAAACCTGGTGGCGGTACCTGCACGCCAAAGGGACCAGCGAAAACGCAAGACAACGATTTGCCGTTTCTAACCGACCAGATCGAAAACCGCTTTTAGGCAACCGTCGGTTCGTCTGGAAAACACCTCGTAGGCTCGACCGGCATCCTCCAGACCAAACCGGTGAGTAATAAAACCGGAAAGGTCAAACTCGCCGGCAATGACACGTTCACTCAACAACCTCATGTAGTGCCCGGCCGGACAACGACCCGTCCGATAAATCAAGTTCTTGTTGTAGGCATCCACAGGGCTGAACGCAAAATTCGGCGTACAATGACAACCGATAACCGAGAGAATTCCACCGGGCCGAATGCATTGATAGGCGAGTTGCTGGGCAGCCGGCAAACCAACCAGCTCCATCACCGCGTCGGCACCCCGACCTTCCGTCATCGCGAAAACCTGTTTCAGCGCCGAATCATCCGGAGGCAGGCCGATCGCGCCCAGAGACTCCGCCTGGCGACGACGTTCAGGAACCGGGTCGAGTGCGACGACCCGATCGGCTCCCATGCTGATTGCTGCAACGATCGACAACAGCCCGACGGTACCGCAACCAATCACGACGTAGACTCCGCCCGATTTGACTTCTGCCATTTCCGCACAGTAGTATCCCGTCGAAAAATTGTCTCCCAACAAAAGCGCGTCTTCATCGGTCAGGCCATTGGGCAGTTTCATGAGGGTCGAATCAGCCAATGGAATGCGAACAAATTCGCTTTGGCATCCCTCCAGCCCGATACCGTTTTCGACCCACCCGAACAATTGACCGTTTATGCACCGTGAGCTCAAACCGCATTGGCAATAAAAGCAACTCCCGCAGTTGGTCGAAAAAGGTGCAAACACCCGATCGCCGACCGCAATCGAATCGCTGGATCCGACGACGTCGCCCAATTCCACCACTTCACCCACCATCTCGTGCCCCATCACCGTGCCTGGATCCAGACCAGACTCTCGCCCGAAAAACGGATGAAGATCGCTGCCACACAAGCCTGCCATCGACACGCGGACAATGGCATCCCGTCCGTCGATGATGACCGGTTCGTTCCTCTCGCAGGACATAACATGCCTGACCGATTGAAAACAGACAGCTTTCATAGTTCCCCTTGTTGATTCCCGGTTGGGGCCGGTTTTCGCCCCGGCAATGATTCCCTGTGAACCGGCCCGCGACGAGCGCAAAAAAATCTCGCAATCAAAAAACGATTGCGAGACCAGTTTAGTTTTTCCATTTCTCGGTGAACAGCTGCTTGGGTCATTCACCAAATCCCTGACAGCCTAGCCAAGCAGAAAGTTCGAAAAGTAGATATCCCGGGCGCCATTGGTGAACGTCCAGATTCCGTCTCCGCCGTTCTGGCCGTAGAATTGCCGTCCGTCGTCGGCAGGATCTCCTGTCAACGAGATTTTATTGAGTCCACCGTTGCCGAAGAAACTGAATTTCGTATTGAAGTTGGGAGTCACCAACAAATTGTTTTTGTAATTTGTGGCATCCAACCGCAATATCTCCGACGAGTTGTCAAACGTGATCCCAGCGAAGTAGGAACTGCTGGACGACCGTACGAAATTCGACCCAACTTCGTAGTCAAACGAAGAAATATTGCCTGCATCGTTAATGTAGATCCGGTCGTTTCCGTTGCCTCCGGAGGCAAAAACCTCTCCGTAGAGATGGTTCAGATTGCCATTATTGTCAGCAAAGAAGGAGCCAAAGGTCAGGTTGTCATCGCCGCCACTTCCAAACACATTGGTCATCGTGTCCGCGTTGGAACCTGAAACCAGAATGTTGTCATTTCCATCACCTCCGTCAACGTTAACGATCTTGGAGGTCGCCGGTCCGAACGTTGAAATCAGATGAATCAGATCGCTACCAGCCTGACCCATGATGGTCGTTTGGGGTGAACTGACCCCGTAAACCGTGACCATGTCGTTGCCCCCTTCAGTAAGCAAACTCATGGTCTCTGTCGATTGAGTATACAAGATGTCCTGGTTTGGTGTTCGGACGACACCCGATCGGAATTCCATCACGTCGCTGGAGGCAGAACCGCGGACCGTAAGATGGTCTTTCCCGACGAGTCCCGAGTCACGGGCGACCACGTATCGTGGAGATAGGCCGGCGAAAAAGACATCGTAGCGATCAGCGTCTTCCTGGCCGTCGATTACAGCATTGCCGTATGCCCGCTGCGAGACAAAAAATGAATCCTCTCCTGAGCCACCGTAAGCCGTGAGCGCACTGCCAACCGGTGTGGAATCGACCCGTATTTCATCGAATCCAACTCCCGCATCAATCAAGATGCTGTTGATACCAGCGGAGTCCTGGATGTTAATGTCATCGTCGCCCTCGGCACCCAGGATTCGTAAATACCCAATGATGGAACGATTGATGTTGATTATATCGTTACCGCGTCGAGCATTGATGACCAAGGATTCGAAGTTCTCGTTGAATCGGAGGATGTCGGTCTGAACGGTCACCCTTTCATCACTCAAATTCAAAGTGTCATGGAAATCACTGAGAGAAGTTACAATCCGATCCGATCCAACGACGCCAGTGTCGAGTGCAAACATCTTTCGGTTGTTTTGGGAGCCAACCGCAAACTGATAGACATCCGAACCTTCTTGACCATCAGCCCTGACTTCGCCAAGCGCGCCAAGGGAAACGGTAAATCGATCGTTGCCCTCACCACCCTGCATCGCAATCGAATTCCTGCTGAACTGAATTTCAAAAACGTCGTTTCCGTCGTCACCATATAGCAACGCACTACCTGAGCCGCCATCATTGATCGTGAAAGTATCGTTTCCTTCGTTACCGGAAAGATTCACCCCTCCACCGGAATCGGTTACCGTGAAGCGATCCCTTCCGGTATTACCGTTCACCGTAACAATGCCAATCCCTGCATTGTCAATGCGGATCGAATCGTCACCCTCACGAGCGTGGATCAACAGGTTGGTATCCGTATCACGAATGTTAAACAAGTCGAAACCATGAGACGCGTCAATTTGGCGAACGCCGGTGAACAGGATCGGATCCGATAGACCCAATCTCACATTTCCCGCCCCATTACCGTCGACGACCCACGTGGCATTCGACATGGATTCCATGCGAATGATTTCGTTGCCATCTCCAAGCAGGTTCAATCCTCCAGTGACCGTTGGGGCGCCGTTAACTCCGTCGATGACAAACGTCCCGTCAACCTGGAAATTCTCGATTTCGTCCGCAATGTAAGTGTCGGTAACCACCGACGACAAATCCAGCCGAAGACGATTGACCGGATCTGTTGCCGGATCATCAACAGAAATGGTCAACGTGTCTCCCGAACCGGAAGCGTCAACGATAAATGTATCAACTCCGTCACCCCCATTGAGTCCGGAGATTCCAGGATACGCGGCTTTGACTTCGAAAATATCATCGCCTTCGAGACCATCAAAGCTGGTGTTTTCAATCCCGACATAAACCAGCAAACCTGCGTTCACTTTGATTCCGTTCACATCAAAGACGAAGTTGTCGGCGCTGGACGTTCCCAAACCGATCAGCGTGTCGTTTTCAGAACCGACGCTGTCCCCAATCGTGATCACGCCGGCCGGGCTAAAGACGACCGTGTAAGTATCATCGCCGGACTCACCAAACAGGTTGATTGCACCGACTCCCAGGCCGGTCACGTTGAAAATGTCGTTTCCAATCCCGCCGCTGATCTGTAAATCGACATTCGACGACCGGATACAGAAATTATCGACCCCATCACCCGCCTGAATTTCGTCCAGCCCGGAAAACGTCACCTTGAATCCGTCACCGAGAGTCGGCACCGTGATCGGGTTGAGGACGTAACCCAGCCCTCGCAGGAAGGCACGATCCTGTTCGACGATTTCATTGAAATCACCATCTCGCGAAGTTCCGGCCAGACTTGAGGCAAGTGTATCGAAATCGATCAACTCGGTGTTTGAATTGACGGCCAGGCGCATCTCGGCTCCCGAATCATCAATTCCCAGGAAGTAGATTCCGGAATTGTCACCGGCCCAGTTTGGGTTGGCAACGTAATTCAAAACGTCAAACATAAAGTCAGCACCGCTATAGTTGCCAACCAGGGGAGCGTCGTTAACGTCCCGGTAGAGCGTATCCATAACCGAGGCAACCTCCCGATTGCCACGAGGATCAAACGTCTGAGTCTCGTTGGGAATGAAGGACTCCATTCCCAGTACACGGAAGAACTGGTTACGGGTTAATCCTCCGGCAATGTTGTCCAACAATGCCTGCTGGTCACCCTGATAGAGATCCAGATCAAGGTTGTAATCGATCACGCCATCGCTAGTACCCGATCCGTTCGTGTCACCCCGACCCGTGAGGATCGACCAGGGAGAAGCCGCCCAGATGTTTTGACCGTTGACTTCATGGAAACTGTATCCCAACGCAGTGGCCGAAGCGAACGTGTCCACTTCGTCATCGTTGATATCCAACGTCATCGTAAAGGTGCCAGCGAAAATCGGGGCAATCACGGTATCAAAGTAATTCTGCAATTCACCGCGTAACGCATCGCCAAACGTTGTGCCGTATTGGCTGGTATAAGCAGTGGCATCAAACCACAGAGATCCTTCTTCGAAGTTCAGGTTGAATGTCACCAGGTCCTGATGAACCACATCGCACGAGGCAGGGAAGTCGCTCCCAATCGCCGCGGTCCCTTTTCCGCCGAGCGCGATTTCCCAGTTTGTATCCAAGAGAGTTCGAAGATCAACCTGATCGTTACCATCACCGACAAAGTTGACACCGCCAGGGAACTCCAACTCGCCATTGGCAGTATCCACGACAAACGTATCATCGCCACCCATTCCGTCGACCTGAATCGAATATAAAATGGATTCCTGGTATGTCTCCACGACGGTACCATCGATTTCAACTTCGATTTGCGTATTGTCAAGTTCCGAGCGTCGGACGACGATCACATTATCTCCGGTTGTCGCCTCCAATTTAGGACTTAGTCCGATCAGTGAAACTTCCACGACCTGGGTTTGTCCGTCATCGCTGTCATCGGACCATTCACCAAACACCCAGACTTTGGCCGGATCGTTCGGATCGGCGACGGTATCCCCATATCGCCCCCAGAAGTTACCGCTGCCGTCAAAGTATCCGCCTTCTCCATCCTTCAAGCTGACCGGCTCCTCCATGATCATGGTTCCGTTGTTGCTGTAGCCAACGGCAACCATCAAGGTGGGGAAAAGACCTGAACCCGGAGTTGGACCCACACCCGTCGCCGTGAAGGAAATCGCCACATGACCCTCGGGTGTTACGGCGATCGACGGGAAAATATAGTTGAAAAAATCATGCTCGATCGTGCCAGATTGCTTGACGGTTTTCGTATCGAGGTCGATCTCATACCAGCGAAGCGCACTGGTTTCGACGACTCCGCCATCCGGGTTTTGACCGTTTCCACTCCCCAGAATCGAATGGACCGCCCACAAACTGTTGCCCAGCCGTTTTGTGGCCGATGTCAACCCGGCACCCGAATTGACCAGGTCCGGATCGAACTCCTGACGAATGTACTGCGGCGGAGCTTCGTAGGCGTCAACTGCCACGGAGACACTGTTTTGAAGAATCGCTCCTCCCGCAATGTCCGCATCGGTTATCTGTTCCAGGAGAACCGAGCTTCCACTAGCGGGAACCACTAGGCCAAATGTCCCAACCGCCGTACCGGTCACGTCCGTCCCCCATTGAATGGTGGTGGCGTCAACAAACCATGCGGAAGGGTTTAGAGAATTGGGAGTTGGGACGACCAAATCCGCAAACTTGTTGAACGCCCAGGTTTGCGGCGGCACGAACGGGCTCGCTTCGCCAACCGAGACGTATAAATTGTGATCGTCCACTGAGAGATTGGTCGTGATCGCTCCAGCGCCCGCGGAGAGGAATCCTCCCTCATACTGGATCGGCGGCGTCACAGGATCTGCGTCAACATCATAGAAATTGGTCAGACTTTGCCAGTCCTGCGTCGGATCCGACGTTCTGGACACCGCAACCAAGGTTGGACTCTGAACACCAATCGCACCGGTGATAATATCCGCGGTACTGACCGCCGAGATGAACCATCGCCGTGTATCGGCATCGTAGACGACGCGCGCATTACTCGTGTTCTGAATCATTTCAGGACTCGATTGAGCCCCTGCGCCACCTGTATCCGTCCAAAACGTATCCAGGGCCTTGTCTACCAATACGGCACCGGTTGTCTTTTCAAACACCTGAAACTGGTTATCGATCACCTGGACGACATGGTTGGGACCCACGCCACCCGTAACGTTGGGAGGACTCAAACTCCGACCGAATGTCGATCCGGTAAAATTCAAACCAACATCGACAGCCAGTAGACGACGCTCTTCCAGAGACTGGTAGTTGACCGTCGATTGGCTTGATTTGCGGCGACGGGATTTGCCTTGATTTAGTTTACGTCGAGATGACGAATGGCGATTAAGACTCATTCTCGAAAACCTCTTGTTTTGTATTCAAGCTTGACGTTCAGACAAGTGAATACGTGCACAGCGAATGATTAGCCTTGAAGTGCGACGGGAAGGGAGGCATTTTCAAGACGAAACAAGAATTGATATTGTTACGATATTAATTAAAAGCCTCACTGAATTCACGAAATTCCCTAGAATTGAGAAAGACAACCTAACCCAACCCGTGCAAGAAACGCGAATCCGGCGACCTTTGGCGCGATCAACGACTCGTTTTTCTCAGGAAAACGCGAAAATCCAGCGAAACCGTCCATGTGTTCAACCGCTTCTCCGCCCTCGGCTTTCTGATGCCGGTCGGTTAGGGAAGTTCCCAAGCAAACGTCAATTTCGGAAAAATTGACAGAATCGGGGGGCCCACCGAAAGGCGGTTATTGACGGTTTCCCACCAACGCTCCATCTTAACAAGCCAAGCCAATCCTCCGGACGGTCGGTGGCAGTTGTTCTGATCAATACCGTATGGCCGGAATCGCGATCCGGGGCCGCCACTTCCGCCAGTCACTTCGCAGCTGTCGGTCAAATCGACATTCAAGTCGGGTTGAAAACGGCAAGTTACGGCCTGAACCCTCCGACTTTGACCCAAATCTCAGACCTCCGGATCGGGACAAGGATGTTGGCGTGCCGCAAGGGGTGAAATCGCAAAACAGCGTGAAGAGAAACCTCATCGCCGACCAGTCAATTTTCCGACTTTCTCCGAACGCGATAGCCTTCTGCTTCATCAAATGTCAACAGAATTGCACCCACCGATGCGTACCGCTCAAAAATTTCGGCAGTCACACCTTCGTCCGTCGGCCACGGAAAACAGAACACGATGTCAAAATCATCCACGTCTTTCCCCAGTTGATGATAGGCATCGTCCGATTGAATAATCATTGAGATCTCGCCGTTATTTTCAGCGAACGCGGAATCGATCAGGTCATCAACTCCGTCGGGAAGAAAACTTCCGTGGGCAAAATCGGCGATCAACTCGAAGTCTGCAACAAATTGTTCCGCCGCCTGCACCAGAGCTCCGTCAATTTCAATTCCGGCTGCCTCAAATCCCAACATGCTTGCCAGGCAAGTTGAAACTCCCAATCCGCTGCCCCACTCACAAAAAGCATTGCCACAGGCAAGTCGTTGATCCACGACATGCGACAGCGCCGAATAGAAACCGACGTAGTCGCTGGGAACGAAGCCACGAAATCCACCCGGCGTTTTCGAGCGATACCGTTCGACCTGAGGAGCCATTTGTTCCAGGTACAACGCGACATCGCCCGGCAGCTGCAACTCTGGCGGGGAGAATGCGATTTGTTTGAGAGCCATAACGGGCGATGAACCCCGAATTTTGAATACCAAAAAAAACAGCAGGCACATGGCCTGCTGTTTGAGTCGTCATGAATTACAAGCCGGTTTACTCAAGCTGACTATCACGTCCATCATTGATTCCAGCGGCTGCGGTAAATGCGTTTGGATCAATACTTTCACTAACGAACTTGGCGGAACCGTCCACCATCGCGACCAGGCAGCCACCTGAGTGATTACTGCCGGCTGGAACCTGATTCCACTTGACGTTCGGCTCATTCAAATTCGCATTGATCGGCGTGTCCGAAAACCCCGAAACGCTCTTCACGATCTGAGTCGCACAAAAAATCGCTCCCACTGCGTCGTAGTCATTCACACCGCTTTCTTCAAAACCCAATGCCCATCCTTCGCGAATAGGGTCCCAGCTGTCCGTTCGCGAGCGGGAAGATTCCAGGAATGCGATTGTATTCGATGAACCGTCACGACAATCCTCGAAGTTTCTACCGAACTTGCCTTTGAAGTCTTGATTCTTGAGGACAACCGTATTGTCATGGGTTCGAGGTGAAAACATACCGTTCGAAGCCACAATCCCCGAACCACCCATGGACGTCCAATAAGGAACCGACGGAGGTTTGTTCGGATTGTCTGCATCGATGGCACCCAAACACGCCAAATAATGATTCGCATTGAGGCTCTGATTCGATGTCGACGTCTCGTCTTCCTGGGTCGAAGATGGGCAAAGCAAAAGCGGGATTTTGTTTAACGACAGGTCGATGGTTCCAACTCCAGTCTTGGATTCATCGGAGACATTTTGCTGGTCGATGAATGGAAGAATCGGTGTCACCCAGCTTGAACTTCCTTTTCCCTTGATCCAGGGAGCGGCGGTCGGAAACTTGAGGTTGGCACTTTGATAGTTCATGCATGCAATTCCAACCTGGCGAATGTTGTTCAAGCAACTTGCACGTCTTGCAGCTTCCCGAACTTGCTGAACCGCTGGCAGCAACATACCAACCAAAATGCCAATGATGGCGATCACGACGAGCAGTTCTACGAGTGTAAACGCTCGATGTGTTTTCCGTGAATGACTGGATGACATTCAGACTCCTCCAAGGTTAGAAATAAATGAGATCGGGTAGGATGAACGTATCGGGAAGCAGGAATCCACAAGGTAGAATCCACGGAAATGGTTGAAATCCGTCACCCGCGTGACATCAGCATCTTAATACAAGTCGTTGGTAAGGCACAGTACATTCTACTATGACATCGTCGTTGTCAAACCGAAAAACCCAATAATGGCATCGTAGACGGAAAAACCATTGTGAACCATCACGAACACCAACAATAAGGGGACAAATGTCTCCGCAAGCCAGGATGTGAAAGTCCCGTGAATCAAAATTTTTCCGGAACTCAAACTGGCCACTCAGTATTTCAATGATCCTGACAAATCCTGGCCCGTTGGCCACCTGATTCCTCATGACTCCCGCCACGTTGAGATTGACCCCAGGACTCACATTCCGATAGGCTCCAGAGCACTCCCATCACTCCCGTAGGTCAGTTTCCTTTCGACTGGCACGGTAACAACACGCCGTTTTTTCACGAGACTCGGAGAGACTCGACTACGGGACCGGTCAAAGGAATCGATACGGACAAATCCATGCCAACTTTTCCAAGCGTTTCGCTGATCCTGTTTGCCGACCCCGGTCAGACGGATCAACGGATTTGGCAAGCCGTTGAAGCGTTGGGAAAACGCCAATGGCGAACCGAGGTGCTTCTCATTGATCGCGATCCGCCCGAAAAAGCCAGCGACCACATCACATATCGGCCATTTCCCAAACGATTCAAGAACCTCGCCGACGCGATCTCGGCAGCAAAACATCCGGTAATTGCAGTCGCCGAACGCGGAATCGAAATAGATTCCGATCAATGGCAGTTCATGGTCGGTCGAATTGACCAGTCCCCGATCCAGGCGGCGTTTTCCCCCATCATTTCGCGCACCGTCCCACAACGCTGGCTGTGTAATTTATTGTTGTGGCTTTACCGTTTGTTTGTACGTGGGTTTTTGCGAACTGAAAAAACTGAATTTGATCGCGGCCTGACGATATTCACCAGGGCGGAAATCGAGCCCTGGCTGCCCGAATATCAACAATGCCTTGTCAAATCCGATTCAAGTACCGCCGGTCAACGAGCAGGTGAATGGAGTTCTTTTGCGGTCACCCGGTTCCTTGCGCTCGCCGTGCTGCATCGTCGATCGGTTTGGGAAACAAAAATTGGATGTCTTGCGACGGAAGTCTCTGCAACAACGCTGAACAACAAACAGATTTTGGTTGCGATCCAACGAGCGCTTCGATTCTGGTGGAACCGGATCATGTTCTCGCGACGGCAAGACGAACTGCCGCATCAACGACACAAGGCGATCGAAAAGGGGATCGCGACGATCGCACTGATGTTGATTGCCACGTTTGTGCTTTTTCGCGGTTTGAGTTTTCCGCTCTTCGAACCTGACGAAGCACGCAACGCCCAACTCGCCATGAACATCGTCAACTCCGGCCAATGGATGGCACTTACACTGGCTGACGAAAACTACTGGGACAAACCGCCACTGCAAATCTGGGCAATCGCCGCCAGCTTCAAATTGCTGGGGGTCAGTCAGTTTGCCACTCGTTTTCCCGTCGCGATCGCTTCCATGTTGACCCTGCTGACGACACTGCTCGTGGGGCAACGACTGGTTGGGTTTCGATCGGCCTGGATGGGCACTCTTCTGCTCCTGCTGACTTCGGGATTCGTTTGTGTCGGCCGATATGTCACGATGGACGCATCGTTAACTGCAATGGCGACGGCGATGTTGCTTTTCGGATTCCTGGCAACGCGTGGGTCATTCAAAAAACACTACGCGTTTGCGGCAGGCATTGCTTGCGGACTCGGAATTCTTGTCAAAGGACCGGTGATCGGAGCTCTTAGTCTCCCGCCGTTACTGGCCATCTACTGGATTGCCCCGTCTCCGCAATCGTTGCCCCGTCGGTGGTGGATGTGGTTCGCAGCACCCGCGACGTTGATCGCGGCCCCCTGGTTCCTGGCAACGACAATAGTCCACCCTGACTTTGTGACCTATTTTTTCTGGAAGCACCATGTCGTTCGATTTTCTGACGCCTTCAACCATCGTGAACCGTTCTGGTATTATTTGGTTGGCATCTTTATTTTTATGTTCCCGGCCTCTTACCTGATACCGTCGGTAACCAAATTCATGACGTCCCGCAAGCCGGAGAACCGGTTGCTCCGCACGCGCGAACATGGCTTTCTGTTCATGTCCGCGGTTTGGGTTATCGCTTTTTTCTCCATTTCCGAATCGAAACTACCCACCTATATCGTGCCTTCGTTTCCGCCGATCTGCCTGTTGATGGGAGTGTTACTGGATCGGAAGTTGTTTTCACGCCAACAATTCTCGATTGCTTCTCCGTCGTGGGTCGCAATCACCCGGCAGCCAACCTGGCTTGAGAAAACCGGTCGACGGGCGCCGGTCGAACTGCTGGTCTGGTGTACGCTTACCAGCCTGGCACTGCTGGTTTTCTTCAAACCGGAATCCAGCTCATTTTCGATTATGGAACTCGTCGTCAGTACAATCGTGTTGTCCGCGTTGGTGGCGGTTTCGATTGCCTTCCGAAAGAAACCTGGAATTGCCTGGGCCAGCTTTGGTTTGATTGGGCTGATCATGGTGTCGCATACGGCTCACCGGCTGGTTCCGGCCATTTCCAATGCCCGCTCGGTACACCTGGCAGCAAGCAAACTGCATTCGACCCAGGAATTCAAAAATGCACCCGTTGTCTTTTTTGGTCGCGAATCCTATGGGGCAAGCATCAAACTCGAGGATTCCAACATCACCTGGTTTGACGAAACTCAAGTACGATCGATGATCATGTTTTTGAATGAAAACCCCAATTCGATCATTGTCTCGTCCGAAGACCCGATGGATTCGCTCCGACGGGACTTGCCGTGGACCATCGAACTGGAAGAATGCGAAGACGCGCGTCACCTCTATGTCAGTCGACCAAACGAAGTCTTCGTCGCCAGACAACGGTCGACGACAATTCTTCGCTAGAATCGGATGGCGCCCGTTCGCGATTGACGACTTCACGATCGTTAACCAACAGGGTTCACGTCTCTAGCGCGCTCGATTCACCGGTACGACCGGACTGAACTGTTCTAACGATGATCCGACTTTTGCGGTGCGGATCCGCGATTTGCAATGACAAACCTCCAGGAAGCCTGAAAAGTCGCTTCCCATTGGACGGCAAACCGACCGCAACACGGATAACCCCTCCAAACGGCCCAATTACGTAACCATTCAGGTTTAACCAAGCCAACGTTTCGCTTTTATCCAGTCATCTTCTCTAGATGATGTATTTTTCCAACGTCACCAAAGACACCCTTGGCGACCCTTGGTTATCCCCTCAAACCACAAATCACGCAGGTCTCAAATATGGCAAAGACAAAAACAGACATTCAAGCACTGAACGAAACAGGCAAACGCAAGAGCGATCGCCGTCAGCTGAAATCCAAATCGGAAGCAGAAGCATGCACACCGGCAATCGAACGACGAAAGGTCAAGCGCCGACGCCAAATTGATCCAACGACGTGCGAGCGCGAATACTCGGAAATGGAAATTGAGTTCATGCACGCGATGGACGAGTACAAGCGGGCCAGCGGACGCATGTTTCCGACCTGTAGCGAAATCCTCGAAGTCTTGATGAAAATTGGTTACCGCAAAATTGCCGATGCTCAGACAATTTACGATCCAAACGAAGGTCAATCGGTTGAAGCGGAAGACGGCCTGGACTCGATCGAAGAGCAGCTTGCCTAGAACGCGGAACAAGAAGAAATCCTGACTCCCCAATCACGCTTCGGTCTGCGACCGGCGCGTGTTTTTTTTTGGCTGAACAGCCGGCAGGCCACATGCCAGCAGTATCCATCCGAATCGAATGAAAAATCGTGGCGGCGACCTGTGCTCCGATTGCAAACTGTCGGTGTAGTCCCGACTGGAGATTGGAATTGACCGTTTGCAGAGATTCAAATACGGTTCAAGTGCTAAAACCGGTCGACTCGTCGAACAGGGCCGATCGGCAGCTTAACCTCGTTTGTTCTGTCCCAGCGACTGTCTGACCTTGTTTCCGAAACTGATAACACGATACCTCATTTGGGAGTTGGCCAAGGTCTTCCTGGTATCGTCATTTGCATTTGTCGGTTTGATGTTGATCTTCGGCATCGTCGAGGAAGCGACCGACCGGGGAATCGGGCCCAATATTCTGGTTCAGTTGATTCCCTATCTGTTTTTCAAAGCGTTGATGTTCGCGATGCCGGCGACCTGCTTGTTCAGTGTGTGCGTCGTTTTTGGACGCCTGGCGGCCGAAAACGAATTGATCGCGATCCAATCCATGGGGCTTCATAAATCCGTGATTGTTGCGCCCGCGCTGGTGCTGGCATTCCTGCTCAGCCTGTTTGCCGTTTGGGTCAACGATGTGTCGTTCGCCTGGAGCTATTGGGGAATCGAACAAGTTGTCTTGAAGAGTGCAGACGAAATCATAATGCACCAATTGCAAAATGAGGGGAGCATCCGCAGCCAGAAATTTTCCATCGAAGTCCAGGCCGTCGAAGGCCGCAGGCTAATTGAACCGATCATCATCATCAATGAATCCGTGAACAAACAGATTCGCATTTCCGCCCACGAGGCGGTGATCACCGTAAATCCGGAGAAGCACAAACTTGAACTGGTTCTGAAACGCGGTAATGGCCTTTTCGAAAACCACGGAGAGGTCACATTTGTCGAAGAGTGCATTGCAATTCCGTTAATGACGCCGGACGAGATTGCAAAATCAACGGGCAACCCCAGCCATCTTTATCTCTTCGAAATTGGCGACGCAATCCAGAATCAGGAAATCGAACTTGATCGACTCAAACAATCCAATGCCATTCGAGCCTGCAGCCAGATGATCACGGGTGACTTGGTTGGCCTTACCAATTCAGACTGGAAAACGCGAACCGACGAGTTGAACGATGCCGAAGCCCGTCTGAGTCGGCTCCACATCGTGCCGCATCGCCGCTGGTCCAGCGGTTTCAGCTGCCTGGCTTTCACCATCATTGGGATCCCGGTTGCCCTTCGAATGAAAACCGCCAATCACGCTGCGACCTTTGGTATCTGTTTTCTCCCCATCCTGCTGGTCTACTACCCTTTGTTCATGCTGGGCCTGGACGGAGCCAAAATGGGATCCTTACCACCCTACGGTGCGTGGCTTGGAAATTTGGCTTGCGTTACAATTGGCGGATTCCTGACGTACCGCGAATTCAGACGTTGAGTTTCCGTCTCGGCAATTGAATCATGTCGTGATCGTTTCCTGTTCAATGCCGGTTGTCTGTTCGGCCAGTGGCTGTTGCCAGACAGCGAAGGCCAAGCTCCATTTCAAAACACGGTAGGACGCGGATGAAACAAGAAGCAATTTCCGAGCGACACAAGAACAAGTCTGGCTGCGGACGATTGTTCCTGGTGATCTGGGGAATCAGCTTCTTTGCTGCCGGGGTTTTTTTTATCTGGATCACCGCCGTCTTGCCTTTTATCAACGCCCGGGCTGCTGCTGCTTGGCCGTCAGCGAATTGCCGGGTTCTTTCCAGCAGCGTCGAGTCCCACACCGACAACGAAGGTGACACGACCTATGCCCCAAAAATTGAATTTGAATTCCGAGTCGACGGAAAATCATTTGTCGGTGACCGCCATTCGTTTTCGACAATGTCCTCATCCTCTGATTGGGCCAAAACAATTGTCGACCAATATCCACCCGGAATCGAGACGCTTTGTTACTACGATCCACAGGATCCAGGCCGCTCGGTCTTGAATCGGGACTTCGATACATCGTTGTTGTGGATGTCCCTGTTCCCATTGATTTTTGTTGTCATTGGTGCCGTCGCCATCGCAGCATCGGTTTTCGGCTGGGGCTTCGGCAATAAAAACGCTTCCGACCAAGCGCTCTCCGCAGGCATCGTGGCGGACGGAGCGAACAGCCGACAAGATTCCCATCAACTGAAACAGAGCACATTCACCCTTGAGGCTGATCTCAAGGACGAACAATGGTCTGTTCCCATGAAACTGACGACGAAACAATCCCGCTGGATCTCGTTTCTGATCATGTGC
>JAHEBQ010000038.1 GCA_024642205.1 Planctomycetaceae bacterium | reverse complement strand
CGGATCTTGGTTGGCGGCGGAACGCGACTCACACATTTTGTCGCAACAGCGGTACGAGAGGGGCTCGCTGGCCCCGAGCAACTGGTTGGATTGCCTGGCACGATCGGTGGCGCGTTGCACAACAACACAGGCGCCCACGGTGTCGACATCGGGACGTGGGTTGAGTCTGCGGAAGTCTTGACGCGTGCCGGCGAGCTTGCGACACGGGAAAAAAGTTCGTTGTCATTTTCCTACCGTCGAAGCAGCCTGAGTGAATTGGTGATTCTGAAAGCCGAGTTCCTGCTGGAACGAGAACCATCAGAAATGCTGACCAAAGAAATGCAGAAGCTCTGGATTGTTCGGCGGGCCCACCAACCATCCTCAGAACAGAATGCAGCCTATATGTTCAAGGACGTGGGCGGTGAACTGGCTAGTGAATTGATCGAACAGGCCGGGCTCAAGGGTACGCGTGTCGGAAATGTCGAGATACTTGACACTGATCCCAACTACTTTGTTGTCCAACCGGGTGCCAAAAGTGATGATGTCTTGCGCCTGATGGAGCTGGTCAAGAACAAGGTTAAAGAACGTTTGGACATTCAACTCGAAACCGCGATTCAGGTCTGGTAACGAATTTGCTGGCATGGCCGGTTTTGAGACTTTTGCGTTTCGCGTCAAAGTCCCCGGTCAAAAAACTCGATTTTGTTTTAAGTACCATTCATTCTGGATGGTTATTCAAAATCGAGGAACGAATGGCAAAACAGCAACAAGACATTTTGGATCGAATTTTCGCCAGCCTTTCTGTGCGGGGAATCCTGCTTCACCCCACAACAATGTTTGTGTTCGCAACCGTCGTCATGATCGGTGGCGCGATTTTTTTGTGGGAAGGTCACCAGGATAAAATCGTCAACCTGGATGAATTTCGATTGACGGAGGATAAAATCCGGCTCACACCGACACCGGAATGGGCTGGCACGGATTTGAAAAAACTGGTCCTCGACGAAACCGAGAGCGGGAATGCGTCGATTCTCGACACGGACCTTGTTCCCCGTACCGCCGGTGTCATGCGTAGCGTTGGATTCGTCGAGACTATTCGAAGCATCGAAAAGTCAAAATCCGGTCTTGATATCGATGTCATCTATCGCCAACCTGTGGCACTTGTCGAATTGAGCCGAGTCACGTTGGTCAAAAAATGGCCTGCCGAGAACCAGGGAAAGACGGTCCTCTTGCCTGTAGATCGAAACGGGTTTTTGATGCCCGAGTCGATTGGGAATGGGAAAAACCTCCCCTGGATCGCGGTTCCCTATCCAACCAGTTTTTCAACGACCTGGACGCTTTGGCAAGACGATCGAATTCAGGATGCCGCAGCCATCTGCGCCTTGTTTGACCCGCCTCTGGCCGAGATTGGAATCGAGAGGATTACAACCAATCGTTTTCGACAGCCGACATCCATCCGCGAGAGAGTCCCGTACGAACTGTATTCAGGGTCAGGAACGCGGATTGTCTGGGGAAATGCACCCGGCAAAGAAAGAGATGCCGAGGCGAAATCGGACGCCAAGATTCGAGCGATCGAGGCGGTTTTCAGCCAATTTGGACATCTGGACAAAGTCGACCTGGGACGGATCGATGTCCGATCCGGAAAAGCCATTTCCGCTGACGCAACCAAAACTGCCGTCAAACCAGAAGAGTTCTTTTCAGATCTGAAATAGCCGCAACCGATCACCAGGAAATTGGACGACTGGCACCCTGTGAGCGCTCGTATACAGGCAAACCCGCACGAACCACTTCCTCGAACTTGCTACCTTGCAACCTTGCGATCGTGCTATCCGAGGCAAACGCGAATGCCGTTCGTCGTTCGGCCATCCGTGAGAAAACACCTGACTTAATTGACTCTGAATTGATCCAGGACTGCCTTTCCAGACAGGAACCAGTCACTATTTACGGCGGACGAACTAGTTGGTGCGAAACTTGATGGTTGTTGGCGGTTCCTTGTTGTCAACAACATCGACCTCGACGTCAATTCCGGATTGCTCAAGTTTCAACTTCAATTCCTCGCGGACAACAGGCATTTCTGAAGGAGCCTCGATCCCTAACCGAACTCCCCCGCCGGTGATTCGCACTACGGTTATTGAAATGTCGTCGCCAATCCAAATGCGTTCGCCAACTTTGCGACTAAGCACTAACATTATCGATTCCTTTGATAAACAATATTCCTTTGATAGCATCGCTTGACGCATGATTATTTCTGAAAACAATTCAGAAACTGGGCTTGACAACATTGTTAGGTTGCCCAAAGCCTAACTTTGTTGAAGGTGGTATGCAACCAGTCGATTTCCAGATGAACGAATTTCGCCTGCCATTAGTGAAACCAAAACCACCCAAACTATCTATTTTGCTTTCCCCGGCAAGATTGCCAGGGATTCAAGTTGTCGCAGATCGCCAAACCTCTTCGATTATCAGTTGTTTTGGGCTTATTGGCGACGTTTTGTCGCCCGTCGCGCATGTCGGACAAGGCACAAAAAAACGCCCGGCTCGTATTGAGATGCCGGGCGTCTTATTTCGTGTCAAAACGTTCTTAACTTCGGAAGCCTAGGACCGTAGTTCGATTTATTGATTATCGCCACGTTCCGGTGGTGCCCCAACTCGTCCTCGTCCGGCGCCTCGAGCTTGGATCATTTTCTGCAGTTCGTCCAACGTGATTGCCTGATCGCCGTCGGTGTCGATCGATTCCATTCGTCCCTTGAGAAATTCAGGAATTTCGTCACCCGAAAGCTTTCCATCGCCGTTGGCATCTTGATTCCTGAACATTACAGACGGGTCGCGTCCGCCTCTCCCACCTGGTCCACCTGCTTCCGCAGGTCGTCCGTTTTGACCGGCCGAACTTGCACCGCCCGTTGTTTTTTCACCAATTGAAAGTGCAATCGAGACTTCGCTGCTGACTCTTTCAACCATTTTTGTCATTCCAAAACTGGTTCGATCAAATTTAAAGTTGCCACTGACCAGCAGACCCGCATCCGTTTTTTTCAAACTCACCGGGATGATGAGCTGATTGGTTTGGTCCATCAGAGTAAAATCTCCGACAATGTCCAGCATCCCTTCCTTTTCACCCGCTTTTATGTCGGTACTTACGAATTTTGCCGTGGGATATTTCTCCACATCCAGGAAGTCCGCTGACTTGAGGTGGTTGGTAAGCTGATCCCCCACTTCCGTCCACATCGAACCTGTCTCAAACTCCATCGACATCGACTTGATGCTGGCCCCATCGTCCGTAGCCGTCAGCAAACCCTTGAATCTCTTGAACCCACCCAGCCGAGGATTCGGTTCGCTGCCGACATGGGTTCCCACAAAATCGACCTTCGTGTTTTCGGGTGAAAGTCTGACCACGCCTTCTTTCAACGCGACGGGAGTTGGCTTGGCATCGGTTTCATCGGCCCCACGTACATCTGGTTTCGGATCACCCGTATTTTCCGGCGGCGGTAGGGGAATTTTTTTACCATCTTGAGTAGCTTTTCCGTCCTGGATCGGGATTAGCGCTAGCGCATTGGACGTCATCATCGCGAAGGCAACGGCAACACCTAAAAATATTACATGTTTCATTCTCTGGTTCCCTAAATTGGCGTGACTCAACAATTCGGAATTATTGCCGAATCGTACCGGGAAAGAAACGAGTCTTCAATGGTTTGGGAAATTTCAATCTGGAGTTGCTAGTGAACCAACCTCGACTGTTTTGTCCATTTCTTGACTTCCGAGACAATGTCAGGATTGGAACCGGATTCCGCCTGCCCAAAATAATGGGCTTCGAGTCGATCGATCGCGTTGGCCAACTCGTCCTTTTTGCGATCGTTAAAGCCGTTGTTGGCGTAGATTTCCTGCAGGAGTGAAATTGCCGCAAATGGCGATAGACTGCTATCAATCACAAACCGAGTTGAAGCCTCCTCCTTCCTCGGTCGTTTGATGAGCCAAATCACCAGACCGATCACGAACAAACCAGCCAGTCCGGCACCGACTCCCAGCCAGATCATTCGGGTGTAGTCCGTTTTTCCGTAACTGGCCTCCAGGCGGACTGTTGGCTCAACCGACGCCAAATCCGCATCCACGTAACGCTGGAAGACCATCTCGTCGAGCTCGAGCTCCGATTGCGGAAACTCAAATAATTTTGGCTTGGCCACCAGGCCCGGTTTGGCCTCCAGCGAAACAACCCAGCTGCGTTCCGAGCTAATGGTTGGAGATTTTTCATCCGGATCAAACTGGGACACCGAGACACCTTCATCGTCAATGGAAGTGACCACGAACTCGGTCGGAGCAATCGATACGACTTCCTCCAGATCCGGAACCAAGCCCTGGGACCGGGCTTTGACTTCGAGAACCAGCTTTCCATCTTCCGCCTGTCGTTCGTCCAAAATCTGGGTTACCGACAGCTTTTGAAATGGTCGTGGCTTGAACGAGGAAGCGTCAACCGGGAGCGCCGCCGACTCGACCGGCAATATCGCATACCCCGACGTGTCCAGAAAATCGAGATCCAGATGAGCCGATGGAATCCTGTCGACTTCCGGTCCGCGGGCCTTCAGCAACAAGTACGCGTAAGGCGTGATCCTCCAGCCTGATTGCTTGGCCGGAATCGACTTCACTTCCGGACTTTCAAACGTAACAGAAATCACTTCGAAGTGCTCGGAATAGGCTTCACGAATCGACTCCTCAAATTTGTCGCGATAGTCATTCGTAGGTCGACCGTAGTTGTAGGAAAAACTCGTGGTACTGTTCTGATTTTGGAGGTAGCGTCCAAAACCGCCCGACTCGCGTTCGATCTCCTGGGTATGAAGCAAACGGACAAGAACGCCGAAAGGTCTGTCGTGTCCAATCCGGGCGTCGCCGTCGACAACGGTTTCCAAACGAATTTCATTGACCAGATCCTTGTAGTAATCATGAACTTTCTTCGCTTCCCTGGCTTGTTTGTGATCGCCGACGATCTGGAATCCCAGGTCCAGATATTTGTGTTTCAATTCCGGCTTCACACTACTCATGCGGTTGAACAGCAAATTGGCGAATCGGGCCATGTGCCATTCTGAGACCTTTTCCGGCAACGCCTCAATGGCCGCACGAATGGCTTCCGTCTGTTTCGGATCGGCGCGGTGCTGGTCTTCTATCAAATTAAGGTCGCATGCCCCAAGACTGGCATAGAACCACGAAGTAAAAACACGCGTTGAGTAGTCCTTTTCCTCCAGGTTCCCCGACTCGGCGGCGTACATCCCGGCCGCTTTCTGAAAAAGTTCCATCGCCTGTTTCCGACGCGGCGCAAACTCGGAACTGTTTTCAAGCCCTGCACGGTAGTTATTCTCGTCGTGCATCAATTCCGCCTGAGTCGTCACCAGGCTCCACTCATCCTTGTTTTCCTGCAAAGCATTCCGAACGAGTTTCTGGGCAAGTTCATAGCCATCAACGACTTCCTGTTCGATTTCTTTTTTCTTGCGTTTGGTTTTCTTGTCCTGTTGAAGTTTTGCATCGCGCCACATGGTCGCCAGGTTCGTCCGCATTCTGGTCGCGATCTCGGCAATCGTTTCAGGTTTGACGCTTCCTACGCGTCCGAATATTTTCTCGATCTCGTCCAACTGGTAGACTTCTGCCGTGCTATGGCAAGTCACGAATGCGTCGACCAGAAGTTTATCGTCCAGGTCCTTTTCAACCAGCTTGGAAAGTCGCCCGACGATCTCGGCAAGCTCATTGAGATTTCGATCCTGCTTGGATCGCGTCAGTGGAATAGATTCGGCGCGGCTTTCGAACCCGTACATGTACATGTAACTGTTCGTGCGTCGCTGGTCACTGTTGGGATTGTGGTTCTTGGTCCACACCACGAGAAATTCATCAACAAGCGCCTCGGCTTTTTTTGGATGCGTAGCAGCCAGTTTCTCGATAAATGGAAGCGCCAAATCCTGCTCCGAGACCTTGAGATAAAGTTGCGCCATGACGGTGTCAAATTGAGGCCGAAGCGACGGGTCCACCAGCGCCAACCATTCGTCGGAGGGTCGTATCTCAAGCAAGTCGACCGTCCCGATCGCCGAGACCATGCTGCCGCTGCGGGATCGAGACATACCATTCATCGGGTCGAAGTAAAAGATATTTCCGTAGATGTCGCGCTGCATCATCGGACCCATCGCCGTCGTCCCGTCGTCGGTGTAGGAAATGCTGGCTTCGCGAAGCCAGTTCATCGCGAGCAGTTCCAACAATCGCTTCCATGCTCTTGCCTGGTCACTTGAGACGTTGAACAGCGCGTTAACCGCATCATTCTGGAGCTTTAGTCGTTCCAGTCTGAGATCGGCCGAAAGAGCATTTTTTTGGAGGGACTGGGAGGTATCCGCTCCAATCGCGCCGAGGACCTCCATCCCGGTCTCCGGTTGGGCCACAAAGCTGTCGTTGAGCCACTTTTTTCCCAGTTCCTCGCTGACGTCACTGGAGAGCTTGACCGCCCGGGCCAACGCCGTGGTACGTTCAGCCGGGTCAACATCGACAGCAGCCAGGATCGCTTGCGTTACTCGCCAGGCTTGTTCAAGGTTCTCAACTTTCTTGTCTTTTGCATAAACCGACAGGTAGTGCTGAGACAGCAGGTTGAGTGCTTCGTGATCATTCTCCTGTTTCGCAACGTCCAGTTCAGGCAGAAAGTCGCCCGCGAGAATCGGCAGCCCGGCTCCAAACACGATCTTCGCCATTTGCCGGCGCGTAAAGACCGGTACATCCTGAACCAGCTCTTCTTTGAGCAGTGCAATCAAGTCATCTGCCGTGTTACCTCGAGAAATGGCTTGCTGAAATGCCATACTGAATTGCGAAATGAATTCATCGGCAATCCTTGGTTCGTTTTTCCGGGCGTCAAGACCGGGATTTTTGTCCGCGCTCTGCCCGGAGTTCACCTCGCTCGTGTCGTTCTTTTCCCGATCGACATTGACTGGAGCGATTTTCGCGATGTCGAGAATGTCCTGAAACGAAAGATACTGAGGCTGCAATGTTCGCGGATCGACTTGCGAGCCACCATTCGACCGGGCGCCCTGGAGCTTGGAGGCGTTGGTGCCCGATGCTGCGGATAGAATCTGTCGATAAACCGCTTTTGCACTAGGCGCTGGAATCAACTCAAAAAAATCGGAAATCGCTTCCCAGTCACTCATCGTGAAGTCTTTTTGCAGTTTGTCCGTCGCCAATTTGAACCGCAGGTCGCTATACAGAAACGACTCCTTCGGCGCTGGCGGTAGATCGGCCACGTTTTTGCCGTCGTCCGGTTTGTACCAGGTCTCGAGGATATTTGATGGCAAACGGTTGAACTCCAGCTGGGCCAGTTTAGCCAGTCGCTCCTGCTTGGCGTTCTCGCTGTCAGCCACGGTCGTCTCGGTCGCTGGAGTCACATCGTTCGTATTCGTTGACTGACTGGGAGTCGACGCGACGCGTCCGGCAGCCGTGCCGGACGCGATTTGAGATGGACGCCCGGCAGTACTTCGCTGGAGTGGGATAAGCTTGGAAGCCCGAGCGACCTGGCCGTTGGTCGTTGTGCACAATGCGACCGAACCAATCAGGCTTGCAATAGTCAATGGAACGACGTTTAAAACAACACCAAGCTTTTTCATCTAGGCACCGGCTAAATCTGTAACGGGTAATGTCGAACAATGAATGGGTGTGTGGGACCGATACTTGAAGAATCTTCGGTCGATTCAGTTACAATCCCAAACCACAGGCGGGAAAACACGCTCACGCACAATCTGAATGTCTCTATCCTAGTTGATTTCCAGAACGAGGATCAGGATTCGCGGATTCCGTGTCATTTTCCAAAAATGACTGCGGTGGAATTGCAACGGTCATCACTGAATTTGTCAATTAACGGGGTCACCGTTTACTATTCCGCTGCCGAATGGATCCGACATCTGTCCGCCAGCCGTCCAGTTGACGGGTAGACCCCGACGACAGCTCGCAAAGCAAAAAAGCCACGCGGACGATCCACGTGGCTTTGATTCCTCATTCCCGCTTAACGACCACCGTCATCCGGCGGCGGTCCAGCACTTGCACCTCGAGCATCGTCTTTTTTCTTGCCAATTTTCTGAGAAACGCGACCGCGTTTGCTTGATGAGTTTCAGCCAGCTCATTGGCTTGGCAAGGGAAGACCTTGCAACTCACCAATATCCATTCGGGCCAATTTAACCGCCGACTCAAGATCCGACCTGCGAATATTGATCATTTCCTGGTCGCCATCCCGTTCCGCGTTTTCAGCAAGCAAACGATACATTTGTTGGGACGACGTGATTTCCGGTTCCCAGACATCCGGGGAACGACCTTCCAGCCGCATCAGCCACGTGATATAGAATTGGGAATTGGCCAATGCCATTCGGGCATCTTCCAGCAGCCTGGGATCCGATCCAGAGTCTTCCATCAACTCGTTGACCAAAACCTTCAGATCTTCGTTGGCCTGCGGAAGTCCCTTGTCGTTGATTTCACATTTGGCCAGTTCAAGTCGCGTCCGCCGATTGGTCGCCACCTCGTTTTCCGGAAGCAGCTCCAGTGCGTTGGTGTAGATCTGTTTTGCCTCGGACCACTTCTCATCCAACACGAGTTGATCTGCATCAGCGAGGAGCTGGGAAACCTGGTCGCGTTTCATGTCAGTCTGGCCCGGCCCCATATGGTAGGCCAATGCCCCAACGGGGATCAGCATCCAGAGAACCAAAAGCAGTATTCTCATTCCGTCTCCTTGCTAAGATCGCTTCGAGAAAATCGTCTACAACGACATGTCGCTTTTCAATCTTCTTATGGTAACGAATCGCCGCCAAAAAGAAAATTCATTAATGGCAATTCCCGGGAATTTCAATGGACTTCCCTGGGAGTCGTTGCCCTCAGAAAACTGACTTTCGCACAGTTGTCAACGTTTTAGCGGACAGAGCATGGAATTCGCGATGGATTGACGTATCCGTTTGGATTTCGGACAACGGGAAATCAACATGGAGAATACCATGCACTCAAGCAGGAATATCCGGAACCGGGCAGTCCTGATTTACCAGGGCATTTGCATTTGGCTGATCACATCACGCGCGACCTGCTCGATGATTCTCTGTTGAGCCGTGGCCATCGATTGGCCTCCTTCCGGAATGAACTCGCCATCGCGGTTGATTTGAACGGATTGAAATTGCATTAACGGAACCCCTGCTCGATCGACCCAATCGACATCGACAACCCAGTTGATCTGCAGCGTTCGGGGATCATCGTTGATGTTTTCACCAGCCACGCGTTTTCTTTCGTTGGCGATGCGCACACGAATAAAACTATCCGAAATCTGGGGATCGGTGATGGTCAACGGCGTGTTGATTTCGACATCCTTGATGATCGCTTCTCTCAAACGCTGACCCAGATACCGTCGATTGGATTCCATTTCGACCGCCATCACGTGCACCGTTCGGATATCGCTGCGATACAGGTATTGATTTCCGAGATGATAGCCGGCACAGCCCAACGCTTGCGCTGCCACGCTGGACAAGACCGCGCCAGCAATCCAACGCATGCGGAAATTGCCAAATAACCGTTGCGGTTTGGAGGAGGTGAGTTGGAGGGGTGGCTCGATGGCTGACATCTTCGATTGGAATGGGTTAACAGAAGCGATGCGCTAGAACGCAGATGCGATCCGCTACGACGCCGTTGGATTCGCGAATGGACTTCATTTGGACCAGCGATCCAACAGGTCAAATACTGGCCTTTCACATTTAGCGAAAAATAGTCTCGTTATCACCAGCCCGGATCAATGGCTTGGCCGCTTCGGGATCAGGGAACACGTCAACCAGCCATTGAATGGGCTGGTCTGGTTTGGGTGGCAGCGCTGCGACTTTTTCAATCTGTTCGTTGATCGATTCGCCCAGCGGCGTATGCTGATACTTCTCAGCGACTTTCTCGTAGTAGATTTTCGCGGCTCGATTTTCACCACGACCTTCAAAATACTGTCCCATCGAATAGTCCCGTTCCGCAATCTGGTTTTGAATCAACGTCGCTTGCGTTTCCAGGTATTCCAATTGGCCTTCGCATTCCTGAGGAAACAGCCGGACGATGTTCTTCATAATCTCGTCCGCTTTACGGAGCGGCGTATCATCGTAGCTTTTGCCCTGGTACCCTTTAAGTCGGGCTTCGAGTTCGAGCAGGTGGGCCGTAAACTGGTGCTCGCTACCGGGATAGTTCTTTCGTAAATCCTCGAACGTGTCGGCTGCTTCATAAAAGCGGTCCGCCGTCATGAACGCCTTGCCCAGCGCCAACGTCGCGTCGTCAGCCAGTTTGCCGGTTGGATCATCGATTCGAATTCGATGAAGAATCCGGCGCCCCTCACTGGCCAGGCTGGTCTTGGGTCGCTTGGGGTCGACCAGGTTCGGCATGAATGACGAATCCGCCAGCTGCAGCCAGTAAACCGCAATCGCGTATCGACGATGTTCAGCCTTGTCGAGATGCCGCGTTCCAGAATAATTTGCAACCAGCTTTTCAAACGCCCGATTGGACTGAACATATCGGTCGGCAAAGAAATACGATTCTCCCTCAAAATACAACGCATCTTCTTCGATTTGAGAATCGGGCATCCTCGCAGCCGCCATCCGGAATTGATTCGCCGCATCAACAAAGCTCTGTTTGTGGCCCTCGCCGCTGGGATCGGCATCAAGTTGCGCAATGCCCGTGGTATAAAGCCGCTGGCCTTCCTCGAAATTCTGTTTGGCTGAGATCGCATCTGTTCCGTGCGTGCGGATTTTGAGCGTCGTCGCCAACTGGCTGGGAGCAAAATCATCCAGCAAGAGCCGATTTGAATCGCGAGCCCCGAGGGGATCGAGGATTTCGTCCGAATCCGGTCGGTCTCGTCGTGGCTTGTTGAGCCCGAAAAGGGATTTCTTTTTTGAGGCGGAAGAAGAACCCGCTGATTGGTTGAACGATTGACAACCTGTTGATGCACCGATCAACAAGCTCCCTGTCACCAATAAAACTAACCACAATCTCATGCTCGACTTCCTTGTCGACGTGAACGATCTGTTATTGCCTAAATATTTCTCAAAAATTTGTGCAGCTTCGGCGGGAAGCCCAACAAATGCGTGATGTATCTCCGAACCAGCTGCCGGACTTCAGCCTGACAACGGACCCGGTCGGCGAACGTGATTGTCGACGAATCGGCATTCGACAATGGTTCCCGTTCCGGCACACCTCGACTCCACTCCTCTTTCTCTTCTTTGAATTCCCTGATTTCATTCGCTCCATCGACGAGCAACCGAGTCGCGTCAATCATCGCCAATTTTCCTGGTGCCCGATCTGCCTTGTTCCAATTATCCGAGTTCCGTTGATTCGACCCAAGTTGTCCACCCACCAATTCCAACAAACACTGCAAGCCACCCGAACTCAAGCTGACAATGTTCGATTCTCCGCGACGACAGGTTTGGCAAAGGATGCCACCGAGATTCAAACCGAAACTGACTCGCGTTACCGTGGTCTTCTCACGCCCGCAACCCACGCATTTGGTCAACATGGGCAAATGCCCCAGCACATCGAGAGTATTCAGTTCAAATCGAAGCAGTATCTGACCTAGTTGTTCGTCCCGCGTCTCGTTCAAATCAATCTGGCCGATCGTGGCAACGGCATGGTCAAACAAATCGGGGTGTGGATCTCCTTCATCGTTCAGTGTGTTCAGTAATTCAACGACATAGTAGCCCGCGTACAGTTGATTCAGGCTTCGGCTCGCGCCGCGAAATCGTCGTTCCAGTTTCGCTTCGGTCAGGATTCCCATTCCGCCAGGACTTTTGTCGAGGAACACTATGCGACAGATCGCCAACACGTCAAGAGCAGCCTCAAACGGACTTTTCGGTCGCCGCGCTCCTTTGGCGATCGTGGTCAACTTGCCGAACTCCCGCGTAAACAGCGTAACGATGCAACTTGTCTCGCTGAAAGCGATCACGCGCAGAACGATTCCCGTTGTCTTTTCAGCTGCCATATCACGATTAGGTAAGCGTTACGAAACCAATTCCGCAGAGTTCGCGCAATGTACCACAAAACAAAACACGCTATCACTCGATCAGCTAGCGGCACCACGATGTCTGGATCCAAATTCGAGCCGATAAACAATTCTCGTCTACCAAACAGTGTCCCAGCCGGAACCCAGAATTGACCGACCACCAATGACGCGAATTCATCGATTCGGTGATCTTCAGGCACTCGCTGGTTGAGAATTCGAATCGGATGCCGCAGCGCACCAAACGATTGGAATCGGCGGCGATCAAGAGGATTGCCCATGATAGACAGCGTCAAAACTAGTTGCTGTACGACGGCATTCCGGCTTGAACAGGCTGGCTTTCGGAAGCCAAGGCCCTGGTGATCGCCTCGATTTTCGCGTAATCGTGAAAACCCCGGGCGATGTAACGAACGTTGCTGAATTGATCGATGAAAATCGTCGTTGGCAAAACCAACTTGCCGGGAACCTGTTGGGCAAATGACTGATCACCCAACGCACAAGGATAATTGAATTTCTGCTCGGCGACGAAATCGCTCACGGTTTTCAACACGCTATTCGGATCTTGCGGATTGTCCATCGAAACCCCGAAAACAGCGATGCCTTGTGAACCATAGTTCTTTTGAAGTTCAATGTAATGCGGAATTCCCTTCCGACATGGAGGACACCAGGTCGCCCACATGTCGAGCACAATCACTTTTCCCCCAAAATCCGAGTTCCGGAGTCGCCCCCCTTCGATATCCGCAACATCAAAGTTGAATTGGTATGGTTGAAATTCTGCCAAAACCGTGCGGCTCCATTCCGTCACCGCTCTTTGATATCGAACTTTCAATTCGCCCACCAGCTCCTCGATCGCACCTTCGTTTTCCAAGCGGTTAATCAAGGGATCGTTTAGAATCAGTTCGAAATCACCGAAACCGACATCAACGGCTTTCCCAAGCGACGCAAACGCCTGGGTCTGGTTGTGCCGAATTGCATAGCCTTGAGCCATACTGACCATTGGAAGCGCAAGTGCCTCCAGGGCATTTCTTGGATAACCGGGATTCGCTTTCAGATTGCTCGCGATCTGGCCTTCGTAAATGCGAATTTTCGCGGAGACTCTTTCGTTCACTTCCATCGTTGCGACAGAAAGCCGACCCAGCGCCTGCATGAAATAAAACGAGATTTCGGGATCCAATTGTCCATCATATTTTTTCGATAGCCGTTCTTCGTTAACGACATGGATGATTTCATTGAGGATTATATTGTCGTAATCAGAGTCGTTTTCGTCGACAATCGTCAGGAGCGTGTTCATATAGCTAACGGTAAACAGCCGCTGGGAACCAAACATCGTTTTGACCTGCCGAGCCAGCTCCAAAGCGCGTTTCACATCGCCTTGCTTGGCAATTTGCAAACATGTGTTCAACTGTTGATCGGCACTTCCACCATCGCCTGGCTGTAACAAAGTCGGAGTTGCGCCTTCAGCGGTTGTTGGTTGGATCAAAGAAAACGAAAGCGAGCTCAGCAGAAGCAAGGACAAATATGTGGTCGTTCTTGTTATAAAGTGCATCAGTTCCATCCTTAATCCGTCACGAAACATTTCACCGCTGTCGTTCTCGCAATGGAATGCAATTCAATTATGCTTTCCACAGTTTTCGAATTCATGAGTTAAAAAGATCCCCAAGAATCGACCTCAAGAAAGGTTAACGCTTGGGGGATTACGGCCTGCCTTGGGGAATTAGGCTACCGATGGGGACCGATTTGTGAAGTGGTGATAGCCATATCGGGGGGGTGATACCACGACTCCTAAATCGCCCTTTTTTCCTAAACAAAAAAAAATACGGATTTTTCGTCCTTTTGGCGGGTTAACGATATTAACTCCAACATTAAAAAACAGCTCAAAAATTTCTCCGTTGTCGACTCACCGTCCAATTTGCAGCCGATGCTGCGGATGGCGATCCCGGCTTTGGCTGAAGAACTGTTGGTTCTCATGGTGACCTGGACGGATTGGTTACTGGCGAGTCGATATTTTGCCGACGATGGTGATGCGACCAAGGCAGCAATGGGTTTGATGGCCTATTTGATTTGGCTGATTCCCAGCATGTTCTCCGTGGTTGCGATCGGTGCAACGGCGCTCATCGCCCGCTGGGTTGGTGCCGGAGATCTAGCGGCAGCGCGACGTGTGGCCAATCAAGCGTATCTTGTCGCCGGTATTTTTTCTTTCGCATTGGTCGTCGCAATCTGGTGTTTTGGCTCCCAGTTCATCGCCCTGATGCAACTCCGGGACGAATCAGCGGAGTTTGCCCTTCAATACCTGCGAATCGTGACACCGATGATTCCGATGATCATGTGTTCGCAAATCGGAGCGGCCTGTTTACGCGGCGCGGGTGACACCGTTTCCGGTTTTGTGGCCAAGGTTGTGGTCGTTGTTGTCAATATCCTTGTCAGTACGCTATTGGTTACCGGTTGGGGATGGTTGCCCAAAATCGGGTGGCAGGGAATCGCAATCGGAACGGCGTCGGGGTATGCGGTTGGCGGAGCGATTATCGTCTGGATCCTGATCGTCGGGCGTGCGGGACTGCAGCTAAGGTTTCGCTGGATGAAACCAAGCCCGGAAATCCTGGCAAAAATGTTCCGGATCGGCTTGCCCGGTGGATTCGACGTTGCCACGCTACTGTTCAGCCAACTGCTTTTTCTGGGCCTCATCAACAGCCTCGGAAAAGCCTCGGCTGCCGCGCATGGTCTGGCGATTCAGATCGAAGCGAGCGCATTCCTTCCCGGCGCCGCGTTTCAGGTGGCTGCGGCAACAATGGCCGGTCAATTCCTGGGCGCCAGATCTCCAAAGCGGGCGACTGAAAGTGTCCTGCTGTGCCTTTATATCGGCGGGGCCATCATGACGGTCGGGGCGGTCTGCTTATATTTTTACGGCATCCAGATCGCGGCAATCTTCACTGGTGATTGCTCCGACCCCACAACGATGAATGTGGCCAAACTGCTGAAAATTGTGGCCATTGCGCTACCGAGCCTTGGCGTGGTGATGATCTTAAGCGGCGGATTTCGAGGAGCAGGCGACACGTTTTGGCCGTTCGTATTCACGGTGATCGGATTCTTCATTATCCGGATCCCCTTGGCCGTCTATCTTGCTTTCGGAAACTTCGAAATCCCGGTGATCGGCCTGACCGTCGAAGGCCTGGACTGGGGCGTCATCGGTGCCTGGTATGCGATGGCTGCCGACTTGATGGTCCGAAGCTTACTCGTCGGTGCACGATTCGCCCGGGGTGGATGGCGCGAACTCAAGTTCTGATTCGCCAGGTTATCGCTGGCGGCTGTCGTCCTTCGCTTGAAAGGTTTGCCAGATGAGGCGAGGCCATCATTTACTGCTCCGGCCGAACAAAAGCGCGTTCAAACTCCTGCACGACGGGACGACTCGTCAGATGCTGGTTGACGTGCGGTCGCTTTTCGGTCAACCAGCGCTGAGCGTCGCTGGCGTTGATTTGCTTGTCCTTCATTAGCCAACAAATGGCAACGGTTGCACTTCTCCCACGGCCGGCTTTGCAGTGAATATAGACAGACTTTTCAGCCATCACATTTTTATCGATGAATTCGACGGCTCGACAAACGTCTTGATAAGAGGGATGGGTAAAATCAATCGTTGGCATCCACATTTGCTCCATGTCGAAACTCTTATACTGTTCAACAGGGCCCGCATACTCTTCGCAGGTATTGACGACCGCTCGGATACCTGCGTCAAAAAGTTGGGGTACATCCCGGGCAAACGGCAGCGCGCCCAGTAAAACATATGTATCAATGCGGTCCCACCAGTTTCGGGACTTGAACCAGCGCCCAAGGACGACATTCCACACGAGCGTGGGGTAAAATAAGACGCGTGCTTTAAGCCAATCGAGCGATCGCATGGAATACGGATTTAAGTTGCCGGTCGGATAGAAGTCTAAATCAGAGTATTAATTGTAGCGAATCAACATGACTTACAAACGGCCCCCGAATTGAGTCGAAACACCCTTTATGCCTTCGACTCAGGACTTCGGGAGTCGACTCGATTCGTTTTGCAATGGATCAAACATCAATTCAACGTGGAACCTAACCCGGAGCCCGCTCAACCGATTTCCGCGTCGCTCAGCGGAATTTCGCGTCTCGACTGTTTACTTCGGCAACCGTCGATCGGGTTTGCTCCTCCAATATCGGCTTGGCGGCCGCAATCCAATCGGAGGGTTGTTTCATGTATCCCAGTTTACCAAGAACCTCGCCTTCAGAATCGAGCAATAACACGGTTGGGTAGCCGCTGATCTTGTACCGTTCAGCCAATTGCTTGTTCTGATTGCGAATCGCGCTAGATTGAATTGCGCGTTTGGGGTAGTCCAGTTCAAGCAATATGACGTTTTCCCGGGCCCAAGCTTGGAATTCAGATGTTTCAAAGACATCTTTCTTTAGTTTGACGCACCATGAACACCAGTCGCTCCCCGTGAAGTCGGCCAGTATCGGTTTACCGGTCTCCTTCGACCGTTGCTGAGCAGACTCGAATGAATCGTGCCAGATCGTCAATGCGGGCGAATCAGTCGTCGGAAACGATGCCTTGATTGTGTTCTCTGTTCTGTCAGCCGATCGCAAGAACGGAAGCTCGCGCAGAGACGATCTGCTACATCCAAAAGATGTAATCAACAAAATGAACACGCCACCGAAAACGCCTTGGCGCCAAGTTTGAAAGGGACTCATTTCCATCACTATGCCTCAAACACCATTTGGGAGTGTGCTCAATCTGGTCTAATATTGAGCCCAATGCGGCGGGATGTTAGCGAAATCCAAATGTCCAACCTACGCCAGTTTCATCACAAGTCCGCCCGGTTTCGGGGGACTGCGCAACCGAGGCAGATCAGTTAACAAGGTCCCTCATTCGACAATCCGTAGCACTTGGAACCGTTTCTGGTAGTCGATCATCATCCAATATTGGCCCACAGAACCGTTCAGCAGCTTGGCACAACTCTGTGACCACGTCGGTGACAAATGGGATTTTTCAGACGACCGGACAACGATTTGTGTCCCACGCGGTTGACGATTAATAAATCAGAGCTAGCTTATCCGCATGTCCAAGAAAAAAATCTCTCCCGAAGCGCAAGCCATCATCAGCGCTTCCGATGCCGGTTATCACGCGACGACGGTTGCCCGGGCTGAACAATTCCTCGGATCCCATCCGGATAGTCAGCGTGCGTGGCTGGACCTCGGGTTATCGTTGGGGCAACTTGCGCGGTACGTCGAGGCAGAACAGGCGTTTCTTAAAGTAATCGAACTTTCAGGCGACGATCCCGCTGCAGCGATGTATGGAGAAATCGGCAACCTTTACCGGGCCAAAGGTGATTTCGATTCCGCCATATCCTGGTACCAGAAACAGATCGACGCTGATTCGATGGATTCAATGGGTTACCTTTTGCTGGGCAACATTCATATGCGACGAGGGAATTTCACTGCTTCCGAAGCGGCATTTCACAGCGCTCTGGCCTGCCAACAGGTTTACCTGGATGAAGTCCATTTTGCGCTGGGCCTGGTCAATCGCTGCATGGGTCGATTGTCGGAATCCAAGTCGCATTTTGAAAAAGCTGTTGAGTTCGACCGGAATTTCGTCGAAGCCCAAATCGCGCTCAAGGACGTCAAGTCCGCGTTGAGTGAATCGTAATCGGTTATTCACGATCCGACTCGCGGAAATCATGAGTCCGTTATCGACAATGGCAGTACACGAATCGAGACCGGTTAACCAACACGTAAAAGCCCGCCTCGTCGGTTCCGACCAGAAGAAAACCACACTTGGCGATCGTTTCAGATGGGGTGCCCCGGTCAATTGACCGAACGAAAATGGAACGGGATGCGCAGCGAGGGTAACTCAATGAAATATCCTCACAAAACGAGCTGAAACAGGTTAAGATCAAATCGATCCGGATTTTGCCATCCGGAAATTGGCGAACCCGACGTTCCCTTCCTGTTTCAAGAATCAGACCACCAGCCGTGAAACTTTCCAACGAATCACGACCGCCGCGAGACCGAATGAGCAATCAGTCGTTTAACCGCGTGCTGGTGGAAATCGTGGGGCCCCTGTTGATCATGTTGATGATCGGCTCGCTGGTATTTTTCCTGATCGAGATTTTTTACCGCGGGCCACATTCTCTGCGACTTGGCTGGGTGCTGGGACTGTTCACCGCCGCTTCGGTCCTGGTCAGCCGCATTTCCATCGAAGAAGGGCTTGAGCGGGCAGCACTGTTTGGGTTTGCTCTTTCGGCAGCAACCCTGTTTGCCGCTGTTAAGCTGGTTGATTTCGAGTACGGCGATCTGTTTTTCCTTGAGCCCGTCGCGCTGCTGTTTCTGATTGCCGTCGTGATGTGGTCGGCAAATCGATTGACGTGGGACTGTACTGTAATCGACGCCAGCCGCGATGTGTCATCGATTGGGTTGGCCGAACGGGTCAAGCGGAAGGTGTTTCGACGCCGGTCCAACTGGCGATTGAGTCCGGAAAACCCCGTCGTGTCAGAAACCAAACCAGCACAAGACAAACCCAACCGCCCGTGGTTCGTGTTCTTTGCCAATTCAAAGACGCAGAACACACCGGGACTCTGGGTGCTCTATTTTGCATTGGCAGCGTTTCCGATTTTTGGTCTTGGCCAATGGTTTTCCCAGCCTGACTTGAACTGGGGATATCGTTGGATTTTCTTGCTGTTCGCCATCTACCTTGGATCTGCACTTGGCCTGTTGATGCTGACGAGTCTACTGGGACTTGAGCGGTACCTCAGAAAACGCGGGGCCGTCATGCCGTCCAGTATTTCGATCAACTGGATCGTTACGGGTACCGTTTTCGCGTTGAGCGTCATGTTGATCATGCTGCTCTTGCCCAATCCGCGTCTTTCAACCGCCTGGCAGGACGCTCTCGCGTTTTTGACAACCAACAACAAAGACACGTCTGTTCATGCTTTCGGCGACAATGGTCAGGTCGACAACGATCGTCATGAAATAGCCAAGCCTAAACAGGATGCAAGGGCAGCAGAAAAAAAACCTGGCGAAAGGGTTCCCGAACAGGACGAGCAAGGCCAAGCGAGTAGAAAAACAGGCGAGGCCCGAGGGGATGGATCGTCCGACGCCAAGAAAACCGGCGGGAGTTCCGATTCGAGAAAAGAAACCAGATCTCCTGACCATCCAAATCGCGATTCGTCCACCCATTCCGACCAGGAAAAAGCTCCTGAACAAGACGATTCCCGAAAGCAATTCGACGATGCCAAACGAAATGAGAATCAGAATCGAATCCGGAATGAAGTACCGCAAAAAAAGGACCAGAGCGACAAACGAGACGAGCAGCAAGACGCCAAGCAAGACGCCAAGCAAGCCAACCAGCGCGACCCCAATCCTGACGACCGCAACCAACCTGCCAACCAGCGACGGGGAGGCAAGCAACAGGCGGAATCTTCAAAACCATTCAACGCGCGGCCACTCACCCAACTCGCGAAGTTTCTCGGCGGAACCTTGAAGTACCTTGTTTACGTTGTCAGCCTGGTGGCGTTGATCGTAATGCTGTGGATGTTCCGTGATGAACTTGCCAAACTTTGGGCGGAGTTGTTCGCCAGGAAAGTCGACGGAACCGAGTCGGGGACCAATCAGGTTCAGCCGAAACCTGCTGACAACCTGCTTCCCAGGTTTTCACAATTCAAGGATCCGTTCATCAGCGGTTGCGTGAATCGATGGCCACCTGCCAGAACCATTCAATACAGCTTCGAGGGACTCGAGGCCTGGGCGCGCGGCCACCGGTACCATCGCGAGCAAGACCAGACGGCGCTGGAATTTGTCACTCGTTTGCAGCCAATCGATAAAGGAGTCGCGGCCGAGGCCAGGCTGTTAGCAGACCTGATCGGTGAATGTCAGTACAGTGGAAAGGTGATCGAACGATCGGACACCCTGCCGTTACGACAGCTTTGGCGACTGATGAACGCGAATGTCCCCAAGCAAGATGCCATGGCAACCGCGACGGAATTGCAAATTACCCTTGAACCTTGACCGACCAACGATCATGCCACAGCCAAGATTTGTTCCACTTGATGATTTTCGCGAGTATCCGCAATCAGAAATGATCGCGCGTGCGCAGTCGTTTTATGAAGAGATCAAACGACGACGAACCGTTCGCGATTTTTCCGATCGACCTGTTCCGCTTGAAATCATCGAGGCTTGCCTTCGCGCGGCAGGAACCGCACCCAACGGAGCTAACCTCCAGCCCTGGCACTTTACCGTGGTCCAGGATCCGGTGATCAAGCAGAAAATCCGCGCGGCCGCTGAAATTGAAGAAGCAGAGTTTTACGACGGCAAAGCACCCCAGGCCTGGCTTGACGCATTGGCCCCTTTGGGGACCGATGCGAACAAGCCATTCCTTGAGACAGCCCCCTACTTGATTGTGATCTTTTCCAAGTCACACGAAATCAGCGACGAGGGAACAACGGTCAAGCACTATTACGCCAGCGAATCCGTCGGGATCGCGACCGGGTTCTTGATCGCCGCCCTCCATCATGCTGGGCTGGCTACTCTCACGCATACGCCCTCTCCGATGAAATTTCTCAACGAGATCCTTCAACGACCCTCTAACGAAAGGCCCTTTGTGCTGTTGGTCGTTGGCTATCCGGCTAACGACGCGCGTGTCCCCGCAATCACCAAAAAGCCGCTTTCGGAAATCGCCGATTTCCGATAACGATGGTCGCGTTGCCCTGAACGCAAGCGGATTTCATGAAGCCCTCACGTAGGCCGGGACGGGAATTGAAGACGGGAGTCTTTGCCTGTCCTTTGACGATTCGACGGCTGGCTGGTGCCTGATGACACTTAACTTCGTTTCCTGATCCCCGTTCGGGGCGATGGCATGCAAACCCACCATGTGAACCGGCCGGATTTGTCCAGTGTTTGCTGGCAACCAAAACGTGAAGAAGTCCGGTGAGTTGGCGATACCAGGCCGTCATTTGACCTCAGCTTGGTGTTGCGATCGATGGATCAAGAACATCTCTTGAATCGACGCTCAACTTGACGGAGCATAACAGGCATATGGCTATTCACTCCCGTGATTGAACGCTCTTTCTCCAAGTGAATCGTCCATTAATTTCTCCCATTTGATCCTCCATTGGATCACGAAGCGAAGTCGAAAACAAAAGAACCACGCACACCAGGCATCACAAGACCAGGAATGTTCTGTGCTGGTTGTTGCTGTTTCGAAAGGACATGGCCCTGCCATGGGCTCATTGCCATCACCTCATCCGTGAGGAAAGTAAGCACCAAAGGGCTGGCGCCGTTACCGTACAACCGATTTCCTGTTTCATCGTCCACCGGTTGTCGTCCTGGACTCTGCAATCACGTTACCTTCGCGTTTCAGAGCGAAAACCATTGGACTCCGCGACTTCCTGGTAAATCGGTAGATAACGGTAGTAGACTTCCAAGCTCAACGTTGCCATGGCGGTCGCGTAGACCTGCCCGCCGTATCCACCCCAGACGCCGTTGGCGGGCCAACTGCCGGAGTCGCTACCCGACTGGTTCTGCAGCGTCAATAACGTTCGTTTCAGCTCGGAGTTCCACTGCTCCCAGTCGTTTCCACCGACATGGTACATTGCCAGTGTACCGTAGTACCAATAGTACAAATTCACGTGATGTGGCGTTGGTCGTTCAGTGGCCAGCCGGCGTGAAGCCTCCAGCAGAGTCGTAGCTGCCACATTTTGTTTGAGGAAGTAACGACAAAGTAATGCCTCGGCCGTCATCGCGGTGCTGGGTCCCTGCCTGGGACGATACGAAGCCAGTCCGTTGCCAACTCCGCTGGTGCATGACTCGAGAAAAGTTTCCATGCGATCAAACGTCGCTTCCGGTACGGTGGCATTCCCCAGTTTTGCGCTGTGAAGTGCTAACACCTGCCAGCCGAATTGGCTCATGTCGCCCGAATCACCGGGGGCATACCTCCAACCACCGTCTTTACGGTTTTGTGCGGCCACGGTGAAATTGACTCCCTTCTGAACCGGTTGGAGCAATCGCTGGTCGCCGGTCATCGCCAGCGCTTCACTGAGCGCCAGCAGGGACATGCCATGACAGTACATTTTCGCAAACAGTTTCGCATCACCCGACAGATCGCCATTGGAACGTTGGCTGCGAGCCAGGAACTCAAGGCCGCGTTGAATCTCCCTCTGATATTGACCCTCCAGGTGCGATTGCCCGGATGCCAGAAACGCCAGTGTCGCAAGTGCGGTGATGCCGCAGTCGGCCTGGGCACCGGCACCGTCACGATCGTGGCCGTAGATTTTGTCTTCGCGCCCGCCCCCGGTATTCCGCGAACTCCAACTCCCATTCTCTTGTTGATGTTCGGCCAACCACTTTAATGCCAACGCGACAGCACGCTCCGTCTCGATCGAACCGCCACGCTTTCGCGCAACTTCTGCCCGGTTCGGTGAGTTCCGAAGGGAGTAGACTTGCGGCACCGGCTGTCCGTCGCCAATTCGGCGTGGATTGGCAACCGAGCGGAACTGCCCGGGTCGCGATAGCGAGTTCAGTGGCTTCATATTCTCAAACCTGGGCGCAACCGCGGGGCTTGGAAGCGAATCGGGTGCGATCGGGAACTCGGCGTTCGAGTCGACCAAGTCACTGACAAACGGGTGATGGTCAGTCACCGGCGCACTCCTGATGTGGTCCGATACCGTGTCGAGGTCATGGCTGACTTCCTGCCTCTCGATTTCCGTTGGCACCTCGAACTGAGGTTGTTGTCTGCTCGCGGCACCCTTATCACCACGCCTGGCAACCTGAATTGGCTGAGGATTGACCTGCGCATCACTCGATCGGACGTCACCAGACAACGGTTGGGGCGTGTCGGCAAATTCGGGATCATGAAATGCCTGTGGAACCGTGTCCAACATTGCCCCCGGCCTCTGGGAGTTGGAAGCTTCGATGGACAGGTCCACTTTTTCTTCAATGACCAGCTCTGTGTCGATCGACGGCCGTTCCAGCTCTTCGGCGGACGGCATGGCCTGTTCATTGACGAATTGGTCCCAGGATTGTTCCGCCGCGTCGTTTCGTTCTTCTCCGACCACCGACTCGCCCTGTTCATCGATCAGGTTGACGCGCATCGGAGTGGCCTCTTTTTCCACAATGGCCGGTGTCTCAAACATCAGCCGTGTTCCATAAGCGTAACCGATCAAGAGGATATGTGCGACAAACGAAAGGATGACGCATTTCCACACTGGTCGCGAATGTCCCCACCGAGTCAACGCCAGGACGAGCAACGAAATTGCCAGGATCCCTGAACCAATCAACAACAGCAGTTGCAGGTTGGTCGTGGTAAAAAAAGTCAGTAACCGGTCAATCCAGTTTGTCAGGCTGTTCATTGGTCAAACTCCCTTTCGCGAGTCCAGCGGCGATTCCATCTCGCGATTTGCGGTTGCTTCAGTCGCTCAAACACGCCGAAGGGTCGACGTACACGACTATCGCAACATCTTGTCGCGAACCGAAATGTTCAGATCCGAGATTCCGGCTTTTTGACAGGTTGCGAATACGTTGGCGACTGTCCCATATTGGCTGGACTCGTCACCACGAATGACAACCCCAAGTTTGTTGTATTGCTGTCGCGCGGATGCGAGTTCATTCTGGAGTTGCTCAAGCGTAACCGATTTCTGATCCAATATGATTCGCCCATCCTGGTGAACATTAATCACGCGTTTACGGGGAGCCGCTGTCAGTGCTTTGGCGTCAGTGACCGTGGGAACCTTGATCGAAATGTCTCGTTCGGTTTCATTGAGTTCACTGAACTTTGTACCGACCATGAAAAAGATGATCAACAGAAACACGATGTCGATCATCGGCGTCAAGTTGATCGAGGACTGATCGTCGCGCTGTATTTTTAACGGCATCTTTTGAATCCTCGCTAGATCACGTCTCTTGGTTTTACTGGTTGGTCGACACTAGAATTTGAACCGACTCGCCTCGACCAACCCTCAAGAACATCGGTCCAATGCCCGAGAACAAGGGACCAATGATCTCCACCGATCGTTGATCGACAGCGAGCCTGCCGAAAACTGGAAGTGAGATTGGCTGCATTGATCAGGCCGCTTTCCGGTTCCTGGTCTTTGATTCGCTGATTGCTTCGAGGGAAATCAGGTTAACGACTTTCATTCCCAACGCATCGATCTCCATCACATGCTTGTCGACTCGACTGGAGAAAAACAGGTAGGCGATCAGGGCCGGAATCGCGACCGAGAGCCCGGCAGCCGTTGTCAGCAATGCCTGGCTAATGCCGGTGGCAATCAAGGCCTTGGGATCAACCGCGGATGAACTGACCGTTGCAATCGAATCAAACGCGTGGATCATTCCCAGCACGGTCCCCAGGAGTCCGAGCAACGGGCAGACGGTGGCGACGCCGTTGATCAGACGCAAGTACTTCCGCAGCCGGTTTGAAGTTCGTTCACCTTCATCGAGGACGGCTTGTTCGACTTCCACCGCGGCACGTCCCCATTTCTGTACACCCGCGCGAAATACGCTTGCCATCGCACTATTGTTGCGGTCACAAATCGTAGTCGCTGAATCCACATTCAATTCGCCTTCGCGCAGCTGTTCCAGGAATCGCTTGGTAAATGGGCCCGGGATGATCCGACCCTTGCGCAGACTGATGAATCGCTCAAATACGAAAACCACGAGAATGAACGAACAGATCCCGATGGGGATCATTAACGGACCACCGCTTTTGACAATGTCGGTTAACCGGCGCGGACCGATGAACAACTGGTTCGACCCGCTTGATTCAGCGGACGTCGGTTGCGAGGCCGCCGGATCGCCGGCAGCCAATCCGACCGCGGCATCCGGCGTTTCGAATCCGTCCGTGATCTCCTGAGCCTGGGCGTTCACGGGGATCACCATCATGACCAGGAGCACAAACCCGGAAACACACTTGATCAGGCGGAGTTTGCCTGGTTGGTTAATTCGGCTGTTCATCTCGATTCTCTCTTAATCTCTATCAGAATGAAATCTGTCCACCCCGGTTATTTGTTTTTCCTGCGCGACTCATCTTGGATTCATCGACGGCTCCGGCTCGGATTCTCCTGGTCCATTGTTTTTGGTCCCACGACCTGGGCTTGGGCGGTTAACCGATTAAGCCGTTCCCGTGCACCGGCCGCAAATTCCGAGTCCGGAAAACTTTCGATCAACTGCGTATACAGCTTGATCGCGTGTTTATCGTTCCTCAAATGCTCCTGACATTTGCCCGCCTGAAACAGCGACGCGCTGCGCCAGTGTGGGTACGTGAACAGAGAGTCGACCTTGTGGTAGGATTTGATCGCGTTAACGTAGTCTTCCTGATGGAAATACGTCTCGCCGATTCGCCATTGGGCAATGGCAGCAGTTTCGGTTGCTCCACCCCTGGCCGACTTGATCACCCGCTCGTAAGCGTCGCGCGCGTCCATTAACCTGCCGGAATCTTCGAGTCCGCGACCCAGAACGAAATCGTATTCGTAACCGGCTTCAAAATCAGGGAAACGCGTTTTGGCATCGGTTACAATCTCGACCGCACCGCTCCAGTCGCCTTCATAGCCCTGACACTGGGCCATTCTCAAATGAATCCAGGGCTCCAGTTTCACATCCAACTGCTGAACGACCGTAACGAGACGACGGAAAATCTCCAGTCCTTCAGCGTATTGTTTTTGCCGAAAAAATGACTCGGCCAACCAGTACTCCGCCCTGTTTTTCGTCGTCTCATCGTCGGTTCGTTTTAACAATTCAGACATTGAATTCGTTACAGCACTCCACTCATTTTCCGTAGCCGCGATCTGGCCCTGGACCATCAATACGCGAGAAACTACTGGAATCGGGACATCGGTTCTGGCCAAAATCTTTGCAATGAGTCGTTTAGCGGATTCGAGGTCATGTTGGGAAACCGCGTTTTGCACCAAACGGTAGGCAGCATCGGACCAGTACCTGCTTTCCGGTTCGCCTTCGACCAACTCAGCAAACTTGAGCAGACATTCTTCGGGTTGGCCCAAATCATGAAATACCCATCCGAGTTGATATAGCGCCTCATCGGCCAATGGATTTCCACTGGGCATTTTCAGGTATTCTTCCAGCAGCGTTTTGGCTTCTTCCAGGTTTGTGGGGCCTCCCAATTTCTGCAGAGCATGGGCACGACGAAGTCGTGCAACTCCCGCTATCGGCATGGTTCCAAATTGGCGAATGACGATTCCGTAGGTCTGAGCCGCTTGTTGGAATTCTTTTTCATCCTCAAAAAATTTGGCACGAGCCAAGGCGATGTCGCCAGAAAATTCGCTTTGAGGGAACTCGCTGAACAATCGTTCAAACACATCGTTGACCGACTGGGAATCCCGAATCTCCATCTTGATCCATGCCAATCCGGAAAGACCCTGCGCGATCGCCTCCTGGGGATTGCCGGGCTTCGCCAACAGCGTGAACCAGCGTTCGGCATGGGCGATCTGTTTTTCATGATAGGACCGCTGGGCAAGAAACCGTGCGGTTGAAAGGACCAATGGATCATCCCCGCAATCCGCGGCTAATTCCGAGAAGGCAATCGCTGCCTCGTCCCAACGACCGGTTTCCGCCAGGCAAATGGTTAACTCGGCTCGAGCCCGGTTCTGCTCCGCGCCGCTGGCCGACATTTCCAGATAACCGCGGTAATTCTCAATAGCCATCGCAAAGTCTTCCATCCCATACCGGGCAGTTGCTCGTGCGAGTTTTACCAGAGGCCGGAGCTGTTCCGTCGTCGTCAGCGTGTCAATGCTGGCCAACTCGAGCTCGGCTTGTTCGAAATCGCCCAACCCAAGATGGCCGAGGCTCTTGAGGTAATGCCAGTTCGCCCGGTCGGCTTGTTGTTTCGACGCTGAACCTTCGCTTTCGCTTAGGAGGACCTCAAACGTCTCAATCACAAGCTTGTACCGTTGCCCCGCGTAATGACTGCGTCCTTCCGCCTCCAGGACACTCGCCCGCATTGGGCTGTTACTGTGCTCCTCTCGGAACTGTCGAATCAACACGAGTGCCTGATCCGATTCGCCCCGGCGTTGGTGAAGATCGATCGCCATCTGGATCGATTCATCCACCATCGGATTCTTTGGATACGTCTCACGCAGCCTCGCCAGCCAACGCAGGGCCAGGTCTTCCTTACCGGTCTTTGCCGCCGCTACAGCCCCATCAAACCACGCTGCCACGGCAAGCTTTTCAGGGAGCTTGACGTCGACGATCGTCTTCAACAGTTCAACGGCACGTTCAAAGTCGTTCGTCTCATTATGTGTCCGAGCCAACCAGTAAGTCGCCTCGGATTGCGAGGTTACTGACTGGCATTTTGAAATGGCTTCACGCAGGTGATCCTCGGCAGCCTCGAAGTCTGACCTTCGGTAACAGACGATCCCCAACTGTAGATGCGATTCCCCAATCAATTCATCACAGTCCTGTGTCAACAGGAATTGATAAAATCGCGTCGCTTCCTCTTCGTTCCCAGTCATCTGGAGTGCTTTGGCGAGACCCAACCGCGACGTGTTGGAAATCGCGCTCATTGGATACATCTTCAACGCCGTTTCGAATGCTCGTTGGGCCAGCTGGGGCTCTTCCTGACTCAGCCTCATTTCACCGAGATAGGGCAACGCAAATTCGGTCAATCCATCATGTGGATTTGTTTTGACAAACTCTTCGAGAAGCCGGATAGCGACATCATAATTGCCCATCCGGAAAGCCGATTCTCCCATTCGAAACATCGCTCGTTGGGCATATTCGTGAACAGGATTTTCCCTCAAGAAGATCTGAAACGCCCTGTAAGCCTGGCCGAATTCTCCACGTTGCATCATGACTTCGGCCAGGTAAAATTTGGCGGAAGTTGCCTCTGCCGATTCTGGATGTCGATCGATCAATTCATGGAATGCAGCGACTGATTCATTCCAATTCCCAAGCGAGTAGTGGTTTGCCGCAATCGCAAAGTCGTCCTGCGAAGTTTGAGCGCGGGCTGGCGCCGCTGCTGACAACCACAGCGCGACAAACAGTAATTGCCAAACGTGAAAACTTTTAATGAATCGAGTGCTCATGTGTCCTTGGCTCCAACGAATCATTTCGTCAGACGCTGATTAGCCGTAGCTCTTTAGTGAGTAGACCTAAGTTGTTTGGACGGCACGGTTTATCGAAAAGCGCGCAGCGGAACGACCGTTTCAGGTCGCACGACCGATAAACATTGTTATCGACTCGACGTCGACCGAGACTGGAACGGATAATCGCTGCTAGCTGCAGCCAGCGGTTTTTCGGAAAGGCGTCTGTTCCGGTATTGGAAGAGAGGGAGTTTGGCGAGACTGGTTAGCCCCGCATTGTGGATTTCGAAATCGAGATGATGCCGTTGGCCGGTTAGCGGTGAACCATGTATGCGTCGACTTTTTTCGACACTGGATTTTGCCAGAGCTCGGAACTTCCGATTACATGTCGTATGAGATTTCCAGAACTTTGAACTTCAACGTGCCCTTGGGTACATCGATTTCGGCCACTTCGCCAACTTTTTTTCCTAACAACCCGCGTCCGATCGGACTGGTGATCAGGTACTTACCGGCATCGTAATCTTCATCACCATCCCCAACCAATGTAATGTCCTCTTCATCATCCAAATCAACGTCAAGGACTTTTACGGTAGCGCCAAACGCGACTTGATCTTTCGGGACCTGGTCAGGATCTACGATCTGGGCCCGGGCTAATCGAGACTTCAGCTCAGAGATTTTCCGGTGCAGGTGAGACTGGTTTTCTCGTTGAGCATGATACTCGGCGTTCTCTTTCAAATCGCCTTCGGCCCGAGCCTCGGCAATTTTTTCTGCGATCGCCGGCATCTGCACGTTTTCCAATTCATCAATTTCAGCCCTTCGCTTGTTATAGGCTTCCTGGGTCATCGGAACGCGTTCCATATTGAATTCTCCTGTCTCACGGCGAGGATTTTGACGTCTCAAAAAAATTACGACCTGCTTCATGGCAAAGCAGGCCGTCGAATTGAATACCTGCCATTATCCAATATTTGAATACCGGAATCAACAGGCCATTCAAGCAGGATGTCGGAAAGCCGCACGCCGGACATGGCTATCACGCCCACGCCGGACGGGAATCCTCAGATCATTTGCCTCTCACAGCTCTTGCAGAGAAGCATTCTTTCTACAAATCAAACTGAAACGTGCGGGCCAACAAACGCAACGCGCGTTTGCCGATGGTTTGCGATCCAGTCCGGATTTTGGCCACTCCCGTGCTCCCGGGCAGGATCAATTCCTCCGGATTGGCAAGTGGAACACTGACGCGATATTTCGTACTTTCTGGAACATCCGATCCATCCGATGCTGCGATTGTGACGATATCGCCACCGTAGCGACTGGCAAGTGGCCTGGGAACTGATTTCATTTCCGTAGGTGAAATCTGGATGGTGATGGACTCGAAAATCTTCAGCGGAATCTGTCGCACCAGCATTTCGACTTTCTGATCCGGCCGCACGAATTCAATGTCCGACTGGTCGATCGCCAGAATCGCTTCCAGTTGCTTCATATCCGTGACGACCTGACCTACGAAGGTGCTCTGTTCCAGGTAGGCGCCGATGTTTCTCGTTTCCAGCGGTGTACCATGCCAATGATCCAGAGTTGCAGCATTGGAGTCTTTGGGTTCAACGACCGGGGGGGCCAACAGAAAACCGGAACAGGGCGCCCGGACAGAAAGCCGTTCTCGATCGATGATTCGCTTTTCGTAGCTTGCGTTCGAAGCCTGGACAGCGGCTTCCGCCGACCTGCGACCATCGGCAAAATGTGCATCGAAGCTTTCCGATTGTTGGATATTTTCCAACCGGACCATCGACGTTTCAAGATTCGTTTTCATGCCGGCCAACTGAATCTCCAGTTGCCGGCTACTCAAATCGACGATCCGCTGGCCTTCTTCCACGTGTCGGTTTGGCTGAACGTGAACTGCCTCCAGAGTCCCTGGCACGTCGACATAGATGTTTTGGGCATCGCGAGGCTGAACATAAAAACTGCAATAGACATGATGTGGAATCGGGATCAGCAATATCGCTCCCAGCACACAAGCCAATACAATTGCCGATACGGTGGCGCGAAACGGTTTCACAGTACCCATCCTCCCTGGTATTGAAAAGAATTTGTAGAGCTTGACCAATGGAATTCCCAGCAACCCGTAAAGCGCTGAAAGCGCAATTACCTGGCCAATGACCTTGAACCCGTATGGCTCCAGAACCCGGTATACGAACCAGAAGATCGAAAACGTTATCAGCCACCGATATGCCGCGGCTGCGATACTGTAAATGGCAAACAGCCACTGCCGTTTGGCCGGCAGAAACGGGTCCGGCTTCGCTTCGATGCCCAACAATGCCTGGCCGCAGGCCCGCTGAAGAATGGTTGTCGCTTTGGATCGCAAGTTGGGAATCTCCAACAGATCCGAAAGAATGTAATACCCGTCATACCGGAGCAACGGGTTGGCGTTAAACAGAATCGTGCTCACGGACGAAACAAAAATCACATTCAACGCCAGGTGGTTGACCATCCCCGGTGTACTGAACCACCATACGAAAACTGCGATCGATGCCAGCATGAGTTCCACATACATTCCGGCCGCCGCGATAAAGGCACGTTTCCATTTGCTGTTAAGCAACCAAGAATCGCTAACGTTGACGTACAGGCATGGCGTTAAGACCAGCAGCATCACACCCATTTCGTGACACTCGCCACCAAAACGCTTGCACGCCAGTCCGTGACCGAATTCATGAAAAACCTTGGTCAACGCCATGACAAGCGCCAGCCAAATCCAGTTCTTGGCAGCAAAAAACTGCTCGAACGAAGGAAGCTTGTTCTGAAATGTCTCAAACTGGGTCAGCAGTAACGCCATCGCGGCAATACCGACGGTCAAGGCGACAAAAAAAGCTGGCCACGTGAAAACCCAACCGGTCCACCGATTCATCGATTCGAGCAGGCGATCAGGATCAAAGCCCTTGTAGCGGACCGCCAGGATGTTGGTCAGCGATTGCTTTCGCTCCTGACGACGAGTTTTTTCAGCGCGCTTTTTCAGTTCGCGACCCTGATCGGGCGCATTGGATATTAGCAGCGAACTACGATACAGCATCCCAATGAACTGGTAGAGCTCCTGCAGAGCAATTTTTTGGGGTGCAAAACGGTAGTCAAACCGTCGCTTGATCTGATCCGGACTTGAATATCCATCCAACATTTCCAGAAGCGCGTGCTCCTCTTCCTCGAACCGATAGTACTTCAGTGAAATCGGATCCTTGATGACCCAATAATCACGCCCCTGGTAGCTTTGACGATGGACCGTCAAATCAGGGCGCCGATGCAACCGCAGCGGCCGACTCGAGCTGGACGTCATTGCGTTCTTATTGGATCCCGATTGAACAGCCATGGAAGCGGGTCCGAAAAATTACGGGTGCGATGGATATTTCAGGTTTCAGTATTCAGTCTTCGAGGAACCAGGTCCGGCGGACGAGGTTGTTTTTTTCCGTCAACGATTGATTCTCAATCATCACGCCGCATGTGGATCCTTGACCGGCGCTAATGCGTGTGCTGCGTTTCAAACCCGCTTTCATCCAGCCACTTCTGCCAGGCATGCGCATTGGCCTCCGACGGCAATTCGATGGTCACCCATTCTGGACAACGGTAGGTTGCGTCGATGTGATCACCATGCTGATTCGATGTGACTTCGCAACCGATCACCTTCAGCGTGTTGAGAATCTGGTTTGCCTGTTCCGCATCATGAAGATGGACATTGCGTTCGATCGGCAACCGGAAAGCCACCGTCGGCTTTTGAGTGGTTGAAGACGGGTCCATCACAATCGTTTCCAATCCCTTGCCGGCACACCAGGTCGTCCACTGGTTGACTAGCTGATCGGTGGCGAGTTTCATCGATCGCCATTCCGGACATCGGTACTTGACGTCAATGTGATTCCCGTGGTCGTCGGATTGGACTTCGCACCCGAGTTTCTTGAGAGTGGCGATCGTGATCCGCGCTTCGTCGGCTGAATTCGCGTGCATCGTCTTCCAGTCTTTCAGACGATAGCCAATCTTTCCCGGAGCCGACCGAACCTGGCTGGTCGGAATCGGTGACGTTTGACTTTGAATCGTCCGAGTCGATTCCGGTACGGTATCGGTTTGAGCAGTCGCTGCCTGCGCTAATCCGAAGGCGATGGTGATTGTTGTCAATGTTACCAGGTATTTCATCTTGAGAATTCCCTTGTTTGTGCATAACCAAGCCTGTTAAGTAGGCAATCGAGAACAACTCGACAAGCCGTTTTCTCATGAGCTAGCACGCGATGGGACCAATCGGCGAATTTCCCGTCGGCGGGACTTTTTGAATGCAAAAACATATTGAGAACATGCCGGGAATTGCGTACCCTCTGCCATCCCGAAATCCAGATTGGCAGACCCATGAAACACACTTCAATGCAACTCGTATCCGTCATCGTTCCCGTCTATAACGAAATTGACAATGTTGAATTGATGTACAACGAGCTGATCGCTGCCATGCAATCCCAGCCGCGACCGTTTGAGTTGGTTTTAGTCGACGATGGCAGCCGCGATGGAACCACCGAACGTCTCGACGAAATCGCGGCCACCGATGAACGTGTGAAACTGGTCGTTTTCCGACGAAACTATGGTCAAACCGCCGCGATGCATGCCGGAATTCAAAACGCGGGTGGCGAATACCTGGTCACAATCGACGGTGATCTGCAAAATGATCCAAAAGACATCCCGATGATGCTGGAAAAACTTGATGAGGGATTCGACCTGGTACACGGCTGGCGAAAAAACCGGAAAGACCATTTACTCAGCCGCAAGATTCCATCCCGAATCGCTAACTGGCTGATTTCCAAATCCACGGAGTTTCCCATCCACGATCTGGGCTGCACGCTCAAAGCCATGCGGCGAGAAATCGCACAGCAAATTGAACTTTACGGGGAGATGCACCGTTTTATTCCGATCCTCGCACACCAGCTAGGAGCCCGTAGTGTCGAAGTTGTAACCCACCATCGGGCGCGGAAGTTTGGAGAAACAAAATACGGGCTCGGCCGGACGTTTCGCGTCGTCCTCGATCTGATTACCGTGAATTACATGATCAAGTATTTTTCCAGTCCGATGAAACTATTTGGCAAACTTGGCCTGTGGATCGGCGGCGCAGGGCTGTTATCGTGCGTGACGGCAGTCCTGATGAAACTCATGTCCGGGACCGATATGACCGGCAACCCGTTTCTCTTGCTGGGTATCCTGGCCACGATCTTGAGCGTGCAGTTCTTCAGCCTCGGTTTGATTGGAGAAGTCTGTGCCCGAATTTATTACACCAGCGAGCATCGTACGAATTACCAGGTCCGCGACCTGGTTAATTTCAACTCGCCCGACCTGATCAAGATTTCCCGAAGATCGGCCTAACCGGAATGATGCCGATTGAATCGCGCACATTCGACTCAGGCTGAGTCCGGCAACAGCGGCGAGTGGCAACAAAACAAACGGCCCGAGGCATCCGTGCCTCGGGCCGTCTGATGAACCGCGGAAGCGGCTCGTTTGCCACCTGTTCATCATGAACGGGCTATCGCAAACAAATGTCATCCTGTGGCCAGACATGACATTGCATCTGCGATGCAGCAAAACAAAGGACGTCTTGTTGTTTCCATTCCCTGGAAATATCACACGCTTTCTCGACGAAAATTACGGATCTCCTTGGTCAAGAATTCCTCGATTTTCTATTTTGGTTTTGATTTCGGTTGGATCGACATCATTGGTCGTTCCGTCGTTGCTGGTTGACTTGATTCGTTTTCGCGTGGCAATACCGGCACCCCCGATGAATGAGCCACGAATCCCAAAGAGCCATCAAAGGTTCTCTCCGCGATTTGATCAAAAGCGGCGTCATTTTCTTTCAAATATGCTTCCCATAGTTCGAGATTCCAAAGTTCCCAGTGGAATCCAACTCCAATGAATACGACTTCTTTTGACAAATCAGCAAGGCGTGCCAATTCCTGTGGAATTCGAATCCGGCCCTGGCTGTCCACCTCACAATGCTGCGCTCGTGCATAGAAAAGTCTCGAAAAGGAACGAATGCTCTTTGATCCGGCGGGTGACTGATTCGCTCGCCGCGCAAGCTCGTTAAGCGATTCGGTGGTATGCAGCTCCAAACAATGGTCGGTTCCTGGCGTCAGGAACAGGTTCGCCCCCTTTTCCAAATCCAGCCCCAGCCCCCCGGAACGCAGTCGCTTGGGGAGCAGGACCCTGAGCTTTCCGTCAAGCGATCGTTGGTAAGTGCCAGTAAAAACCACGGTTTACCTTGAATTGGGTTGGTGAGCGTGTTTGAGGACCGTCGAGTGAACTGTCTGCGATCCCACCGATTACCATTTCCTCCCACTGGCCTCCCAAGATAATGATTTCGAATCTTGGGTCAATGCTGGAGAAATCGTACGAAAATCCGGGAAAAACCGAATAAAGTGCGATTTTCATTGAGTTTTTGAAGTTCAAAAAACCAAAATTTTTTTGTATTTCCCGCCACTAAATTCCCACTCTCACTCCAAACACGAAATCCGTTGCATTTTCGGTTTGTTTTGCTTGTTGCCAGTAATTGGCCAGGGATTTTCAATCGAATTCCGTCCCTGAAGCTACGATCCTCCGAAAATCAACCCCCTCGGGAATTGCTTTAGTCATCAACGAAGACATGATGCTCTCGCGACGTTTTCTCTTGAACAGGCTTTCACGATTGCTGATCGTACCCGTGCGGCAATCCGGAGAATCTGCGAACCTATAGGGAAACCCCATGAGTGAGCGCAAATCCAGCGAGTCACTCAAACGTAGCTTGTTCGGGAAAATCGTTTCGCGGGCCGGGGGCGTCTGGAAACGGGCACGGAGTTTGGGGTTGCCGGGGTTGCCCTACTGCCCAGACTAAAAACAGCTTACAACTTCAAATCCAATCGGGCCCGATCGATCGCAAAGCTAACCAATGACCAAATACGGATCGAATACGAGTCGTTATCAATCAGCTGATTGTTACGATTACACACTCCCCAAAGAGTTGATCGCGCAACATCCATTGTCAAATCGCGAAGACGCGCGGTTGATGACGATCGATCGCGGTGCGGCGACGATCGATCACTGCTACATCCGAGACCTGGATCAATTACTGCGGGATGGAGACTGCCTGGTTTTAAACAATACGAAAGTCATTCCGGCCAAACTTGAGGGCCACCGATCGCGGACTCGCGGGAGGTGGCAGGGTCTGTTTCTCGAGGCCGATCAAGGCGGCAACTGGCGCATACTGTGCAAGACACGGGGAAAAGCACAGCCGGGTGAAAAGATCACGCTGCAAGATCGCCACGGTACGGAACGCATGTCGCTTGAATTGATTGCCCGACTGGAGGATGGTTCGTGGGTCGTCAAGCCGGACGCCAAAGGCACAACGGAGGAGATTCTTGAAATCGTTGGGCGAGTACCGCTTCCCAACTACATTCGCGGTGGCCACATGGTCGATTCGGATCTCGTGAATTATCAAACCGTGTTCGCAAAAGAGTCCGGGGCCGTGGCTGCGCCAACCGCGGGCTTGCATTTAACGAAACGGCTACTCAACCGTATCATTGACGCGGGAGTCCAAATCGCCCAGGTTACATTACACGTGGGAATCGGCACTTTTCGCCCTGTCACCGTTGATGATTTGTCCGCTCACCAAATGCATTTCGAGCGAGGTTCCATTTCTGAGAAATCGGTCAACCTGATTAACCAGACGCGAGATCGGGGAGGACGAATCATTGCTGTCGGGACAACAAGTGTTCGTGTGCTCGAAACGGCGGGGGCGGAAGGCGAATTGAAAGCCTGGAGCGGAGAAACGGATTTGTTTATCCGGCCACCCTACCAGTTCAAAACCATTGATGGCTTGCTGACGAATTTTCACCTTCCCCGCAGCACATTGTTGGTCATGATTCGCACATTTGGCGGGGATGAGTTAATGAAGCGCGCGTACGATGAAGCGATCCAGGAAAAGTACCGGTTTTTCAGCTATGGCGACGCGATGCTGATTACGTAGTATTGCCTGCCATACAATCAAAAAACCTCATCGTATTCGAACGCGATTTAGCTTGCCGGTCCAGGCGCAGCATATCGAACGGCCATCCCAAGTCCCGATCGAAAGCCGTTTTGGCCCTCCGCATCCATCGACTCGTAGGACGAGTTGATACAATGCCTGTCCCACCTGATTCGCGCCACCTGATTCGCGTATCTGGTACGACCATCGTGCCGGTTAAAAGACTGGGAATACAGCGAGTCGAGCGCATGCGGAGAGACTGTCAAAGCAGAAGATTTCCGATTTGATTGAAAACAGCCTCTTGCGGCCAGGTTCAAACCAGGACAACAGAGCCGATTTGGCCAGTTGCGGAAAAACTGGATTTCAGGATCCCGGTGCGTCCAATCGCCGACCGGTGCTTGACGACATTGATTTGGCAGGTCGAATCGGTCGATTCACAGTTAATCGTAGGGGGACAAACCGCCTGCTGGTGGGACAGCACGGCTCCGATGAGTTCAACAATGGACGTCCCAGGCCCGATATTTCCAAAGTTGCTCTTATGGGCAACAACCGGAATCTCATTTCCAAAAACTGAATAAATCGCCTGGGCTTCGACCCAATCACCATGAATGCTGCCAGACGCGTTGGCATTAACGAGGCTAATCTCGTTGGACGACTTTCCGGCAAGCCCCAGGGCCGTCTCAAAGTTGTGTTTGATCGCATCGCTGAAATCTGGACTGGTTGGATTTTGAAACGATCTCGACCAGCCAGCCAACGTCGCCAGCTGCGTCGCACCGCGTGCCGCGGCGTGTTCGGCCGACTCCAAAACCAATGCACCAGCACCCTCGCCGACGACCATCCCATCCCGCGCCTCGTCGAATGGTCGGGACGCTTTTTCCGGTTCATGGATTCGTTTGCTCAGCAGGTCCGTGCCGCGGTAAAGCATCGACGTCAACGCCATTTGCGAACCGGTACCTCCCGCCAAAACGACGTCGACCACACCTCGGCGGATCAGATCGGCGGCCTCGATCAACGCCAACAGACCCGAGACTTCCCCCTGGCAAATTGAATTGCTGGGTCCCCGGGCGTCCAGCGCGATCGAAATGTGGGAAGCCGCCATATTGGGCAGGTACTTCAGCATCCAAAGAGGTTGAATTTCCCGCATCGCGAACTCACCCCACCGATCATGTTGATAATCGCGATCGACCGTGCATTTTTGGAAAACATCCGCGACTTCGCTCGGGTCGGCAAAAAATGTCTCAGTTCCAAATACCGTCCCGATTCGATCCGGAGAGATGGTTTCACGATCCAGTCCAGCATGCTCAAACGCCATCGCCGCTGCGGCACATCCGAATTGGATAGGAGGGCACATAATCTTGATCGCCTTCCGCGGCTTGACGTACTGTTTTGGATCAAAGCCGTTAACGGGGGCAGCGATTCGATAAGGCAATTCGGTACCGGCAAATTCTTCACGAACCGCGACCCCGCTTTTGCCCTCCAACAACGAATGCCAGAACGACTCGCAGCCAATCCCAATCGATGAAACGACACCGAGGCCAGTAATTACAACTTCGCGACTGGAATTCATTCAGAGCTTACGCAATTAAAACACGTTACAAAGGTTGAAAAATCGCCATGAATCAAGTCGCCGTTACGACTCAGTGTAACGGACGGCGACCGGTTGGCGGACCAAAGGGAAAATCCCGAGAGCCATGCTCCTCGGTCAGCAAACCTCAATTATTGCGGTTCATAGTCGTATATTCGATAGGTCTTGTCCCGTTTCGACCCACCTCGTTCCAATGTGCCGCGAGAAAGCTTGTTCGATTCAAGAACCCACGAAAATTCGGCCTCCCGGACACCCCACTTCAAGGCGTCAGGCAATAGCCGGTTCATCAGAACCAAACCCAACCCCCAGCGTTGGTATTCCGGAATCACGTTGGTGCTGATCAAGCGAATTTTCGTGATCTTTTTTCGCCCCATCAAAAGCCTCAAAAACCCAAATGGAAAAAGTCGCCCATTGATTTTTTTGATAATCGGATTGTAGTCGAGCAGACCAAACACAACGCCGACAGGTCGCCCTTCGACTTCGGCAATCGTTGTCATTTCGGCGACAATCAAATGCTTCAAACCGGCCGCCGTGGCCTTGAGTTCGCCTTCCGACATCGGGGTAAACCCCCATTGCCCCGGTAGTGCCGCATTGTAAATCTTGAGAAAACTGACGATGTCCCTGGCGAAGTTCTTTTTGTCAATCGGCCGCACGTCAACGTGAAAACGTTTCCGTGCTTCTTCCGCGATGAACATCAATTTTGGATCAAGCTCCTTAAGCATGTCGACATGGGCCAGGTAAGCGTACATGTCCTGTGATTTCACAAATCCGTAAGACTCAACGAGTTTTCCGAAATATGGTTTGTTGTAAGTCATCATAAACGTTGGAGGCGAGTGAAATCCTTCGACGAGCAAACCCCATTCGTAGTTCTGGGACGGGTTTGCCGGACCCCGCATGCGGAAAATGTTCCGTTCGGCAAACCACTGCCTGGCGGCGTCAAACAGCGCGTTAGCGACGTCCTGATCATCGATGGACTCAAAAAAACCGAACATCCCAAGCTCTTCTTTGTGATACAAATTATGCGCCCGGTCGATGATCGAGGCGATTCGACCAACGACTTTACCACCACGAATGGCCAGAAACGTCTGGATTTCGGCATGGTCATAGAAGGGATGCTGCTTGTAATTCAGCAATTCACGAATGTTCATGAGCAATGGCGGAATCCAGTTGGGATCGCCTGAGTAGAGCTCCCAGGCAAACTGGATAAATTTTTTTTGCTGGGCTTTTGTTGCTACTTGCTCAATCGAGATCGAATTTGAGGTCATTACGAATTTTCAAAACAGGCCTGCTAAAATTAACCGATATAATCTATTCCTTTGTCGATCCAATCAACAGTCTGGGTTAACAAAGATTCAAGGTTAATTCAGAATCATCGGCGAATAACCTTCGTAAATTTCTTCGTCCCGGCAATTCATCCACTTCCATCACTGTTACCAGGCTCTTTCCCCAACCATGCGAATCTTGATCACAGGCGGAACCGGATTTCTGGGCAACAACCTCGTTCGTGCCTTACAGAATCAAGGGCACGAAATCGTGGTTTCCTTGCGACACTCGTCCAATCAGGCCGCATTAGACGGTCTCGAACATGAACCCATGTTGATTGATTTGAATGAAGCATCCGATGTCTCGATGGCGCTGGACGGCGTTGATGTCGTGATTCACTCAGCTGCCATGATCCAGCTTGGTTGGTCCAAACTCGAAGCCAGTCGGAAAATCAACGTGGACGCGACGGCAAAGATCGCGGAGGCGGCCCGACGCAGGCACATTCGGATGATTCACGTCAGCTCGGTTGACGCCTTGGGGGCCGCCAGCGAATCAGAACCGGGCGATGAGACCAAACTCGATCCCCCCAAACCGGCCTGTTCCTACGTCGTGTCAAAACGCGAATCTGAATCGGCCGTAATCCTGGAAGTCTCTCGAGGACTTGATGCCGTCATCGTGAACCCGGGTTTCATGGTGGGGCCTTACGACTGGAAGCCATCTTCGGGTGCGATGATGTTGGCCATTGCAAAAAGCCCTGTACCGTTTGCACCTGCCGGCGGCTGCTGTGTTGCAGATGTCCGCGATGTTGCCGACGGAATCATCTCGGCGATCGCGCATGGCCAAACCGGTCAGCGCTACATTCTCGGGGGCGAAAACATGAGCTACCTCGATCTCTGGAGAATCATGGCCCATGTCATGGAACGGCGCGGACCGCGAAGAAAGCTTCCCGACTGGTTGGCAACGATGGTCGGAAAATCGGGCGACCTGGTGGGAAAACTCAGACAGTCGGAAACACAACTCAACTCGGCGGCGACGCAGATGGGACAGATGTTTCACTATTACAACAGCGACAAAGCCAAACGCGAACTGGGCTACCGGATCGGCAGCGTCGAAGATGCATTGCGCGACGCCTGGGATTGGTTTGTCACCAATGGTTATGTGAACTCCTGATCTAGCGCTGCCCGTTGCCGAGTCTCCAATACTCAACCAGCTGGAATGCAAGTGCTCCCGATCGATATCCGGAGAGTGATCGACGAAATGCAATGATGTGAATTCAATCACAGGAGGTCGTAAGCCAGCGCTAACCACTGTTGATGTAACTTTCATCAAGCCAACGCAACGATCTCCAGCCCGGCCATCGTCCCCGTACCACTGGCAAACCTGCTCTCTTTCATACCCATTGGCTACATCAAACTGACAAACAGGTTGGGCAATCGTAGTTTCGGTTTTGATCAAATGCCAGATGTTGCCCATGGCGAAAACCACCACCTGCCAACATCACTGGCATGTCTTGGTTACTTAGATTGGACCGGTTACCACGATTGCTGGTCAACAATACCGAAGTCCGATCCAGCAGGCCGCTCCCGTTGTCGGTCACTCCCTTTAACCCAAAAAAAAATATTCCGTCCAGGCAGAGATAACCGCAGTCAGGTCAACCGCGACCTGCTCCGGCTCGTTTTCATCCATTCCGTGGTGACTGGAACCGTATTACCCTTCGTCAACGCCGGGAATCGGAACGACAACCCTGCATCCACCGAGGTGATACACAATGAAACGGGTGGAGTCCGTTTCCAGGGCCAATCGAATCACATCTCACATCCGTCGCTGCCGGCCGATTAAATCCTGCGAGTTTCCAATGCCGATTGTTTTTTCGGCATTCGCCTTGAGCCTTGGTGCGCGAGCCCTTTGTTCCGATGAGGCCATTCGTTTTTCCAAACCTCGAACGCTGGTAAAATATTGATCGAGCCGATCCTTGTCGCATGTTCCAATTCGGCCTGCGAACGCCGTGCATCTTCAGTGACCAGATCCATGAAGCTGCGGCCTTCTGTTATGCGAACTGCCTGTTTCGCTGGCTCGGCCCTTGAGTTGTCCACAAACAGTTGTTCCAACAACTGCCGCAGCGACAAAAGCGCTGGAATCATTGCGTTGTTTTCCATATAAAATCGGATTGTCACTGCCGCAACTACTCAACACCAGCGACGGAATCGAGTGTGTCCCCCCCGGCACATGACCATGCACGGGTCAATCGAAATGGAGTTCTTTGAGCGACCTGGACTGCCCACAGGGTTGGCCGTGTTCAGACTCGCTTCGGCGCGATGACCGTCGCTACCCATGGATGCGACGAGCCAGAGATACCCGTATACTTGTTTCGCAGATCGTCAATCGGCTTGAGGTCGCGACTGGTTTCTAATCGCGTCCCGCTGGTCCCGGATTCAAGTTGTCCGCGTGCAGCCCGAAACCCAGTGTCATCACCACAAAACACTTGGGTCGTCCGGGTTCGCTGTCCGCTGCAATCGCCGGTGTCTTGCGCTGAGAACAGGAAGCGTAAACGAAATGCCAGCACCGTGTGACATCATCCGCCGGTCGACGCACCTCTGAAAATTCAAATTTATGGTTTTCTTATCCAAGAATATTCTTCACTCTCGACGTGGCTTGTGATTGGTTGAAACGAAGTTGATTCAATCCACCCTGTTTTGTCAAAAGACCCGAAGAATTCTCGACCATCCTCCCTATTTCCACGAACACGAATCGTCGGCCATCAGACCCTGCTCTCCGGATCACAAAGCCGGATTGGTTTCCTGCCGGCGATCCGCTCGGATGCCCTGGATATTCCTTAGACACAGAAGCCAACGCGTGTATTTCCGAACTACCCGGCTCCAGCTTTTTCCCGACAAACTACGATTGATCTTGGGTCAACCGCCGCGTTTCAGTACGATCCGCCTTCGAATCGGCCAAAAAAACACGAGGGAATCGTGACATCAAGCATACCCGTTCCGACAACAACCGACGATGGACCAAGCGCTGGCGTCAACATCCAGGAGCACTTCATTCCGATTCGAAAATCCGATTTGGTGGATTGTCTTGCGGAACATCTGAGTGGCCAGCGGCGGGTTCGATTCCTTGAATTGTGCAACATTCTCGATGCCACATTTCACTTCGAATTCAAGCGGCGAATGGAAGATCTCAAAAACGCCTATTCGCTATTGGACCCCGACCGAGACACATTCTCCGTCACCAACCAATCGGGGGTCGACTCGTCAACGACGCTGGAAGCGGCGGCGTCGAACTTTTTTGCCAATACGATCGAATTGCTGGAACGGGCAAATTTCACACGATTGGATCGCGAACACATAGAATCAGCAATCGGGGCCGCAAGCGATTGGGGAATCAACTTGCACGTCGACTTCGATCTATACGAGAGGCTCGAAGTCTATTCCCGCGGCGACGTCGTTGGATCACGGACCCGTCGGCGTTTTCGAAATCGATATCGGGAGGAACAGGTGGACGTGCCGATCTATCAACGACTGGTTGTCGTTTTTCAATTGCGACAGGGCAATCAACTTGAACAAGCCGCCGATCCGAATCGAGTTTACCTGAAACTGTTCAAAAACATTCCCAAGATGGACTTGGACATGTTGCTTCCGGGGACGCGAGTGAAGATCACCCGTTTCGACCAAGGCAAGATCATTCTGCCGACCCTCTCCGGTATGGTGTTGGCATTGGTCAAGATCATCAAGGGTATCGCACTCCTGGCGACGGCGACGGTTGCCGGAATGCTTTCTTTCCTTGGAATCCTGGCCGGCACGCTGGGGTACGGAATCAAGTCATTTCTCGGTTACCTTCGGACGAAGGACAAATATCAGCTGAACCTGACACGCAGTCTGTACTTTCAAAATCTCGACAATAACGCCGGAGTCCTATGCCGTTTGCTCGATGAGGCGGAAGAACAGGAGTTTCGCGAGGCCATCCTGGCCTGGTTTCTGTTGTGGCACCAGGCTCCGAGTTGGGGCTGGACGAAACAGGAACTGGACCTGGCAGCAGAACGCTACCTGGCAAAATCGTTTTCACTGCAGGTCGATTTCGAAATCGATGACGCCTTGGCGAAACTCAGTCGTCTGGGCCTCAGCCAGTGCGACTCTGAGGGCCGCTGGATCGCAGAATCGCCCGAGGATTCCTTCCAACGACTCGACCACGCCTGGGATGACATCTTCTGTCTTCACGGCGGCGACTCGAAACGCTCGGTTGCATAGACTTGAGACTTTCATTCGATCATGAAAGGTCGAGTCTCCCGCCGAGACTTGTTTTTTCCGTATCGATGATTCGGCACAGAAGCCTCAATCCGCCAATGTTGTGACAGCACCTACCGCGTACGATCTGCACGCAACGGCCAAGCCCGTCTATTGCCTCACCTTGCCATAAAAAAATTCTTCCAGCTGATTCGCACAGGAATACACAACGCCACACAGAATTGCACAGATAATCGCCGAGAACCGGATCATTTTTTCGTTATCAACTCCGTCAAAGGAAGCGACCACGAACAGGATCGGACAAGCGAAGCCCAGGGCCAGTCCGACCCAACGGACCAACGTTCCCGCTTTGGTCGCCGAATCGTAAGCGTGAATCGATTCCTCGTCGGTCTCCTTCGGGCCGGCCCCAACCAGAATTCGAACGTAATCCGTACTCGCCCAAACGAATCCCGCTGCGATCGCTGACACGATTCCCGCCATTTTGGCCAGGTCCTGTTCCAGGATATCGAACGCTGCACACAAAAAGAACACCGGGATCGCGAGCGAAACCAACATCGCAAACATCTGGTAAAGGAACACCAGTGATCCGCCAATCGTGACTTCATGCTCGGGCACCTCGCGATGCAGATGCCCTTTTCCCAATTCGGTGTCGCGATTCCGATGCTTTTTGACAGCGTTGGATACGTGGGTTTCCTTCGGCGTGGGAGTACGCACCTCACAGGCACCCATTGCCCCCCAGGATTTGATTCGCACGTGCATCTTGCAGGGCATTGCACCGTTGACGACGTTGTCGACCGTCGCTCCCATCAGAATGAATCCATCCAGATCAACTGTCGCTCCGTGGGGAACGATGACTTCCACCGCTCCCATCAGTGTGAACAGTGTCAAATTGACCTGGGCCGTCGTGACTTCGGTCAAGTCCAGACAAATGCCGGCCATGATGGAGATCCCCAATTGTGGATCGCCGGGAGTCCAATTCCCTTTCTTCTCCCGCCCGCTCAGGAACGACAGCAAACACCGTGTTCCTCTGGGGGGAATGATCGGTTGATCAACCGAGAATTGCTTGACCGGAGGCATGGGAACATGAACCGGGTTGTGATCCTCGACCGACTCGAAACCGGACTTGAATTCGCTGACCTGTTGATAGCGTCGGTCCGGCTCTTTCTCCAACGCACGCATGACAACTTCGTCGAGTCTTGAATTAACCAGCGATTTGTTGGAAGGGGGTTGAAAACGACCGAGCGGAAGCTCGCCGGTCAACAATTCATAAATCACAACGCCCAACGAATAAATGTCGGCGCGGTGATCCACTTCCGTTGGACGCTCGCGCTGCTCGGGAGCCATGTAATTGAGTGTCCCCATGACCTGCTGCGTGCGGGTCAGTGTTCCACTGTTTTCAATGCCTGTCATTTTTGCCAGGCCAAAATCGGCGATGTTGATTCGGCCGTTGGTATCCAATAGCAAGTTTTCAGGTTTGATGTCGCGGTGGATGACGCCATTGTCGTGTGCGTACTGAAGCGCATCACAAAGCTGTGGAACCATTTGCAACGCCATCTCCGGTGAAAGCCGCTGTTCGGCGCCAAGCTGCCGCAGATTCAGTCCATCGATGTATTCCATGATCAGATAATGTGCGTCTTCCCGGACACCGAAATCATGAACCGTGACGATGTTCGGATGGTTTAACCGAGCCAGTGCGCGGGCTTCACGCTGAAACCGGGCTGCGAACTCCGGGTCGTCGGCGCGGCAAAGAAAAACTTTCAGAGCCACAATCCGATCGAGGTTTTTCTGACGGACTTTATAGACCGCACCCATCCCGCCACGCCCCACAAACTGGAGAATCTCCAGCTCAGGAAAAAGCCTTGCCATGTCGGCGATCGTCGGCGTCCGAAACCCTTCGCTAGCCGCCTGTGTTCGATCGACTTCCTCCTGCGATTTTCGCGCCACAACCATTAGGCAGGTCGGGCACAGACCACCGGGAAGTTCATCAATGACACAGGTTCCGCATTGTGGACAGTTTTTGTATTTCATGGTCGCTTGGGCCGTAGTTCGATGGAATTAGCTTCGTCTACCAACGAATCCGGAAAAAGCGGCTGCGGTTACAATAAATAAGATTTTTTTCCCTGCGGGCTTCCAACGACGCTTTGCATCCCCATTTCCTGATTGTTTTGACCGACCCTGTTGGCTGGGAATCCGTGGCATGGCAAACCGGGATTGAAATTTGGCTATGTTTCAACCCGCAAGATCCTCAATGAACAATCAGCCATGAAGCCAACTCTTACCGATCGGCTACTGGCTTCTCCCATGCCGACGGGAAAAGCCGGTGAGACGAGCCATCAGCATCCTTGTAAGCAGATCATTTGGCACTTTCGAATGTCGGCTCTTTTCCTTCGTAGGCGCGATATAGATCGAGAATTGCCTTTTTCAAGGCCTCGGCTGTCGCGGGATCGCTGTCCTGTTTGCACTTCATCGCGGCAACAATGACTCGATGCGACGTTGCCAATTGACCAACGTACTCTTTGCTGTCCGCTTTGATGCGCTGTGCCAAAAAGTAATCCGCAATAACTTGTTGCGTATGGGTCGCGTGGTTTTCTTTTGTGGATACCCAGCGAGTAACCTGATTAATCGCTTTGCCGTTCGGGGGAGCATCTGCCATACCGGCGGCCAGCTCATTGATGCTGGCAATCGCTTTCGCAATCGTGGCCGTATCTTCCAACATTTGTTCAAATCGCATTTGGTCGGCATAGATTCCACAGGGTACCTGGCAATGAGGCGCGACAACGGCAGGAGCGGTTTTGACCAGCGTCTTCTCGTTGACCGGATCATTGCCCAATAGACTTCCGGCGACGGAAACTGTCAGGCAGATAGCGGTTATTGTCAATTTCTTCTTCATGTTCTTCCCATTTCAAATCAAAGGATGTTAACGTTTGTAAACATGGTTTACATTTGCCGAAGCGACTTCCAGTGTATCATGTTTTTGGATGCGTAAGCGGCCTGACATGGGCGACTACGGGGCAGATCGCCGGGTCGTCGGATTTTTAAACAACCATCGGTAACAGGAATCGATCGAATGCCAGCAAAACTGAACCGAGCTCAAATCAGCCTGGCGATATGGCTGATCACGTTCCAGTTATCGACGTGCGCCCAGGACGCGACCAAGAACGAAAACTGGATCAGTATCGGCAACGATCGCGGCTGCATGCGATATTCCGCGATGACTCAGATCAATCGCCAAAACGTTCAAGACCTTGAGGTCGCCTGGACTTATCGAACCGAGGAAGGAGACAAAACCTGTGAATGCACGCCGCTGATCGTTGATGGTGTGATGTACATCACAACCAATCGATTGCGCGTTTGTGCACTGGATGCGCGAACAGGAGATGAAGTCTGGACATTCGATCCATTCAGGAATGGCAAATCCCGCTGGCCGCTGGCTTCCGGCGGAGTCAATCGTGGCGCAGCCTATTGGTCCGATGGAATCCCCGACGGACAACGAAGGATTTTCCACGGGACATCGGACGGCCAACTGTTTTCCATTGACGCAAAGACAGGCATTCTTGATCCTCAGTTTGGCGAAGCGGGAACCAAAAGCCTGCGCGAGGACATTCAACGTGACTTGTCGCAGATGCCCTACGGTCCGACGTCGGCACCCGCGATTTGCGGCAACGTCGTGATCGTCGGATTCTCCTGCGGTGAAGGCCCTGGTCCCGCGGCGCCGGGCGACATCCGTGGATTCGACGTTCGAACCGGCCAACAGCTTTGGCGATTTCACACCGTTGCCCGCGCGGGCGAATTGGGTAACGACACATGGGAAGGCGATTCGTGGCGCCAGCGGGGCGGTGCCAATGCGTGGGGCGGATTCAGTGTCGATGAAAAACGGGGTCTGGTTTTTGCTGGTCTGGGAAGCGCCGCGTTTGATTTTTTTGGCGGGGATCGGCATGGCCAAAACCTGTTTGCCAACTGCACCATTGCCCTGGACGCGAAAACGGGTAAACGCATCTGGCATTTCCAGACACTCCACCACGATTTGTGGGACCACGATCTTCCGGTTTATCCCAACCTGGTCACGTTGACTCATGACGGTAAAAGCGTGGATGCTGCCGTCCAGGTCACAAAAACCGGTTTTGTGTTTGTGTTTGATCGGGAAACAGGCAAGCCATTATTTGAGGTCCAGGAGGTGCCCGCGATCCAATCCGACGTGGCCGGCGAAATGTCTTGGCCGACACAACCGGTCCCGGTCAAACCGCCACCAATTTCCAGGCTCGAATTCGACGAAGACGACGTCACCGACATTTCGGCGGATTCACGGAAATACGTTCTTGCGCAACTGAAAAAACTCCGGCCCGGTGGCGGATTTAATCCGCCAAGCTTGCAAGGAACGATCGCGATGCCCGGATTTCATGGCGGTGCAACCTGGTCGGGTGCTTGTTTTGACCCGGAGACTGCGATGTTGTTTGTCAATTCAAACAATATCCCCAACATCATCACATTGGTGCCCGGTGGCGACCCGGGTTTTCCGTTTGGCATCGAGGGCTATATCAAGTTCCGCGACCAGGATGGATATCCCGCAATTAAGCCTCCTTGGGGGCTGCTTTCAGCGATCGACTTGAACCGTGGTGAAATGGTCTGGCAGGTTCCTTTGGGCGAGTATGCTGAGTTGACCAAACGCGGAATTCCTGTAACGGGAACCGAAAACTTTGGTGGCTCGATCGTAACCGCCGGTGGTCTGGTTTTTATCGGGGGATCCAAAGACGAAAAGTTCCGCGCCTTTGACAAACAGTCCGGAAAAATCCTGTGGGAATCAAAGCTTCCCGCCGGTGGTTATGCAACTCCCTCAACGTACATGGTTGCGGGCCGTCAATACGTCGTCATCGCGGCTTGCGGCGGCGGAAAGCCGGGAACCAAGTCGAGCGATACGTTCGTCGCGTTCGCTCTTCCAAATTCCAAGGAATAACGATACCGCTGGCAGTCAACGCAGGAAGGAATGGCTTGCTCGTTCATGGATGAGCCAGAAAACGCCAAGATGGATCATTCCGCCATTGTTACACATCGCCCATCAATTTTCTGGCGTTAACGCGAAAGATCTTGTCTTGCACGTCATTGGGCAATTTCATTGCTCTCAGTAAATCGAATTGTTTGACTTCCTGTTTTTCCGCCAGGTAGTCGGTCCCAAACAAAATCTTATCCGCGTTTCGTTGAAGAAATGCATGACCGAATTCCAGGTCTCGGCGAATCGCATTGTGACCGCTTCCGGCCGAAAGATCCGCGAACAGGTTGGGGTATTCGCCCAGCAACCGGTCGAGTGCCCCCCCCGGAGCAACATCGCCTGTCGGATATCCACCGAGATCCGCTTGCGAAACAGTTCCGCTGATCGACGCCCACCAGCCGGGACCATGTCCGATCAATGTTACCTCCGGCACCGCTTTTAGAAGTCTCTCGAGTCCCGGAAGTCCTGGAGTGTCGGTATTGCGAATATTATCCAGGTGAAACAACACTGGCAATTCAACTTCTGCACAGGACCGCATCAATTCGATGTTCCTCGGATCGTCAACCGCTCCGCCCCATTTGTGTTCCCCAAATCCTCGCGCGCCAGCGTCTTTGTATCGCCCCAGCAGGTCGACAAAATGTTTTCTACCACCAAACACATCCGTCCGGGGATCAATGATGCAGAATGGAATCAGCCGCTCACGAAATTGCCTGGTTTGTTCCAGCACAAACTCGGTTGTAATTGGATAGAACCAGGCTTCGGGCGAAATCAAGGGCAATACCCAGGCCTGCTCGATTTCGCCGGCATCCATCCATCGAATCAAGCTTCTTGCCGTCAACTCGCCCCGTTCGTTCCATTCCTGTGTAATGTGTACATGAACATCAACAAACTTTGCCCCACGGCTCGGTTCGGCATTCAGGACAATCGGCTGAGCCGGAAATGCTCCACTTATCGCGGCAAGCCCTGACGTGGCCAATGCGCCGGACAAAAATCGTCTTCGATTCGTTGTCATCTTTTGCTTCAACTCCTGTTTCACGATTCGTGTTCGTTGCCAGCGGTGAAGGTCAAATTCCTGGCCCTCACCCGAAAGAAATTCGGGTTCGCCAACCGGTTCGATCGCCTGGGGCACCGCTATTCTACCCGACTCAACAGATAGGCTATCAAATCCGCCATGCGTTCGGGACCAATCTCGTTTTCAAAATTCTCCGGCATCAAGGATAACGTCGTACTTTGCATGACTTCGATTTCACTTCGCAGAATGGTTTCAATCTTCCCCTCGTTATTCTGGAGTCCAACGGTCGTTGTCGTTTCGTTGGCAAGCACGCCCATCAGCGTGCGGCCGTCGTTCAGTTGAACCTGGTAGGAAAGATACCGAGGATCAACTTCGCGATTCGGATCAAGAATATTTGTGACCATCGCCGCGGTACCACGATTGGCAAATGCAGCCAGATTTGGACCAATTTCATTTCCGCGTTCTTCAAGTCGATGGCATGAAACGCAAGACTTCCGAAACAATTCTCTTCCTCGATCGACATTCCCGTCAACGTCTTCGATTTGTTTCATATATCGCGCAACCAATTCCAGTCGATTTGGATTGACATTGCCGCCAAACAGCTGTTTTGCGACGACTTCAATGGTTGGATCCGGATGTCGCAATAAACGCTGTCGAGCAGATGCACCAACAAGCACCGGACTGAGCTCTCCGGACTCAATCTGGCGCAGCAAATTGAACGTCCAGGATTGTCGAGCCAACACCGCATTCAGCGCGGTTACACGGAGGTCGGGGTTGAGCGAATTGAGACTTGCCAACAGCGATTGACCGACATCCTCCGCTTCAAATTGACCAGCCAAATTGATCGCCGACAACTTGATTTCAGGCGGCTGACTTATTTCAAGGAGCTGGTTTACGACGTCGGCAACCGATTCCGGTGATTCCATCGACAACAAATTGATCGCAATAACCCGGTCATCGGTGGCCAGCGACGAGTCGAGTGAATCAAGCTTCGCTTTGGCGGCGGCGTGGGCGGCTAACTGATCCAGCGGCAAGCCGGCGGTTTCCAGCAAAGATCGCAATACCTGAAGCTGCTGCTTCGGCATTCGTACCAGCTCGGCAACCAGTTCTCCAAGCAACAACTCGTGCCCCTCTGGCCATCGCATGAGAATGTCGGCGACACCTGGCAAGTCCCGCTCTTCTGCGTCGCGTGCCAACTGACCAGCCAATTCCAACAACAGCGGCCGGCACCGCTCGCGAGCCACAGGGACCGAGACAATGCGTTGAACCAGGCACTGCATGGCTTCTATTCGATTCGATTGTACCGAATTCGCCAAAGCCGTCTTCATCCAGAAATCCAGACCATCGCTCAAGGCGAGATCAGCGATCGCCTGACTGATCCCAGAATCAAATTCTCCCATGGACAAGGCGATCTGAAATCGAACGCGAACGTCCGGATCTTTGGCCATGGAAATGATCGTTTCCTCGAGTTCGCGGTTAAGTTGGGATTCAGCCTGTTTCACCGCGTGAATTCGAACTTGGGGGTGCTCGTCTTTAAGCAATGATACTAATTCGTCATCGCGCACTGCATCCAAATCAGCAAGCAAGTACATTGCGCGAATCCGGGCTTCCGGTTCGCGCGACTTCAAACCGGCGTCGCGAATCAACCTTACTACCGCCTTGGCTTCCGGTTCAGAATATCGACCTTCCACCAACAACCGCGACGCGGTTCGGCGGTGCCAACCGTTTGGATGGGAGAGCATTTGCACGAGTTGCTCAAAGCTCGCGTCGCCCGGAAGCAGCCGTTCCGGGCTACCACCAGTCGCAGGCACAACCCGGTAGATTCGCCCGCGTTTATTTCCGCTGTTGAGATCCAGATGCTGCTTGATAATCGGGGGAAGACTTGCCGGATGCTCAATGGTCTCGCGATACATATCAACAATAATCAGCGAACCATCTGGCCCGTTTGACATTTGCACCGGACGAAACCAGTTGTCCGTTGAGCGCAGAAACTCGGACTTCAGTTCTGTCCGGAGCGCCTGTCGTTGAATGCCTTCGCCCATGAGTTTTTTTCGATGAACCAGATTGCTTCCGACATCACCGACAAACAGGTTTCCGGCGAATTCCGGCGGCAGCAAATCTCCGTCGTAGCAGGTCAGCCCGGAGGCACTGGTAAAATACCCCGCTGCCCGGCCTCCCCCTTCGACCGGCCCGCCCACCAGCCCCTGAACGCGCAATCGCGTGCGGACTTTACGCCACGGTTCGACCGGGCTGATTCGAAACACTTCGGCGGCCGGACCGTCAGTCGCAATGCTGACTCTTGAACGACCAACCCTTTGTTGCGGGTTTCGGGCAGAATAACGGTCCTCCAAAACGATCTGCTGACAATGGTCGCTGTTGGAGCAAACATAACGAACGCCCCATCGATCAAATGTCATTCCAAACTGGGTACCTCCGGTCATCGCCACAAGCTGAAATGTCTTCGGTTCGATCATGAAGTCCCGACCGGTGACGGACACCACCCGAGCCGGATCGAATGACGCAGGATCAAGATTCAGGCCTGTGGGAACTTGAACGTGTTTCAATTCGCCCCCGTTTCCTCCGCTGGCACCGTAAATTCGATTGTCGATACCCCATTGAAAACTGTTTGGTAGTTGTTGAACGTTCGAGGTTCCAAAACCGGTAATGACGACCTGCCGGACATCCGCCATTCCATCACCATTACTGTCTTTCAGGAAAATGATGTCCGGTGCATCACCCACCATGATCCCGCCGAAAGCACAGACAACCGCGGTTGGCCACCGGAATTGATCCGCGAAGACGGTCGACCTGTCAAATTGGCCATCCTGATCAATATCCTCCAGCAGTTTGATTCGCCCCAGCTGTTGGTCCGACCGCTCGCTGTATCCGCGCATTTCGACGACGTAGGCCCGACCCCGCTCATCATACGTGAGTGCGACCGGATCCATGACCATCGGTTCACTTGCGATCAACTGGACCTGCAACCCAGGCATCCATTCAAACGCCGCCAAGGCGGATTCGGGTTCCTTAGGTGCTATGCGTTGGAGTTGATCAGCGTAGTTTCGTTGCAGGGAATCCTGGGCAGTGGAAGGACATGCCGCCCCTCCCAATACCAGGCATAGGGCAATGCCGAAGGATGCTATATTCGGTCGACTGTTCATACTGCCGTCGCTCGGTTCAGGCACCAGGCCTGTCAATCCGTAAAAAAACTGCCATTCAATGGTTCATGGGTGATACAAAGCGCTACCCTTTTAGCGCCGCCAACAATTCATCGAGCTCATCGACGACGCAATCTGTTTCAGTAACCGTTTGCGAAACGATCTCGCGAATTGCGTCACGGTATTTTTCTCTCATCCGGAGCGCTGAAACTCTGACCGCTCCTTCGGTTATCCCGAATCGGTCGGCGATCTCGGAATACTGTTGATTCGTCATCGGAATCCCCGAGAGCGTCGGTTGGAGGGCGAAATAAAGTTCCAACTTGCGTTTTTGGAGATATTGTTCTTCTAACCGGTCCAGCGCCTGCTGCAAAACCGCCAACGCCCAGCGGCGCTCAAAAAGTTTTTCGGCCGACCAGCCATCCACCGGTTCCAGTTGATACCGTTGTTCGGCATCCTCAACATTGAGAGAAAAAAACGTCCGGCCGCCACCACGTTTTTGAGCGTTCTTCTTCTCCACCTGTTTATTGACATATCGTTTCACTGCCGCCATCAAAAACCAGCGGAACCGCCCCTTTTCCGGGGCGACCGAGGCGAGAAAATCCTTGTCAATCAACTCGACAAAAAAGCCCTGCACATAATCGGCGGCCTCCTCAGGAGAATGGCCCTTGCGACGAAGGTACGCAAACAACGGATACCAATAGGCAGTGCACAATTCACCCAGTGAATCCCGCCGAACGTCCGAATCAAATTCTCGTGACGATAAAACAAGGCTCCAGTGAGTGGTTGCAAATTCGTCGTTGGCGCGGTCTTGATCCATGCGCTGATTGTAAACCATTCCGGGACAACAATCTGTGGGTCCAGGAGCCACCGGTTGATGAAATTTACGGTCCCGATACGTTAACAAGCGTTCCCGTCGCTCGACCCCGACTTCACAATACCCGCATGGCCTGGTGATCGAATCACGTAGCTGGTCGCAGACCTGCTACAGTCGACGAGGGATTTTCCTCGGCTACCAAGAACTGGTATTTCCCTGGGGGCGACGGGAAAATAACTTTCGCAATTGGCCCACCTTGGAAGGAAATGGTCACAGCTTGCTGATCATTGCAACTGGCCTGAATGTCACCGCCGTGACAATTGCTTTCGGTTTGTCATGTATTTCTCTTGCTGAAACTCCCGTCGAGTCATTTTCTGTTTTTGAATATCCCATCGATTCGTTAACCACCAAAATGAACCGGCTATTCGGGACTTCAGGGACGGCGCCTGTTTTCAACCGTCAGTTTGACGAAACGAAAGACACTCAATAACCCGACGGATGGAGAATTGGCGAATCGCAACACATCAATCGAACACATCCAGCGGCTACCGATGCGAGATCTAAGACCGGGGCGTCCGGATTTCAGCCTGGACAGAGAATTGTACACAATCGTCAACGCGATGCGAAAATCCTACGAACTGGCCGTGATGCGACCCGGGCGTTCCGGCAGAACATGAAACCCCAACCGGGCAGAGTGCGTCCACGATGGAACGACGCGGTTCAGGTACAGATCAATGAATAAAATTCACTCGCAGTAACATGTTAACCAGATTTTAAATTTCCTTTGCAAAAGAATTACCTTAATCTAACAGATCCAATACGAATGTTATTTTCATCGTCGCCATTAACAGAATCGGCTGATCATGATCCTCTTGAAAACGTCACGAACCACATTGACCATCACCTTCGGTGTCATACTGTTGATATTGACTTGCCAATCTCACTGTCCTGCCCAGACGAAAAACAGCAAGCCCCTGGTCAAGCCATCATCCAGGCCGTCGATCGTGTGGGTCAACGAACCGAAACCGGCGCAGATGCTGCTACCGCCAAATACGCAGCACTTGAAATTTCATAGTGACCTGGTCGACGAGGACATTGGCTATTGCATCTACCTACCTCCCGGTTATTCCAATTCACCCGACCAGCGCTATCCGGTGATCTACAACCTACATGGAAACGGGGGAAATGAATTCACCAGCATGGACTCGATCGCTCTGCTGCACGAAGGGATTACGACTGGACGCTGGCCTGAATTGATCATGGTACTGCCCAATGGAGGTCACAGTACGTTTTACAAGGATTCCGCCGATGGCAGGTTTCCGATTGAATCGGTCTTCGTCAAGGAATTCATTCCGTTTGTAGATTCGAATTATCGTACCATCGCGGATCGACGAGGCCGCTGCATCGAAGGATTCTCAATGGGTGGACGTGGATCGACACGATTGGCGATGAAGTACCCTGAGATGTTCTGCAGCCTATTCTGCCAGGCTGGTAACGTCCCGCATTTGATTGAGACATTTGATGCTACCGCGCCGGAACTTCGCAAAGATCTGTTACTCGGAGAGAATCGCACGGATTGGGAAAACAACGATGTCTATGCATTGACGAAAAAGAATGCGGATCGAATCCAGGCCAATGTCCGAATCCAGATTGCGTGTGGAACCCAGGACGAAGGGCATATCCAGACGGTTCGCGATTTCCATCAACATCTGCAATCGCTGGGAATCGACCACACGTACATTGAAATTGAGGGTCTGGCCCACAAACGTGCAAAAATGATCGAGTTGCTGAAGCCAATTTGGTTCGACTATCATGTCGAATCAATTCGTCGCGCCGGAGTTCATCCGCGTTAGACGTGCCGCGGAAAAGTCGATAAAGGTTGTTGGACAACCGCGCGATCCGGCCCACTTGACCACGCCGTCGATCCTCGGCTGGTTCGCTCGGCCCGATTCCGAGAATCGCACCGACAAGGCGTGGGACGCTACCCCCCACACCATCGAAATCGCCCCAACGATTCTATTTCCTCGACCAGTTACCTCGAAGCATATAAAGATAATCGACGGCCTCGAGATCGTACTGCGCCATCGCATCGTCGACAGTGCTGGCTTCGAGGACCGAAAATTCGTTCGCTGTCACGCAGTGGTCGCGAAAATAGGCGACCGCTTTACTACCAACGGATTCCAGCAGGTCCAGTTCGCCCAGGTCTTCAAATGAAACTTCATCGCCACCGCCGTTGCCGTCGAACCGTGTCCGCTCGACGTTAACCATCTGGAGCATCTGCAGAGTCGTTTCAAGTTCGATCTGGGAATAACTGGCGGCCAACCGCTCGCGTCCACCACTGCCAGTAATGAACGACAGGTCGAGGCCGGCGAGAGTGTCGAGTTCGACTGTCTCAACCCCGACAACTCGGTTCGTTCGTCCGTTGGACATGGTCAACCGCGTACTACCGGTTTCAACCAGCACGACATCGTCGCCGCTGGTCCCTCTCAGAAAGGCTCGGTCCTGGCCACCGTTACTGGCAATCAGGTTGACGTGTTTGAAACCGCGTGTGGTGACGGAAAGACTGCCAGCCTGCATTTGCGTATCGCCTGCGTCGCCGTAGAACGTGTCATTACCGGACGTATCAAAAATCTGTGCGATATCATTTCCGCCAACCGAAACGACATCGACCACGGCGAAGCCTTCGGCGAATGAAGTATAGCCGTTGCCGGTAAGTACACTGACTCCTTCGCGATGGTCAAACACTTCATCGCTTGCCGTGTCGTACATCGTCACCGAGTCCGTTCCGCTTGTTGAGAATGCGTTGATCCGGGAAATTTCCTTGATTTTGATCACGTACGAATCGGTAATCAGTGTAGCCCCACCCGGGGACATCTCGAGTCGGTCGTTCCCGGCAGAATCGAACAGATTTGCCATGTCCATTCCGCCGGCGCCATTGACCGAGATTGAATCAAAACCGTCAACCATCACCATGGTGTCGCTCATCTTCAACCAACTGCGTTCTCCCCGGGATACGAAACGGTCAGGCCCGTCAGTACCGGTCAGGCTGGCTGCGTTGTCGCCATTGGTGGACACGACATGAACCAGTTCAAACCCAGTGGCCTGGCTGGAAAACCCCAGTCCGTTGAGGGTGGTTACGTACTCACCGCGACTGGTTCCAGCGACGAACGAATCGCTTCCGTTGGATCCCACCATGGAAACCGTGTCGTACCCGCCCCCTCCCGAGACGCTGATCGATCGGAATTCAATCGCATCCAAAGAAAAACGGGAGTTCCTTGCGGACACACCGTCGGTTCGGGTATTGACGCGGTCATCGTCATTTCCAAGTGACAACTCGATCGAATCCACTCCCTCGTGCCCGATGACAGTGACCTGGTTGACTGTGGCCTGATCGAAATGGTAGCCAACGCCGTTGATATCGACATCAATTCCGTCATCCGCCGAAATCGCGACCGCGTCACGTTGATTGGTTCCGTGAACTGTCAATAATCCGGAGCGAAGCGAAACCAGGTTGGTCACTTGGAAATCGGCTGACGCCGAATGACCGGTTGCTTTGACCATGAATGTCTCGCCCTTGTTCGCAACGACATCCAACCGCATTTCGCCGTTTTGAGCCGTCGTCGATTTCACAAGATTAGACTGGCTATCGTAAACCTCCAGCGTTAACGACTCGCCTGCGCCGATCGAAGACTCAATTGACAGGAATCCATCACGCATGGTCGTTAACTCAAACGTCGCTTGCCCGTCAACAACCTGATTGGCAAACAGATTCGAAGCGACCACTCCCCACCGGACTGGTTCGCCGAGATCTCCCTGCGAGATGCCGTTGGTGTTGCCGCCGCTTCCTGCGTTGGCAGAGCGGCTCATGGTCAGGTTAATTTTGTAGTGTCCTGTTCCGTCGGCGGTCGAAACAGCGAAGTTGTATTGTTGACCGGCCACCACATCCAGTGTTATTTCATTACCATTGGCCGTCGTTGGTGTTCCGGCAAAATCGACAAGCGGCGTCAGATTATCGGTGACTTCAAAACTGAATTTCAACTGACCCGAATGGAGTGCAGTAAATTCAAAGGCATCGACGTCTGAGATTCTGCCGATGGTGCCTTCAATCGTCTCACCCCCACCGAGCACGCCGGCGTCGGTTGCGGATTCAGCGATATCCGAATGGCGGTCTTGAATGACCGATGCAAGTGCCGCTTCAAGGTTGATTCGGTAATAGTAGGCGCCCGTCACCGAGTCGAATATCTGATCCGCTGTTTCACGAAACTGCTGGTAAAGCAGATCTTGCGTTACGTCGGTGATGCCCATGAATTCGTTGGCCTGACGCAGGACGGCACTGGCTCCGGCAACATAGGGTGCCGCCATGCTGGTTCCGGTTGAGCCGAGAAACTGGTTTCCGGACGTACCACCGAACAGATGGTCGGGAACCGTACTTCGAACCGACTCTCCCGGAGCAACCAATACGCTTTCGTCCCGTTGAGCAAAATCGCTGAGATTGCCGTCGGCGCCATGGCTTGACACCGGCACGACGTACTGGCTAACTGCTGGATAACTTAATCCTGGCTGCCCGAAGGTCAAAAACGAATTGCCCGCCGCCACGCTGATAAACAGCCCGTCTGCTTTGAGCTGGGCGAATTCGTCCTCGAGCGTGGCCCAATCCGGATTGGATTCAGCATTCCAATTGGTCCCAATGGAAAGGTTGACGGTTGTAATCGGGTTGGCAAAATCGTCTTTGTGATCGTGAACCCATTGAAGAGCTTGTTCTACCCAGGCCAAATCTCCTTCGCCGTTGTCTCCGAAAACGCGAAGTCCAACCAGATCAACACCCGGACTGACACCTCGATATTGACTGTCCGTACTTGCGATGATCCCTGCAACATGGGAGCCGTGATATCCCGCCGGACCATCGTCGTAGGGGTTGTCATCGTTTTCGGCAAAATCCCAACCGCCGACCACCTTGTGGCCTTCGCCATATCCGGACCCCAACGCATTGTGGTCCCAGGCGATTCCTGAATCGATCACCGCAACGGTTTGTCCCGTTCCATCAAGTCCATACTCGGCAGCTATATCCGACGCTTGTGTTGTGGCAGCGTGGTCGAGCGCGACGAGCTGTTGTGTGATCGCCGGCGCTGCGATTTCAAGTTCCGGCAACAGGCTGGTGACCGCCTGTGCCGACATCACCAGTCGTTTTTCAAACTGCTCGTATTTTAACCGGCGTTCCTGGCTGGCATTGTCAATTTTCGATGACATGTTCTTTTTCAATACGCAAATGGCCAACGACTCGATCGTAGCGCTTGCCGCGCGAGTCGACCATCATGGTCAAGGGGAAACGCCAAAATCCCTTGGGCGTAGTGAACTGTTTGTCCTGGTGATCCTGCGAAGCCGCTTGCTTTCGCACAAGTAATTTTCAAGGCAAAACCCATGGGCAATCAATGCGTCCCTTGGCCGGCCTGGATCTGCGAAACTATACGTTTGCAGAATTGAAAAGGGTCTGAATTATCGGAGGGTTGGAAAGCGATCAGAACGCACGTCCGAGTTTGACGATTTTCCGCATTAGGCAGCCTGTCGAAAGGTTATCGGAGGCAACATGTCTAACACCTGTCTCATCGAAACCAACGCAAGTCGGGTTGTTCTGTCGATTGCGAATAGTAGAAACACGCCGATTGTTCGGGGCTGAACCAAGAACCATTGCCAGGTGAATGCCGTGAAACCACTTTCTTCGCTTCAATACCTCCGCTTAACCCTTTTTTCGCAACCAGTTTGTGATCGCACGATTTACAAACTGATCAGGAAACACAAGTTCCGATCATTTATTGAGCTCGGAATGGAAGATGGCGCACGCTGTGAGGCGATGATCCGAGTCGCCACAAAATATGGCGCGTCACAAAATGTCCGTTACACCGGCGTCGACCAGTTTGATGCTCGTGTGGAAGGGCAGAAAAAACTCCAGCTGATCGACATGCATCGACGCCTGAAATCAACCCAGGCAAAGATACAGCTGGTTCCTGGTGATCTCCAATCGGCAATTTCAAGGATCGCCAATTCCCACGTGAGGACGGATATGATCATCATCTCGTCCGGCTACGACCAAGCGGCACTGGACGCGACCTGGTTCTATTTTCCACGGATGCTTCATTCAGGGTCGCTGGTCCTGATCCAACCCGGTGCTGGCCAGCCCTTCCAGTCGATGACCCGCCTTGAGGTCGAAAAACTCGCAGAGCATAAGTCTCCTAAGCGGTCACTGGCCGCCTAGCCTGTTCGGCTGATCGGGACTGATTCCAAATGAACCTGGCTCAATCCGCTTCTTTTGCATTTTCGCAGGCAAATCCCAAACGAGCCGCTTGCCAGGGGTTCATGGCATGGATCGGGTCGCCAGGGCCAGGACAACGTCTGATTTACGAAGCTGCCCCCTACATTGACTGTTCGCATTCTACCTCGACGTTTATCTGCGCATGCCTGACACGCATTCTTGGCCAGTGAATCACCTGCCATTAATTCGGCGCCGGACGATCAGGCCTATCCCGGTCGTCAGCCGATGCCAACCTTGCCAAGCCGGAGCGAATTGCACGAATCACACATTTAAGCCTGAAATTGGAAGGTGAATCCTGATAGCCGAAACACCAGGGAGCAGCTTTCCCTTGTTCGCAATCGTCTGGATGGAATGTGAGCCCTATCAAGTTGACGGGCGGGTCATGACCTTCGTATGCGTCCAGGAATCAATGACGTCGCCAACGATCAATCCGAATCCCAGCTTTTTTCAGACGCCTTCGCGTGCCAGTTCAAATTTGGTAACTTTTTGTTTAATCAAAACTCGCCAATGCTCGCCACAAAAACAAAACGCAAGGCCGGATTAAGCACCGGATCAAGGTAATCTGTGAAATATGCAGCCGTTGGGCCGATCGCCGTTCACTTACCTGAACGAATCGAATCGAACGAAGACTTAATGGTCGATAATCCCAAATGGGATATGGACTTGATTGCGTCGAAAACCGGCATTTACAACCGGCATATCGCAGCGCCGAATGAATGTTCTTCGGATCTGGGTGTCAAAGCGGCGGAGAAGCTATTTGCCCAATTTGATATCGATCCCTCGACGATCGACTTTCTGCTGTTCTGCACTCAGACTCCCGATTACCCTCTACCTACAACGGCATGCCTGATCCAGGACCGGCTCGGTCTCCCGACAACCTGTGGTGCACTCGATTTCAATCTTGGTTGCAGCGGATATGTTTACGGGCTTTCGCTGTGCGATGGCCTGATTCGATCGGGCGTTGCAAAACGGATTCTGTTTATTACGGCCGAAACCTATACCAAGCTGATCGACAAACAGGATAGAAGTTTACGGACGATTTTTGGCGATGGCGCGGCCGCCACGCTGATCGAGTCATATGATGAACCCTCCATGTGGGGCTTCAAGTTTGGGACTGACGGTAAAGGAGCCAATACGCTGCTGGCGACTCAAAGCGGTTTTCGCAATTCCGAAGACGCCATCGAACCTCGTCATCGGCGCCGTTGGAAAAGTGATCTTTATATGGACGGTCCCGCGCTGATCAATTTCACCGTCGGACAGATTCCGGACATGTTGGACCAGGTCCTTCTCGACGCCGACATGACCCGCCAAGATGTGGGGTTCTACCTGTTCCATCAAGCAACCCATAAGATGCTCAGCCAACTTCAGCAAGTGATGGAAATCGACGAGGAGCGTGTTCCGATCCTGTTGCGAGATCTTGGCAATACGGTTTCGTCGACTCTGCCAATTCTCATTAACCAGATGCGTGAACGCGGCGACATGACGCCTGAAATGAGAAACCTGTTAGTCGGTTTTGGCGTTGGTTGGTCTTGGGCCGGTTGTGTTTGGCAAGATGCCGCACAGCCTTAATGGCCGGCTGTTCCCGGGCGGCCATCTGCGCGGCCTGCAAGTCCATTGGCGTAGCAACCCGTTTCCCGAGCTTTCCAATATTCGATGTGGGCAGGAAAATCCCGGACCGGCCGAACCTGACAGATTCTTGACCACAGATTCGCGATTCCTGTAACCGGAACCAACTACTTGCCCAATGCGACGCCCTTGATCTCTCCATCGACAACCAAAGTCCGGTCGACGTAGCCCTGAAATTCCGCCGTGAACAATACGTTGTGACGGACCTTTCCCTTTCGCAACATCACCGTTAGACGGTCCCCCGGCGATACCGGTCCCCGAAAACGAATTCTCTCCAGTCCGCCCAGCCCGACATAGCCTTCGTCAACCATCTTGTTCGTCAACGCGAAATAGGAAGAAAGTTGAGCCGCGCATTCGCAAATCAAAACGCCAGGCATGAGTGGTCTTCCGGGAAAATGCCCTCGGATCCAAAACGCCTCGTGGGACAGGTCGACAAAACCGACTGCAAGATCGGGTGTGAAATACAAGATGCCATCCAGAAGCTGCATCTCGAAACGATGAGGATTTACTTTACGGATGCCGTCGCTGTCGACGAGGACCTTGTTGTGA